>NZ_JBKBXB010000012.1:0-74460 GCF_046313975.1 Hyphomonas sp. | reverse complement strand
GCAACATGCGGATTTATGACGGGCCGAGTGAGGTGCACCGGATGGTGATTGCGCGGAATCTAATGGATACGCGGCCCTGAATCTCTATGCCCCTTCTCCCTTAGGAGAGGGATTCTCAGGTGGTGCACGGGTAGACCTACCCCCCAAAATGCCGCGCTGGCAGGCCCGGCACATCGACGTTGATCGCGAACAGGCTGCCGGAGAGCGGGCGCGCGTCGAGTTGGGGGAAGCTCAGGCCGTTGCGCGCCGTCGTGATGAACAGCGTGCGCAGATCTTCGCCGCCGAAGGCGCAGCCGGTCGGCAGCGGCGCGGCGAGGATGATCACTTCGTCGACATCGCCTTGCTGTGTGAAGCGCACCACACGCGAGGCGCCGTGCAAGCAGACCCAGACGCCGCCTTCCGCGTCCACGGCAGCGCCATAGGGCATGCCGCCCAGTTCATGCGTGAAGGCAAAGGTGCGACGCCCGGTGATCGCGCCGGTCGCGGGGTCATAGTCATGGGCGAGCACTTCAAATTCGGCCGCATCGCAGGTGTAGAAGGTGCGCCCGTCCGGTGAAAATTCAAAGGTCCGCGCCGAGAGCACCGAAGGTAGCCGCAACGGGCTGATCGTCTTGTCCGGGTTGTAGCGGTAATAGGCGCCGGAGGGCTCGCGCTCCTGCTCGTCCTCGGTCGCAAACCAGAAAGTGCCGTCCGGGGCGATTCCGCCATCGCCGGTGCGGTTGGTGGCCGGTTCGCCCTCGATGCCGGTGATGCGCTCGTAGAGTTCTACCGCCGGATCGAATACGCCGATCTCCCGGTCCGCCGCCATCAGGATCAACCCGCCCCAGAGCGCAATCCGGCTCGGCCGCACGGGCAGCTCATAGCGACGGGTATTGCCGGTCAGCGGGTTGTAGCGGTGCAGCTTGGCGCGCTTCTGGTCGACCCACCACAGGCGGTTCTCCGCAGCGTTCCACACCGGCGACTGGCCGGTCAGGCATCCTGTGGGGGCAACGCATTCTGGCGTGATGATCATGGGCTCGCCGTTTAGTCTTCGCCGAGCAGTCCGGCAAGATCGGCCAGTTCGAACAGGCCTTCCTGCAGCGCCTCCACGGCGGATGTCTCCTCCACATCCGCGCCTAGGAGGTCGAGCGCGAGGCCGTAGGCCTCCAGAAGCGGCCCATCGGCCACCAGCAGCACCTCGTCGCCCGGATCATAATGTGCGGCCACGTCCGCCCCGATCATCAGCCCAGCCAGCGCCGCAGCCTTGTTCTGCGGTGCCAGAGCGCCCTGCCGGATGGCGGCCTCGACCGCAAAGACCGGCGTGGCCCGCCCGCCATCCAGCGCGCGCTCCAGCCAGTCGCGGAAAACGCCCATGTCGAAGGCCTGCGCCGCCGCCGCATCCAGCGCCAGCGAGCCGTGCGAGAGCAGCAGGTCGCGCAGCTCCGCCGTCATGTCGGTTGCAAAACCGCTCAGACGTCCATGCTCGACCCGGCAGTGCCGCGTATGCTGACCAGCAATGCAGATGGCGCCATTGGCATCACCGAGCCCGAACAGCAGCGTTTCCGCCCCGCAGGTCAGGTCGGCCGGTGCGGCTTGCGCGATCCACGGCACGAGGTGGATACCTTCTGCCTCGGTCACATGTCCGGACAGGTGGCTCAGCGGCACAGGCGTCGTCAGGAAGGGCAGATGGGCCGCCGGCGCGCCGCAGGTGATCACCGGCACGCCGGGCGCCGCCCCCAGCCATTCGGTAAGCTGGAAGCCCAGCCGCCCTGCCCACAGGCCGGGCGCAACACCGCATTCTTCCCGGGCATGGAAGGCGGAGAGGATCTCCCCCTCCTCGTCAAAGGCCCAGGCGCGAATGTGCGACCCGCTCCATTCGCACCCGATGAGCGCCAGATCGTTGTTCATTGCCTCACCTTGCCAGGCCCCTGCCCGGCGATTCTCATACGCACAGCTTACCTCCCGTGTCCCACCCCGGCAGGGGTGTCAATCACGGCGCAGGCTCAGCCCCCATGCCTTGCACGCTGCCCCAGCGCGCGGCAAGACACGCGGGCTGGTGCAAGGGAAAGCGCAGATGACAAAGCTGACAGACCGGACCGCAGAAGCGGCCGCCGCCTTCGAAGAGCTGGCGCGCATCATGGCGCGCCTGCGCGACCCGGATGGCGGATGCCCGTGGGACTTGGAACAGGACTTTGCGACGATTGCGCCTTACACGATCGAGGAAGCCTATGAGGTGGCCGACGCCATAGAGCGCGGCGACCGGGCGGACCTGCGCGACGAGCTTGGCGATCTCCTCTTCCAGGTGATGTTCCACAGCCGCATGGCCGAAGAGGAAGGCAGCTTCGCCCTCGCCGATGTCGTCGCCGCAATCAATGACAAGATGATCCGTCGCCACCCGCACGTCTTCGGCGAGAAGGACGAACGCTCCGCACACGAACAGACAGTGGCGTGGGAAGCGATGAAGGCGGCGGAGCGCGCCGGCAAGGCGAAGGCGAATGCGGCGGCAAGCGCGCTGGACGGTGTGGCTTTGTCGCTGCCGGCGCTGCTGCGCGCCGAGAAACTGCAGAAGCGCGCCGCACGGACAGGATTCGACTGGACAGAAACGCCGCCGATCTTCGACAAGCTCGAAGAGGAAACCGCCGAACTGAAGGCCGCGATTGCCAGCGGCGATGCCGCCGATATCGAAGACGAAATGGGCGACCTGCTGTTCGTGGCCGCCAACCTCGCCCGGAGACTTGAGATCGATCCGGAACAAGCCCTGCGCAAGGCGAACGCCAAGTTCGAGCGGCGGTTCCGGGCGATGGAGGCGGCAGCGCTGGCCGAAGGCGTGGATTTTTCCGCGTTGTCCCTGGATGAACAGGAAGCCTACTGGCAACGCGTGAAGAAGGCGGAGCGCACACCCTGAATCGCCCCCACCCCAGCCCTTCCCACAAGGGGGAGGCGGCAGGTTGCACTTTAGGGAGAACTCGTTCGGCCCCACAAAACGACACGTCCCCTCCCCCTTGTGAGGAGGTTTTAGGGTGGGGGACGCCGCGCCAGCGGCGAGGCATCAAGTCAACAGAAGCTCGCTCAAACCACCAGTGTCGCTTCGATGTCCGGAAACTCTGCCCGGAACTGGCCGAGCCGTTCGGCGGACAGCCGCACGCGCAGGCGCGCAGAGCCGTCTTCCGCCATCTCGTCGCCGGTCACGTCGCCGTTGCGGTGCAGCCAGGCGCGGGCGCGGCCAGCCTCGGGGCCGAGGACGATGCCGAATTCCTGCCGTCCACGGAGCAAGGATGTCTCGATCAGCGCCAGCAGCGCGTCCATCCCCTCCCCGGTCAGCGCGGAGACGGCGACCGCCGGGGGCTCGCTTCCGGTGGCAGCGAGATTGCGCAGCGCGAGGGCGCGTGCTTCGGGCAGCGCGTCGATCTTGTTCCAGGCCTCGATCATCGGGGGCAGTTTAAGGCCGGATTCCTTTTCGAGGCGTTCGAGGACGATCATCACATCATCGGCCTGTTCCATGTCCGAGGCGCTCGCGCGGTCGCGGACATGTACCAGCAGGTCTGCCTGCAGCGACTCTTCGAGGGTTGCCTGGAAACTGTCGATCAGGTGGGTCGGCAGGTCCGAGATGAAGCCGACCGTATCGATCAGCGCCGCCTCGCCGAGCGAGGGCAGGTCGAGCTTGCGGATCGTCGGGTCGAGCGTCGCGAAGGGCATGTCCCTGGCGAACACGTCCGAATGGGTCAGCCGGTTGAACAGGGTCGACTTGCCGGAGTTGGTATAGCCGACGAGGGCGATGACCGGCGTGCCGGTGCGGCGGCGCCCGGCGCGTTGCACGGCGCGGGTGCGTTTCACCTCATCGAGATCGCGCCGTAGACGGACGATCCGGTCATCCAACATCCGCCGGTCGGCCTCCAGCTGGCTTTCGCCCGGACCGGAGAGGAAGCCTGATCCGCCGCGCTGGCGTTCGAGGTGGGTCCAGGTACGAACAAGGCGCGAGCGTTCATACAGAATCCGCGCCAGCTCGACCTGCAGCCGGCCTTCTTTCGTCCGCGCCCGGAGGCCGAAGATTTCGAGGATCAGGCCCGTGCGGTCGATGACCTTTCGGCCGAGGCGCTTCTCGAGGTTGCGCTGCTGCACCGGGGTGAGCGCGCCGTCGATCACGGCAATGGTGCACTCGTTCGCGTCCAGGTCCGCGGCCATCCGGTCAACCAGGCCGCCAGAGAGCAGAAAGGAGGAATTGACCTCGCGCACATGGTCCGGCCGGACGAAACCCAGTTCACAGCCCAGCGCCTCGACCAGGCCAGACGTTTCCTGCAGCCGGTCCGGGGACGGACGGTCAGCGGGGGTGAACCACGGAATCACGACGCCCGCGCGTTCCGGCGCGGGCAGCCTGTCTATCAGTTTGTCAGTCAATCGGCCTCAGTCTCCGTCCATTTCCTCATCGAAGAGCTGGACAGGGGCGCTCGGCGCAATCGTGGAGATTGCGTGCTTGTAGACGAGTTGCGGCGGACGGCCGTCGCCCCGGAGCAGCACACAGAAATTGTCAAACCAGGTGACAACACCCTGTAACTTCACCCCGTTCACGAGAAAGACCGTGAGGGGCGTGCGGGATTTGCGAACGGCGTTGAGGAAGGTGTCCTGCAGGTTCTGTTTCTTGTCGGCGGACATGTTCTTATGTTCCTGCTGTTGTTTTTGTTATGTTGCAGGAGCTAAGGGGTTTGACCGCCCGGCGCAAGCCTCAGCCCCGCCAAAAGCTTGGCGAAAGCGCAGGCAGCAGCGTCAAAATCTCCAGTCTGCCCAAAAGCATAGCAAGGATCAGCAGAATTTCAGCGCTGGGTCCCACATTTGCGGCCACCGGGGCCATCAGGCCGCCCGAAGAGGTCAGTGCACCGATGGACAAGCGCACTGAGTCGTCAAATCCGAGACCCGCAAAGCTGAAGCCTACGAGAAACAGGAACACCGCCAGCACATAGGCGACAAAATACACCCAGACGCCGATCACGCTGCGCTCGTCCAGTTCCCTGTCGCGGAAGCGGAAGCTGACGACAGAGCGGCGATAGCCGAGCTGCTGGAATTCCTGCCAGGCCCGACGGCTGAGCACGACCACCCTGGCGAGCTTTATCCCGCCTGCCGCCGCCAGCGCCGATCCGCCCACGAGGCAAGGCAGGACATAGACCGTGAGCGGAATAGCCTGCGTCACGGCGGGGTCGCCCAGCGGCAGGGCAGAGGTCGAGAGCGTGGACACCGCCCAGCCGGTCCCGTCCGCAAGGTTCAACCCGGCGAGCATGGCAACGCCGGTGAATACCAGGATCAGGAAGACGAACAGCACCGCTTCGGAATCACGCACCAGCGTGCGCCACGCCCCTGCCCGCATCGGCAGCCAGGCAGCAAGGCCGAGGGCCCCGAAGATCAGGCCGAAGCCGAGGACAAATTTTGCAAGCCGGCTGCCCGGACCCCGCTCCACGGTTGCCGGATCGACCAGACCCGTGGTGATGGCGCTGACCGCATCGGTCAGCGCGCGCGCCGGCGCCATGCCACTGATCAGCAAGCCCAGGAACACAGCGGCCAGACCCGCCAGCATCATCAGCGCCACCGGCCACAGGATACGCGGCATCGCCTCGAAGAAACTGCCCTCGGGGAGCGTGAACAGCACAGTACGGTGTACCCCCGGGCCGCCGAGATTGATGGCCGCGAAGATGCCCGCCGCCGTGACCACGGCCCCATAGGCCCCCATCAGGTGCAGCGCGCCGCGCCAGTAGATCAGGCTCACCGGCCAGTCATCCCCGGCTATCTCGATCACCGAATGGCCGGTCGTTGTCAGGCAGCTCGCCGCTTCGTGCAGCGCCGCGATTACGGAACTGTTGGCCACGCCGAACACAAACGGCATCGCCGCCGCAACCGGCATCACCAGCCACCAGAGGATCACCACCGCGAGCCCGTCAGAGGGTCGCGCGCGCACCTTCGGCTTCGGCGTGATCAGGAGCACACTGGCCGCCACGACGACGATGCCGAGCGCCGTGACCGAGAAGGAAATCAGCTGCGCCGTCTCGCCCGCCGCAAGGGCCGCACCTGCGCCCAGCGCGGCAGCCGCCGCGACGATCAGCATCAGGAGGCTGAGAACCCGGGCGACCGACGCGTAATTCATGGCTCAGAAATAGTCCGGATTGACCCGGAAGAATTTCTCGACCGCGCGCACCATCTCGGTTTCGTAGAAGATCACAAGATGGTCTTCCGGGCGCACGAGCACATCCGGACCCGGCATGATCACCGTCTCGCCGCGAATGAGAGCGGCCGCGACGACGCCTTCGGGCAAGTCGTCATAGTCAATCGGCTTGCCAATCAGAGAAGAGGATTCCAGCGTTACGCCTTCGGCGACTTCCGCACGGCCATCCTCCAGCGTCTGCAGGCCGAGGATCCGCCCCCGGCGCATCCGCAGCAGCACCTGCGATACCGTCAGCGCGCGCGGGTCGAGTACGGTATCGACGCGCATGTCATCGGCGAGGCTCGCAAGCTCCGGCGCGTTGATCAGGGCGAGCGCGCGCTTGGCACCGGCGCGCTTTGCAAGATTGCTGATCAGGAGGTTGGTCTTGTCATCATCGGTGATGGCGATGACGAAATCGGCGCGGTCTGCCCCAGCTTCGGCGAGGATATCGGGATTGAGGCCATCGCCCTGGATGACAATCGAGCGCTTGACCTGCGCCACGGCCTTGTTCGCCTGCGCAACGTTGCGCTCGATCATCCGTACACGGATATGGCTTTCACGTTCGAGGATCTTCGCAACGTGAAGCCCGACATTGCCGCCGCCGACGATTACGACATGGTCAAGCCGGCCCTGATCGCGGTTGAAGATGGAGGTCAGCCGTTCGGCATGTGCGTCCAGCACGGCGACATAGGCACGGTCGCCCGGCTTAAGCACATCGCGGCCGCGCGGCGCCCGGATGTCCGTTCCGCGGCCGATGCCGATCACCCGCGCCGAAAGGTTCGGGAACACGCCGCGCATCTGGTCGATGGGCATGTCGATGAGCGGGTTCTGTTCGGCAAGTTCGAAACCCAGAAGTTTCAGCCGCCCGCCGGCAAAGCTCGCGCTCATGATAGTGCCCGGCGTGCGGAAGCGCTGCAGGATTGCATCGCCCACTTCCGCCTCCGGCGAGATCACCATGTCGATGGGCAGGCCGTCGCGCGAGAAGATGTTCTTCCAGGCAAGATCGAGATAGGAGCGGTCGCGCACCCGGGCGATCTTGAACGGCACCGAGAACAGTGTGTGGGCGATCTGGCAGATCACCATGTTGATTTCATCAAAATGCGTGACCGCGATAATCATTTCGCAATCTTCCGCACGCGCACGTTTGAGCACGTCCGGATGGGCCGCATGGCCAACAATGCCACGCACATCGAGATCAATCGAAACCTGGTCCACCAGCTCGGCGTTCTCGTCGATGATCGTGATTTCGTGCTTTTCACGGGCCAGCTTGCGGGCAATGCCCTGCCCCACGCGCCCGGCGCCGCAGATCAGAACGTGCATGTCTTCAGCCTTTCAGCGGTCGTCTCAGCTATCCTGACGCACGCCCGTGCTTATCCCCAAAGCCTTTAATTTTCGGTGGAGGGCGGACCGCTCCATACCAATGAATTCGGCAGTCCGCGATATGTTTCCGTTAAACCGGGTAATCTGCAGGCTGAGATATTCCCGCTCGAATTGCTCGCGGGCATCGCGCAGGGAGAGGCCCACAAGGTCGGCAGAGCCGGACTGGGCCGCCGGGGAGGCCGACCGACCGGGCTCACGCGGCAGCTCGTCGACGCTGATCGGGCGCACCGAATCGGACGGCGACAGGATCAGGATACGCTCCACCAGATTGCGCAGCTGGCGGATATTGCCCGGCCACTCCATGGCCTGCAGCACCGCGAGCGCTTCCGGCGAGAAGCTGCGGCTGGTCAGGCCCGATGTCTCGGCAATCCGCTCGCAGAAATAGGCCGCAAGCTCGACGATGTCATCGCGCCGCTCCGCCAGCGAGGGCACGCGCAGCGGCACGACGCTGAGCCTGTAGAACAGGTCTTCGCGGAAATTGCCCTTCTCGATTTCGGCGCGCAGGTCCTTTGTCGTCGCCGCCATCACGCGGACATCGACGCTGACGTCCGACCGACCGCCGACCCGCTGGAAGCGCTGCTCCGTCAGCACCCGGAGGATCTTGTTCTGCGTACCGACCGGCATGTCCGCCACCTCATCCAGCAGCAGCGTTCCGGTATGCGCGCGCTCGAACAGGCCGACCCGGATCGTGCGCCCCTGCGCATCCTCTTCGCCAAAGAGAGCGATCTCCATCTGGTCGGGCGCAATCGTCGCCGCGTTGACCACCACGAACGGGCCGGTTGCGCGCGCCGAATTCTTGTGGATGATTCGGGCTGCCAGTTCCTTGCCGACGCCGGCGGGGCCGGAAATCAGGACGCGCGAATTGGTCGGCGCCACCTTGTCGATCGAGGCACGCAGCGTCATCGCGGCCTGGCTGTTGCCGATCCAGCGCTCCTCGTCCCCGGCCCGGTTGCGCAGCGCGGCGTTCTCGTAGCGCAGCGCGGCGGATTCAATCGCGCGCTCGACGACGAGCATCAGCCGGTCCGCCTTGATCGGCTTCTCGATGAAGTCGAACGCCCCGCGCCGGATGGCGGCGATGGCGGTTTCGATGTTGCCGTGGCCGGAGATGACGATGACCGGAAGGATCGGGTCGATCGACTTCAGGTATTTCAGCAGCGACAGGCCGTCCATGCCGCTGCCCTGCAGCCAGACATCGAGGATGACGAGGCGGGGCGTGCGTGAACGGACTTCTTCCAGCGCGCGCTCTGCCGTGTCGGCGGTGCGCACGGAATAGCCCTCGTCACCGAGCACGCCCGCCATCAGTTCCCGGATATCGGGCTCGTCGTCCACAACCAGGATGTCCAGCGCCATTCTCACGCCTCCTCTACAAACTCAAAGAACTCGGAACCCGGCCCTCTTCGGGCGTCAGGTCCGACTGACCAAAATCGGCGGCCTGCATGGCCAGCGCGCCATTCTCCGGCAGCGTGATACGCACGCGGGCCCCGCGCAGGCCGTCGGGACGGTTCTGCAGCGAAATGGAGCCGCCATGATCGGCGATGATGCGGTTGACGATGGCGAGGCCGAGGCCGGTGCCCTTCTCGCGTGTCGTCACATAGGGCTCGAGCAGCTTGCTGCGGACATCCGCCGGGAAGCCCGGGCCGTTATCCTCGATCACTACTTCAAGCCCGCCGGCCTCTTTCGACAGG
The DNA here is from genome assembly GCF_046313975.1 of Hyphomonas sp. GTDB lineage: Bacteria > Pseudomonadota > Alphaproteobacteria > Caulobacterales > Hyphomonadaceae > Hyphomonas. The sequence goes on along the minus strand of NZ_JBKBXB010000012.1, from coordinate 65,232 downwards.
AGGATGCGGATATGTCCGGACACGTCGTTTTCGATGGGCTGGCCTTCGATGGCTTCGGCGGCATTCTTCAGCAGGTTTCCGAAGGCCTGCGCCAGCAGCCGGTCATCGCCAAGGAACGGCGCCTCTTCGAGATCGGTTTCCATTTCGAGTTCGATATCCGGCGTCACCACGCTCTGGGCAAAGCTCGCGCCCTGCAGCAGCGCCTTCATGTCGAAGGGCGCCACGCTCGGCTTCGGCATCCGGGCAAAGGTCGAGAATTCCTCGACCATCCGCGCGATCTCATCGACCTTGCGCAGAATAGTTTCGATACAGCGGTCAAACACGCCGTCCGTATCGTCAATCTTAGAAGCATACCGGCGCTTCAGACGCTCTGTTGACAGCAAGATCGGGGTCAGCGGATTGCGGATTTCGTGCGCGATCCGCCGGGCCACATCCCGCCAGGCGAGCTGGCGCTGCGCCGTGATCAGGCGCGTTGTGTCGTCAAAGGTCAGCACGCAGCCCCCGGACGGCTCCGGCGCGGTCTTCAGGCGGATGCTGCGCACCTCGCCGTTGATGTTCAGCTCCAGGCTCGCATCGACACCAGCGTTGCGCTCGAACGTGTCCATCACATGGCGCTCGAAAGCAGGCGCAACGGCGGTTAGGTGCGCGCCTTCAGGAATGTCCGCGATACCCAGGATTTCGCGCGCCGACCGGTTGGCCAAAGAGATGCGCTCGTCGCGGTCGACCTGGATCACGCCGGCGCCGAGTTCGCCGATCAGTGTTTCGATGAAGCGGCGGCGGTCTTCCTCATCCTTGCGGGCACGGATGAGGGCGCTCTGCTGACCAGAGAGCTGTTCCGTCATCGCGTTGAAGGAATTGCTGAGCGCGTGGACCTCGTCCACCGGCCCGCTGACCGGCACACGCACATCCAGGTTGCCGTCACGCACGGCATGCGCCGCGGTCGCGAGCCGTCCGATGGGTCCCGTGATGCGCCCTGCCGCTTCCAGCCCGAGGCGACCCGCGAGGAGGAGCACGAGGCCGACGATCTGCGCATAACCGATCACGAAGATCGCCTGCAACCTTCCGCTGTTGCGCTTGGCAGCGTTGTATTCCTCGAGCGCCGTCTCTGCTTCGCGCAGCGAACGCGCGGCGTTCCGGTCGAACACTTTGACGGCATAGATATAGCCATCCACCGGTGCCGAAATCCGGATCAGCCCGGTCGCAATCCCGCGCCCTTCATACAGCGTTGTCGCAACGGCTCCGTCATCAGCTTCGTCGAACGCGGTGCGGGGCGGCTGCAGCAGGATCGGGTCCTGCACGCTCGCCTCGGCAATCAGGTCGACCCCGTCCGGGCCGAGGATTGCGATAGTCAGCATCTCGCGGATGGCGAGTTCGGAGCGCAGGCCTTCGAAAAACTCCGTCGAAGCATAGGCGGCCACATCCTGGCTGCCGGACGCGCTCAGCGTCTCATCGACCTGCTTGGCGAAGTTCTCGACGTCGAGCGCGGCAAAGCGCATGTCGGACTCGAAGCTCTCCTGGAAATTGTTTACATAGGTGCGGAAGATCTGCGTGTTTTGCTCCATCAGCTGGTCGACGCGCTCGCCGATCCAGCGGTCGAGACCGCGCGTGATGAAGGCGCCCATGAACATCGCCACGACCATCGCCGGAATCAACGCGGAAAAGCCGAACAGGAGCACGAAACGCCGGGCAAGCTTTCCGCCGCCCTCGCCGCTGCCGCCGCGTATCTTGAGGTATTCGCGCACGACGATGACTGCGAGCACGATCAGGAGAACAAAATTGAGACCAAGCAGCCAGGGTGTGGCACCCGCTGTCGGATCGTTCGGAGAAGCGCCGGAAACGGCGATGAAGGTGGCAAACACCGCGACGAGGGCCGCAATTATGAAGAGCCCCTCGAACAGGGCCCAGCTTGCCTTCGGTGACTGGGTCGTTAACGCTGTCGACACAAAATCCGGCTCAGTTAGGGCCCCGGCCCCGTTGCAGCGCGGACACAGATTAAGTGCCCTTAATGCAACACTGATGCACTAAAGACACGGAATCTGTAGTCGTCAATCAGTCTTCTGCAATTCCAAGGGCGTTAATCTTGGCCCTCAGCGTGTTGCGGTTCATGCCCAAGAGCTGCGCCGCCTTAACCTTGTTGCCGGAGGTCACCGACAGGGCGAGGCGGATCAGTGGACGCTCCACCCGGTCGATCACCGAGCCGTGGACATTCGAGTCGCCATTCTCGCCGCCGGAAACGAGGTCGCCCATCACATAGCGGTGCAGCAGCGCCTCGACCTCGGACTCGAACCCGGCATGGCCGCCGGCCTGTTCGGTCGCGCCCATCCGCATTTCGCGCTCGACATCCAGGAGGGTGATGATCGTGTCGGAGCTGAGCACCGCGAGACGGATGACAAGGTTTTCGAGTTCGCGGACGTTGCCCGGCCAGTCATAGGCGGCCATCAGATCGAGCGCCGACTTCTCGAACGTGCGGGCGGCGAGACCCTGGCGCTGGGCACGGATAAGGAAGGCGCGGGCGAGCTCGGGGATATCTTCCTTGCGGTGGCGCAGCGGCGGAATGGAGAGCCGCATGACATTGAGTCGGTAGAACAGGTCCTCGCGGAACTTGCCCTCCTCGACAAGCTTGCCGAGGTTGCGGCGGGTGGAGGCGATGAGGCGCGCACCACCAGGCTCACGCAACAGTTTCACAAGCTGCGCCTGCGCTTCGGCAGGAAGGTCGCCGATCTCGTCGAGATACAGCGTACCGCCTTTCATGTGCACCGCGCCGTCGGTGCCGTTGACGCCGAACAGTTCGCGGTTGATCTCCGCCGCCGGCATGGCAGCGAGGTCGAGCGCAATGAACTTGCCGTTCTTGGAATGGCCAAGTTGGTGGATGGCGCGCGCAGCGAGTTCCTTGCCGGTGCCGCTCTCGCCTTCGATCAGCACGGTGAGATCGGTGTTCATCACCTTGGCAATCAGGCGGTAGACTTCCTGCATCGCATCGGAGCGCCCGATCAGCGGCAGGCCGGCATCCTGCACCGCCTTCTGCGCCTCGGGATGGATGGTCCGCTCGATCTGCGGCGAGGATTTCAGCGCCCGGCGCACGAGGCTCGACAGCATGTCGATGTCGAAGGGCTTGGGCAGGTAGTCGAATGCGCCATGCTCGGCTGCCGAGGCGGCAGTGAGGATGGTGTTCTGGCCGCTCATCACGATGAAGGGCAGGTCCGGCCGGGCGAGCTTCATCGAGGGCAGCAGATCGAAGATGGACGTGTCGCCGAGATAGACGTCGGTGACGACAACGTCCCCTTCCCCGTTGCGTACCCAGCGCTGCAGCGCGTCCGGCGAACTCGTCGCGCGCACCTCATAGCCGGCTGACACCAGCGTCTGGTTCACAATGAGGCGGATGCTGGCATCATCCTCGGCGAGTAGAACGGTCTTGTCTGCCATGTCAGATGGCCTCCACAAGCGGCAACAATACGGTGAACCGGGTCGCGCCCGGCTGGCTGTCCACGCGGATATGACCGCCATGGGCTACCACAACCTCACTCACAACCGAAAGGCCAAGTCCACGGCCACCCGACTTCGAGCTCTGGAAAACTTCGAAAATGGTCGCCTGGCGTTCACGCGGGATTCCCTCGCCATTATCCTCGAAGGAAATCAGCATGGCGCGGCGAAGGCCCGAGCCAAGACGGGCCTGGCGCATGGCAAGGCCCGCGGCATATGCGGTGCGAATGACGACCTCGCCGCGCCGGCCATTTTCGGAAGCGGCCTCGGCGGCATTGCGGACGATGTTCTGGAAGGCCTGCTGCAGGTGATCCGGGTCGCCCTGGATGGCAGGCAGCGAGGGGTCGAAATCGCGGCGGAACTCCACCTTCTGGCCGATGGCGACGCGCTCGGATGCAATCACCTTGTCGAGCAGGGCGTGGACATTGCAGGTCTGCATGCGCGGCGCCGAGAACAGCTCGAAAGCCGAGAGCCGGTTGACGAGCCGCTCGATGCGGCGGGCCTCGTCCTTGATGATGTCGAGCAGTTCCGACTGGCCCGTATGACCCTGCCGTTCCAGCAGCTGCGCTGCGCCGATGATACCGGCGAGCGGGTTTTTCACTTCGTGCCCGAGGATGCGACCGAAACCGGCAGCCCCGGCAATGCCTTCGGCCGGATCACGCGAAGGCGCATCGCTCAGCACAATGACGAAATCGCCAACCTCGATACTCCGTACACGGACGTCGCATATCGTCCGGCTGGTGATTGACGGTCCCGAGATCGGTGTGGAGGGGGCGGTGATTTCCGCAGGGTTGCGTGCGGCGCGGTCGATCAACTCGAACAGCGGCGAGTCGTGGAAGATGACTTCGCTCAGCGGCCGGTCGATCAGCGCGCGGCGCGACAGTTGCAGCAGCGCTTCGGCGGCCGGGTTCACATCACAGATGCGGCGGCGCGGATCGATATGCAGCAAGGCAACCGGCGCGATTTCTGACAGGTTGGCAGGGCGTGTCTGGTCCATAGCGATCATTTCAGATCACCTCCTCGGGAATTCTTTCGTGATAAACAGGGCGCAGCGCGCGCACGAGGTCTGCCGGGTTTTCTATCCGGCACAGGTCAGCGCGCAGACGGCGGCGGTCCGCCTCCGGCATCGGCAGCGCGAGGTGGTCGATGGCAGCGGCGACATGCTTGCGCACCATCCGCAGGCCGAGTTTCGGACCATAGAGGACGAGCGAGTCCGCGATCTGCTCTTCGAGGCTGTCGAGTTGTTCCGCGAGGTCCGGCGCGCGCCAGCGGCGGCCTTCTAGCGCGGCATCGATCTCACCCAAGAGCCAGGGACGGCCGGTTGCGGCCCGCCCGGCCATCACGCCATGCGCGCCGCTGAGGCGCAGCGCTTCGCGGGCCGAGGCCACGCTGTCGATATCGCCATTGACGATGACAGGGATCGACACCGCCTCAACGGTATCACACACTGCCTCCCAGTTCGCTGCGCCGGTATAGAACTGGCAGCGCGTGCGTCCGTGCACGGTGAGCATCTGCACGCCTTTGGACTCCGCAATGCGGCCAAGTTCTGGGGCGTTGAGGTGATGGTCATCCCATCCGAGGCGCATCTTGAGGGTTACCGGACGGCCGGCAGCGCCTTCGATGGCCGCGTCAATGATCTCGCCCGCGAGCGCCAGGTCGCGCATCAGGGCGGAGCCTGACTGGCCGCCAGTCACCTGTTTGGAGGGGCAGCCCATATTGATGTCGAGCACATCGACCCCGGCCTCAGCCATCAGACGGGCACCGGCAAGCATATCTTCCGGGCGGCGGGCGGCGAGCTGGACGATCCAGTAACCCGCGCCCTCATGCCGGCAGGTGCGGCGCACCACATCCGGCCGGGCCTTTGCCAGCATCTCGCCGGCCACCATTTCCGAGACGACCGCCGGCGCGCCAAAGCGCACGGCCTGGCGCCGCATCGGCGCGTCCGTGGCGCCGGACATTGGCGCGAGCCAGACCCGAGGTGCCTTAAATTTGATCATTCCTCTATCTTCCCGACTTTTGACCTTCCGGCAAGCGCCCAAATGATAGGCAGCACAAGTTTCGTGCAGGAGGCGACTTCCCTGTCGCGGGATAGTCACAGCCGGGGAGCCCCGCTAGAAGCGGCGCGATGACTCGCGCAGCAGCCATAATCGTCGCCGGTGGCCTGGGAAACCGGGCGGGTGCAGACACGCCGAAACAGTGGCAGTTGCTGCTGGACCAGCGCGTGATCGACTGGTCGATTGAGGCCTTCAGCGCACACCCGGAGATTTCGGACATTGTCGTGGTCGCCGCACCGGAGCTGGGCGCGCCGAAGGCGGGGCAGCGCTTTGTGCGGGCCGAGCCGGGTGAGACGCGCACCCAATCCGTGCTCAGCGGCCTGCGGGCACTGAACCTGCCGGCGGAGACGCCGGTGATGATCCACGATGCGGCAAGGCCGGGCATCGAGGCGGCAATGATCTCCGCGCTGATTGCGGCACTCGGACAGGCGGACGCGGCGGCCCCTGCCCTGCCGGTGGCGGATGCCCTGAAAGCGGATCGCGGGGGGGCATTCTCAACGGTGGACCGCACGGGTCTCTGGCGGGTGCAGACCCCGCAGGCCTTCCGGCTGGGCGCGATCCGCGCGGCGCTGGAATCGGCCGGCCCGGATCTCGTTGATGACCTTGCCGCGGTCGAGGCGACGGGGGCGCGCGTGAAACTCATCCCCGGCTCTGTCCGGCTTTCCAAGATTACCTTCCCGGAGGATTTCGACATGCTGGCCCGCCTGCTTGCGCCGGGTGGCGCGCCCCGTGTCGGCAAGGGGTTTGACGTGCACGAGTTCGAGCCGGGCACCCATGTGACGCTGTGCGGGGTCGCCATTCCGCATACCGCGAAACTGAAGGGCCATTCGGACGCGGATGCGGGTTGGCATGCGCTGACGGATGCGATCCTCGGTGCGGCGGCGCTCGGCGATATCGGCGACCATTTTCCGCCATCTGATCCGCGCTGGAAAAATGCCGACAGCGCCCTCTTCCTGAAACACGCGCAGGAACTGGTGGCGGCCAAAGGCTTCGCGATTTCGAATTGCGACATCACGGTGATCTGCGAAGCGCCGAAGGTGAAACCGCACCGCGAGGCGATGCGCGCGCGCACGGCGGAACTTCTGGGGCTGCCCCTGGATGCGATCAGCGTGAAGGCGACGACGACCGAGGGGCTCGGCTTTACGGGGCGGCGCGAGGGGATTGCGGCGGAGGCGATTGCGGTGCTGGTACCGGTTCGCTGAAACGGCAAGACCGTGATCCGGATACCGCTATTGGCTTCGAAGGATGACTCCCTCTCTCTGCCCTGAGATGGTGAGGAAATAAATCCGTTCAAGAACTAGTCCTGATGCCGGTTTTCTGTCCTTTTGCCGACGAGGGAGGACTTCATTATGTCAAGCAATCGCGCAACGCCGTTCAAGCAAACCTGGTTCCACGGCACCCGCGCCGTCTTGTCGGTCGGCAAGCATCTGGCGGCATATTTTCCGTCCAACTACAGTGACCGCAGCGAGACACCCTTTGTCTATTTCACCGCCACCCTCGACGCCGCCATCTGGGGCGCGGAACTGGCAGCAGGCGATGATGCGCAGCGCATCTATCTGGTTGAACCCACCGGTGAGTTTGAGAACGATCCGAACCTGACCGACCAGAAATTCCCCGGCAATCCCAGCCAGTCCTTCCGGTCCCGCGAGCCGCTGCGCATCATCGGCGAAGTCGTGAAATGGGTCGGGCATCCTGGCGAACAGGTCGCCGCGATGAAGGCCAGCCTGGCCGCACTCGAGGCAGCAGGAATCAAACCCATCCAGGACTAGCGCCCGGCGCTCGCGCCCAAGGGAGAGATGCCCCCTGCCCCAGCGGCATTATTTCCAAGCGGCGGGCTTCATGACAGCTTCCGCGAAAAGGTATCCGGGAGAAACGCCATGTCTGACATCTTGCTGAAGGAACAACACCGGCACGTCACGCTGCTTACGCTGAACCGGCCCGAGGCGATGAACTCGCTGGATTATGATCTCTATGATGCGCTGGAAGATGCGATCCGCACGTCGGATGCGCGGGCAATCGTGATTACGGGCTCGGGCACACGGGCCTTCTGTTCCGGGGATGATGTGAAGAAGATCCTCTCCAAGGGCGCGCCGGTGACGCCGGAGCGGGCGGCGAAGGCGAAGGCGACCGGCGGGCTGACACCGGCAGCGGACGCTCTTCTGCATACGGACATTCCGGTGATTGCGGCGATCAACGGCTTCGCCCTCGGCTGGGGCGCGGAGCTGTCGATCATGGCAGATATCCGCGTGATGGCTGACACGGCGAAATGGGGCGAGATATTCGTCAAGCGCGGCCTCTGCTGCGATGCGCCGGGGCTGGGCCGTCTGGCGCAGATTGTCGGGCGGGAACGGGCGAGCGAACTCCTGTTCACCGGCGATATCATCACCGCGCAGGAGGCAAAGGAAATCGGGCTTGTCAGCCGCGTCGTGCCGCAGGCGGAACTGCTGCCGACGGCGCTCGGCATTGCGGAGCGGATTGCCACGAACCCGCCGCAGGCGGTGCGCGCGCTGAAGGCGGGGCTGCGCCGTACGCTCGACCCCGACTGGCGCGATACCGGCAAATGGGCGATCACCGAAATCCGCCGCCTGATGCAGACCGAGGACGCGAAGGAAAGCGCCGCCGCCTTCATCGAGAAGCGCGATCCGGTCTTCACGGGGCGCTAGGGCGGGTCTAGTCTCAGCCAATGTTCCCGGACCGCCTGCGCAACCTCGCCCTCCTGATCCTCGACGATGCAGAACAGGCGCGCCTGAAGATCGCCGCCGCTGAAAGCTGCACAGGCGGGCTCGTCGCCGCCTTATTCACGGAGATCCCAGGTTCTTCCAGTGTGTTCGAGCGTGGCTTCGTCACCTATTCCAACAAGGCGAAGGAAGAGATGCTGGGCGTGCCGGGCGATGTGCTGGCGGACTATGGCGCGGTGTCGGAGCCGGTCGCACGGATGATGGCGGAAGGCGCTTTGCAGAACAGCCGGGCGAATATCGCAGTGGGCATCACCGGCGTTGCCGGGCCGGGCGGCGGCACGAAGATGAAACCGGTCGGGCTGGTGCACATCGCCTGCGCGCGGGAGAACCGGGCGGTGGTTCACGAGATGCTGCAGCTGGGCGATATCGGACGCTCGGCGATCCGGATGGAAGCAGTGGAGACGGCGCTGAAACTTATTCAGGTGCAGATGCGGTAGGACGCCCGCCATACCTCTGCCGCGCCTCTGCGAGGAAGGCGGCGAGGATGCGGTCAACTGCCATGTCGTGGTTTGCCGCCGCGAGGAAGCCAATCACCGGGTTGCGGAATTCGTAGTTGATTTCGAGGGAGACGTCCGAGGCGCCGGCGACGCTTTCGGTGATGCGCCATTCGGCAAAGAGTTTGCGAAACGGGCCGCGCACCAGGGCCGCGGTGACGCGGCGGGCGGGTTCGTCGGCGGTGACGCGGGTGGAGAAGCGCTCGGCAAATCCCTTAAAGCCAACAACTACTTCGCCAAGGCATTCCTCGACACCGGGACTGACGGTGCGCTGTTCAGAGACGCGCAGCGCGGTGATCCAGCGGATGAAGTCCGGATACTTCTCGATGCCGGAGACGAGTTGGAAACACTCGGCCGGGACGTAGGGCACGCGGAGGGTTTTGGTGAAACGCGGCATTCGCCCTAGGCGCGCGGCGCGAGCAGCGCTTCACGCGCGGCGCGCAGGCGCTCGAAGTCTTCGCCGGCATGGTGGCTGGAACGCGTGAGCGGGCTGGCCGACACCATCAGGAAGCCCTTCGCCCGCGCGATTTCCTCATAGGCCTTGAACTCGTCCGGCGTGACGAATCGGTCGATGGCGGCGTGCTTGCGCGTTGGCTGCAGGTATTGGCCGATGGTGATGAAGTCGACACCGGCAGAGCGCATGTCGTCCATCACCTGCATCACCTCTTCCTTCGTCTCGCCGAGGCCGACCATGAGGCCGGATTTGGTGAACTGAGACGGATCGCGATCCTTCACCTTCTGCAGCAGGCGGAGGGAATGGAAATAGCGCGCGCCGGGGCGGATGGAGAGATAGAGACGCGGCACGGTTTCAAGGTTGTGGTTGAACACGTCCGGCTTCGCATCGATGACGCGGTTTTCCCAGCCGTCCTTGCGCAGGAAGTCCGGCGTGAGGATTTCGATCGTGGTGCCGGGCGCAGCGGAGCGGATGGCGCGGATCGTGTTGACGAAGTGCATCGCGCCGCCGTCTTCGAGGTCGTCGCGGTCGACCGATGTGATGACGACATGGGTAAGGCCCATCTCGGCGACGGCTTCGGCCACGCGGCGGGGCTCGTCCTCGTCGACGCCAGGTTTCGGCTTGCCGGTCGCAACGTTGCAGAAGGAACAGGCGCGGGTGCAGATCTCGCCCAGAATCATCATGGTGGCGTGTTTCTTGTCCCAGCATTCGCCGATGTTCGGGCAGCCAGCCTCCTCACAGACAGTGACAAGACCCTTCGACTTCACGATTTCCCTGGTCGCCGCGTAGCCTGGCGAAGTGGGCGCCTTGACGCGAATCCAGTCCGGTTTTCGCATTACAGGTGTATCCGGCCGCCCCTGTTTCTCGGGGTGGCGGGGTCTCGGGGCGTTGTTTTTCAGGTCTATGAGGTTGGCCATGTGCCCTCAAAATGGCGCCCGGCGCCCGATTCAGCAAGCGGGTCATAGCGCAGGCTGCATATGCAGTCTTGCAATATTGCTTGCTTGCAGGACGCTAGATGACAGAATGTTACAAAACTAACGGGACGAAACGAGTCAGGGCCTTAACCCGATGCAGCAACCTCTCCAGCCGATTGTGCCGGCGCCGCTTCCGTATGTGCCGGCGCGCACCCGGATCAACCTGTTCTCCGCCCTGCTCCGCGCCGGGCGTGAATTTGGCACGTCAAAGGAAATCCTGGTGGACGGCGACGAACGCATCGTCACCTACAAGGAAATCATCCGCGCCTCCTTCGGCCTCGGCTCTGCCCTGAAGAAGGGCACGAAGCGGGGCGAATCGGTGGGCGTGATGCTGCCAACGGGCGCAGGCTCCGTGATCGCCTTCTTCGCCCTTACGGCCTATGGCCGAGTTCCGGCAATGTTGAACTTCACGGCGGGCTCGAAGAACCTCAAGGCGGCGATGCGCGCCGCGAAGGTGAGGCGCCTCGTCACCGCGCACAAATTTGTCGAGCTTGGCGGATTACACGACCTGATGACGGAGCTCTCGAAGTCGGTCGAGATTGTCTACCTGGAAGACGTACGCGAGAAGCTGGGGATTGGTGACAAGGTTTCGGCGCTTGCCGGGCCGCTGATGCCCGGGCTGGTTTCTTCCGCCCTCTCCTCGAAGCAGCCAGGCGTGATCCTGTTCACTTCGGGCACCGAGGGTGAGCCAAAGGGCGTGGTGCTCAGCCATGAGAACATCATGGCGAATATCGAGCAGGTGCGTGCGCATATCGGATTAAGTCCGGATACGGACATTGTGTTTAATCCCCTGCCGACATTCCATTGCTTTGGCCTGACGGTCGGCGCGCTGTTGCCGATCATCGGCGGCATCAAGGTGGTGTTCCACCCCTCACCGCTGCAGCCGAAAGAAATTGTGCGGCGCATCCGCGAGACGGCATCGACCATCCTGCTCGCGACCGACACGTTCATTTCGCAATATGCCCGCACCGGCGCGGAAGGCGACATGGACTCCATCCGCCTCGCCGTCTGCGGCGCAGAGCGCGTGAAGGACGAGACGCGCAACTATGTGCGCCGCAAGTTCAATATCGAGATCCTCGAAGGCTATGGCGCGACAGAGGCGGCGCCGGTCGTGGCCGCCAACCAGTGGGAAAAGAACAAGCCCGGCACGGTCGGCTGCCTGATGCCCGGCATGGAATACAAGCTGGTGCGCGTGGAGGGCATTCCGGAAGGCGGGCGGTTTCATATCCGCGGGCCGAACGTGATGATGGGCTATCTGCGCGCCTCAAATCCCGGTGTGATCGAGCGCCTGCCGGAAGGCTGGCATGACACGGGCGACATTGTGGATGTGGATGAGGATGGCTTTATCCGGATCCTTGGCCGTGTGAAGCGCTTCGCCAAGATCGGTGGCGAAATGGTGTCGCTGGCGGTGGTCGAGAATTGCGCGGCGGCGGTCTGGCCGGATCATCTGCATGCGGCCGTTACCCTGCCCGACCCGAAGAAGGGCGAGCAGGTCGTGCTGCTGAGCGAAGCGCCGGAAGCCGCCCGCACGCCGATCCTGTCCTGGGCCCAGCAGAACGGCGTGCCGGAAATCTCCGTACCGCGCCGCGTCTTCCGGGTTGAGCAGATCCCTGTGCTGGGTACCGGCAAGGTGGATTACAGCGCCGTGCGCGCGGAAGCCGAACGGCTGATGAGCGACTAGGCCGCCCTGGCGGCATGGGCGCCCTGCCCGGCCAGGAAGCCGCGGATGACCTTCGCAGTTTCTTCCGCGCGTGTGACGAGGAAGAGGTGGCCCCCGCCTTCGATGACGTGCAGGCGCGAATCCGGCAGCGCCCAGTTCAGGATCTGCCCGTTCACCAGCGGCACGATGGAATCCTTGTCGCCCATCAACACCAGCGTGGGCATTCTCAGGAAACGGATGAATGGCAGGCTCGACCAGCCTGCGAAGGCGAGCAGCTGGTAGAGATAGCCTTTCGGGTCCGGTGGCAGCAGGCCATCGATATGGCGGCCGGCGGAATCGTCCGCCATATCTCCGTAGAGCGTGGCAAAATTCTCGCGCATGAATTCCGGGTCGGTATAACGGCGGGTATCGACCATGCGCGACAGTGAGGCCGGGCGACCGGGGATCATCGTCATGCCGGATGACGTGGCGCACAGGATAAGGCGGCGCACGCGGCTGCGGTATTGGAAGGAGAATTGCTGGGCGAGCGCACCGCCCCAGGAGACGCCCATCACGTCGACCGTCTCGAGGCCGTACATGTCGAGCAGCTTGCGCGTCCAGCGCGCCAGCATCCAGTGGCGGTAAGGCCATTGCGTGACCGGCGAGAGGCCGACACCCGGCACGTCGAAGGTCAGGATTTCCCGGTCCGGGAACATGTCACCGAGGCTTTGCGTCAGTTCGAGGTTTGCGCCGATGCCGTTGAAAAACAGCATCGGGACATTGTCCTCGCCGCCTTCCGGCGCGGGCCAGTGAGCGGTGCGCAGGATGACGCCGTCAACGTCCTCCATCAAGATATTGGGCAGACGTTTCTGGCCGCTCATGGGGGTCTCTTCAGTCGTTGAACACATAGCGGCCCGGCGCCGCATAGAGCGGCGGGAAAGCTTCCGAACCCACCGACGCTGGGGCCGCCTTAAGCGGACCCGCGCGCTCCTTCAACCATTCTCCCCAGCGCGGCCACCAGGAGCCCATATGCTCATCGGCGCTGGCAGCCCATTCATCGGGGGTTGGCTTGATGTCGGTGGAGCGGAAATACTTCGCCTTCGGATTGCCGGGCGGGTTTATCAGCGCCTGTAGGTGGCCGCTGGAGGAGAGGATGAACTCGATATTCTTCGAACCGAGCAGGGAGGGCGTGCGGTAGCAGGCCTTCCACGGCGTGATATGATCGGTGAGGCCGGCGACGACGAATGCATCGGCCGTGACCTTGCGCAGGTCGGCCTTGTGGCCGGCAACATCCACCGTACCCGGATGATCGAAGGGCTGTTCCAGCGCGATGTCGAGATAGTCCGAGTGAAGCTGGGCCGGCAGGTTGGTCGTGTCGTTGTTCCAGAAAAGGACGTCATATGGCGGTGGATCTTCGCCCATCAGGTAGTTGTTGACGACATAGTTCCAGATGAGGTCGTTCGGGCGCATCCAGGCGAACATCCGCGCGAGGTCGTCGCCCTTCAGGATGCCGCGCGCTTTCGACATTTTCCGCGCGATCTCGAGGCTGCCATCGGAGACGATCTGGCCGATATCGCTGTCCTCACGCTGCGGGTTCAGCACGCAGACCATGAAGGTGACGGCATTGATCCGCTTGTCGCCGGCTGCGGCCAGCAGGCTGGCGAAGGAGGCTGTCGTAATGCCGCCCGAGCAGGCGCCGGAGACGTTGATCTTCGGTGACTTGGTAATCTTGCGGATGACTTCGCTCGCCTGCACGAGGCTGTCGATATAGTCGCTGAGGCCCCAGTTGCGGTGCTCTTTCTTCGGGTTGCGCCAGGAGATGACGAACACCTGCTGCTCCATCGCGAGCAGGAACTGGACCATCGACGTCATCGGCGTCAGGTCCATCGCATAGAATTTGTTGATCTGCGGCGGGATGATCAGGATCGGGGTCTTGTACACCTTCTCCGTGAGCGGAGCATACTGGATCAGCTCCAGCATCTCGTTCTTCCAGACGACCGAACCCTTGGACGTGGCAAGGTTCTCGCCGACCTTGAAGGGGCGCTTGTCCACCTGGCTCGGCAGGCCGCCATTCTTGGTGAGGTCCTCGTAGAGGTTCTTCATGCCCTTCAGGAGGGATAGGCCGCCGGAATCGACCACGCGCTTGGTGGCGGCAGGGTTGCCGACAAGGGTGTTCGTGGGCGCCATCGCATCCGTGATCATGCCCATCACGAACTTTGCCCTGGCATGTTCCAGCTCGGACATCTTTAGTTCGCTCACCCATTCCTGCAGATGTTCCTGCGTGGCGAGATAGGCCTGCATGCCGCGCTTGTAGAAGGGGTTGTGCATCCATGCCGGGTCCTTGAACCGGCGGTCCTTCTTGTCGGCTTCCCGGGTCGACTTGCCGAGGATGATCTCGACATTTTCGGCCGCGATCTTGCGCGCTGTTTTCGCTGTCGTGACCGGGTTCGTCATGGTTGAACGCAGCATCATGGCAACGGCACCGAGCAGTTCCTGACGGTTGAATCCGCCCAGAAGCGGGTTCAGCGCCGTCGTGTTTTGTGCAGCATTCTGTGCGATTTCGTCCTTAGGTGTGCTCATGCTTCCCTCCCAGATGCCGGCTTTATCTGGCCACAAGCCGCCAGATGCCGGTCTACTTGCCGTCTCTTGCCATCTGGCAAAGAGATCGTGGTAAAATTTCTCCGAAAATTCGTTCCACAGTCAGATTTACCTGTCAAACTGCTGTTCTGGCCATGAAAACGCGCGACCGGATACTTGAAGTCAGCCTGCTTCTCTTCAACGAGGAAGGGGAAAGCGAGCTGTCGTCTGTCGATATTGCCAACGCGCTCGAGATCAGTCCGGGTAACCTTTATTACCATTTCAAGGGCAAGGACGCGATCATCCGGGCCCTGTTCGACCGCTTCGAGGAAGAGATGCGGGTGATCCTGCGCGGCTCGAAAGGCGGGCTCGCCTCGGTCGAGGACAACTGGATCTATATCTACATCCTGCTCGAAGAAATTTACGACTTCCGCTTCTTCTACCGCGACCTGGCCGGCCTTCTGGCTCGCTATCCGGACCTTGCCGTGCGCTTCCGCAGCCTTGCCGCCGGCAAGCGTCAGACGATTTCCCGCAGCATTGACGACCTCGAAAAGCTCGGCCTGATCCGGATCGACAGCCGCCTGAAGGCGCCGCTGGCCGATCAGATCATCACGACACTGACGTTCTGGCTGGCGGGAGATGCGCTGTCCAAGGAAGTCCATGACGGCCCTGCCCTCATCCACAAGACGGTGTTCCAGGTGATGTGCCTGTTCGTGCCCTATATGGGCGAAGCCGGTCCCGCAGCGCTCGGACGCATGATCCGGCACTTCGAGGAAACGAAAGGTTAGAGGAAGAAGGGCGGCGCCTCAGGCACCGCCCTCCGGATTGGCTTAGCCAGCTTTCGCGAGGCTTGCCCAGTCGGCTTTTGCGACGCGGCCACGGCCGGTCACTTTTGCGTCGAGGGCGGTCAGCTCAGCCTTTTTCAGGGCGGCGAGCTGTTTGAAGGTGGTGAAGCCTTCTGCGTTCAGTTTCTTGGCGAGCGCCGGGCCAACTCCGACAGCTTGCGTCAGGTCGTCAGCGCCTTCCGGAGCCGCGAAGGCGGCCTTCATGGCTTTCGACGTCTTGCGGGCCGCTTTCCTGGCGGTCTTGGCGACTTCCGCACCGGTCTCGCCGGCAACGGCTTCGATCTCGGCGGTCAGGCGGGCAAGGCGGACTTTCAGGTCAACGTCGCCGGCTTTTGCGCGAGCTTTCGAGGTCACCGCAGCAACTTCGTCTTCGAGCTTGTCAATCTGGCGGGCAACGGCTTCACGCACGGTGCCGAAGCCTTTGACGCCGAGCAGGTCGCGCATCCGCTCCATGCGGGCTTCAAACTGGTCGCGGGCCTGCAGCTGCAGGTCGCGGACGGTTTCGAAGGTTTTCGAAACCTGCTTGGTCGCACCGCTGAGTCGCTCATCAGCGGCAAGGCGGGCGCGCACGTCGTGCTCGATTTCAGAACCGCGCTTGACGAGGTCTTCGAAGACTTCGGCCGACTGCTTGTTCAGGACGTTCGCACCGGCAACAGCCGTGTCGTAGGCTTTGCCATAAGCGCCGACGCCGGCGAGCCAGATCTTGTAGGCCATTTCAGCCGACTGAGCTTCAACTTGCTTGCCGACAGCCTTCGCTTTGGCGCGGGCGGCGGTCTTCGTGGTTTTCTTCGCCATGGGGGGCTCCTTTCAGG
This sequence comes from Hyphomonas sp., assembly GCF_046313975.1. Lineage (GTDB taxonomy): Bacteria > Pseudomonadota > Alphaproteobacteria > Caulobacterales > Hyphomonadaceae > Hyphomonas. Next base: position 49,165 of record NZ_JBKBXB010000012.1, on the reverse strand, counting down.
GAGACAGTTGTTTCATGCCGCCCGATGTAGGGAAAAAGTCTAGAAAGCGCATACTAATCGCTGAAAGGGCCCGGTTTGCCTTGAAATCCGGGGCGGTTGCGCTCTATCGAGACCCTGAGAAGCCCAGAGGAGACAGAAGATGAGCGCAGTCGACTATACCGTGGATGGCCAGACCTATGAGGGCTGGTTCGTGAAGCCGGACGGAAAGGCAAATGCGCCGCTGGTCATCATTTGCCACGCCTGGGGCGGGCTCGGCGCCAACGAGAAGCAGAAGGCGGACATCATCGCAAAGGAATTCGGCTATGCCGCCTTTGCCATCGACGTCTATGGCAAAGGCAAGCGCGGCACGACGCAAGCTGAGAATGAAGGCCTGATGTATCCGCTGGTGGGCGACCGGGCCGAATTGCAGAAGCGCCTCGCGGGCGGCATCGCGGTGGCCAAGGCGCATTCCGGCGCCACCAAGGCGGCAGCCATCGGCTTCTGCTTTGGCGGGCTCTGCGTGCTCGACATGGCAAGGGCCGGGATGGATGTGCTGGGCGTCGGCTCGTTCCACGGCCTCTTCCGACCGGCAGAGAATATCCCGCAGCCGAAGATCAAGGCGAAGGTGCTGATCGAGCACGGCTGGCGCGATCCGATGGCGACACCGGAAGATGTGCTGGCGATTGCGAAAGAGTTCGAAGGCGCCGACTGGCAATTGCACGCGCACGGCCTCGCCACGCATGCCTTCACCACGGTGGGCGCAACGGGCGATGCAACGCAGTATCATGCCGATACAGACCGCCGCAGCTTCGCTTACCTGAAAACCTTCCTCGCCGAAGTGTTCGGCTGAGGCGCCATTGGCGGGCGCCAGATGCGGCGCCCGTCAGTCCTCACGCAGGGCGTAGCCCGCCGAGCGCACCGTGCGGATCGGATCATCTCCGCCCGTCTGGCGCAGCGCCTTGCGCAGCCGGCCGACATGCACGTCCACTGTACGCGCCTCAACATAAACGTCCGAGCCCCAGACCGTGTCGAGCAGCTGTTCGCGAGAGAAGACGCGTCCCGGGTGCTGCATGAAATAGTCCAGCAGGCGGAACTCTGTCGGGCCGAGATGGATGTCTGCGCCGTCGCGGGTGACGCGGTGCGCCACGCGGTCGATCTCGAGGTCACCGACTTTCACCCGGTCATCCTTAAGGCCCGGACGGATGCGGCGCAGCACCGCCCGCACGCGCGCCATCAGCTCTGTCGTCGAGAACGGCTTGGTGACGTAATCGTCCGCTCCCGTATCAAGCCCGCGGATACGGTCGCTCTCCTCGCCGCGCGCGGTCAGCATGATGATCGGCAGGTTCGGATTGGCCCCGCCAGCGCGCACCCGGCGGCAGATCTCGATGCCGCTGACTTTCGGAAGCATCCAGTCGAGCAGCAGGAGGTCCGGTGTGCGCTCGTCGATCATCAGCAGCGTTTCTTCGCCGTCGCCGGCGACGCCGACGTCATAATCTTCCTTGCGCAGATTGTACAGCAGCAGCTCTGATACGGCTTTTTCGTCTTCTGCGATCAGCACATAAGGCTTCATGGGGTCGGCTCCATTCTTTTCGCCCGGCCCGCCACCGGGGTCAGACCTGATTCAGCTTCGGCCGCTCAAGTTCGGAGAGGTATTCCCCGACGGCCTGATAATAAACGAACTCGGCAATGTTGGTGCAGTGGTCGCCGATACGCTCAAGGTTTTTCGCCATGAACAGCATGTGCGCACCTGCAGAGATGCGCCGCGGATCTTCGACCAGATAGGTCAGCATCTCGCGGAACACCGAGTTGTAGTGAAGGTCGATGTCATCATCGGAACTCCACACGGCCTTCGCCTTGTCGGCATTGCCCGACGCATAGGCGTTGAGAACATTCGTCAGCTGCTGGTGCACCGGATGCGACATGCGGATGATCGCATTGCGCATTTCCGGGCTGACGTTTTCGTCCAGGCGCTGCGCGCGCTTGGCGATGTTCTTGGCAAGGTCGCCGATCCGCTCAAGCTCGTTGGAGATTTTCATCGCCGAGAGGATCGTGCGCAGATCGTGGCCCATCGGCTGGCGGCGGGCGATGAGAGAAACCACCTGGCGCTCTGCATCTGCCTCGATCATATCGACCTGCGGGTCGCGGGCGACGACTTCGCGGGCGAGGTCGAGATCGTTGGCGCCGAGCGCGCGCGCCGCGTCCGCGATCATCGTCTCAACGATACCGCCCATCTTCATGATATCGGCGGAGAGGCGTTCCAACTCGTCGGAATAGGCCGATACGATATGCTCAGACATCAGATGATCCTAACTCAGCCAAACCGGCCGGTGATATAGTCTTCGGTACGCTTCTCACGCGGGTTAGTGAAGATCTGGTTGGTATCGCCCAGTTCCACCAGGTTGCCGAGATGGAAGAAGGCGGTGCGCTGTGACACGCGGGCGGCCTGCTGCATGGAATGGGTCACGATGACGATGCAGTAGCGGTTGCGAAGCTCGTCGATCAGTTCCTCGATGCGTGCCGTGGCAATCGGGTCCAGCGCCGAGCAGGGCTCGTCCATCAGGATGACCTCCGGCTTCACGGCGATGGCGCGCGCAATGCACAGTCGCTGCTGCTGGCCGCCGGACAGGCTGGTGCCCGGAGCGTTGAGACGATCCTTCACCTCGTCCCAGAGACCCGCGCGGCGCAGGCTTTTCTCGACGATGCCGTCGAGGTCTTCCTTGCCGTTAGCGATGCCATGGATGCGGGGGCCATAGGCGATATTGTCATAGATGGATTTCGGGAACGGGTTCGGTTTCTGGAACACCATGCCGACGCGCGAGCGCAGCAGCACAGGGTCGACATCCGGATCGTTGATATCTTCTCCGTCCATCAGGATCTGGCCCTCGACGCGGCAGCCCTCGATCGTGTCGTTCATCCGGTTGAGGCAGCGCAGGAAGGTGGACTTGCCGCAGCCCGACGGGCCGATCAGCGCAGTGACAGCCCGGTCCGGGAAGGTCATCGACACATCGTGGATGGCCTGCGCGGCGCCGTAGAACACCTTGATGTTCCGGCAATCCATGCGCGGAGCCGCATCCGGCTGGCGCGGGACCGTGAGGCTGTCATCGACCATAGCGGGGGTCCCCTGGCTCGTATCCATCACCATCTCCGTTCGTATTTGCGCCGCAGGAATACCACCAGCCCGTTCATCAGCAAAAGGAAGGCCAGAAGAATAATGATCATGGCCGAGGTCAGCGGCTCCCAGGCCCGTTCGGCATTGTTCGACCAGCTGAAGATGAGCACCGGCATCACGGTCGACTCGTCCGTCGGCCCGGTCGGCACATCGCCCACAAAGGCGACCATGCCGATCAGCAGCAGCGGCGCAGTTTCGCCCAGCGCGCGGGCCATGCCAAGGATCGCCCCGGTCAGGATGCCGGGCGCAGCCAGCGGCACGACATGGTGGAACACGGTCTGCATCTGCGAGGCGCCGACCGCCAGCGCGCCAGCGCGGACCGAAGGCGGCACGGCCTTGAGCGCCGCGCGCGCGGCGATAATCACCACCGGGAAGGTCATCAGCGCCAGCACGAGACCGCCGACCAGCGGCGCCGACCGCGGCATGCCGAGGAAATTCAGATATAGCGCCGCACCGAGCAGGCCGAACACGATGGAGGGCACAGCGGCGAGGTTGTTGATGTTGACCTCGATGAACTCGGTCACGCGATTTCGCGGCGCGAATTCTTCCAGATAGACCGCAGCAAGGATGCCGATAGGCATGGCGACGAGGGCCGTGATCAGCATTGTCCAGAGCGAGCCGACGATGGCAGACAGGCCGCCTGCAAGCTCCGGATAAGTGCTGTCGGAATTGGTGAGCAGTGTTGTGCGCGGCACGCGCTCGATCCGGCCCATTTCCTTGAGAGCCAGCACCCATGCGATCTGCCGGTCGCTGATCGTGCGCTCGCTTTCCGAGGATAGTATGATCCGCGCCGTTGTCCGCCCGCCCGAAAACTGCTGCAGGCTGCCGGTGAGCAATTCGATGGCAGCGCCGGTCTCGGTGACACCGGTGAGCCGGCCAGTCGCCGCCCCGGCGGTCAGAAGCACATCGATCTCGGCCGCGTCCTCGGCCCGGCCTTCGCTGGCGACCCGGATTGCAGCGGTCAGCGGCGCAAAGCTGCCATTGACGCGGGCTTCACCATCGGCCGCGCCATCGCTGACTGTAACCGCGCCAAGACTGATCTTCCGTTCACGGACACCCTGCCCTTTAAGATAGAGGTCGAGGTCATCGTTGAGCGGCGCTGTCATCGTGATGCGACTGCCGACGAGTTCGGGATTGCGTGCGACTTGCCGGGCGGTCGGCAGGACCGCGAGCCGTGTCAGGAAGTCAGAGAGTTCGCGGCGGGTCGCGCGGGTGGCGGTCGCTTCCGGAAAGGTTTCAAGAAGGTTGTCCCGTGCGAGGCCAAAAAAGCCTTCGAGGTTGCGCGAGATGTCCTCCGGCGAGGCCTCACCTTCAGGTGCGATCTCTGCCGGATCGAGCACGATATCGTATTTGACGACGTGATAGGTCGCCGCCGAAAGCCCCTGCGAGCCGATCGAGAACACCAGCACGCCGAGGGCGCCGAGCGCGATCAGGATCGCGCCGAGACCGTACCAGCGGAAACGCACGTCGGCCCCGCGGCGCTTCTTCAGGCGCTTCAGGGCCTCCGGGCTGGACAGGGTGCGGGCCGTGTCAGTCATACTTTTCCCGGTATTTCTTCACGACGCGCAAGGCGACGATGTTGAACAGGAGTGTCACGGCGAACAGCACAAGGCCGAGGGCAAAGGCAGAGAGGGTTTTCGGATCATCGAAACCGGTCTCGCCGGTCATCAGCGAGACGATCTGCACGGTGATGGTTGTCAGATCCGATGTAGGGTCCATCGAGATGCGCGCGCTCTTGCCCGCGGCCATCACCACGATCATCGTCTCCCCGATAGCGCGCGACACGGCCAGCAGCAGCGCCGCGATGATGCCGGGCAATGCGGCCGGCACGACCACCTGTTTCACGGTTTCCGATTTCGTTGCGCCGAGTGCATAGGCGGCGTCGCGCAGGGTCTGCGGCACGGCGTTGATGACGTCATCCGAGAGTGAGGAAACGAACGGGATCACCATGATCCCCATGACAAGGCCGGCAGCCAGCGCGCTGGTGGGCTGCGCGGCAAGGATCGGCCCAGTGGCGAGGCCGAGCTGAATGACGCCCTCGTTGAACCAGATTGCCAGCTGCCGGATACCCGGCGCGACGACGAGCAGCGCGAAGAAGCCATACACGACGGTCGGGATGCCGGCGAGAATCTCGAGGATCGGCTTGATCCAGGCGCGCGCCCGGGGCGAGGCGTACTCCGACAGGAAGATCGCGGAGAAAAGGCCGATGGGCGCGGCAACAATCATCGCGATCAGCGCGATCATGAACGTGCCGAAAAACAGCGGCAGTGCGCCGAATTCGGCTTCTGTCTGTGCGTTCCAGCGGGTGCCGGTCAGGAAGTCCCAGGCCGAGACAACGCGGAAGAATTGCAGGCTTTCCCAGAGCAGCGACAGCACGATGCCCGCCGTCGTGGCGATCGCCACACCGGCGCAGAGGAACAGCACCAGTTCCATGCCACGCTCAACAAAGCTGCGCGCCCGGAAGTCGGACTTCAGCCGCCCGCGCGCCCAGAGCGTGCCGGCGGCCGCCAGAAGGCCCAGCGCGATCAGCGTTCCGGTGTTCAACATGCCGCGGATTTCGAGGTAGCGGTTGGTCACCGCGAGGAAGACGCGGTCAGAACCGGCCGATGCAGCGCTGCTGGCCGCGAGGCGGACGGAATCGAGATAGGAATGCAGCTCGGCTTCCGACAGCTGGCCAAACTGGGAGGGCAACTCGCCGATGAGCTGGCTGCGTGTCATCGATTCGGAAAACACCGCGTACGCGAGCGCAATGAGGATGACCGGCACTGTCGCCCACATGGCGACGAAATAGCCGTGATAATTGGGGCGGGAGTGCATGCGCTTCGTGCCTGCCAGAAGCAGCTTTTCAGCGCGGACACGGCCCAGGAAAAACGCGGATGAGCCGAAGACTGCGATCAGCGCGATCAGCAGCCAGCCCATGGGCAGTTGGCCGAGCTGTTGCAGCATGGTTGTCCCTGTCGCCGCTTTCCGCGCCCCCTTAGAACCCGTGTGTGACAGTTGCGTGACAAGACTGTCACATTTCCGCTTTTGCCCACAATCCCTTGCGCGGGCGTAGCAAACCGGCCACTTAATCGGCCATGACAATACAGGAAAATTCAGGCCTTCCCTGGCATGGCACGACCGTGCTGGCCGTGCGTAAAGGCGGCAAGATCGTGATGCTCTCGGATGGTCAGGTCTCGATGGGGCCAACCATCATGAAGGGCAATGCCCGCAAGGTGCGCCGCATTGCGGATGGCAAGATTCTCGCCGGCTTCGCAGGCGCCACTGCCGATGCCTTCACCCTGTTCGAGCGGCTGGAACAGAAGCTGGAACGGTTCCCGGACCAGCTTCAGCGCGCCGCCGTAGAACTCGCCAAGGACTGGCGCACCGAGCGCTACCTGCAGAAGCTGGAAGCCCTGCTGATCGTTGCCGACAGGACGAGCACCCTCGTCATCACTGGCGCAGGCGATGTGCTGGAGCCCGAGCACGATGTCGTGGCCATCGGTTCCGGCGGCAACTTCGCCCTCGCTGCAGCGCGGGGCCTGTATGATTACGAACAGGACGCGGAAGTTATCGGCCGCAAGGCCATGCAGATTGCCGCCGACATCTGCGTTTACACGAACGCGCACTTCACGCTGGAAAGCCTGGATGTTTGACCGGACTGACCTTCGCGCCGCGGTCGATGCCGGGATCATCACCCGGGATCAGGCGAGCCGGCTGGAAGCCTTCCTCACCAAGCGCGCCGATCCGGTTGCGCAGGTCGCGCCCGAGCAAGGCGAAAACCTGCGCTTCCTCAACAATTTCAACGACATCTTCATCACGATTGGCATAGTCATCCTGGCAATGGGCCTGACAGCGGTGACCAGCCTGTTCTTCGGGCCGCAATTCTGGTCAATGGTGACGGGCGGAAATGCCGGGGCGTTCGGCGCCATGATCCTGATGCCGGTGGCGGGCGTGATGTGGTTGCTGGCCGAGTATTTCGGGCGCCGCCGCCGGATGCTGCTGCCGACCATGGCGGCGATCTCTGTCTTCACCCTGTATTCCGGCCTCTCGATCGGCATGATCGCCAGCGGCCTCACCGGCATGAACGCCAAGACGGTCACCAGCCTGACGCAGGCCTGGGACACACTCGGCAATACCGGCGTCGGCACCTTCCTCGGCTGCGGGGCAGCGGCCTTCCTCGCCTGGTGGCGCTTCCGCCTGCCCTTCTGCATGTTCCTGATCGCTGTTTCGGCAGCGGCCACGGCTTACACCTTCACCGGCATTTTCGGCGATACCGGCCTCGTGCTCGGCGGGCTCCTGTCAGTCATCATCGGTTTTGCCACGCTGGCGGCGGCCATATGGTTCGACCAGCAGGACCCTGGGCGGATCACTCGACTGTCGGATAATGCGTTCTGGTTGCACGTTGCCGCGGCGCCGCAGATCATTCTGGGACTGCGCGGGGTGGTGATGGGATCGCCCGGGGCGACGCCTTCGACCTTCGAGGCGATGGTGCTGCTGGCCTGCCTGGCGGGGCTGGGCCTGCTGTCGCTGGCACTGAACCGGCGGGCGCTCGTGGTGTCGAGCCTCCTGAGCTTCTGGCTCGCGCTGGGACAGGTGGTTGACGCAGTGGGCGGAGGCGGATCGACCACGTTCATCGCCACTGCCTTGTTGCTCGGCGCGGGCATAATCGCGCTCGGCGGCGGGTGGCATTCAGCGCGGCGCTGGGTGCTGAAGCGGTTGCCGAAGGAGGGCCTCGCCGGCCGGATTTTCCCGCCCGAAACGCACGCCTGACCCGTCCAGAAACTGTCTACACGCACCACCTGATTTCTGGACCCTTCCCTATCTTTCCGAGATGTATTGATGACCCAACTTACTCCCCGCGAAATCGTTGCCGAACTCGACCGCCACATTGTCGGTCAGAACGCCGCCAAGCGCGCCGTGGCCATCGCCCTGCGCAACCGCTGGCGGCGCAAGCAGGCGCCGGAGAACCTGCGCGGAGAGATCACGCCGAAGAACATCCTGATGATCGGGCCGACCGGGGTGGGCAAGACGGAAGTCTCGCGCCGGCTGGCGCGGCTGGCGAATGCGCCGTTCCTGAAGGTTGAGGCAACGAAGTTTACCGAGGTCGGCTATGTTGGCCGCGACGTGGAGCAGATCGTGCGGGACCTCGTCGAGGCGGCTGTCGGCATGATCCGTGAGCATAAGCGCGCCGGTGTGGAACAGGCCGCGAAGGACAAGGCTGAGGAGCGCCTGCTCGACGCGCTGGTCGGCGCTGAGGCGCAGCGTTCGACGCGCGATGTGTTCCGCCGCAAGCTGCGGGACGGGGAACTGGACGACAAGGAGATCGATATCGACTTTGCCGAAACCGGCGGGCCGATGCAGATGTTCGACCTGCCGAGCCAGCAAGGCTCGATGAGCATGATCAACCTCTCGGAAATGCTGGGCAAGGCGATGGGCGGGCGTACCCGCCGTGTACGGACGACTGTGAAGGATGCCTACAAGCCGCTGCTGACGGAAGAAGCCGACAAGCTGGTGGACGAGGAAGCGGTTGTCCGCGAGGCGCTGAACGCGGTGGAAGAAGACGGCATCGTTTTCCTCGACGAGATCGACAAGATCGCCGCGCGCAAGGATCGCGGCGGGGCCGATGTCAGCCGCGAAGGTGTGCAGCGTGACCTGCTGCCGCTGATCGAGGGCACGACCGTCTCCACCAAGCGCGGCGCGGTGAAGACCGATCATATCCTGTTCATTGCGTCGGGCGCGTTCCATGTGTCGAAGCCGTCTGACCTTTTGCCCGAATTGCAGGGCCGCCTGCCGATCCGCGTGGAACTGGAACCGCTGACGCGCGACGACCTGCGCCGCATTCTCGTCGAGCCGGAAGCGAGCCTGATCCGCCAGTATGAAGCGCTGATGGCGGCGGAGAAGGTGACACTCCTGTTCGAGGAAGCCGCCATCGACCGGCTCGCGGACCTTGCCGAGGCGGTGAACAAATCGGTCGAGAATATCGGGGCGCGCAGATTGCAGACCGTGCTCGAACGCCTGCTGGACGAGATCAGCTTCGAGGCCCCGGACAAGGCGGGCGAGACCTTCGTGATCACGGCGGCTTATGTCGACGAAAAGGTCGGCACGCTTGCGGGCGATGCAGACTTGTCGAAGTTTATTCTTTGATACCCGCACATCCCCGCGAAGGCGGGGATCGGGAGCAGATTTTGGTTCGCTGAGGCCCCCGCCTGCGTGGGGGGTGATCGGAAGGTGGAGGCGGCCTAAGCCTTCGCCTCGCGGCGCACGGGCATGTGCTTCTTGCCCCAGTCTTTCATGATGCGGAGCGCGGGGCGGAGTTCTTCGCCCTTGGTGGTGAGCACATAGTCGTAGCGTTTTGGCGCGTCCGAGTAGAGGCGGCGCTCGAAGATGCCGACATCGACGAGGCGTTTCAGCCGGTCGGCCAGGATGTGGCGCGTCATGCCGCTCGACTCGGCGAATTCCTCGAATTTCGACTTGCCCAGGAAGGCGTCGCGCAGGATCAGCAGAGTCCAGCGGTCGCCCACCACGGAGAGGGTGCGGGCCACCGGGCACCAGTTATCGGAAAGCTCGGACCATTTCATGGATGACACCCTTAGCGCAGTTTGCCATAAGTTCCAAAATAAAACTTAATGGGAGACTGACATGGCCCGGACCTTTGAATTCTTCTTCGATTACGCGAGCGCCACGGCGCCCCTGTCCCTGCCCCTGATCGCGGCGATCGAGAAGCGCACCGGGGCGCAATCGGTGTGGCGCCCGATGTTCCTTGGCGGGGTGATGCAGGCGACCGGCAACCGCCCGCCGGGCACGGTGGCGGCCAAGGGCGCCTATATGGCGCGCGACATCCAGCGCTGTGCGGCGCATGTCGGCATCCCGTTCTACATGAACCCCGCCTTCCCGGTAAACACGCTGGCGGCGCTGCGGGCGACGGTCGGCTTCGAAGACAAGGCCGAGCAGCGCCGGTTTGCGACCGCCTGTTTCCAGGAGAGCTGGAGCGTGCCGCAGCCGCTGAACCTCGGCGATCCGGCTCACCTGCAGCAGCTCTGTGAGAAGCATGGGTTTGATGCGGCAAAGGTCGCGGCAATGACGACCGATCCGGCGAACAAGGAAAAGCTCAAGGCGAATACGGACGAGGCGGTGTCGCGCGGTGTGTTCGGCGCGCCGAGCTTCTTTGTGGACGGCGACCTGTTCTTCGGCCACGACCGGCTGGATTATGTGGAGCGGGCGCTGACCGCCTAGGCGAACACGCCTGCCTTCTCCGCCAACGCCTTGTAGGATTGCTCCGGGCGCGGACCGAAATGGGAGATCACTTCCGCCGCCGCGATATGACCGAGATGGGCGCAGGTGGCGAGCGGCAGGCCACGCGCGATGCCGAACAGAAAACCGGCCGCATACTGATCACCCGCGCCCGTAGTATCAACCACTTTCGCGACAGGCATCGCGGGCACGACAACCGGCGCGCCTTCGCCGATGACGATCGAGCCCTTCTCGCTGCGCGTGACGGCGGCGACCGCGCAGTCTGCCCGCAAGGCGCGCAGGGCGGCGTCGAAGTCTTCGGTTTCGTAAAGGGATTTCAGCTCCGCCTCATTGGCGAACACGATGTCGGCAAAGCCCTTGACGAGGTGGCGGAAGCTCGCGCGGTGGCGGTCGACGCAGAACCGGTCCGACATCGTGACGGCGACCTTGCGGCCCGCCGCCTTGGCGATCTCGGCGGCGTGGACGAAGGCTTCCTTCGCCTCGTCCTTGTCGAACAGGTAGCCTTCCAGATAGAGGATGCTGCCATTGCGGACCATCTCGGCGCTGACATCTTCCTTTGTGAACAGGACCGAGGCGCCGAGGAAAGTGTTCATGCTGCGATGGCCGTCATCAGTGACGAAGATGATGGATCGGGCAGTCGCCGGACCCTCCGTAAGCGGACGGGTATGGAAGGGCACGCCGGCGGCCATCATCTCGCGCATGAACTGGTGGCCGAGTTCGTCGTCCGCGATCTTGCCGATATAGCTGGCAGAGGCGCCGAAGCTGGCGAGGCCGGCGATGGTGTTGGCGCCGGAGCCGCCGGAGGTGATGACGGGGTTTTTCGCGTGCTCGGTCAGCAGTTCCGCGCGGGGCTCGTCGATCAGGTTCATCGCGTCCTTCGCGATGCCGTGCTCGGCGAGAAAGGCGTCATCGGCCCGGGCCAGCACGTCCACGATCGCGTTGCCGAGACCCACCACATCGAATTTTGCGCCGCTCATGCCTGCCGGTTCCCTTGCCGCTGCTGGTGCCCCGCGCCTTGCCAGAGAGAGCCCGTGGACACAAGGCCCGGACCTCATTAGAGCGCAGGCCATGAAAAAGATCGCCTATCTCGCCAGCCGCGTGACCCTGCCGGGCTCGGTGGTCCGCCGCACCGATGCTTTCGAGCATGACTTCATGATGGACGCCCTGCGCGGCCCCTTCGCGGCGCGCGGGCTGCGGGTGGAGGATGTTTCCTGGGACGACCCGAAGGCGGACTGGGCGAGTTATGAAGCCGCGATCATCGGCACGACCTGGGACTATTGGGACCGGCTGGATGAGTTCCTCAGCGTCCTGGAGCGGATCGAGGGACAGACGAAGCTGTTCAACCCCTCCGCGCTGGTGCGCTGGAACTGCCGGAAGACCTATCTGCGCGAACTGGAAAGCCGGGGCGCGAAACTGATCCCGACCCTGTGGCTGGACACGGCGGATGAGGGAGCGGCGCGGGCGGCGTTTGATGCGCTGGGCGCGGATGACCTTGTGTTCAAGCGGCAGGTCGGCGCGGGCGCGAAGGACCAGCACCGGCTGAAACGCGGCGAAGCCATTCCCGAAATGCGCCACCCGATGATGGTGCAGCCTTTCCTGCCGATGATCCAGAAGGAGGGCGAGTTGTCCTTCATCTTCATCGACGGCGAGTTCTGCCACGCTCTGATCAAGCGCGCGCAGCCGGGCGACTACCGGATCCAGTCCACCTATGGCGGGCGCGAGGAGAAGATCACTCCGTCTGCGGACGACCTCGCCGCGGCACGCGCGATCATCGGCACGCTGGACGAGGCGCCGCTTTATGGCCGCGTCGACTTGCTGCGCGGCGAGGATGGCGAGCTCTTACTGATGGAGCTCGAAGTGATCGAGCCGTATCTCTATCCGGTCGAGGGGCCAGAGTTAGGGGAGCGGATGGCGGCGGGTGTGGCGCGGCGGCTTTCTTTCTAAGCCCCTTCTCACTTGGGAGAAGGGGTTGGGGATGAGGGGGCGCAACACCTCCCCGGATCATCCAGCTCAAAAGTCAGCCCCCCTCACCCCTGCCCCTCTCCCAAGGGAGAGGGGTTCTCAGGTCGCCCTGCGAGGCCCCCTAGGTCCCAACTTGCTCACCGTCGCTGGGTCCGGCGTTTTCGGTTTGTACGCACACAGATCACGGATCGCGCACTGCCAGCATTCCGGCGTGCGCGCCTTGCACACATAACGCCCGTGCAGGATCAGCCAGTGGTGGGCGCCTTTCTTGAATTCCGGAGGTGTGATGCGCTCCAGCCCTGCTTCGACCCGGTCCGGTGTCTTGCCGGGGGCGAGGCCGGTGCGGTTGGAAACGCGGAAGATGTGGGTGTCGACGGCGATGGTCGGCTCGCCGAAGGCTTCGTTGAGGACGACATTCGCTGTCTTGCGCCCGACGCCCGGCAGGGTGGTCAGCTCGTCGCGTGTGCGGGGCACCTCGCCGCCGAAATCATCGATGATCTTGCGGCTGAGGGCGATGACGTTCTTCGCCTTGTTGCGCCAGAGACCGATGGTCTTGATATGGGCGGCGACGCCCTCCTCCCCCAGCACGAGCATCTTTTCCGGCGTGTCGGCGACGGCGAAGAGTTTCTTCGTCGCCTTGTTGACGCCGATATCGGTCGCTTGCGCCGAGAGGGCGACGGCGACGACCAGTGTGAACGGGTTCACGAAGTCCAGCTCCGTGCGCGGGTCCGGCCGGTCGGCGGCGAGCGCAGCGAACAGGACTTCTGCCTTGGCGCGGGTGAATTTTGAGCGGACCGTTTTTGCCATGCGGGTGAGGCATAGAGCGCCCTTTTTCCGGCGCAAGGGCGTGCTAAGTGTTTTTACCGACATGACCGAGCCGCAAGAGACCATCTACCTCGACGCCGTGCTGACGCCGAACCGCTCTCTCAGCGAGCGGGGCTTTGCAATTGCGATGGCGATCATTGCGGTGGCCTTCTTCCTGACCGGGCTGATGTTTTACTCGATGGGCGCCCTGCCCGTGCTTGGCTTTTTCGGGCTCGACATGGTGGCGATCTGGCTGGCCTTCCGCCTGTCGTTCAACAAGCAGCGCGAGCAGACGCGCGTGGTGGTCACCGCCCGGTCGATCCGCGTGCATCACACTGATCCGAAAGGCCGGGAGAAAGAGGCCGAGGTGCCCACGGCCTTTGCCCGCGTGGAGCTGGATGAGCCGGTAATGACCCATAGCTGGTTGCGAATCGAGCATGGGCGCACGGCCTGGGTGATCGGCCGGTTCCTGACCCCGGACGAGCGGCTGAGCTTCGCCAAGGCCCTGCGAAACGCCGTCCGCGCCGCCCGCAGCGAGCGCGCCCCGGCCTGAGTTCACGGGCTTTTGTGCCGGTTTCTGAAAAAAATGACGCATGCGTCATGGATTTTTCACGCCAGCAGTGTTAGATAATTATCCAGATGCAAGAATTGCCCCCCAGACGGGCTCATTTCCGGAGGATGTTTCATGGCTGCCGACACTTTCACCTTCGACAACCACCCCGCGTTGCAGCGCCCGAAAGTGACGCCGCGCGAGCCGATGCACCCGGGCTACACGCCGACGTTCGGCGAAGTGAAACCGGCCTCCGAACTCGATCTCGAGACGCTGGACGTGGTTGACCCGGAAATGTGGCGCCAGGGCAAGTTCTGGGACCGGCTGGAGCGCCTGCGCAAGGAAGACCCCGTTCACTACACGCCAGACAGCTTCGTTGGCCCCTACTGGTCGGTCACGCTCTACGAAGACATCATGGCGGTCGACACTGACCACAAGCGCTTTTCCTCAAGCTGGGAGCATGGCGGCATAACGCTTGGCGGATCGGTGCCGGATTTCGAGATGCCGATGTTCATCGCCATGGACGAGCCGCGCCATTCCGAGCAGCGCAAGACCGTGCAGCCGGCCGTGGCGCCGAACATGCTGAAGGAATACGAGCCGCTGATCCGCGAGCGCACCCGCAAGGTGCTCGACAGCCTGCCGGTGAATGAGCCCTTCGACTGGGTGGACCGCGTCTCCATCGAACTGACCGGCATGATGCTGGCCACCCTGTTCGACTATCCGCAGGAGCGCCGCCGCGAACTGACCCGCTGGTCGGATATCGTGACAAACATGCATAACCCGGACATCTGTCCCGGCGGCGAGGAGCAGTGGAAGAAGGAACTCATGGACTGCCTGATGGTGTTCATGGGCATCTTCCAGGAGAAGCAGAACAAGCCCGAGAGCATGGACCTGATCAGCCTCCTCGCCCACGGCGAGAAGACCCGGAACATGACGCCGATGGAACTGCTCGGCAACGTCGTGCTCCTGATCGTCGGTGGCAATGACACCAGCCGCAACACGATGTCGGCCTCGGTCTACGCCCTCAACAAGTATCCGGACCAGTACGCCAAGCTGAAGGAAGACCCGGGCCTGATCCCGAACATGGTTTCCGAAACCATCCGCTGGCAGACGCCACTCTCCTTCATGCGCCGCACCGCGCTGGAAGACGTGACCATCCGTGGCAAGACGATCAAGAAAGGCGAGCAGATTGCCATGTGGTATGTCTCGGGCAACCGCGACGAGACCTTCTGGGATCAGGACCCGAACGACTTCATCATCGACCGCAAGAATGCGCGCCAGCACCTTTCCTTCGGCTTCGGCATCCACCGCTGTGTGGGCAACCGCCTCGCAGAGCTGCAGCTGCGCATCCTCTGGGAAGAACTGATGGCACGCTACGAGCATATCGAAGTGCTGGCCGAGCCGTCCTACACCTCAGGCGCCTTCGTGCGCGGCTACACCTGGATGCCGGTCGTGCTTCACCCGAAGTAAGGACTGGCCGCTCCGCGGTATCCTGATTAGACCTCCTGTCAGTGATGACAGGAGGTTTTTTCATGGACGTGTCGACAGCGGTGGCGAAGCGCATATCCACGCGGGGCTTCCTGCCGGATGCCCTGCCCCTCGATGAGGTGAAGGCCTGGCTGACTGCGGCGCAGCGCGCGCCTTCGGGCGGCAACACGCAGCCCTGGCGCGTCATCGTCGTGACAGGCGAAGAGAAGGACAAGGTGATCGGAATCGCGCAGGCGAAACTCGCGCAGAGCCCCGGCGGCGAGCCGACGGACCGGCCGATCTATCCGCCCAACCTCTGGGAGCCGCATGAGGCGCGCCGCCGCCGCGTGGGCGAGATGCTTTACGAAGCGCTCGGCATTCCGCGCGAAGACCGCGCCGGGCGGATGCGCTGGTTCGCCAACAATTTCCGCTTCTTCGGCGCGCCGCTCGCCGTGTTCATCGTCATCGACGAGCGCATGGGTCATGGACAGTGGGGACATACCGGCATGTACCTGCAGACCCTCTGCCTGCTCGCCGAGGAGCGCGGCTGGGGCACCTGCATGCAGGAATGCTGGGGCATCCTGCGCCCGACACTGAAGGAACATTTTGGCCTGGGCCCGACAGAAATGATCTGGTGCGGCGTCGCTGTCGGCAAGCCGGACCCGGACGAGAAGGCGAACACGCTCTACGCCGAACGCGCGCCGCTGGGGGAGATCGCGGAGTTCAGAGGCTTCTGATTCCTGCCTAAATCCTGCCGGAATGGCGCGGTGTTATCGGCGCATGCTAACGCGCCGCTCATTCTTTGTATCCGGACTGAGCCTGCCGCTGTTGCCCACGCTGCCGCTGGTAGCGGAGGAGAGCCGGTGGACGAAGAAACTGGTGCGCGCGGCCAGGCAGCAGGTAGGCGTCACGCTTGGTTATGATCCGGCCTATGTCACCCTCGCCTATCCCGGCGGCGATATCGACCGCGCGACCGGCGTGTGCACCGATGTCGTGATCCGCGCCTACCGGGATGCGTTCACCACTGACCTGCAGGTGCTGGTGCACGAGGACATGAAGGCCGCGTTTAGCAGCTATCCGAAGATCTGGGGACTGACGAAACCTGACCGGAACATTGATCACCGCCGAGTGCCCAACCTCGAGACTTTCTTCAAGCGACAGGGCCTTGAGCGCGAAATGCCGGGCGCGCGGGAGGACTGGCAGCCCGGCGACCTCGTTACCATGCGTCTCGGCGGCCGGCTGCCCCACATCGCGATCTTCTCAGGTTATGACGCGCTCACCGGCAAGGCCCTGTACATCCACAATATCGGCGGCGGCACGCGCGAGGATGAGCTGTATGCGGATTATGATACGCCGCACCGGTTCCGGTTTGAACCACCCGCTGCTTGAGGCCGCCCCTACTCGTCGTCCCGCCAGGTGTGCATCGGCTGTTGCGGCATACGGGTTTCATTACGGAGTTTGAGGACGGCAGCCTTGACGCTGTCCTGATCGAAGGCTTCCGGATCTTCGGCAGGCGGCGCCTCGCGGGTATAGGCGAAGACGGAAAGACCGCCCTCGTCTTCCTCATCCCCTGATACTTCCTCCGCAGGCGGAGCAGCCGCGGCGTCCTCACCCATAAAATCGGTCACAAAGGCTTCGACATCCTCGATATTGCCGAGTTCGTCGATCAGCATGTCTTCTTCCGAGAGGGCCTCTTCATCCGGCATCTGTAAGCCCGACGGGATCACGTCGGTCAGCAGGCCCTCGGCTTCGAGGTCCGCCTTGCCGGGCAGCGTGTCTAGGCTTTCGAGGCCGAAATGTTCGAGAAACTTGTCCGTGGTGCCGTAAGTGATCGGCAGGCCCGGCGTCTTGCGGCGTCCGCGCACGCGCACCCAACCCGTTTCGAGCAGCGTGTCGATCACCGACTTTGCCACCGCGACACCGCGCACAGCTTCGATTTCGGCGCGCGTCACCGGCTGGCCATAGGCGATGATGGCGAGGGTTTCGAGCGAGGCCTGGCTGAGCTTCTTCTGCACCTGGCGCTCTTCGACGAAGAGATAGGACAGGTCCTGCGCGGTCTGGAAGCGCCACTTCCCGGCCACCTCCACGAGGTTCACGCCGCGCTTCGAATAGACCGCGCGCAGCGCCATCAGCACTTCACCTGCCTCAATACCCTGCGGCAGGATTTCGGAGATTTGCTCCGCAGACAGAGGTTCGCCTGCTGCAAACAGCACCGCTTCTGCGCGGCGCACACCTTCGGCAAGCGCGGCGTCACGGCCGCCGAGAAGGTCTGCCTCCGCGCGCGCCTGCGCCTGCGAGAGCTGGTCGAAGGCGGAGCGCGACGGCTCCGTCGAGTTGTCAGTCATTGCGAGTTTCTCATGCGGTTGCATCGAGCGCCTCCCCGCTGTGAGCGTCAGCGTTGCGAAGGTAGATCGGGGCGAAGTGTGCATCCTGCCGGATATCCACCTCGCCGTCGCGGGTCAGCTCCAGCGCTGCGGAGAAGACCGAGGCGGTAACCGAGCGGCCCGGCACTTCGGGCGTGTTTTCGGAAAGCGCGGTGCGGATATCGTCGAGGCTCGACCAGTTCTCGAGCTGCTTGCGCAGTCCGCGCAGCGTGTTGCGTGCCTGCTCCAGCGCGAGGACGGGCTGAGGCTCGATACGGTGCGGGCGTTCCTTTTCCTTCCGGTCACGGATCATTCCGAAGGCGGAGGTGATGTCGTAAAGCGAAGCGGTGTATTCTGTCAGGCGCACGACCTTGGGCTGAACCGGCGCGCCGCGCAGGAATACGACATTGTTCAGGACCGGCCCGGCTTCGAGTTCGCGCACAGCCGTGCGCATCGCCTCCAGACGCTTCAGGCGGAACGCGAGGCGCGCGGCCATTTCTTCGCCGGTTGGCTCGTCCTCTTCCAGTGCGTCCGGCTTGGGCAGCAAAAGGCGCGACTTCATGAAGGCGAGCCATGACGCCATCAGGAGGTAGTCCGCAGCGATGTCGATCCGCTTCGTGCGTGCGTCCTCGATGAAGGCCATGTACTGCTCGGCGAGCTGCAGCATGGAGATCTGCAGGAGGTTCACCTTCTGCCGGCGCGCGAGTTCAAGCAGCAGGTGCAGCGGGCCTTCATAGCCCGGTACGTCCACCGTAAAGAGGTTCACACCTTCCGCCTCGGCCGCATCCGCCGACAGGGCGTCGATGGAAATCGCCTCGCCGCTCATGCCATCGCCTCCAGCTGCGGGAAAAGCTGGCCAAACCGGCGCCAACCCTTGGCGGCTTCGAAGGCTTCGGAGCGGCGCGCGATCGCATCGGCCGCATCTGCGCGGTCTTCGGCCTTGCCCTTTAGGTGCGGTGCGGCCTGCGCGACTTCGGTCATCTCGGCGAGGATGTCGGCGGGGTCTTTCAGGAAGCCTGAACAATGCAGCAACACATCGCAGCCCGCTGCGATAGAGGCATGTGCGCGCTCGGTCAGAGTGCCCCCCAAGGCCTTCATCCCCAGATCATCTGTCATCAGGAGCCCATCAAAGCCGATTCGGCCCCGGATGACGTCCTGAATCATGATCCGCGACACGGTGGCCGCCTTGCCGGGATCGAACGTGTCATAGGAAATATGCGCAGTCATCGCCATCGGCGCGTCGGCGACGCGGGCGAAGGCGTCGAAGTCTTTCGCCAGTTCGTTGTTTCCGGCAGTTACGCGCGGCAGCTCCAGATGGCTGTCTGCGAAAGCGCGGCCATGGCCGGGGATATGCTTGATCACGCCCGCAACGCCGCCGGCAGCGAGGCCGGAGAGCGCGGCTCTGGCGAGGTCGGCGACAGCTTCCGGCGTGGTGCCGAAGGCACGGTCGCCGATAATGTCGTGGGCGCCGGGCACCGGCAGGTCGACCACCGGGGCGCAGTCGGCATGGATTGACAGACTGGCGAGTTCGGCGGCGATCAGCCGGTGGCCCAGCCATGTGGCTTCGCGCCCAAGCTCAGGGTCTCTGGCATAGACCGCGGCATAGTCCGACCCGCGCGGAAACAGCGGCCATTCCGGCGCCTTCAGGCGCGCCACGCGGCCGCCTTCCTGATCGATGAAGATCAGCGTTTCGCGGCCTGTGGCTTCCCAGATATCCGCCACGAGGCAGCGCACTTGCATCCTGCTGACGCACGAGCGGCCCATGAGGATCACGCCCCACGGGTTCTCCGCCCGGAACAGGACAGCCTCGGCCGGGGTCAATTCCGGCCCGGATACGCTGAGAATGCAGGCTTTCACCACTATCCAGTCACCACGATGCAGGTCGCGCCGGTCTTTTTGATGGCGTCGCAGAAGGCCGAAGCCTCCGATCTGTCGGCAAAGGCACCGACGCGCAACCGGTAAAACACACCATTCGGGCCGAGATCGGCGCGCTGGATGATCTTGGTGGCGCCATAATACAGCTCCGGCGCGGAGGAATTGACCCGTTTCCACGCGGTTTCCGCCTGCTCTTCCGTGCGCAGGGCCGCGAGCTGGACGAGATAAGCCCCATCCGGCTGGAACACGAACTGTGCGCGGGGCCCCTGCGGCACAGGGGCAGCTTCGATGGCAGCAGCAGGCTGGATCTGCTCCGATGCCGGCGTGGCTGGTGTTGACGGCGCCGCGCCGAGTTCCACCAGCGGCTCCACCGGCCCGCGCCGCAGCTGTGTCGGCTCGCCGTCACCGGTAGCGTCTGCGCCTGCAAGCGTCATCACCGCCTCCTCGGCAGCAGGCTCCGGCACTGCTGCAACAGGTTCGCGCGCCGTCGCGTCCAGGCTGTCGAAGAAATGCTTGTCGGTATCCGCAACGCCGGCAGCAGCCGGGGTTTCGGGAGTCTTTTTCCAGCTGTCCTGCTGCGCAGCCAGCACGCTCGGCAACCCCTCGCCTTCCGGGCGCACGCCCTGGCGGTAAGTGTTCCAGATCACCCCGCCAAAGATCAGCAGGACGCCGATGGCGATCGCCAGGATCAGCGGTCCGCGCGCGGTTTCTTCCTCGCGGGCTTCAAACCCCCGGTAATCGTCGTCGAACGGGGTATATTCATGGCCGTGGGCGTTCGATCGGCTCATCGGTCGCTCCTGTGAGAATCTGCGAAGTTAACACTAGGGCCGTTTTCCTTAACGAGCCTTGAAGAGACGGAGTTCCGGCTCAGTCCGTCGCGGGCGCCAAGCCTCAGGCGAGGCTGGAGGAATCGAAGAGCCGGCGATGCTCCTCAAGGGCAAAAGTATCCGTCATTCCGGCGATATAGTCGCAGACAATGCGCGCGCGGCCCGCCTCGTCGAGCGCCTGGGGCAGATTGTTCCAGGGCGGCGGCAGGGTCTGGGGTTCGTTCAGGAACACCTCGAACAGGTCCGCCAGCACCCGCTTCGCCTTCGAGCGCATCCGGTTCACCCGGTAGTGCTTGTACATCCGGCCATACAGGAACGCGCGCAGGGCGCGTTGCGGGGATTCCAGTTCCTTCGAGAACGCGACCAGTGGCTCGTCCAGCGCGCGGACATCCGCAGCGGATTTCGGCTTGTGCCGTTTCACCCGGGCGCGGGTCTCTTCCAGCAGGTCATTTATCCACAGGCCGATGAGGCGGCGGACGGCTTCATAGGTGACCATCCGGTCATCGATGGCCGGATACTCGATCCGCACGCTGCGGAAGACATCCCCGACCACAGGCAGGGCCATCAGGTCCTCGACTGTGAAGAGGCCGGCGGCGATGCCGTCATCGATGTCGTGGTTGTTATAGGCGATATCGTCCGACAGGGCGGCGACCTGGGCTTCCGGGCCGGCGAAGGTGTCGAGTTCGAGCGCTTCGAGATGCGGATAGTCGCGGAAGGCGGCGGGCAGGTCTTTCAGCATCGTGTCCGGTCCGAGCAGCGGGCCGTTGTGCTTGACGAGACCTTCGAGCGTTTCCCAGGTGAGGTTCAGCCCGTCGAACTGCGGATAGCGCCGCTCCAGCCGCGTGACGATACGCAGCGACTGGGCGTTGTGGTCGAACCCGTCATAGGGCCGCATGCAGGCATCGAGCTGGTCCTCCCCCGCATGGCCGAAGGGCGGGTGTCCGAGATCGTGCGCAAGGGCGAGGGTTTCAGCGAGGTCTTCGTCCAGCCCCAGCGTGCGGGCGATCGTGCGGGCGATCTGGGCGACTTCCAGCGTATGGGTCAACCGGGTGCGGAAATGGTCGCCTTCATGGGCGACGAAAACCTGGGTTTTCTGCTTCAAGCGGCGAAAAGCCGTGGCGTGGATGATCCGGTCCCGGTCGCGCTGGAACGGCGTGCGGGTCGCAGAAGGCGCCTCCTCGACGAAGCGGCCACGGCTGTCTTCAAACCGTGTGGCGAAAGGAGCTCTCTTTTCCATTGCCGGTTTCGTCCTTATGTTCTGCGGTATGACCGACGTTTCTACACCGGATGTGACCCTGACCGCCTCGGCTGCGAAGCGGATTAACGCGATTCTCGCCAAACAGGACGGCGCGGCCTTCCTGCGCGTCTCCGTCGAAGGTGGGGGCTGTTCCGGCTTTTCCTACAAGTTTGATTTTGCAGGAGAAGCTGCGCCAGATGACCTCGTTGTGGAGCTGGACGGCGCGCGGGTGCTGATCGACGAGATGAGCCTCGAATTCCTGCGCGGCTCTGAAATCGACTTCTCGACCGAGCTGATCGGGGCGGCGTTCAAGATCCGCAACCCGAATGCCACGGCGGCCTGCGGGTGCGGAACGAGCTTTTCGGTTTGATCCTCACTCTGCCGCTGCGGCAGTCTTAGACGCCGGCCCGATTGCGCGCTAACCTCCCCCAGAAACCCGGGAGAGACCATGAGCGCGCCTAAGCCTTTCACCATCCATGTGCCGGACGAGAAACTCGCCGCAATCCGTGCACGGGTGGAGGCTTACAGATGGTTCCCCGCCCCGGCGAACGAGCAGGGCTTTGCCTATGGCATGTCGACGCCCGTGATGCAGGAGCTGCAGCGCTACTGGCTAGACACTTATGACTGGCGCGCGGCGGAGCGGGCGCTGAACGTACATCCTCAGTACACAGTCGAAATTGACGGGCAGATAATCCACTTCGTGCATGTTGTCGGCGAAGCGGGCGGCAAGCGGCCGCTGCTGATCACGCATGGATGGCCCGGCAGCATCTACGAATTCTGGAACGCCATCGGCCCGCTCGCCTTTCCCTCCGCGCACGGAGGGTCGGCCGAGGATGCCTTCGATCTCGTGATCCCGTCCCTGCCCGGCTATGCCTTTTCCGGCAAGCCCGCCTCGCCCATCGGCCAGCGCGCCACGGCGGCGCTGTGGGACAAGCTGTTGCGGGGTGTGCTCGGCTATGACAGCTATCTCGCGCAGGGCGGCGACTGGGGTAGTCTCGTCACTTCCTGGATCGGAAAGAACCACGGGACCCATGATGGCAAGGGCGGCTGCCGGGGCATCCACATCAACATGATCGGCCTGCGCCCGACGCCGGCCACGCCGCAGACGCCGAAGGAAACAGCCTGGCTGCAGCACTCGCAGCTGATGATGCAGATGGAGGGCGCCTACCTGATGCAGCAGGCGACCAAGCCGCAAACGCTGGCGATGGCGCTGATGGATTCGCCGATGGGCACGGCGGCGTGGATTCTGGAGAAGTTCAACGGCTGGAGCGATCTGTCCGAACGCGGACTGTTCGAGGTTTACACGCGCGATCAGCTTCTGACGAATGTGATGATTTATCTGGTGAATGACGCGATCGCGACGAGCGTGTGGTATTATAACGCCCTGTTTCAGGAAGGCGGCAACGGCCTGCCGGAAGGCGAGCGCTGCGAGACGCCGACGGCCTTCGCGAACTATCCGGGCGAGCGCTATATCGTTGCCCCGCCCGAAACCTGGGTCGCGCGGGCCTACAACCTCACCCGCTGGCGCGACATGCCGCGCGGCGGTCACTTCGCCGCAATGGAAGTGCCGGAAATCTATGTGGCCGACCTGCGCGACTGGGCGCGGGAGGCCTGACCTTACGCCGCAATCAGAGGCCGAGCTTCGCCTTCAGGATGTCGTTGACAGCCTGCGGGTTTGCCTTGCCGCCCGAGGCTTTCATCACCTGACCGACGAACCAGCCAAGCGTTTGCGGCTTGTCCTTCACTTTGGCGACCTGTTCGGGATTGGCCGCGATGATCTCGTCGACGACCTTCTCGATGGCGCCGGTGTCTGTGACCTGTTTGAGGCCATGCTTCTCGACGATGGCGGCCGCCTCGCCTTCTCCGGCGATCATCCGGGCGAAGACGTCCTTGGCGATCTTGCCGCTGATCGTGCCGTCGGAGATGAGGCCGATGAGGCCGCTGAGGGATGGCGCAGAGACAGGGCTCTGCGACAGCTCCAGGCCTTCCTTGTTGAGATAACCGAACAGTTCCTGCGTCACCCAGTTGGCGGCGAGCTTTGCATCGCGCCCCTTGGCGACGATTTCGAAATACTCCGCCTTGTCTGCTTCAGAGGTCAGCACACCGGCATCATAGCGTGAAAGTCCGTACTCGGACTGGAAGCGGGCGCGCTTCTGGTCCGGCAGTTCGGGCAGCGACTTGCGGATATCCTCGATCCATGCCTGCTCGAATTCCAGCGGCAGAAGGTCCGGGTCCGGGAAATAGCGGTAATCGTGCGCGTCTTCCTTCGAGCGCATGGAACGGGTTTCGCCCTTGTTCGGATCGAACAGCCGGGTTTCCTGCTCCACCTTGCCGCCGCTTTCGATGATCTCGATCTGGCGGCGGGCTTCATACTCGATCGCCTGCTGGATGAAGCGGTAGGAGTTCATGTTCTTCAACTCGCAGCGCGTGCCGAGATGTTTGAAGTCTCCGGTTTCGCGGAACTTCTCATAGGCGCCGGGGCGGCAGACGGAAACGTTCACGTCGGCGCGCAGGTTGCCCTTTTCCATGTCGCCGTCGCAGGTGCCGAGCGCAATGACGATGGCGCGCAGCTTCTTGACATACGCGGCGGCCTCGGCGGGCGAGCGCACGTCAGGCTTCGAGACGATTTCCATCAGCGCTACGCCGGAGCGGTTGAGGTCTACATAGGTGGCGTTCGGGTCCATGTCGTGGATCGACTTGCCGGCGTCCTGTTCAAGGTGCAGCCGCTCGATGCGGCAAGGGAAGGAATAATCCTCCTTACCCGGAACTTCGACATCCACTTCGATCTCGCCCTCGCCGACAATCGGGTGGGCGAACTGGCTGATCTGATAGCCCTGCGGCAGGTCGGGATAGAAATAGTTCTTCCGGTCGAAACGGCTCCAGGTATTGATCTTTGCCTTGAGGCCAAGACCGGTACGGATCGCCTGTTCGACGCAGAACTTGTTGATCACCGGCAGCATGCCGGGCATGGCGGCGTCCACCAGTGAGACGTTGCAGTTCGGGTCAGAGCCGAACGCGGTCGAGGCGCCGGAGAACAGCTTTGCATTCGAAGCGACCTGCGCATGGATTTCGAGCCCCATGACGACTTCCCAGTCGCCGGTTTCGCCCTTGATGCGGTAGGTGGGTCTCTCGGTCATCGGTCTCTCGGGTGGCTTCAGGTTTCAGCCGCCTTTTAGAGGCAGCCGGGGCCGGATGTCGAGGCGGCAATGCCTCAGATCTTGCCTTCTTCGCGGGCCTTGCGCACGCGTTCGGCGCGCGCTGCCATCCGGTCGCGCATTGCCGCGGAGGAACCGGGCGCCGGGGCCGCCGGCTCGGGCGCAGCAGGCAGTGGGGGCGGCGCCTCGTCGGCGCTCATCTTGCCCTCTTCGATCAGCTTGCGGCGGCGGGCTTCGAGACGGGCCTGCCGGTCGGCATAGGTCTTGTTGCGGCCACCGCTGAACAGGCCGGCGAGCTTGCCCTGCCCCGCCCCGCCGGGCGCCGGGCGGTCTGCGAGGTCCATCTCGCGGTTCTTCAGGATGCCATTGATGCGCCAGCCGACATAGGCGGCCACCGCGATGCAAACGGCGATCATCACCTGCATTTCGGGGTCGAATAGGCTGTAGCCGTATTGCGAGAGCACGGCTGCCAGCATGATCAGACCGAGCATGAGGACGATGGTGAATATGGCAAGGAAACGCAGCATGGCTGCGAGCCTACCACCACTTTTCGGGTTTGGCCACGAAACCGGCTGCATCTTCCAGCGCGCCGCCGACCCGGAAACAGGCGCTCTCGTCGAGCGCCTTGCCGATGACCTGTAGGCCGAGCGGCAGACCATTCACGGAGAGACCCGCGGGAACTGCGATGCCCGGCAGGCCGGCCAGGTTCGCCGTCACCGTGAACACGTCGTTGAGATACATCTCGATCGGATCGCCGGACTTTTCGCCGAAAGCGAAGGCCGGCGACGGACAGGCGGGCGTTAGGATCGCGTCGCACTTCTCGAACGCTTCCACGAAATCCTGGAAAATCTTTGTACGGACCTTCTGGGCACGCAGGTAATAGGCATCGTAATAGCCGGACGAGAGCACATAGGTGCCAATCATCAGGCGGCGCTGGACTTCCTTGCCGAAGCCGGAGGCGCGGGTGCCTTCATAAGTCTGCGTCAGGTTGTTACCTTCGACGCGTGCCCCGTAGCGCATGCCGTCATAGCGGGCGAGGTTGGACGAGGCTTCGGCGGGTGCGACGATGTAATAGGCGGGCAGCGCGTACTTCGTGTGCGGAAGGGAGATGTCGACGATTTCCGCGCCGGCTTCCTTCAACCACTTGATGCCCTGCTGCCAGAGCGCGTCGATCTCGTCCGACAGGCCCTCAATGCGGTATTCCTTCGGAATGCCGATCTTCATGCCCTTCACGCCCTTGCGCACATCGCTGCGCCAGTCAGGCGTAGGGATGTCCAGCGAGGTGGAGTCTTTCGGGTCATGGCTGCACATGATCTCCAGCAGCAGCGCGCTGTCATCCACGGTCTTGGCAATCGGCCCCGCCTGATCGAGCGAGGAGGCAAAGGCGACCATGCCATAGCGGCTGGCGCGGCCATAGGTCGGCTTGATGCCGACCGTGCCGGTGAAGGAAGCGGGCTGGCGGATCGAGCCGCCGGTGTCGGACGCCGTGGCGGCGAGGCAGAGATTGCCGGAGACGGCCGCCGCCGAACCACCGGACGAGCCGCCCGGTGTCAGGCCCTGATTGTCGCCCTTGCGGCGCCACGGGTTGATCGGCGGGCCGAAACGCGACGTCTCGTTGGACGAGCCCATCGCGAACTCGTCCATGTTCAGCTTGCCGAGCATTACGGCGCCTTCGTCCCACAGGTTCTGGGTAACCGTGGATTCGTAGGTGGGTGTGAACTCGCCGAGGATGTTCGAGCATGCCGTCGTGCGCACGCCCTTGGTGCAGTAGAGGTCCTTGATGCCCAGCGGCGCGCCTTCAAGGCGGCCAGCCTTGCCCTTGGCGCGGCGGGCGTCGGAGGCCCTCGCCATCTCGCGGGCCTTCTCCGGCGTTTCCACGACATAGGCGTTCAGCACGCGGGAGGCCTCGATGGCCTTGATGAAGGCCTCGGTGATCTCCAGCGAGGAGAACTGTTTCGATGTCAGCCCGTCCAGCGCTTCGGCGAGGGTCAGGGCGGTGAGATCGGTCATCTTGGGCCTCTTTGCGTCAAGCCCGCCTGCTAGGACCCTCCGGGCAAAAGTTCAAGTCTCCGTGAGCCGGTTGCAGCAGGGCGGGAACCGGCGCTTAGTGGCCGGACAACCCCCGACTTTTCCTCCCAGGAGACCTGCCATGCTTCGCGCCTTGCCCCTGATCGCCGCAGCCGCCGCCCTCGTCGCCTGTTCCAGCACGCCCGGCTCCGCCACGCCCAGCGGCATTGCCCGCTATGCCGATGATCCGCGCCTGGGCGAGGAAGCGCGCAACATCTGCTTTGCCCGCTCCATCGACGGCTTCAGCATGAACGAGCGCGACTCCGTGGTGCTGCACGAAGGCCGAACCCGCTACCTTGTCGCGGTCGCGGGCACCTGCATGGACCTGGAATATGCCGAGGCCATCGCCCTCGACACACCGACGGGCTGCCTGACGCCGGGCGACGCGATCATTGTCAGCCGCGCGATGGGCGGCACGTTCGGCCCGCAGCGCTGCATTATCACCAGCATCCGCAACTGGGACCCGAAAGCGAAAGCGAAGCCGGCCCCTGAGGCGGCCCCCGCAGCCGAAGAAAATCCCGCCTGACCCGGCTGGCGCGCGCTCCGGCGCATGCTAGAAGCACGCGCATGTCACCACTCACCGGAGGGGCCCGCGCCGAGGTTCGCACCTCGCCCCTGCATGGACGCGGATTGTTTGCTGCCCAGCCCCTTCGCGAAGGCACCGAGATCGGCCGGTATCCCCTGCTGGTCCTCAGCCATGAGGACACCGCAAGGCTGAAAGCCACGCGGCTCTACCACTACGTTTTCTATATCGACGAGCGGGAAGACGGCGCTGTGCGCGCGGCCGTCGCCTTCGGCGAAATCTCCATGTGCAATCACAGCCCGAAGCCCAATGCCGTGTTCGACGTTGACGCTGACGCGGCGGAAGTCATCCTGACCGCCGCAAGGGATATTGCGCCCAGCGAAGAAATCCTGATCGATTACGAAGACTTCGCCGACGAAGCGATCTGACAGGGGCCTGAAGGCCCGCCACAGGGAGAAACACCATGACCAACACCGTTCCGAAGACGGCGCTGCAAATGCGCACGCTGGTGAAAGACTCCGGGGAGCTGGAACTGTCGCTGGCCGAAGTGGCCGTGCCGGAGCCAGGGCCCGACGAAGTGCTGATCCGGGTCGAGGCGACGCCGATCAACCCGTCAGACCTCGGCCTGCTGGTTGGCGGCGCCGATATCTCCACCGCGAAGGCCTCCGGCACGAAGGACCGTCCGGTCATCACCGCAAACGTGCCGCCGCCGGCACTCCGCGCCATGGCCGCGCGCCTGAACCAGTCGATGCCCATCGGCAATGAAGGCGCCGGCACGGTGGTCAAGACTGGCTCCTCGCCTGCCGCGCAGGCGCTGCTCGGCAAGGTCGTCGCGGGGCTCGGCGGGGAAATGTATTCGCAATACCGCCTGCTGCATGTCGCTCAGGTCCTGCCCCTGCCGGATGGCACCTCGCCAGTGGCCGGCGCCTCCTGCTTCGTTAACCCGCTGACGGCGCTGTCCTTCGTCGAAACGATGAAGATGCAGGGCCGCACCGGCATCGTGCACACCGCTGCCGCCTCAAACCTCGGCCAGATGCTCGTGAAGATCTGTCAGAAGGATAATGTCCCGCTGGTCAATATCGTGCGCAAGAAGGAACAGGCCGACATCCTGAAAGCCATCGGCGCGAAGCACATCGTCGACTCGACCTCGCCGAGCTTCATGGAAGAGCTGATCACCGCGCTCGCAGAAACCAAGACGACGCTCGGCTTCGACGCCATCGGCGGCGGCCCGCTAGCCGGTCAGCTGCTGGTAGCGATGGAAGCCGCGGCAGTTCGCAACATGAAGGAATTCAGCCGCTACGGGTCGGGGCAGGAAACGCAGGTCTATATCTACGGCCGGCTCGACATGTCGCAGACGCTGGTGCCCCCCGGCGTCGGCTTTGCCTGGAACCTCGGCGGCTACCTGCTCACCCCGTTCCTGCAGAAGGTCGGCCCGGAAGTGCGCAACCGCATGCGCCAGCGCGTGGTAGACGAACTGCACACGACGTTCGCCAGCCACTACACCGCAGAGATTTCAATGACCGAGGCCCTGAACCTCGACACGCTGAAAGCCTACAATGCGAAGGCCACGGGCGAGAAGTATCTGATCAATCCGAACAAGTAGGGCGAAAGAGCCCCCTCCGTCAGGCCGCGAAGCGGACTGACGGAGGGGGAATTCTAGCAAGTGGAAAGACGAAGGCCCCCGGCCCTACTCCACAGACTTCGGCACAACGAAAAACCCGTGCTCCGTGCGCGGGGCGTTTGCCAGCACTTGGTCCTGGATGTTGCCATCCGTCACAACGTCCTCGCGCATCGGTAGTTTCGTCTCGACCACGGAGGTCATCGGCTCGACGCCTTCGACATCCACTTCGTTAAGCTGGTCGATCCAGCCCATGATTCCGTTCAGCTCGCCGGCGAGTTCATCCAGACGCTCTTCCGGCACCGCAATGCGGGACAGACGGGCGACCTTGCGGACATCATCACGGGTGACGCTCATGGGCGGGCTCCTTGGCTCTGCGCCCGATTACGCGATAGGCAAAGCCGCATCAAGGCGGTATGTGCCAGCCGATGCCCGTGATGGATCTCTTCGACCTGCCCGGAAAAGGCGTGCTGATCGGCCTCGACCCGGGCACGAAGACGCTGGGCGTGGCGGCGACCGATGCGAGCCGCATCCTGTGCAGCCCGGTCGAAACCATCCAGAAGGTGAAGCTCGCCCCGTCGCTGGAACGCCTGCTGGCCATCTATGAAGAGCGCGGCGGCGTGGGGCTGGTGGTTGGCCTGCCGCTGAACACTGACGGCACACAGGGCCCCCGGGTGCAGTCCGTCCGCACGCTCATCTCAAATCTCCTGAAAGTGCGCGACATCCCGGTCGCCTTCCAGGACGAGCGCTATTCCACGGTCGAAGCCGACGAGGTCGTGCGCGAACTCTCCTTCACCGAACAGCGCCGCTCGGACCGGATCGACGCGATGGCCGCTGCCATGATCCTGCGCGGGGCTCTCTCGCGGCTGGAGGCGGGCAAGTGAACGCTTTCCTCATCGCGCTTGTGCCGGTGATCCTGATCGTGGTGCTGGGGCAGATCCTTGCGCGCCGCGGCATGATCACGCCGGAAGCCTTCCGGGCGATGGACCGGCTCTCCTTCCTCGTGCTGCTGCCGGCGCTGATCGTGCGGGCACTGGCGAATGCGGAGTTTGACCATGCGCCCTGGGCGATGCTCGGCGCACTTCTGCTGGCGCAGACTGTGATGGCGGGGATCGGCCTCGGCGCACGCTGGTGGCCCGTAACAGAGCGCCCCGCCATCGGCACGATCGTGCAGTCCAACGTGCGCTGGAACACGATCATTGCGCTTTCCCTAGGCGCCCAGCTCTTCGGCAATGAGGGTGTCGCCCTCGTCAGCCTTGCCGCTGCCGCGATGATCCCGATGGCGAACGTTATTTCCGTGTACGCCCTGATTTCGCACGCCGACCATCCGCCCGGAAAGAAGCCGCAGCCGCTGCTCGCCATGCTGAGAAATCCGCTGGTTATCGCCTGCGCCATCGGCATTTCGCTCGCGAGTTTTCACATCAAGCTGCCGGTCGTCGCCGACGAGACGCTGAAGATGCTGGCGAACGCCGCCATCGCCGCCGGCCTGCTCAGCGCCGGCGCAGGCGTCGATCTCGGCGCGCTGAAACGGGCCGGGGCGCGCACCTTCTTCTGGTCCGCCGTCCGCCTGCTCGGCATGCCGGCCATCGTGCTGGCCATCGGCCTCGCCATTGGTCTCACCGGTCTGCCACTCGCGATTGCGCTCCTGTGCGCGGCCACCTCGACCGCTCCCAACTCCTATGTCCTCGCCCGCGAACTCGGCGGCGACACGACCCTGGCGGCCAACCTGATCGCTGTGCAGACCGTGGCGGCATCGCTGACCCTGCCGCTGGTGTGGCTCGTCATACTGTGGCTGGGGGCAGCGTGAAGGCTTGCCCCCACCGGGAATCCCTTCTAAACCGCCGCAAATCGAAGGGGCCTTCATGGCAGCGGCGCACGCAGACTACACCTTCCGGCACGAGCATCTGCTGGGAATCGAAGGTCTCCACCCCCTTGATATTTCTCACATTCTGGACCTCGCGGACACTTACGCCGAGGCCACTCGCGCCGGCAAGCGGCCCGACCCGATCCTGACCGGGCGCACTGTGGTTAATCTCTTCTTCGAGAACTCCACGCGCACCATGTCGAGCTTCGAGATCGCCGCCCGCCGCCTCGGCGCCGATGTCGTCTCCATGCCGGTCGCCAACTCCTCGGTGAAGAAAGGCGAGACGCTGATCGACACGGCGATGACGCTGAATGCCATGAAGCCCGACGTACTGGTGGTGCGCCACTCAGCTTCCGGCGGCGCCAAGCTGCTCTCGCGCAAGGTCGATTGCGCGGTGGTCAATGCCGGCGACGGCACGCACGAACACCCGACGCAGGGCCTGCTCGACACACTCACCATCCGCCGCGTGAAGGGCCGTATCGAAGGCCTCAAGGTCGTCATCTGCGGCGACATCGCCCACAGCCGCGTTGCGCGCTCCACCACTATGGCGCTGCACCTGATGGGCGCGCGCGTGCACCTGTGCGGGCCGCGCACGCTGACCCCTCCGGGTACGGACACTTGGGGGGCGGAAAGCGCGGGCACGGATTTCAATGCCGTATTGCCGGGCGCGGATGTCGTGATGATGCTGCGCCTTCAGCTGGAGCGGATGAATGGCAGCTTCCTGCCGAGCCAGCGGGAATATTTCCACTATTTCGGCCTCACCGCCGACCGGCTGGCGCTGGCCAAGCCCGATGCCATCGTCATGCACCCCGGTCCGATGAACCGGGGCGTCGAGATCGAAAGCTCCATCGCCGACGGTGAGCGCTCCGTCATCACCGAGCAAGTGGAGATGGGCGTCGCGGTACGCGAAGCGGTGCTGCACCTCCTCGCCGGAGGCCGCGCATGAGCCTCGCCATCCTGAACGCCCGCATCCTGGACCCCGCCTCGCAGACCGATGCGCCCGGCGGCCTCTTCATCGACAAGGGCAAGATCAGCGAAGTCCGTACCGGGACGAACGTTTCCTTCCCGGATGCGAATGAAACCCTCGACGCGGGCGGCCTCTGCCTCGCGCCCGGCCTGATCGACCTGCGCGCCAAGACCGGCGAACCCGGCGGCGAGCACAAGGAAACGCTGGCCACCGCCTCGCGCGCCGCCCTTTCCGGCGGCATCACGAGCTTTGTGGTGATGCCCGATACGCGCCCCGTGATCGATGATGTGGCGCTGGTGCAGTTCATCGCCGAGCGCGGCCGTGAAACTGCCTTCGCGCGCGTCTATCCCGCCGGCGGTCTCACGGTCGGCCTTGGCGGCGAGGCAATGGCGGAGATCGGTATGATGGCCGAGGCCGGCGCCGTGATGTTCACCAATGGCGACTGGCCGGTTGCCAGCGCGCAGGTGATGAAACGCGCGATGACCTATGCCGCCAGCCGCGGCGCCATCGTCATGTCCCGCCCGGATGACCGCACCCTCTCCGGCAATGGCGTGATGAACGCGGGCGAGTTCGCCGCGCGCCACGGCCTCTCGGGTATTCCCGTCGAAGCCGAATGGCTCGGCGCCATGCGCGATGTGACGCTCGCCGAGCAGACCGGCTGCACGCTGATCCTCGATCAAGTCACCACGCAGCGCACGCTCGACATAGCCGACATCGCCAAAGGCCGCGGCGCAAAAGTGTTCACAACGGTCGCCGCGCACTCGCTGTTCTTCAACGAACTCGATATCGGCGACTATCTCACCTATTGCAAAGTGAACCCGCCCTTCCGCACCGAACAGATGCGCAAGACGCTGGTGTCCGCGCTGCAGGAAGGCGCGATCAACGCGGTTGTCTCCGCGCACGATCCTCAGCCCCCGGAGGAAAAGCGCCTGCCGCTCGGCGAAGCCGCCTTCGGCGCTGCAGGCCTCGAAACCGTGCTGCCCTGCCTGATGACTCTTGTGGCCGAAGGCGAACTCAGCCTGCTCAAGGCCCTCGCCCCGGTCACCATCGGCCCCGCCTCCATCCTCGGCCTTCCGCAGGGCCGCCTCGCCGAAGGCGCGCCCGCTGACATCATTCTCTTCGACCCCGGCAAACCCTGGCTCTGTGACCGCGACCACCTCCTCTCCCGCTCCAAGAACTCCCCGTTCGACGGGCGCAGACTGCAAGGCCGCGTGATGCGGACGTTCGTCGGCGGGAAGACAGTGTTCGAGCGGTAGCAAGCCACTCAGCGAACTGACCGCGGGGGCCTTGCCCCATCCTCGCCGCCCCCCTAAACCTTGCCGCAATACGGGCGAGGGAAATTCAGATGCCAGTTGAGGCACTCTACGCATTGGCGGCGGTCGTCGGCTATCTGTCCGGGTCAATTCCGTTCGGCCTCGTCATCACGAAAGCCGCCGGCCTCGGCGACATCCGCGCCATCGGCTCCGGCAATATCGGCGCGACCAATGTGCTGCGCACCGGGCGCAAGGATCTCGCCCTCGCCACCTTCCTGCTCGACAGCCTGAAGGCAGGCCTCGCCGCGCTCGCCTTTACATGGATCGGCGGGCGCGAAGCGGGCATGATCGCCGGCGTCGCGGCCTTCCTCGGCCATTGCTATCCTGTCTGGCTCGGCTTCAAGGGCGGTAAGGGCGTCGCCACCTATGCCGGGCTGCTGATCTTCATCACGCCCCTCAAGGGCCTGCTGGTAGGCGCGCCGGTTTGGCTCGGCCTGTTTGCGTTGACGCGGATATCCTCGCTCTCGGCCCTGTGCGCTGCTGTCGCGGTGCCGCCCGGCGCCTATCTGCTTGGCGAGCGCAATCCGGTCGTTCTTGGCGGACTCGCCGCGCTCTCCCTTCTCGTCTTCTGGACCCACCGCGCCAACCTCGGCCGTCTGCTAAAGGGCACGGAGCCCCGCTTCGGCAGCGGCAAGGACAAGCCCGCCGCATGAGCCTGCCCCGCGCCCTCAGCGATGCTGAACGGCGCGACTGGCTCCGCCTCGTCCGTACACCGAATGTCGGCCCCCTGACCTTCCAGAAACTTCTGGAGCGCTACGGCACGGCCACCGCCGCGCTCGAAGCCCTGCCCGAAATCGCCCACCGCGCAGGTCGTGGCCGCCGCATCGACCTTCCCCCCTCCGCCCGCATCGAAGACGAGATCGCCGCCACCGAAAAACTCGGTGCCCGCCTTGTGGCCAGCTGCGAGGCAGAGTTCCCCAAACTCCTCCACGCGCTCGATCCGCCGCCGCCCATGCTGACGATGCTCGGCAATCCGGAACACGCCCGGCCGGAAGCCGTCGCCATTGTCGGCGCCCGCAACGCTTCCGCCGCCGGCCGCAAGATCGCGCGCGACATGGCCGCCGAACTCGGCCGCAGCGGCCTCGCCGTCATCTCCGGCCTCGCCCTTGGCATCGACGGCGAAGCCCATACCGCCAGCCTCGCCACCGGCACGGTCGCCGTCCTCGGCGGCGGTATCGATCACATCTACCCGCCGCAGCACGAACGCCTGTACCGCGAAATCGCAGAGCGCGGTCTGATCATCTCGGAAAGCCCCACCGGCTACACCGCCCGCGGGCAGGACTTCCCCCGCCGCAACCGCATCGTCACCGGCCTCGCGCGCGGCACGGTCGTGGTCGAGGCCGCAGAGCGTTCCGGCTCGCTGATCTCGGCGCGGATGGCGGGCGAACAGGGCCGCGAAGTGATGGCCGTCCCCGGCTCCCCGCTCGACCCGCGCGCAGCAGGCACCAACCGGCTCATCCGCCAGGGCGCCGCGCTGGTGCGCCATGCGGAAGATGTCCTCGAAGTGCTCTCCGGCCTGCCGCCGCTGCGCGTCGCTGCGCCGCCTGCGCCGGAATTCGAGGCGGACTTCCCCGGCGGCGAGGTGCCCCGCGACCTGCTCGCCCGCGTGCGCGAGGCGCTCACGCCCCATGCCATGCCTCTCGACGAAATCGCCCGCGCCTGTGGCCTCAGCGCCGCCCAGTGCAGCGCCGTGCTGATGGAACTTGAACTAGCGGGCGAGGCTCTAACGCTGCCCGGCGGGCTCGCCGCCCGCGCCGTATAGCCCGCCCCAGGCTCAGCAGGCGCGGATCGTCAGCATACTGAGGTCTGTCCGGAGGGCATCGAGGAAATCCGCAGCATCGAACACTGCGCCGGGCGCCTTCGCCCCGCGCACCGCCACGCGCCCGTCCAGAACCCGCTGCACCGCCTCGCAAATCAGCGGTGCGGAAAAGGCATAGATGTCCTGCCCGGCCGCAAGCGCCTGCCGGGTTTCACCGCCCCTGCGCACCCGAACCTCAACGGCAAAGCGCTGCGCAGACCGGCCCAGCGCATCCGCAGCCGTGGGCGGCGGTGTCTCGGCGTTGCGAATATCGTTCAGGGCCCGCGCACTCATCCAGGTGCGCACCTCGCCGGCACGGACATGATCCGTAATCAGAGCAATCTCCGAGAAGGGCAGCTCGATCACAGTCTCCGTTCCGAACGGCGCTGGAAAGCGCCAGCTCTGCAGCGCTGCCGGCTGCGCCAGCGGGGCGAGGTTTCCGCCGGTCACGATCTGCCTGACCGCCGTATTGCGTGCGCCGGTCAGGCGCGTTCCGGCCGTCGGGTGCCAGAAATTGAGCGCGATGCCGGTACATATCTCATCGGCGTCCTGCCAGTCGCCCATCGCCGCCGTGGCCAGCAGGTCCGCAAACCCGCCGAAAAACCCCATCGCCGGCAGCACGGTCGCCCCGGCCGCGAGGGCCGCTTCGCGGTATTCCCCGAGCGTCGCCCATGCGCTCGCCTGTTCGGCGGTCACGTCCGCATAGTGCGCGCCCGCTTTCAGCGCTGCGCGCAGGACCGGCCCCGCCGTGTCCATGAACGGGCCCGCGCAGTTGATGACCGCCGAAACATCCGCAATGGCCGAATCGAGAGTTGCCGGGTGCTCCAGCGAAGCCTCCCGCACCTCAAGGCCGGGGAACTGGGCGCGCAGCTCCGCTGACCGGGCCTGAGGCCTGACAATGCCAACGGGCGCCATGCCCCGTTTCTGCAGATCCGCCACAACAAACCGCCCGGTATGCCCCGCTGCGCCGACCACGGCGACTTTCGCACCCTTCATCCGCTCCACTCCCGTTTCGTGGCTCGCCATCATCATCCCCTGACGCTACAGACCTGTCTGTTTACATTCCGATACATACAGGTCTGTAGTGCGTCAAGTCTGTATCTGGTATGAAACAGGAAGGAGGTCCCGCATGGCAGAGAAATCCCCCCGGTCCGCGTCCCCGGAAGCCCCGCCCCCCAACGAGGTGCGCGAGCGCATCCTAGAGACCGCATCCGCCTTGTTCTATGCGCGCGGCGTACGCGCTGTCGGGGTCGACCTGGTGGTCGAGGCCGCTGGCGTCGCCAAGACCAGCCTCTACCGGCACTTCCGCACGAAGGACGACCTGATCGCCGCCTTCCTCGACCGCGAGGATGCCGACTTCTGGCAGACATGGGACGACGCCTCAGCGCCGCACCGGGGCCATCCCGAAGCGGAGCTCGCCGCCCATCTCGACTGGATCAGCGCCCGCACCCGCCGCGAGGGCTATCGCGGCTGCCCGCAAATCAACACCGCCGCAGAATTCCCGGAGGCCGGCCACCCCGCCCGCCTCGTGGCGGCGCGGCATATGCAGGAGCTTCGCCGCAGGCTCGAAGACCTCTCCGCCCGCCTCGGCGCCTGCGATCCTGCCCGCCTCGCGACACAGCTCGCTGTCCTCATCAATGGCGCCTTCGTCAGCAACGTGCTGCTGGCCGGGTCAGAGCCTGCAGGCAACCTGGCAGACGCCGCGATGGCGCTCGTGAAAGCCAGCCGGGCCTGACCTGCAACTAACAGCATCGACATCTGGACGGCCCGCAGGATCAACTCTAAGCCTCTCCCATCGCCGCGCGCGCTTGCAGGGGAGTGCAGGCCCGCGCAATCCGGTTGCAGAGTGAGGGTGGAACCCGTGGCTTTCTGGTCCCAAGTTGCGCTGCTCGCCGGATTCTCGGCCGTGCTGCCCCTGGCGTCGCAGGCACAGGATGCCGCCGCAACGCCCGTCTCCGCCCCCGCCGAAGCCGCAGACGAACGCGTGATCCTCGAGGCCGATACGGTCTACGAACTCAGCGAGGAGAACAGCCTCGTCGCCGAAGGCAACGTTCAGGCGCTGTATCAGGGCCGCACCCTGCGCGCCGACCGGCTCGTCTACAACCGCACCACGGAGCGCGTCCGCGCCAGCGGCAATGTCGTCATCACCGACACGGACGGCTCGCAGCAATTCTCCGATGAGGTCGATGTCGGCCCGAGTCTGTCTGACGGCTACGCCATCGGCTTTTCCGCCCGCCTCGCAGATGGGGCCAGTGTCGCGGCCAATTCCGCCATCCGCAAGGAAGGCGGCTTCAATGCGCTCGATCAGGTCGTCTACACGTCCTGCGAAGTCTGCGAGAAAGACCGCACGCCCACCTGGCAGATCCGCGCCCGGCGCGCGGTGCTCGACCAGGAAAGCCAGATGATTTCCTACCGCGATGCGGTCGTGGAAGTTGCCGGCATCCCGGTCTTCTATCTGCCCTATCTCGCCCATCCCGATCCGAACTCGGACCGGCGCTCGGGCTTCCTGATCCCGAATGCCGGCCTCTCGTCCAAGCTAGGCGCCTTCTACAAGCAGCCCTACTACTGGGCGATTTCCGAACATTCCGATCTGACAGTCGCGCCGATGGTGACGGAAAATGTCAATCCGGTGATGAACTTCGAATACCGCAAGCGGTTCTATTCCGGCGCCCTGAAGATCGATGGCAGCTTCACGCAGGAACAGGATTTCGATGGCGACGGCGAGAAGTTCGGGGAAGACAATTTCCGCGGCCACGTCTTTGCCAACGGCGCCTTCGCGCTCCAGCCCGGCTGGCTCTGGGGCTTCGCCGTTGAGCACCAGACCGACGACCTCTACGACCGGCGCTACGATATCGACGGCCAGAACGACAAGCGCGGCCTGTATTCGAACCAGCCCCGCCGCCTGCTATCCCAGCTCTACATGATCGGCCAGGGCGACGACTATTACACGGACGTCTCGTTGCTGAACTTCCAGGGCCTGCGCGGCGAAGACGATGCCAGCCGACTGCCCGTCGTCTCGCCTCTGCTCTACGCCGAAAAGAATTTCGACCTCGGCAATCTCGGCTTTGCCAACATCAACCTCTCCTCTGCCGTGCTGACCCGCGATATCGGCGCCGACAGTCACCGCATCAGCGCCGGCGCGGAATGGCGCGATTTCAACCTTCTGCCCGGCGGCTTCACCTTCGAACCCTTCGCCGAACTGCGCGGCGACTATTACGCCCTCGACGAAGCCGTCAGCGGCAAGAGCGAAGTCTCCCGCGCGGTCGGAAATGCGGGGGCCAAGCTCGCCTATCCGCTGATCCGCACCGGCGAAGCCGTTGACCTGATGATCGAGCCGGCGGTCATGGCCGCCTGGGGCTTTTCCAATGTCAACGATCCGGCCATCCCGGTCGAGGACAGCCTGCTCTACGAGTTCGACGAATCGAGCCTGTTCGAGGCTAACGGCTTCGGCAATTACGATCTCTACGAAGGCGACGCGAAACTCAGTGCCGGCCTCACCGCCCGCGCGATCTGGAAGAACGGGGTCGAACTCAGCTCGACCGTGGGACGCCGCTGGCGCTCGCGCGAGGACACTGCCTTCGATGTCGGATCAAACCTGAACGGCAAATCCTCGGACTGGGTCGCCTCTGCCGAACTGGATCTTGGCCCGGCCCTCTCCCTCACGAGCCGGCTCCGGCTGGATGATGAAGACCTGGCCCTCAACCGTCTGGATGTGCGGGTATCTACCTCATTGAAGCGGTTCCGGATGGTCGGCCAGTACTACAAGATCGATGAACGGATCAGTCCGCTGGGCACACCCGATGAGGGGGTGTATGTGCGCGGCGAGGTCCAGCTCACCGACAGCTATTCGCTGATCTTCGGCCAGCTGCGGGACATTACCGACGACATCGACGCCAAGCAGGAAATCGGAATTGCCTATTCCGATGACTGTGCCCGGTTCGAGCTGATCTACAGCCGGAATGAGCTGCGCGACCGCACCCTTGGCCCGTCCGAAAACATCCAGTTCCGGTTCACCCTGAAATCGCTCGGAAACTTCGGGTCCAGCGATTTCGACTGATCCGGCCTCGATCCGGCCCCATTCCGGCCCGGAAACTGCAGTTAATCCCGCCCGGAAGCCTGCATTACTGTGCTGGTGCGTTGCGCGCCGGATCGGGATTTGTATGGTTTCGGCAAA
Organism: Hyphomonas sp.; assembly: GCF_046313975.1. Lineage (GTDB taxonomy): Bacteria > Pseudomonadota > Alphaproteobacteria > Caulobacterales > Hyphomonadaceae > Hyphomonas. Next base: position 10,220 of record NZ_JBKBXB010000012.1, on the reverse strand, counting down.
GTGTCTAAGGGTTCCGCCGGGCGGAATTCCACGGAGGATCAGTATGGTGCGCGCAGCGTTGATGGCAGGCTTCCTGGCCCTCTCGGCCCCTCTGGCCGCGGCCCAGGCACAGGAGGAGAATCGCCTCCAGCTGGAAGGCATCGCAGTCATCGTCAATGACAAGCCGATATCCTATTCCGACGTGCGCCAGCGCGCGCGCCTGCTGCTGCTGACCCTCGGGCGGGGCGAACCCTCCCCTGAACAGGTCCAGCAGATCACCGGCCAGGCCCTCGAACAGCTGATCGATGAACGCCTGCAGCTTGACCGCGTGGCGGAGTACAAGGTCGAAGTCGATCCGCGCGAGATTGACGCCGAACTTGCCGACATGGCCTCCGAAAGCGGGATCGGCGCCAGCGGCCTGCGCCAGCAACTGCTCGCCGCCGGCGTCAACCCGGTCAGCCTCGAGGAACAGATTCGCGCAGACATCGCCTGGCAGCGCCTGATGAGCGGCCTCTACGGCTCGCGCATCCGCATTTCCGACAACCAGGTCGAAGACCAGCTCGAGCGCATGCGCGCCGCGTCGAAGAAGACGCAATACCGCGTCGGCGAAATCTTCCTCTACGCCCCGGACCCGGAAACCAAGGTCGAAGCGATGAAGGCCGCCGAGTCGATCGTCCAGCAGCTGCAGCAGGGCGCGGACTTCCGCATCGCCGCACAGCGCATCTCCTCCGCTCCCACCTCCGCCACCGGCGGCGACATGGGCTGGGTGACGCCGGAAGACCTCGCCCCGGAACTCGCCGAAGCGCTTTCGTCGGCGCAGCCGCCTGCCTTGCTGCCGCCCATCGAAGTGGCCTCCGGCATCTACATCCTCTCGGTGAACGCCCGCCGCGAGCCGAGCCAGCCGACAACCAAGGTTGACCTGAAACGGTTGATCACCACCGACGGCAAGGAATCCACCCTGACCGACGCGATGATCCGCATCACGTCCTGCAATGATGTCCAGTCCGTCGCCAACTCGAAATCCGAGCTCCGCGCCCAGGACCTGAATGATCTCAATGTCGAGGAACTCGGCCAGGAAGGCCGCGATATGGTCATGGCCACCGAAGTCGGCTCGCCAACAGAAATCTTCGCGGCCGGCGGCGGTCTGGCGGTGATGTATGTCTGCCGCCGCGACGAGGGCGCCGAAGCGCTGCCGTCCAAGGAAGACCTGAAAAACTCGATCAAGGCCCGCGAGCTGAACATGATTTCGGAGCGCGAGCTGCGCAATTCCCGCCGCGACGCCACGATCATCTATCGCTGATCAGGCGATGGCGCTTGCACGGCGCGCGAATTGGCGCGACACCGCCGGCGTGAGCAAAGCCAACCTGCCTCCCCTGGCCCTGACGATGGGCGATCCTGCCGGCTGCGGCCCGCCGATCAGCGCCGCCGCCTGGGCCGCGCTGCGCACCGAGCCGGACTGCGCCTTCTATCTCATCGGCGCCCCGCACCTCTTCCAGGACGTGCCCCTCCGCGAAATCGATGATCCCGCCGAAGCGCGCGGCGTGTTTTACGAAGCGCTGCCGGTTCTCGCCCTCGGCGGCATCCCGTCTGTCACCCCCGGCCATCCCGATGCGGCCGCAGCGCCCAGCATCATCCGGTCCATCGAGCACGCCGTCGCCGACGCGCTCGCCGGGCGCGCCTCCGGCGTCGTCACCAACCCGATCCACAAGGCCCTGCTCTACTCCACCGGCTTCCGCTTTCCGGGGCATACGGAGTTTGTCGCCCACCTGTGTGAACAGGCCGGGCACAAGGCGCAGCCGGTGATGATGCTGACCGGCGGCGGCCTGCGCGTCGCCCTCGCCACCATCCATATGCCGTATACGGACGTTCCCTGCGCCCTAGCCGATGGCCGCCTCGAACGCATCGCGCGTGTCGTTGACACCTCCTTGCGCCGCGACTTCGGCATCGCCGCGCCGCGCATCGCCTTCACCGGCCTCAACCCGCATGCGGGCGAGGATGGCACCATCGGCCGCGAGGAAGTCGAGATCATCAACCCCGCCGCAGATCGTCTGAGAGCGGAAGGTATCACCATCTCCCACGCCCGCTCCGGCGACACGGTCTTCGCCGAAATGCGCGGCGGCGCCTTCGATGCCGTCATCGCCATGACGCACGATCAAGGCCTGATCCCGGTCAAGACGCTCGACATGTGGGGCGGCGTGAACTCCACGCTCGGCCTGCCGATCGTGCGCACCAGCCCCGATCACGGCACCGCCTATGACGCCGCCCGCGCCGGCACCTGCAAGCCGGACAGCCTGATCGCCGCCATCCGCCTTGCGGCGCTTTTCGCCGCCAACCGCCAGAAAGCCGCCGCATGAGCGACGACACCCCGCCCCTCACAGATGCGCCCGCCCGCAAATCGCTGGGCCAGCATTTCCTATTCGACCCCTCGATCCTGAAACGCGCCGCCACGGCCGCCGGCTCGCCCAAGGGCCGCACGGTCATCGAAGTCGGCCCCGGCCCCGGCGGCCTGACGCGCGCCATCCTCAACGAAGGCTCGTCGAAACTGATCGCGGTCGAAACCGATCCGCGATTCTCGCAGGCCCTGCTCGAATGGCCCGAGGCGAAGACCGGCCAGATGACCGTCATCGCGAAGGATGCGCGCAAGGTTCACTGGGAAAAGGCACTTGCCGAAGCGGACGCCGAAGGGCCGGCGATGATCATTGCCAACTTGCCCTACAATGTCGGCACCATCCTGCTGATCGACTGGCTGAAGGCCGGAGACTGGCGCGGCGAGATGGCGCTGATGTTCCAGAAAGAAGTCGCCGAGCGTATCTGCGCCAAACCGGATACCGACGCCTACGGACGATTGGCGGTGCTGACACAGGCTGTGACCAGGCCGCACATCGCCTTCACCCTGCCACCGGGCGCCTTCCGCCCGCCGCCGAAGGTCGACAGTGCCGTTGCTGTGCTGACACCTCTTCCGCCTGCGGAGCGTTTTGAACATATCGCGCTTCTCGAACAGATCGCCGGCGCCGCCTTCGGCCAACGCCGCAAGATGCTCCGCGCCGCGCTAAAGCCCTTTGCAAAGAAGCGCGGGATGAAAGCCGAACAATGGCTCGAAGACTGCGGCATCGACCCCACCGCACGCGCCGAAACGCTGACGCAGGCGCAGTTCAGGATATTAGCGGCTAGCCTCGCCTGACCTGGGCTACGCCGAAACCCTCGGTCTGCCGCGCCCACCGGTCGTCAGCACCATGAAGATTTCAACGGCGATCATCGGGACCAACCAGCCGAGCCAGTCGCTGTTTACAAACTGTATCGACGGGTTCTCCTCAAATCCCAGGATGGTATCGACACCGATAAGCCGGTCGACAATCCGGATCAGCAGAAAATAGGCGCCCGCCACCACTGCCCGCGCCATGTGCCGCTGATGCCAGACGACATCGCCATGGCGTATGCACCAAACCGCCGCAAGGACACTTCCCAGCCAGATCAGAAGCAACACCGTCTGGCTGGGAAGTATGCCGGTGCCCAGCGGCGTCATGTGCAGGGCAAAGGTCGAGAAGATTGCCAGCAACGCGGCCACAACCAGCCCGCGCCCCGCCATCCTGTGATATTTTGGAAACTTGCGCCGCACCGCGCCGATGAACTGGAAGGGCGCAAGGCCAAGAAATAAGCTGCCCGCGGCAATATGCAGAAAGAAGCGCCAGTCATAAGTCTCGCGAAGAGGACTGAATGCGATCGTGGCCACGAGGGCGAGTATCAGCAACGCGCCATACACCGCCCAGAAGGCCCATCCGGCCCATTCCGCGTGCCTTGTGGTTTGCCGGTCCATGTTTCACCCCCACAACTGGTGCGAAGGTATCACTGGTCGGTCCTCGCTCCAAATTTGCTCGGGGCCGCGCCAGAATGTTCCGGCATTGTCTCACGCTTCCCCGAGTAACCCCCGCACCAGATCTTCAAGATCCAGCTGCCGCAGCCGCTTCAGGCGTTCAACCAGAAGAATGCGCTTCAGGCGCTGATAGGCGACGTCGAGGCTGTCATTCACGATCACATAATCATACCGCCGCCAATGCATGATCTCGCGCTTGGCGTCTTCCATCCGGCGCGCCACCATGTCCGGCGACGAGCCCGGCCGGTTCTTGAGCCGCTCTTCCAGCGCCGCAATGCTCGGCGGCAGGATGAACACCGACACGACATCGTTCGGCATCTGATCGTGCAGCGCATCTGCGCCCTGCCAGTCGACATCGAAAAGCACATCCTGCCCGTCTTCGAGGCGCGCCTCGGTGTCGGCTTTCGGTGTGCCGTAATACTTGTCGAACACATGCGCCCATTCGAGGAATTCGCGCCGGTCGATCATCGCGCGGAACTCGTCCTGCGTCTTGAAGAAATAGTCCTTCCCGTTCACCTCGTTCGGCCGCGGCTCGCGCGTCGTTGCAGAGACGGACAGCTTCACATCGGAAAACTCGTCCAGCAGCATCTTCGACAATGTCGTCTTGCCAGCGCCCGACGGGCTCGACAGCACCAGCATCAGCCCGCGCCGGCGACCGTGATCCTTCGGGTGTCCGCTATTCGACATTGGCCGCCTGCTCCTTGAACTGATCGATCACCCCTTTGAGGCCGAGTCCGGCATTCGTCAAATCTAGACTGATCGATTTCGAACAGAGCGTGTTCGCCTCGCGGTTCAGCTCCTGCGCCAGAAAGTCGATCTTGCGTCCCGCAGGCGAGCCCGCCTTGAGCAGGTCCCGGCCCGTGCGCACATGCGCCGCCAGCCGGTCCAGCTCTTCGCGCACATCAGCTTTCGCCGCCGACAGCGCCGCCTCCGCTGCGAAACGCTCCGGATCAACGCGCTTGTCGGTGTCCAGCTCATCCAGCTGCTTCTGAAGCCGCACCTTGATCAGCCCCGGCTGCGTCACCGCATGTGTCGCCGCTTCCGCCGCGAGCCGCTCAATCTCGTCCAGATGCCCGCCCAGCACACCTGCCAGCGCCCTGCCCTCCGCCAGCCGCCCTTTAGCCAGCTCGTCCAGCGCCTTCTTCGCGCCCGCCGAGAGCAGCGCGACAATCGCCTCATCCTGCGCGAGGTCGCGCAGCGAAGCCCCCCCTGTCTCCACCACGCCCTTCACCGTCATCAGCGCCGCCACTGCTTCTGCCGTCACATCCGTTCCGGCAGCCTTGCGTGTCGCCGCAATCATCGCGCCGAGCAGCGCTTCGTCGATCACCGCGCCGCCCGCGCCAGCAGCCAGATCAATCCGCAAGCCAACCTGCAGCGAGCCGCGATTGAACCGCGCCCCCGCCTCGGCCTTCACCTCGCGCTCCAGCGCCTCGAAGCCCGGCGGCAGGTTCACCCGCACATCCAGCGAGCGGCCATTGACGCTCTTGGCCTCCCATGCCCAGGCGCCCCAGCTTTCCTCCCCCGAGACCCGCGCGAAGCCGGTCATCCCCGACAATTGCCCCATCAGTTGCTCCCCCCCCGCTCCCTGGCAATTTCCCGGTTGGCGCAGGCGCGGTATTCCGCCACCGCGCGCTGGTGCTGCGCATAGGTCTGGCTGAACACATGGTCGCCGGTGATCTTGCCATCCTTGCATTCGGCCACGAAGAATACATAATCCGTCTTCGGAGGATTCAGCACCGCCGCAATCGCCTCGCGTCCCGGATTGGCAATCGGCGTCTTCGGCAGGCCGTCCATCTGGTAGGTGTTCCAGTCCGTCACGCGGTTCTTCTCGGACAGGAGGATCGGCCGGCGCTGACCCTTGGCATTGTACAGCGGCTCGCCGCGCGAGACGCCGTAGATGATCGTCGGATCACTCTCCAGCCGCATGCCCTTCTTCATCCGCCCGATGAACAGGCCGGCCACCTCGTCGCGCTCGTCCGGCTTGCCGGTTTCCTTCTCGACGATGGAGGCAAGGATCACCGCCTCTTCCGGCGTATCGAAAGGCAGGCCCTCCTGCCGCGCGGGCCACAGTTCCTCGATGACTTTCGCCTGCGCATCGCGCATCTTCTGGATCAGGTCCGCGCGTGTCATGCCCTTGTGGAACATGTAGGTGTCCGGCAGCAGCGAGCCTTCCGGCGGCTCTTCCGGCAGGTCGCCGGTCAGGTGCTCATGCTTCTCGATCAGGCGCAGCATCTGCCCGGTCGTCAGTCCTTCGCGCAGCGTGATGGAATAGAGGATCGACCGGCCTTCAATCAGTATGCTGAGCACCTTGCCAAGGCTCGTGCCCGGCTCGATCAGGTATTCGCCGCTCTTGATCGCCAGTTCGGTCTTGTCGAGGCGCGCCTTCATCCGCATCAGCCGCGCGTCGGAGATCACCCCCTCCGCCTCGAGCCGCGCGGCCACCGCCGTCAGCGTCTCGCCCGGCAACACCTCGATCACCCGCTCCTCGGCCAGCGGCCCCGGCGAACTGATCGCGTTGTTGAACCAGACCCAGCCCGCCCCGAGGCCCACCCCGGCCAGGAGGGCCAGCATGAAAATCCAGACAAACAGCGCTCTCAGGAATCGCATGCACGGCCTCGTCTCAGCGGTATCCGGCGGACTTTAGCGTTCCTCGCCCGGCAGGGGAAATGCCCTGTCGCAGTGCGGGGCGCCCGGATCAGTCGACTTTACGCAGGATCAGCGAGGCATTGGTGCCGCCAAAGCCGAAGCTGTTGGACATCGCCGCGCGTACCCGGCCCTTCTTGGCCTTGTGCGGGATAAGATCGATGGGTGTCTCGAAGCTCGGATTGTCGAGGTTCAGGGTCGGCGGCATCACCTGGTCACGGATCGCGAGGGCGCAGAACGCCGCCTCAATCGCCCCGGCCGCGCCGAGCAGGTGGCCAACGGCCGACTTGGTCGACGACATCGACAGGTTCTTCGCATGCTCGCCGAACGCCCGCTCGACCGCGCCGGCCTCGCCCTCATCGCCCTTCGGCGTCGAAGTGCCGTGCGCGTTGACATAGTCGATCTCGGTCGGATCGATCTTCGCATTCTTCAGCGCCATCTTCATGGCACGGTAGCCGCCCTCGGAGCCTTCGGCAGGCGCCGTGATGTGATAGGCGTCGCCCGTCAGGCCATAGCCGGCCACTTCGGCATAGATCTTCGCGCCGCGCGCCTTGGCGTGCTCGTACTCTTCCAGCACCAGCACCGCCGCGCCTTCGCCCATGACGAATCCGTCACGGTCCTTGTCGTAGGGACGCGAAGCCTTCTCCGGCGTGTCGTTGAAGTTCGTCGACATCGCCTTGGCCGCGCAGAACCCTGCAATGCCGAGCTTGCCGATCACCGCTTCTGCGCCGCCTGCCACCATCACGTCGGCATCGCCGTACATGATCAGCCGCGCGGAATCGCCGATGGCGTGCGCGCCGGTGGCGCAGGCCGTCACCACCGAATGGTTCGGGCCTTTCAGGCCGTGGCGGATCGACACCTGCCCGGAGGCGAGGTTGATCAGCGAGGCCGGAATGAAGAACGGGCTCACCTTGCGGGGGCCCTGCTCGTGCAGGATGATCGAGGTCTCGTAGATCGTCTCGAGACCACCGATACCGGAGCCGATCAGAACGCCGGCGCGCTCCTTCTGCTCATCCGTCTCGAGTGTCAGGCCTGCATCGGCAATCGCCTCATCCGCGGCGGCAATGCCGTACAGGATGAACTCGTCGATGCGGCGCTGTTCCTTGGCCGACAGAACCTTGTCCGGATCGAAGGCATGCTCATCGCCTGCCCCGCCGCCGCGGCCGGAGGCCCACGGAACCTGGAAGGCAATCTTGCACGGCAGGTCCGAGGCGTCGAAATTGTCGATGCGGCCCGCGCCGGACTTGCCGGCGATCAGACGCTCCCAGGTCGCCTCGCGGCCATTGGCCAGGGGCGAGACGATACCAATACCGGTAATGACAACGCGACGTCCGGACATTGCTGTGCGGCGGCCTTAGATGTGGGCCTTGATGTGCGATACGGCGTCGCCGACCGAACGGATCGATTCCTGGACATCGTCCGGGATCTCGATGTTGAACTCTTCTTCGAAAGCCATGACCAGCTCGACCAGGTCGAGCGAGTCAGCGCCGAGGTCGTCGATGAAGCTTGCGCCCTCAACCACTTTATCCGCTTCGACGTCGAGGTTTTCGACAACGATTTTTTTCACGCGTTCAAGAACGTCAGACATGGATACCTCTCTCGATATGCCTGTATTGCGGCCCGTTTCCGAACCCTTGGTGTTGCGCCTAGCACACACTTTATCAGAGCGCCAAGCCCTTGTCTCAATAGGGGCGAGTGCCCCTCAGATCATTGCCATCCCGCCATTGACGTGCAGGGTCTGGCCCGTGACGTACGCGGCCTCATTGGATGCCAGATAAACGGCGGCTGCGGCAATATCCCCGCCCTGGCCCAGCCGGCCCGAGGGAATCTGGCCAAGCAGGGCTGTCTTCTGGGCCTCCGGCAGCACATCCGTCATCGGCGATTCGATGAAACCGGGGGCAATCGTGTTGGCCGTGATTCCCCGGCTGGCCACTTCCTGGGCCAGCGATTTGGTGAAGCCGATCATCCCGGCCTTGGAGGCGCAGTAATTCGCCTGTCCGGGGTTTCCAGTGACGCCAACAATCGAGGTGATTCCGATGATGCGGCCATGGCGGCGCTTCATCATTCCCCTGACAGCCGATTTCGTCAGCCGGAAATACGAGCCGAGATTGACGTTGATCACGTCGCTCCAGTCCTCGTCCTTCATCTGGATCAGCAGTTTGTCCTTGGTGATACCGGCATTCGCCACAAGGATATCCAGCGGACCGATGGCCGCTTCCGCCTGCCCGACGAGGGCGTCGACCGCCGCCGGGTCAGACAGGTTGCACGGCACGATGGCGCTCTCACCCTTCAGGGTCGCGGCGACCTCCTGCAGCACCGCTTCGCGCGTGCCCGAAAGCGCAACCTTCGCGCCCGCTTCCGAAAGCGCCTGAGCGATTGCGCGGCCAATGCCGCCCGAAGCGCCGGTGACGAGGGCCGTACGGCCAGTGAGGTCAAACATCTGTCTTTATCCTTTGATCGCTGTGGCGAAGGCTTCGAGTTCCTCGGGCGTGCCGAGGGTGAGGCCGTTCAGGGATTTCTCGATCCGGCGCTGCATCACGGTCAGCACCTTTCCGGCGCCGGCTTCACCGGTCGTGGTGACGCCCTTGCCGACCATATACTGCACGCTCTCGGTCCAGCGCACCCGGCCCGTCACCTGCTTTACCAGATTCTGCCGGATCGTCTCCGGGTCAGTCACCTCGCTCGCCATCACATTGGCCACGAGGGGAACCACCGGCGCGTTGATCACGGTCGTGGCCAGCGCCGCCGCCATCGCATCGGCGGCCGGCTGCATCAGGGCGCAATGGAACGGCGCCGACACGTTCAGCGCCATCGCCTTCTTCACGCCGTTCGCCTTCGACCATTCCACCGCAGCATCAATCGCGGCCTTGCTGCCGGAAATCACCAGCTGGCCCGGCGCATTGTCATTGGCGATGTCGCACACGCCGCCGGCCTCGCGGCCCGCTGCACACGCGGCTTCCGCTTGCGGATAGTCCGCGCCCAGAAGGGCCGCCATCGCGCCCTCGCCCGGCTTCACCGCCGTCTGCATCGCATTGCCGCGGATGCGCAGCAGCTTCGCCGTATCCGCCAGGCTGATCGCCCCGGCCGCGCACAGCGCCGAATACTCGCCCAGCGAATGGCCCGCCACAAAGGCCGCGTCCTTCACCGATATGCCGAACCCCGCCTCCAGCGCCCGGATGGCCGCCACGGAATGCGCCATCAGCGCCGGCTGGGTATTGGCCGTCAGGGTCAGCTCGGCAATGTCGCCCCCCCACATCAGCCCCGAAAGGTCCTGCCCGAGCGCCTCGTTAACCTCGTCAAATACGGCCTTCGCCGCCGGAAACGCGTCCGCCAGCGCCTTGCCCATGCCAATTTCCTGGCTGCCCTGACCGGGGAATATGAATGCCAATGTCATATGGTTACCGGGCTCCCTGCTTTTTGGCGTCCCTAAAGCGGGCCCTTGCCGCATGCAAGCGCTTGAAATCTGCGGCCAGATGGGCTTTAGAGCGCCTCTTCACAGCAAGGTGCGGTCCTCAAGTCCCCGGAATGAGCCGGAAAAAGAGGGGCCATCGCTGGCAGGGGTTCCCGCCCTCCGGCGCCGCATCTTCGGATTTTGGGAATGAAAACATGGCACTCTACGAGCACGTCGTGATCACACGACCTGACATCTCGCCTGCCCAGGTCGACACTTTCGTCGAAGAACTGAGCACCTTCCTCAAGGAAAAAGGCGCAAAAGTCGGCAAGACCG
>NZ_JBKBXB010000011.1:0-75998 GCF_046313975.1 Hyphomonas sp. | reverse complement strand
CACCGCCCCCTTATGCATCAGCAAATCAGGCCAAACGGAAAAAATCCCCATACGGATCAAAGCCCGAAGCAGAAAGATCAGAAACCCAACGCTACACCCCCGCGCACGGGGTTATGCTCCCGCCCATGATCTCCATGCGCCAGCTCAGATGTGATCCCCACTTCGCGCCGCTCTTCCGGCACGTGCATCCGCTCTGCTGGCCGATCCTCTGGTGGTCCCTCAACTGCATCTTCCTCTGGTTCGATCACTGCGGCTACGAAAACGTGATGCTCGCCACCACAAGATGGGGCTACGTCTACCCCGCCTTCATGGGCGAGAAGACACCGGACCCCTCAGCCTACAAACCCTACGTCCTCGAGAAACCCCGCTGGGATGATCCCCGCTGGTCAACGCGCGCACCGGTCAAACTTGTCGTACTCGCCGCAAGCGAAACGCTCGCGATGATCCCCAATCCTCCACCGCGTAGCGGGGGAGGTGGCGGCCTGCGAAGCCTCTGGCGTAGCAGGCTGACGGAGGGGACCTCTGCCCTCTCCTTCATCGATACATCCTAGCTTCCATCCGCTCATACTGGCGGACGCCGGGACCCAAAGGCCGCCTCGCGCATCGCCTCAAGTCTGGGTTCCGGCTTTCGCCGGGATGACAGGAAATCGAGTTCAGGAAAAACAAACCGGCCGGGAACCCCCCGCGTCCGGCCAATCGTGCTGCGCTCAGAACCTGGCAATCCCACGAGCAAAGCGAAGCGCGCCGGTGCCGCGGGCTTCAGCCCGCGAACAGCACCGAGCAAGAAGAAAAAACCTTACCGTCCCACCCGCAGGCACGCGCCCGAGGCCAGCGTGCAGTCCACCCGGTCGACATCGATCAGGTCGCCAAAGGGATTGAGCGTAGACGGATCATCCGCCTTCAGGGTCAGCGCATAGGCCGCGCCGATATTCTCCGCGCTGCGGAACCAGGAGACGCCGGTTCCCACGCACAGCTCGCGCACTTCGCCCGGCTGCAGCGTCAGCGAGGTCATCCCCGGCGCGGTCGCCACCCACTGGCCCTTCGCATCATGCAGCGCGAGGAAATAGCGCAGCTTCCGGTTCGAGGCATTGCGAACATCCGCGCACGCCTGGAGGTGCGGCGTGCCGCCAAGGCCCGCGCTCACGGTCTGCACAGTGCGCCCGATTTGGCCGTCGGTCATCCCGCCCGGATAGAGCATCGAGCCGAAGCGCGAATTGACCGCGCGGTAATAGGTATAGGCCGCCACCTGGCAGGCCGCATTCTTCCCGGCCCGGTCCGGCACCGGATACCTCGTGTCGCAGGCCTCGCGCATGTCATGCAGGAAATCGGCATCGCACACGCCCTGATCGAGCGAGGCGGAGCGGTAGCAGGCATCGTGGAACTTGCAGGCCTCCAGGAACGGCCCGTCCGGCACGACCGCATCCAGCAGGTCCCGCCCGCCGCAGGCGTCCAGCGGTTCCCGCGCGCTCAGCACCGAGGAGGTGACCAGCGGATTGTCGCGGGCGCGCGGCTCGGCCAGCGCCGGCGCGGCAAGGGTGGATGCAATCAGAACGAGGGAGAGTGCAGCCCGGACCATGAGCAAAGGATTTCCCGGCTTGCATGGCAATTTCAAGGCACATCTTGCAGTCAGGCGCCCGGCGGGTTTATGCCCCCGGCCCATGACCGACGATTTCAACCGCTACCAGACTACCGAACTCCCGCCCGGCTACACCCAGCTCGCCTGGCACCGGGGCTTCGGCCGCCAGATCGGACCGCTGTTCGAGAAACGCGAGAACGGCCACCTGACCCGTGCCTTCCGGGTGGAGGAGTATCACACCAACGGCATGCTCAACGCCCATGGCGGCATGCTGATGACCTTCGCCGACATGGCCTGGGGCGGGGCAGTGGAGAAGGACGAGGACACCTGGTGGGTCACCGTCCGCCTGCTCTGCGATTTCCTCGCCGGCGCCCCGCTCGGCAGCTTCGTCGAAGGCGACGGCCGCGTCGTCGGCCGGCAGGACGATGTGATCACCGTAGAAGGCCGCATCTGGACTGGCGAGAAAACCCTGATGCGCGGCACCGGCATTTTCAAGATCATCCCGCGGCGGGACGAAGGACAGATGAAGCCCTTCGTCCGCGCCTGACGGGCGCTCAGCCGCCCTGCGCCGTCTTCGCATCCACGCCTGTCTTCCACAGCGAGAACAGGATCGCGCCGCCGAGGAACAGGACGGTCAGCATCAGCGACCATTGCGGTTCGAGATAAGGTACAAGGTGCAGCTGCTTGTAGAACAGGAAGTTCCAGAAGATCTTCAGCCCGATCAGCACCAGCACCAGCGACAGCCCGTATTTCAGGTACTTGAATCGCGCAATGGCCGCTGACAGCATGAAATACATCGAGCGCAGGCCGAGAATGGCGAAGATGTTCGAGGTGTAGACAATGAACGGGTCGCGTGTCACCGCGAAGATCGCCGGCACCGAGTCGACCGCAAAGATGATGTCGACAATCTCGACCATCAGCAGGCAGAGCAAGAGCGGCGTTGCGAACAGCACCATCTTGCCGGTGCGCGGATGCGGCCGGCGCACGACGAAATTGTGGTTCTCGATCGTGTCCGTCACCCGCAGGCGTTTCTTGAGGAAGCGCAGCACCGGGTTCTTTGCGAGATCCATGTCCTCATCGTCATCATCCCCGCCGCCCGAGAACAGCATCTTGCCGCCGGTGAAGATCAGGAAGGCCGCGAAGAAGTAGAGCACCCAGGTGAACTCGTTCACCACCGCCGCGCCCAGCGAGATGAAAATCCCCCGGAAAACAATCGCGCCGATGATGCCCCAGAACAGCACCCGGTGCTGGTATTCACGCGGCACGGCGAAGAAGGTGAACACCATGCCGATGACGAAGATATTGTCGAAGGCGAGCGCGGTCTCGAGCAGGTAGCCGGTCGCGTACTGGATCACCGCCTGCTGCTTCAGGTTCGTGGGATCATTGTAGAATTGCGGGTCCGGCTCGTAGAAGTACCAGATGTAGAACCCGAAGGCGACGGCGAGCGAGGCAAAGCCCGCCCACATCATCGCGCTCTTCTTCGGCGAGACGATCGCGTCCTTGCGGTTCAGCAGGCCAAGATCGACCCAGAGCAGGAAGAGGATGAAACAGAGAAAGCCGGCCCACAGCCACAAGGGCTGGCCCGCATAGTCCACGGTCATGAAGTCAGGCATTGGAAAGGACAGGTCCGGAAAGGTGCGCCGCGTCCGCGCGAAGTCCGTAGGGGGATCCGACATCGCGATTGCCGCCGCAATCGCCAGAGGGGCCCGGTTCCAGTTGACGCGCGCAAACTAGGGCAACGGCGTTGGCCGTCAAGCGGCTCCCGGCAGGGCAAGGCGCAAGAGACCTGCCAGCGCGCAGGCAATCACGACTCCCACGATATTCGCCTTGAACCGTATGAGCGCAATCGCCGCCCCCACCGCAATCAGCGCCGAGAACGGATCAAATCCACCCGCCGGAAACAGCACCGCCAGCCCGAACGCGACCGCGATCTTGGCGATGATCCCGAACACTGCCGCGGTGATCGCAGCCAGTATGCCCTTGGCGAACCGGCTGCGCCTCAGCGATTCGGAGAAGGGCGCCCCGGCGAAGATCCACACGAAGGAAGGGGCAAAGGTGCACCAGCTCGCCATGGCCGCCGCCGCAATCGCCAGCACCAGCCCGCCGCCATCGGCGTCCCAGCCGGCCATGAAACCGACGAACTGGTTCACCAGCACCAGCGGTCCCGGCGTCGTCTCGGCAAGGCCAAGGCCATCGATCATCTGCGGTGCTGTCAGCCAGCCTTCGGCCTCCACCGCCTGCTGCTGCAGATAGGCGAGCACGGTATACGCGCCGCCGAAGGTGACGACCGCCAGTTTCGAGAACAGGACGCCCACCCGCGTCAGCACATGATCCGGCCCGAGCATCACGAACGCCGAGATGACCGGCGCAAACCAGACCGCTGCCCAGCCGAGCGCCGTGGCAAAAGATTTCCCCACCTCTGGAGCTGCTGCCTTCGGCGCCTCGCCCGCCATTGGCGCTGCCGCAAAACTCCGTGCAAGGCCAATCGCGGCGGCTGCCGCAATCACCAGCGGGAAGGGCAGGGCAAACAGGAACAAGCCCAAGAAGGCGAGCAGCGCCAGCGCCACATCGCTAACCGTCTTCAGCGCCCGCTTGCCGACCTTCCAGAGCGCTTCGAGGATGAAGCCGATCACCGCTGCCTTGATGCCATAGAACAGCGCCGCTACGATCGGCGTCGTCCCGAGCGTGGCATAAAGCCAAGTCAGGCCGAACACGATGAGGGCGCCCGGCAGCACGAACAGCGCGCCTGCGATCACCCCGCCCAAGACCCCGTGCAGCCGCCAGCCGGCATAGGTCGCCAGCTGCTGCGCTTCCGGTCCTGGCAGCAGCATGCAGTAGTTCAGGGCGTGCAGGTATTCGTCCTCGCCGATCCATTTCTTCTCGTCGACGAAGATGCGGTGCATCAGGGCAATCTGCCCGGCCGGGCCGCCAAAGCCGAGGCATCCGATCCGGAAGCTCGCCGCGGTCAGGTCTCGCAGGGAAGGGGTTGGGGCAGTCATCGGTCAGTCTCCACACTCTGGGCCACAGGCCATCGAGTGGGGCTTGGGCGGCGCGCCGCCTGACCGGGCGCCCACGAAGCCCGGTTGACAGATGACTAGCCGATTTGCTGCGCTCATCAAGCATCCAGGCTTCAAGGCCCGTTTAATCCGGCTTCAGTTGACTTTCCCCGCCCGCCTCAGTATCCGCGCGGCCATGAACACCGCTCTGCACCACCACCATCATCACGCATGACGCGCCGGCGAGGCGCGAACCGGTCCGGCTGCGCCTCTGAAAAGTGTTCCTCCTTCCGAGAACCGATCCAGACGAGCAGGCCGCCCCGGGCGCGCCCAGCCGGCATGTTGCCTTCCCAATCCGGCCGCCTGCCTCTATGCGGACCGGGCCGACACACAGGACACGGACTGACGCCATGAGCACCAAGGACACCCAGCCCCTCAGCGGCAAGGACCTCGCCCGCAAGCCGCGCGGCTTTCCCGACAAGCGGGAAGGGCTGATCCAGGCCCAGGCCCGGCTCGTGGAGACGGTCACCTCGGTCTACCGCCAGTGGGGCTTCGAAGCCTTCGACACCGGCGCCTTCGAATATGCCGACGCGCTCGGCAAGTTCCTGCCCGATGACGACCGCCCGAATGCCGGCGTCTTCTCGCTACAGGATGATGACGAACAGTGGATTGCCCTGCGCTACGATCTCACCGCCCCGCTCGCCCGTTTCGTAGCGGAGCAAGGCCAGATGCTCGGCCGCCCGTTCCGCCGCTATGCCGCCGGCCCGGTCTGGCGCAACGAGAAACCCGGCCCCGGCCGCTTCCGGGAATTCTGGCAATGCGACGCCGACACGGTCGGCGCGCCCGGCTTTCATGCCGATGCCGAGATGATCGCGATGGGCGCCAAAGCGCTGCGCGCCGTCGGCATGAAGGACGGCGAGTTCGTCGTGCGCGTGAACACGCGGCGCCTGCTCAATGGCGTGCTCGACTCTGTCGGCGCGGACAAGCCTGAAACCCGCCTCACCATCCTGCGCGCGCTCGACAAGCTCGACCGGCTTGGGCCCTCCGGCGTGGCCGACCTCCTCGGCGCGGGGCGCAAGGATGAGAGCGGCGACTATACGAAAGGCGCAGGCCTCGGCGCGGACGAAGTGAAGCGCGTGCTTGCCTTCGCCGAAGCGGGCGCCGCCACGCGCGCCGTGACGCTCGCCAATCTCGCCAAGGCCGCGGGCTTCACCGAAGAAGGCAAGGCCGGCCTTGCCGAACTGGAAGCCATTGCGCTCGCCCTTGAAGCGCTCGGCGCGCCGGAGGATGATGTGAAGATCGATCCCTCCGTGGTCAGAGGATTGGAATATTATACCGGCCCTGTCTTCGAGGCCGAGCTGCTGCGCGAAGTGACCGGCGAAGATGGCAAGACCTACCGCATCGGCTCCATCGGCGGCGGCGGGCGGTATGACGATCTCGTCGCCCGCTTCACGGGAGAGCGCGTGCCCGCCACCGGCTTCTCCATCGGCATCTCGCGCCTTGCCGCCGCGCTTGCCATCCTGGGGGAGGGGACCAAACTCGACGGACCCGTGGTCGTACTTAATCTGGACAAGGACAATCCCGGCATCGCGCTCGGCCTCGCCGCTGAACTCCGCCGCGGCGGCATCCGCGCCGAAGCCTATATGGGCGCCTCCGGCATGCGCCCGCAGATGAAATATGCTGACCGGCGGTCCTCGCCCGCCGTCGTCATCGTCGGCGGCGACGAGATCGCCAAAGGCACCGTCACGATCAAGGATCTCGAGATCGGGGCGCAGCAGGCAAAAGCCATCGCCTCCAACGAGGAATACCGGGAAGCCCGCCCCGGCCAGATCGAGGTGCCGCGCGCGGAAATGGTCGCGGCCATCCGCAAGATCGTCGAGGCGCATCGATGAACCACGACGCCCTTGTGGCGGTTGCGCGCGCGGTGTTCGAAGCCGCCGGCGGCACGCCGATAGACCCTGACTATGTGATGCCCGCCGACATTCCGCTGGAGCTTTCCGGCGAAGTCGTGCGCGCGCGCCTTTGTGTGTTCACGGACAATCGCGGCGCCGAGATGGTGATGCGCCCGGACCTGACGCTGCCGGTGGCGCAGCGCGAAGCCGCGCGGCTCGGCGCCGAGGGCGCATCCGCCAAAACCTACACCTATGCCGCCCGCGCATTCCGCTTGCCGGCGGCGCCGGATGATCCGTTCGAGTTCACGCAGGTTGGCCTCGAGCGTTTCGGCTATGCCCGCGCGCCGGAGGCAGACGCTGAGCTGTTCGCGCTCGTGCACCGCGCGGTCGAAGCCTGCGGCGTGCGGCCCTCATCCATCGTCACGGGCGACCTTGCGATCTTCCCGGCCTTCATCGACGCGCTTGGTTTGCCCTCTGTTTCCACGGATCTTCTCAAGCGCGCCTTCCGCCAGGAAGGCGGCGTACGCGCCGTGCTGGACGCCGCCGCCCATCCGCTGGAGCCGGAGGTTCTCGCCGTGCTCGACGCGGCTGAGCCTGAAGGCGCGCTGCAAGCGCTGCTCACCGCGCGCAGCATCCCGCTGGCCGGTGGGCGCAGCCTTGCGGAAATCGTCAGTGGTCTGAACGCCAAGCGCGCTGCCATCGCCGCCGGCGGCCTGCCTGTCGAAGCGCGCGCGGCCATTCTCGCCCTGCGTGAGGTGGAGTGTCCGCTCGCCGATGCACCCGGCATTCTCGGCGCACTTGCAAACAGCCACGGGCTCACCGGGGCAGGGGACGCACTGGAGGCTTTCGCAGCGCGCGTCGAGGCCATCCTCTCCCGCGCTGGCTCCGCCCGGCGCACGGCCACGTTCCGCTCCGGCTTCGGCCGGCGTTTCACCTATTATGACGGGTTCGTCTTCGAAATCCTGGCAGACGGTCTCACGCCCGCGCAGCCCGTCGCAGCCGGTGGCCGCTATGACGGTCTCATCGCCGGGCTTTCCGGCGCGCGCGTTTCCGCCACCGGCATCGGCGGCGTCGTGCGCCCCGACCGTATGATCCGTGTCCGGAGGAGTGCATGACCCGCTTCACGCTTGCCATCCCGTCCAAGGGCCGCCTCAAGGAACAGACCGAAGCCTGGCTCGCCGGCATCGGCCATCCCGTCCGCCAAATCGGGGGCGAGCGCGGCTACACGGCAGAGATCGAAGGGCTGGACGCCGAAGTGCGCCTCCTCTCCGCCCGCGAGATTGCCGAAGGCCTGATCGAAGGCAGCCTGCATTTCGGCGTCACCGGCGAAGACCTGCTCTACGATCTCTCCCCCGACGGCCCGGAAGATTTCCGCGTCGTCCAGCGCCTCGGTTTCGGCCCGGCCGATGTCGTCGTCGCCGTGCCGCAGGCCTGGCTGGATGTTGATACGATGGCGGACCTCGAAGCCGCCGGCGCCGCCTTCCGCAAGGCGCATCACCGCCGCCTGCGGGTCGCCACGAAATACCTCCGGCTGACGCGGCGCTACTTTGCGCAGAAATCGGTCGGCGAATACCGCCTCGTCGAGAGCGCGGGGGCGACCGAAGCGGCCCCGTCGACCGGTACCGCCGATGTCATCGTTGACATCACGACGACCGGCGCAACCCTGCGGGCAAACGGTCTCAAGATTCTCTCCGATGGGGTCATCCTGAGCAGCCAGGCGAGCCTCGCCCAGTCCCTGAAAGCCGCCTGGCCGGCGGCTGCGGAGGCCGCAAAAACCGCGCTTCTACGGGCAATTTCCGGGGCGGATCACTAATCCTGAAAAAATATTTCGACACATTCTTGACACAAGTCCGGATTCGTTGCCGTATGGATAGGCAAGTTTCTGGGAGGAAACGCTGCAAACGGTGGAGAGGCGCAGCTGGCCGGACTCGGTGCTGCGCCTCTTTTTAATTCCGGGCCGTTGTTTTCATTCCGGGATTGTCTTCTCTGCAGCTGCTGATCTCACGCCACATTGCGGCCAACGATCAGCTGTCTGAGGGTGAAGTCCGGGTTCCGGTTCAGCAAGACTTCAGGGGAAGTCGAGGGGCGTTGGAGCATCCTGCTGGCCGGAACCCGTCTTCACGAATAACAATAAATGCATATCGATAAGCGTCAAGCGATATTATTGTTTTTCGATCATCCCGTTGATTAATTCGACGTAATCCAAGGCCTGTGTTGACTTGAGGTCCGGCCCGCCGCATCCGTGGCGCAGACCGACACCCCCGGAGCCACCGATGAACGATCAGACCGCCCCAGCGGACCCGCGCCAGCATATTCTTCCCGTCTATCGCCCGCCGGAGGAAGTGTTCGTGCAGGGCGAGGGCGTCCACCTCTTCACCGAGGATGGCCGGCGCTATCTCGACTTCATCGCTGGCATCGCGGTCAACGCGCTCGGCCATGCCCATCCGGCGATGGTCGAGGCCCTGCGCGACCAGGCCGGCAAGCTCTGGCACACGTCCAACATGTTCCGCGTGAAGGGGCAGGAAGAGCTCGCCGACAAGATCTGCCGGGACACGTTTGCTGACCGCGTCTTCTTCACCAATTCCGGCACCGAGGCGATCGAGTGCGCCATCAAGGCCGCCCGCAAGTATCACTGGGCGAACGAGCGCCCGGAGCGGCTCGATATCATCACCTTCACCGGCGCCTTCCATGGCCGCTCGATCGGAGCGATCAATGCCGGGGGCAATCCGAAATACCTGGAAGGCTTCGGGCCCAAGCTGCCGAACTTCGTGCACCTCGAATGGGGTGATCATGACGCCCTGAAGAAAGCCGCAGCCGAGCCGACCGCAGCCGCCGTGCTGGTCGAGCCGGTGCAGGGCGAAGGCGGCGTGCGCGCCATGCCGGAACAGTGCATCAAGGGTCTGCGCGAGCTGTGCGATGCGAACGGCATCCTGCTGATCTATGACGAGGTTCAGTGCGGCATGGGCCGCACGGGCAAGCTCTGGGCACATGAATGGGTCGAGGGTGCGCAGCCGGACATCCTTTGCGCCGCAAAGGGCATAGGCGGCGGCTTTCCGTTCGGCGCCTGCCTGATGACCGAGGCGGTCGGCGCGCCGATGCAGCCCGGCAGCCACGGCTCCACCTATGGCGGCAATCCGCTCGCCATGGCCGTCGGCAATGTTGTGTGGGACATCATTGCTGACGAAGCCTTCCTCGCCGAAGTCCGCCGCGTTTCCGGCGCGCTCGCGCAGGGCCTGAAGAGCCTTGCCGACACGCACCCGGACAAGGTGGACGGTGTGTCGGGGAAGGGCCTGCTGACCGGCCTGAAGCTGAAGGCCGATCCGAAAACCCTTCAGGGGATCGCCCGCGATAACGGCCTGCTGGTCGGTGTTGCCGGGAACAACGTGCTGCGCCTTGCGCCGCCGTTGATCATTAATGAAGCCGACGTCCGCGAAGCGGTCGGCGCGCTCGACAATGCCCTGGCGGAGTGGGCGCCGGGTTGAAGGTTCTGCGTGCGGGAAGGTGACGACCTGCAGCCAGAACCAAAGGGGACGCCAGTTTGGGTAGAACTGGCCAACAAGCACCGGATAGGACGCAGGTGGGAACCGCTTGAGTCCGGGGCTTGTGGTCTGTCTGCAGGTCAGGTCGTGGAATGACCACGGTCTGATCACCAATCTATCCGTCATCTGACGGGTCCTTAAATATCAAGAGGTTGAAGTCCAATACATGTCAGATGACGTAAACGAACGCCGCGGTTCCTGGGCCACGATTTTCCTGTTCGGAATGATTGCCGTTTTTGTCGTGCTCGATATCGTGCTCGACATAGTAAACGGCGAGACACCGGGCCATCTGATCGTCGAAACCATCAAGCTGATCATGGCCTTCATGGGGCTCGGATTCGGCGCCTGGAGGATCAGCCATCTCAGCCGGGCGCTCAACGAAGCCCGCCAGGATGCCCGGCGCTGGCAGGCTGAAAACCGGTCCATCGTGCAGGGTCTCGGCGCGGCCATCTCGCGCCAGTTCACGGCCTGGGGCCTGTCCGAAGCCGAGTCCGAAATCGGCCTCTTGCTGCTCAAGGGCCTGTCGCTTCAGGAGGTCGCCGACCTGCGCAAGACGAGTGAACGCACCGTTCGCGAACAGGCCCGCTCCGTTTACCGCAAGAGCGGCCTCGCCGGGCGCAACGAACTCGCCGCCTATTTCCTCGAGGACCTGCTGCCACCGCAGCTGGACTGACCATGACCAAGCTTACCGCCGCCTGTATCCAGATGCGCTCCGGCACTGAGCCGGCGGCGAACCTTGCGGCGGCAACCGGAATGATCCGCGAAGCTGCGGCACAGGGCGCCCGCTTCATCGCCACCCCGGAGATGACGAACCTTCTCGACATCCGCCCCGGGATGGCGCGTGCAAAAGTGCGGCGCGAGGCGGAGGATGAGAGCCTGCCCGCCTTCCGCCTGCTTGCCGCCGAACTGGGCGTTACGCTACTGATCGGCTCGCTCGCCATCGCGCTGGAAGGCGATGAGCGTTTTGCCAACCGCTCCTTCCTGATCGGCCCGGATGGCGGCCTGATCGCGCGCTACGACAAGATCCATATGTTCGATGTCGAAGTCGGCGACGGGCAGACCTACCGCGAGTCGCGCGCCTATCGCCCCGGCGAGGAAGCCGTGCTCGCACAGACCTCCTTCGGCACACTCGGCCTCACCATCTGCTACGACCTGCGCTTCCCGCACCTTTACCGCCGCCTCGCGCAGGCGGGCGCCGATATCCTCACCCTCCCCGCCGCCTTCACCCGCGTCACCGGCGAGGCGCACTGGCACGTGCTGATCCGCGCCCGCGCCATCGAGACCGGCTGTTTCGTCATCGCCCCCGCGCAGGGCGGCAAGCATCAGGATGGCCGCGAAACCTTCGGGCATTCGCTGATCGTCTCGCCCTGGGGAGACGTGATCGCGGAACTGAAGGGGGATGAGCCGGGGGTCCTGCTGGCCGCGATCGACCTCGCTGAAGTCGCCGCCGCCCGCGCGCGGATACCGTCGCTGACGAATGATCGCAGCCCGCCCCTGCACGAGGTGTGAGGCCGGTCCGGACTGTCCTGTCTGGGGCAAAGGAAGCGGGGACAGACAGAGAGAGCAGCGCCTGTCCCCGGATTCCAGCGTGTGCGTCCCAACACCCGCAGGGAATAAACTATGGTGACTTTGAGGCAGGCGCTTCCGTGCGCATACCTAATTTTCGCGCCTCAGATGCTGTTAATTCCACCTTTTCCTGAGATTTCCAAAGGTTAAGCTTTTTGCAGGAAAAGCCGCGCGGCCCTGAAAAGGGGCCGGATTGCGGCGGGGAACGAGTGCCTTGCTGATCGAACGGGACAGTCAGCTGGCAGCGCTGAGGGCGCTTGCAGACCGCGCGGGTGCGGGCAGGGGGCATATTGCGCTCGTGTCCGGCGAAGCCGGTATCGGCAAGACATCCCTGATCCGGAAGTTTCTCGCCACCGGCCGACCTGAATGGCGCACGGGGCTTGGCGGCTGCGACGCACTGTTTACGCCCCGCCCGCTCGGGCCGGTGCAGGACATCACCCCCGTTCTCGGCCCGGAGGTCGCCGCCCATCTCGAGGCCAGGGCGGACCGGCAGACGCTGTTCACCGCTGTGCTTGCCGCCCTGGCAAACGGGAAGGACCCCTTCGTGCTGGTCTGGGAAGACCTGCACTGGGCGGACTTTGCGACCCTCGACCTTCTGCGCTTCCTTGGCCGGCGAATCTCGCTCCTGCCAGTATTGCTCGTGCTGACCTTTAGGGCCAACGAGACCGCTGAGGATCATCCCCTCAGCCAGGCCCTCGCCGACCTGCCGGAGACCAGCCTGACGCGGATCGAGCTACCGCCGCTCTCGGCCAGGGCGGTGGGCCAGCTGGCGCGCCGTGCCGGCCTGCCGGCGGAGCGGCTTTTCCAGGTGACCAGCGGCAACCCTTTCGAGGTGAGCGAAATGCTGGCCGCCCGCCAGGCCGGCGCCGCGGCGCTGCCGTCCTCGGTGCGCGAAGCGGTCACCGTGCGCCAGTCGCGTCTGGACGGCGAGGCGCGCGACTTTCTCGAAGTGCTGAGCGTGATTCCCGCGGCGGTTCCGGCAGGGCTGGCAGCGGCGCTGGCGCCGGGTTCGTCGGAAGACATGATCCGTACCCTGACAGAGGGCGGCGTGCTGCAGGCCTCTGCCTCGGGCGACCTGCGCTTCCGCCATGAACTCGCCCGCCTCGCCACGTTCGACCGTATTCCTGCGGCCCGCCGGCGCGCGCTGCATGCCCGCATTCTGGAGGCGCTCCGCCGTCTTGGCTCAGCCGCGCATGTCGACCAGATGGTGCACCACGCCGCGGGCGCGCTGGATGGCGCGGCGGTTCTGGAAATCGCCCCCGGCGCGGCCGACCGGGCCGCCGCCGCCGGCGCGCACCGCGAAGCGGCGGGACATCTTGGCACCGCGCTGCGCTTTGTCGACGAGGCGCCGCCGGAGCTTGCCGCAAGCCTCTACGAGAAATGGGCCTACGAAGCCGCCCTCGCGGCCCGCATCGATGATGAGGTGCTGGACGCGCGCCGCCATGCCGTCACCCTCTGGCGCCTGCTCGGCCGGCAGGACAAGGTCGGCGAGAACCTCCGCTGGCTGTCGCGCCTGCACTGGTATCGCGGCGAGGCGCCGGAAGCGGGCCGGTTCGCAGACCAGGCCATCCGCGTGCTGGAAAGCATGCCGCCCTCGGCGGAGCAGGCGATGGCCTATTCGCTGCGCTCTCAGCTGCACATGCTGAATGACCAGATGGAAGACGCCATCGCCTGGGGCGAGAAGGCGCTGGAACTGGAAGCGCAGTTCCCGAACCCGGAACTGCGCGCGCATGCACTCAACAATATCGGCACGGCCATGGTGTTCCGTGGGCGGACGGAAGGCGAAGCCTACCTCGAAGAAAGCCTTCGCATTTCCCTTGCCCATGGCCTGCACGAGCATGCCGCGCGCGCCTATACCAACACGTCCGAATATGCGGTGGAGTTCCGCCGGTTCGATCTGGCCGAGCGTATGCTCAAGGAAGGCCTCGCCTTCGATGTAGAACATGATCTCGACGCCTGGTCGTATTATCTCTATGGCCGCCTCGCGCTGCTCCGGCTGGAGCAGGGGCGCATCCATGACGCCGATGCGATCACCCGCAGCGTGATGGAGCGGCCCGGCCTGACGCTGGTCGTGCGCCTGCCGGCATTGCTGGTGAAGGCCCGCGCCCGCATGCGCATGGGCCTGCCGGATGCCGCCGCGCTGCTCGAACAGGCCTTCACCGATGGCATGGCGACGGACGAGTTGCAGCATGTCGTGCCCGCACGCCTGTCGCTGATCGAGCAGGCCTGGCTCGCTGGCAATCCAGCCGCGGGGCAGGATCATCTGGATGCGCTGCTTGCTCTGTCCTCGGATGAACGCCATCCTTGGAACCTTGGCGAGCGTGCCATCTGGGCAAAGCGCCTCGGCCGTGACGCCGCGCACCTGCGCACCAATATCCTGCCCGAACCCTTCCTGCGCGAACTTGACGGCGACTATCCGGCCTCCGCCAAGGCATGGGAAGCGCTCGGCATGCCCTATGCGGCGGCGCTGGTTCGTCTGCAGTCGGATGATGCAGCCATGATTGCGGCGGCGGTGAAGGATCTGGAGACGATGGGCGCGGGGGCGGCCGTCAGTGCCGGGCGCCGCCGCGCCGCTGAGTTGGGCCATACGCGGGCCTTGCCGCGCGCCCGGCGCGGCGCCTACAAGGCGGCGCGCAACCATCCCCTCGGCCTTACCGCGCGCGAGCAGGAAGTTCTGCGCCACATGGCGTCCGGCCTCTCCAATCAGGATATTTCCGACACGCTCGCTCTCTCCAAGCGCACGGTGGAGCATCACGCCTCTGCCGTGCTCGCCAAACTCGGCGTGGATAACCGGATGGCGGTCATGCTCCGCGTGCAGAAGGAACCCTGGCTTCTGGGCGAGGAAGACTAGCGCCCCAGCCTGCGCCGGAACTCGCCATAGCCGAAATCGGAAATCGGTTCCACGCGCCCATCCTCCCAGCGGATGGCGAGGTTGGCGAGCGGCGTTCCGTTGAACGTGTTCGTCTTCACGAAGCTGTAATGCATCTGGTCGGTGAAGATCACCCGGTCGCCCGGCTCAATCGGTTTCTCGAAGGAATAATCGCCGATCACGTCGCCGGTCATGCAGGTCTTGCCGCCGAAACGGTAGGTATGCGGATGCTCTCCGGGTTGGCCCGCGCCGATGACATCGGGGCGGTAGGGCACTTCCAGAACGTCCGGCATATGGGTGGATGCGGAAGCATCGAGAATGGCAAGGTCCATCTCGTTCCAGTGCAGCGCCAGCACGGTCGCATGCAACTCGCCGGTGTTCACCACGAGACCCGCGCCCGGCTCAAGGATCACTTCGATGCCGAAGCGGGCCTTGAATTTCTTGATCGCCGCAATCAGTGCATCGACATCATAGCCCGGCTTGTTGAGGAAATGCCCGCCGCCGAAATTCACCGCCTTTACCTGTTCCAGATAGGGCGCAAACTTTTCCGAAACCGCCTCGATCAGGCCGACTGATCCCTCGTGCAGGCTCTCGCACAGCGCGTGGACATGGAAAATGTCCACGCCGCTCCAGTTCACCTGAGCGAGCTTTGACGGAACTTCGCCGAACCGGCTTGTCGGCGCGGTGGGATTATAAAGGTCCCCGCCCAGCGTCGCATTGGAATAGCCGGGGTTCACCCGCAGGCCGACATATGCGCCCGCATCGCGGGCGATATCGCCAAACCGGCCCAGCTGCTCGGCTGAATTGAAATAAATATGCTGCGCCACTTTCGTCAGCCTGCGGACTTCATCTTCGGTGTAGGCGGGCGAATAGACGTGAACTTCCTTGCCGAACTCCTCCGCGCCCATGATCGCCTCATGCTCGCCGCTGGCCGTCGTGCCATCGAGGTAATCGCGCATCAGCGGGAACGCTGCCGGCATCGCAAACGCCTTGGTCGCGAGCAGCACCTTGCAGCCTGCCTCCTCGCGCACGCGCTTCGCCGTCTCCAGGTTTTTCCGGAGGCGCGCGGCATCGAGGACGAAGCAGGGGGTTTGTATGGAGTTCATTTTTTTCCGCTCATCCCGGCGAAAGCCGGGATCCAGTGCCAAAGTCAATTCATCTGCCGCTCTGGATCCCGGCTTTCGCCGGGATAAGCGGATTTACAGGGCTCAGGTCTTCACCGCGAACAACGGGTCCTGATCGCCCGGCTTGATGTCGATGATCGTCGTCGGCAGGCCGCGTTTGGCCACGTCTTCAAGGAACGGGGCCGACGGGAATTCCTCAACGTTGAACACGCCCGGGCCTTTCCAGATGCCGCGGAAGAACATCGCCGCGCCCGACACCGGCGGCACGCCGGTGGTGTAGCTCACCGCCTGCGCGCCGACTTCGCGGTTCGTCTCCGCATGGTCACAGACGTTATAGAGCATCTTGGCGATCTCTTTCCCATCCTTCCGGCCCCGGATGATCACGCCGATGCTCGTTTTTCCTGAATAGCCTTCGGCGAGCGAGGACGGGGCGGGCAGCAGGTCGCGCAGGAATTCCATCGGCACGATGTCCATCCCCTTGTGCTTGATCGGCTCGAGCGAGATCAGCCCGATGGATTTGAACACTTCGAGGTGCTTGATGTACTGCTCGCCAAAGGTCATCCAGAAGCGGATCTGCTTCAGGCCCTTGATGTTCTTCACAAGGCTTTCCTCTTCCTCATGATAGATGAGGTAGGAGGCGCGCGGGCCGACTTCGGGATAATCCACCATCGTCTTGATGCTGAGGGCCGGGATCTCGATCCACTCGCCATTCTTCCAGTATTTGCCGTCCTGCGTCACTTCGCGCAGGTTGATCTCCGGGTTGAAGTTCGTCGCGAAGGTCTTGCCATGGTCGCCGGCATTGCAGTCCACGATGTCGATATAGTCGATCTCGTCGAACAGGTGCTCCTGCGCATAGGCGCACCAGATGTTGGAGACGCCGGGATCAAAGCCGCAGCCGAGAATGGCGGTGAGGCCAGCGGCCTTGAACTTGTCCTGATAGGCCCACTGCCAGCTGTATTCGAACTTCGCCACTTCGCGCGGCTCATAGTTCGCTGTGTCCAGATAGTTCGTGCCCGCCTCAAGGCAGGCATCCATGATCGGCAGGTCCTGATAGGGCAGGGCCATGTTGATCACGAGGTCCGGCTTCACCTTGCGGATCAGCGCCACAGTCGCGGCCACGTCATCGGCGTCCACCTGCGCAATCTCGATCGGCGTCACGCAATCCTTCGCCACCTTCTCGCAGCTCTCGATGCGGCGCGAGGCCAGCGTGATGTGCTTGAACGTGTCGCGGTCCATCGCGCATTTCTTGGCGACGACAGAGCCGGCCGCGCCGGCGCCAATGATGAGGACGTTATCCATGTCGGGGCTTGAACTCCGGCAAATCGTTGAAGGGTTGGCGTGCTTCTAGGGAAGTTTGGCAGTGCTTTCCAGCGGGCGCTTTGTTAACAGGCGTGCCAGATAGGGTCCTTACCCCTCAGCCACAACGGTTTTTTGACGGAGCCGCCCGCCATGATCGCCCGGACACCCCCGCCGCCCTACTGGGTGGTCATCTTTTCCGCCGTCTTCTCCGGCCGCGAACCGGAGGAATATGCCGAAACCGCCGCCCGCATGAACAAGCTGATGCGCGAGAGCCCCGGCTTCCTCGGCTACGAAACCGCGCAGGGCGAAGGCGGGGCGGAGATCACCGTCTGCTACTGGGACAGCGAAGAGGCGGTGCGCACCTGGAAGCAGAATGCCGAGCACATGGCCGCCCAGAAGCGCGGCCGCGAGGCCTTCTATTCCGCTTACCATATCCGCGTCGGCAAGGTCGAACGCGCCTACGGCTTCTGAGCCGCACCTCACTCCGCCGGGGCGAGAACCGGGTCGAAACCAAACGCGTGGTCGCAGGCGATCAGCATGGCCGCTCTCCGGGCCGTGTTGATCTTGCCATACCGGCCATTCGAAATCCCGTCGGCAAAATAGTCGACCTCTTCAAAATAGACACCGTAGTCTTCCTCGATTTGCGTGACACGTGCCGGGAAGTCGATATCTGCTTCATTGCCGCCAAACAGGGAGCCGCCTTCGGGAATGAAGGTCGTCAGATAAAGCGCCGCGCACATCACCGGCTCGGGGCTGAAGGCGGGGGGCGTTTCCGCCGCTGCCGCAGGGGCCATGAGGGCGGCAAGGGTGAGCGGGGCAAGGGCGCGCCGGATCATGAATGTCTCCCAGTTTCCAGATCCGGAAGCTAGCTTTCGCTGAACCATGACGCAACCGGCTGCACGGCGAAAATTCCTTTTCCCGTCATCCTGTTGCGCCTGCTGCAGCCTGCGTTTCAAAGCCCCGATTCATTACAAATATGTAGTTTAAAGAAGGCCCGGGAATGGCCGCATTCTCGCCCCGAAGGGGTGGCCAGTTTGCCTTACCCATTCAGAAGCGAGGCTCGTCAGGAGCCCGCGCACGGGCAAGGAGAAAAGAAATGACTATCGAAAGCCTCCTGATCTTCCTTCTTATCGGCGCCGTTGCCGGCTGGCTCGCCGGCGTGCTCGTCAAGGGCTATGGCTTCGGCATTGTCGGCAATATTGTCGTCGGCATCGTCGGCGCCTTTGTCGCCGGCCTGATCTTCCCGGCGCTGAACATCAGCCTCGGCGGCGGCATCCTCGGCTCCATCGTTCACGCCACGCTCGGCGCGGTGATCCTGCTGCTCGTCATCCGCGTGGTCAAACGCGCCTGACGGGCGCGAGCCCTCTCCCTCCCCGGGAGGAGAGGGGCTGGCGTCCGGAACCGGGCATTACCGTTCCTCCCCCCTGGCCCGGCGCCAGTTTCCTCTCTTTAACCTCCGGCCCCGGCAGGCACCCGCCCGCCGGGGCCTTGTCATTCCCCTGTCATCAGAACGCGGATGACAGGGGCCTCCAATCGCGCTATGCGGCGCGCTTATTTTTGCGGGGGCAGGGCCCATGGATATCCGCCACTTCATCGATCTCTGGCCGATCGAGCGCAGCGAGCTGCGCGCAATTCTCGACGAGGCCCACCGCATGAAGAAGGCCCGCGCCGGCTGGCCGAAGGGCCGCGTCGATGCCGGCGCGCCGCTTGAAGGCCACACGCTGGCGATGATCTTCGAGAAGGCCTCCACCCGCACGCGCTTCTCCTTCGACATGGCGATGCGCCAGCTCGGCGGCTCGTCGATCACCACTGTCGCCTCTGACATGCAGCTCGGCCGCGGCGAGACAATCGAAGACACCGCCCGCGTCCTTTCCCGCTATGTCGATGCCGTGATGATCCGCGCCAATGATCACACCGACATCGAAGTCTTCTCCGAAGCTTCCGGCGTGCCGGTGATCAACGGCCTGTCGGACCGCTCGCACCCCTGCCAGATCATGGCGGACCTGATGACGCTGGAAGAGCACGGCCTGACGCTCAAGGGCGCCCGCCTCGCCTGGCTCGGTGACGGCAACAATGTCTGCGCCAGCTTCATCCACGCCGCGCCGAAATTCGGCTTCTCGCTCGCCATCGGCACGCCTCAGCGCTATGCTCCGGATGAGGACGATCTGGAAATCGCAACCGAACTGCAGGGCCGGATCGATCTCTTCAACACCGCCGAGGAAGCCGTGGCCGGCGCCGATGTCGTGATCGCCGACACGTTCGTCTCGATGGGCGACATGGACGCCGAACGCCGCCTCGAAATCCTCGAGCCTTTCGCGGTGACGCAGGAGCTGATGGGTCTCGCCAATCCCGGCGCGAAATTCCTGCACTGCCTGCCTGCCCACCGCGGCGAGGAAGTCGACGAGGAAGTCATCGACGGCCCCGCCAGCCTCGTGCTCGACGAAGCCGAAAACCGCCTCCACGCCCAGAAGGCCATCCTGCGCTGGTGCCTCGGCAAATAGGGGCCGCAGCCCGCCCCTTGCGATACGGCCGCCCCGCTGCCACATGGGGCGCCTTGACCCGCCTCCGACAGGCCCGCCCGGACAGTCCGACATGACCCATCCCGCCCATTCCACCGGCGATTTCGCCTCCAGTTTCCAGATCGAAGGCCGCGCCGTGCGGGGCCGCATCGTGCGCATGTCGGCGGGCTCCATCGCCCCGATCCTCGCGCGCCACGACTATCCGGCCCATCTCGCCAGCCTGCTGGGCCAGGCGGTGGCGCTGGCGGCGCTCGTCGGCTCGTCTCTGAAATTCGATGGCCGCATCCTCGTGCAGGCCGAGGCCGATGACGGCGTCGTGCGCATGCTGGTCGGGGAATATTCCACCTCCGGCGGCGTGCGCGGCTATGCCCGTTATGATGCCGAGGCCTGGGCCACGCTCGACCGGATCAACAAGGGCAAGGCGCCCCACATGCCCCAGCTCTTCGGGCGCACGGGCCGTCTCGGCCTGATCCTGATCCAGGACAATCCCAACATCCAGCCCTATCAGGGCGTCGTGCCGCTGACCAAGGGAACGCTTGCTCAGTGTGCGGAGGATTATTTCGCGATGTCGGAACAGGTGCTGAGCCGCGTGCGCCTCTCGGTCGAGGAAACCGCCAGCGGCGAGTGGATCGCCGGCGGCATGATGATCCAGAAAATCGCCGGCGATGATGCGCGCGGCGACACGGAAGAGCATTGGCGCGAAGCCGAGGCCCTGTTCGCGACGCTCACCCCGGCGGAACTCTCCGATCCGGCGCTGCCGGCCACCGAACTCCTCTATCGCCTGTTCCACGAACAGGGCGTGCGTCTCGAAGACGGCGTGCCGGTCACCGACCATTGCACCTGCAATGAGGACCGCCTGGTCCAGACCCTGCGCCAGATGCCGGACGCCTCCCTGCACGACCTGGTCGAGCCCGACGGCACCCTCGCCATCGACTGCCAGTTCTGCGCCCGCCACTACACCATCCCGATCACCCGCGTGACCGGCCCGGTGAACTGATACAAACCTGTAAAAAGCTGGAATCGGCTGTAACGACCGGCAAACCGCCAATACAAACACGCGAGCGAACCAAACTCCTCGCTCTCCTTGCTTCTGCCCTCTCCTCAGACCCCTGCGAAGGCAGGGGTCCAGTCAGTCTTGCGCAGCTTTCCCCAACCCGCGTTATGCATCAACAAATCAGGCCAAACGGGAAAAATCCCCCTGCGGATCAATGCCCGAAGCAGAAAAAGCAGCATCTCAATCCGACACCCCTCCGTGCGGGGTTATCCTCCCGCCCATGATCTCGATGCGCCAGCTCCGAAGCGATCCGACCTTCGCGCCGCTCTTCCGGCACGTTCACCCGCTCTGCTGGCCCATCCTCTGGTGGAGCCTCAACCGCGTCTTCAAATGGTACGACACAAGCGGCTACGAGAACGTGCTGCTGGCCACCACAAGATGGGGCTACGTCTACCCCGCCTATCTCGGCCAGAAGAAACCGGACCCGTCAGCGTACAAACCCTACGAACTTGAGAAACCCCGCTGGGATGACCCGGTGTGGAGCACAAACGTGCCTGCCCCCTTCCTCATCACAAATGAAACGCTGCGGCCCCATCCCCATCCTCCCCTGCGAAGCGGGGGAGGCTGCGAAGGATTAGCGATTGCCCTGCAATCGCCCGGAGCAGGCGCGCTCCGCGCGCTGACGGAGGGGGCCTGCGCCCTCACCCCGCACAACACGTCCTAGATTCCTGTCATCCCGGCGAAAGCCGGGACCCAGATGAGGCGAAGCGCGAGGCGGCCTCTGGTTCCCGGCTTTCGCCGGGATGACAGGAAATCAAACTCAGGAAAACCCACCGGCCGGGCACCCCCGCGTCCGGCCAAACGTGCTGCAAGCTACTCCGCATCCATCGCCAGGATGATCTGCGCATAGCCTCGCGCCAGCCGGCCCATGTTTTCGACGCTGGTGCGTTCGTTGGTGCCGTGGAAGCCGGTGAGCTCGTCAGGCGTCAGGATGGAGGGCGCGAAGCGGTAGACGTTCGGTGTGATATCCTCCGCATACCGGGCATCCGTTGCACCGAGCACAAGCCCGGGCGCCGCCGCTGCGCCGGGCATGGTGGCCTCGGCCACACTCGCGAGTACGGCATAGGCACGGTTGTCCGTGGGCGAGACGTTCGAGGCGCCCGAGCCGCGGATGCCTTCCTTCATCACCGCCACTTCGATGCCCTCGATATCCTTCGTCACCCGCTTCACATGCGCGACGATATCTTCCTCGGTATCGTTCGGATGGATGCGGAAATTGATCGTCGCCTTGGCGCGCTGCGCCAGAACATTCTCCTTGGCCGAGCCTTCCAGCATCGTTGGCGCCGTCGTTGTGCGGATCATCGCATTGCCGGGTGCAATGTCCGAGAGCTGATCATCGATCATGCCCTGAAAGAGCCAGAGATTCGCAAACGCCATGCGCTGCATGAACGGCATGTCCTTGCCCGCAGCGCGGAACATGTCTGAGGCCGGCGGCTTCGAGAGGGAGGAGGGCATCTGGTTCCGGTCGAGCGCCACGACCGCGCGCGCAAGGCGCACAGCCGCCGAATTGCGCGGCGGGGTGGAGGAATGACCGCCTTCGCCAAGTGCGGTGATCTCGAGCGTCACATAGCCCTTCTCGGCAATGCCGATGAAGCCCGCCGGCTTGCCGGTCAGAGGCGATGGGTTGACGATCATGAAGCCTTCATCCAGCGCCATCTCCGGCGAGATGCCGCGCGATTTCAGCAGCGCCACGCCTGCCTCGGCGCCCGAGCCGGAGACTTCCTCGTCATGCCCGAACATGAAGATCAGTGTACGGCGGGGTTGGAAGCCCGAAAGCGCCAGCGCTTCAGCCGCTTCCATCAGCCCGACGAGCGAACCCTTGTCGTCGATCGCGCCGCGGCCATAGATATAGCCGTCGATGATCTCGCCGCCGAAGGGCGCGCCTTCCCAGTCTTCTTCCGTGCCGATATTCACCGGCACCACGTCCTGGTGCGCCATCAGGAGCAGGGGATTGAGCGCAGCATCCCAGCCTTGCCAAGTATAGAGCAGGGTCAGCGTGCCGGGCACGAATTCCTTTGTCATCGCGGCATGGGCCGCCGGATAGGTTTCCTCCAGCCAGGCATGCATCGCCAGCCATTCGCCTTCCTGGCCGGGGCGGGGATCGCCGCTTGCGAGGGTGATGGTGCGGAAGCGGATCGCCGCGCCGAGATTTTCCGCCGCGCGCTCAGCCGAGACTTGCGGCGGTTCCGGCAGCTCCACGCGCCCGCCAACCGGCGCGCCGCCATAGCTGAACGTGTTGTAGAGGATGAGGCCGACAAGCGCCGCCAGCACGAGGCCGAGCCCGATCAGGATGTTGCGGATCATGGCGATGGACCTCCCGGAATTTCTTTGCCGCATGGTTCGCGCCCGCTTCCGGCGGCGTCAAGCGATGGCTCGCGAAAAAATGACTTGGCCGTCACGATTTCCCATAGCAGGGTGGCGCCACCATGAACGACGCTTCGCCCCGGCGCCTGTCCTTTCCCCGCGTGCTCGCTTTCGCCACTTTGAGTGTGCCGATTGCCGGCGTTGGCCTTCCCATCGGGGTTTACCTTGCGCCGCTCTATGCCAACGAGGTCGGCCTCGGGCTGGAACTGACCGGGCTCCTGTTCATGCTGCTCCGCTTCTGGGACATCTTCACCGATCCGGTGATGGGCTATCTCGTCGACCGCTATCGCAGTCCGCTCGGGCGCGTGCGCCACTGGATCCTGATGTGCGTACCGGTTCTCGGTGTCTCCACCTTCTTTGTCTATATGCCAGGCGTCGGCGCCACGGCGGGGTATTTCATCTGGTGGATGCTGGTCTTCTATATCGGCACCACGATCCTGCAGATTGCCCGCGCGGCTTGGGTGCCGGCGCTGACCTCCGACTATGATGACCGCTCGCGCCTGTTCCTGTGGCCAGAGATCGTCTCGGTCGTCTCGATGCTGCTCCTGCTCGCCGTGCCGCTGCTCCTCTCCCTGTTTGGCGTCCAGACAGACCGTTTCGGCCAGGTTGCGGTGATGGGTTGGGTGCTGATCATCTCGCTGCCCATCGTCGCGGCCTTGTCTTGCTTCTTTGTGCCGGACCCACCCCTCAGGGGCGAGTCGCGCGCCATCGAGAAGTTCGAGGTCAAGCCGATCTTCGCGGCCCTGCGTCAGCCGATCTTTGCCCGGCTGCTGACGATGGAACTGCTCGGCGCCACCGCCATTGCAGTCACCGCCTCCAACTACTTGTTCGTTGCCGAATATGCCTTCGGCGCCAGCGACGCGCAGACCAGTCTTGCCCTGATGCTGTTCTTCGTGATGGCCATCGCCGCGCTGCCTTTCTGGCTTTGGCTCGCCAAGAAGACCGAGAAGCGCACCGCCTATTTTGCCGCGGTCACCATGTCCGGGGTCTGCTTCCTTGCCTATATCCCTCTGGCGCCCGCCGGCAACTATACGACCTTCCTGATCGCCTCGCTGATTGCCGGCATCCCGTTCAGCGCGCCGATCTTCCTGTCCCGTGCGATGACCGCGGATATCGTGGAACTCAAGGCCGCCGAGTCCGGCGAGAGCCGCGCGGGGCTGTTCTACTCGCTGCTGACCAGCATCAACAAGGTCGGCTCCAGCCTCGCCTTTGGCGTTGGCTACCTGCTCGTCGGGCAGGTCGCGCGGTTCCGTCCGGGGGCGGAGAATTCTGACAGCTCGATCCTCGGCCTCGTGATCATCTTCGGCCTCTTGCCAGGCATCCTCTATGTCATCGCCGGCCAGCTCGCCCGCGGCTATCCGCTCACCCGCGCCATGCAGGTGGAGACGTCACGGAAACTCGAGAAGGCGATCGAGACCAAGCCGGGCTAGCTGTCGTCTTCATCGTCCAGCAGGTCTGCAAGACGGTCGAAGCGATGGTTCCAGAGGCGGCGGCGATCTTCGATCCAGCCAGCGGCAAGGGCAAGGCCTTCCGGCGCAAGCTGGCAGGTGCGCACCCGGCCGATCTTCTCTGTGCGGACGAGTCCCGATCCTTCCAGAACCTGCATATGCTGCACGATGGCGGCGAGCGAGAGCCCCAGCGGCCGGGCCACTTCAGACAATGAGGCAGGCCGTTCGCTGAGCTGCTCAAGAATTGTCCGCCGCGTCCGGTCAGACAACGCATGGAACACCATGCCGACCGGGTCTGCGTCCGGCTCGCGGGCAAAGGGCGGGGCCATCTTATTCTCCCAGTTCGCGGGCAAGGCTTTCGATCAGGTCGCGCGTGCCCTGTTCGCGGATGACGATGCCGTCGCCGCCTTCGAAGAAGGCTGCCTGTTCCGTAAAGACCATCAGCGTGCCGGTGTCATCCGGCAGGAATTCAACGGTCGTGTGAGAAGAGGATATCCGGCTTCCGGCAACCTTCATCGTATAGGCAAACACAATCCGTTCGTTCGGGACAATGTCCAGGAACACCGTATCATTCGTGCACGGAGTGCCTTCCTCGATCGGCTTGTCCGCTACAAAACGGAAGCGCGAGCGTTCGAAGCCCTCCTCGCGGAAATCTGTCTCGTAGGAGTCGAGGTGGAATCCGGGACCTTCAGCAAACCAGCGGCGCTTTTTCGCCGGATCAGCAAAGGCCGCGAACACTTTTGACGGGGGCTGTCTGAACCGGCGCTCGATGGTGAAGCTGCCATGGGTGACGAACTGGTGTGGCATGGTGGGGGTCCTTTATTGTTAAGTGCAGACTTAACTAATGAGACAATGACAGTCAAGCGGTGACTTAAGTATTTTTGTTCCTGGTCAGTCGGAGTGAAACGAAGCTGAGGCGCTCAGAATCCGCCGCCGTCCGCCAGCCACGCCTCTTCGTCCGGCGTGCTCAAGCGCCCGACGAGCGCATTACGATGCGGGAAGCGGCCAAACTGGCGGATCACGTCCAGATGCTGGTGGGCATAGTCGAGCGTCATCTTTGCGAAGTCGGCGAAGGGTGCGCGGGCATCTTTCGCGAGCGCTTCGAACAGCGCGAACGCGCGCTGCTGGTCCTCCATCGCTTCCGAATGTTCGAGCGGCAGGTAGAAAAACACGCGCTCCACTTCCGACAGCCCGGCATCCTCGCCTTTCGCCAATCCGTCCTTGCACAGATGAAGCGCCAGCCGGTCCTGCGCGAAGGCGCGCGGGCTGCCCCGGAAAATGTTGCGACTCATCTGGTCGAGTACGAGGATCGCGGAAAGCCGCCCGGCCGCGCCGCGCCCAGCCCAGTCTTCTGCCAGCGGACCGGCAGACAAGGTCTCCAGCAGCGGCAGGAATTTTTCCGTCAGCTCACGGTCGAAGTCCTTGCCCCCGTTGAACCAGAGCTTCGCCTTCGTCGCCAGCACGCCGGGCGCGCCCGCCTCTTCGCCGAACCAGAAATGGTGCACATCTTCCGTGGATGGCAGGGCGCTCAACCCGGTCTCCGGGCGACGACCATGTAATTGACGCTCGTGTCCGCCCCGATTTCCCACTGGCCGGAGATGGGCTTGAAGATCACGCCAACCGGCGCGTCCGCAATCATCCCGGCGCCTTCAAGCGGGCCGCGCACGTCTTTCGGATCAAGAAATTTCGACCAGTCATGCGTGCCCCTCGGCAGCCAGCGCAGGATGTATTCGGCGCCGATCACCGCTGTTGCCAGCGCCTTCGCCGTCTTGTTGAGCGTCGCCACGACCATCATCCCGCCGGGGTTCACCAGCCGGGCGGTGTCGGCCAGGAAGCGGTCCGGATCGGCGACATGTTCGACCACCTCAAGATTGAGCACGATATCGAATGGCGCCTCGCCCGCTGCCAGAAGGCCCTCTGCCGTACCGGCGCGGTAATCGATGGAAAGCCCCTGTTCGGTGGCATGCGTCAGCGCCGTCTTGATATTGGCCTCGGAAGCATCGACGCCGGTCACAGAAGCGCCCAGCCGCGCCATCGGTTCCGAGACGAGGCCGCCGCCGCAGCCGATGTCCAGCAGGCGCAGGCCTTCCAGCGGCCGGCGCAGGCCCGGCGCCAGGCCGAAATGACGCTCCGCCGTCTCGCGGATGAACTTCAGGCGCACCGGGTTGAACCGGTGCAGCGGGCGGAACTTGCCCTTCGGATTCCACCAGTCGGCGGCCATGGCGGAGAATTTGGCGACCTCGGCCGGATCGATGCTGGGGGTCACCGGCAGGGCATCAGACGCGTCAATTGTTCTCGCCATCGTTTAGCAATCCTGTTTGATCCAAGCCGAACTTTCCCCTACAGGGGCGCCATATAGGACATGCCCGGTTGGGCGAACAGGCAATTGGGGCGAAATGGCGCGCACAGTACTCAAGTTCGGCGGCACGTCGGTCGGCGATCTCGACCGTATTGCGAACGTGGCGGAAATCGTCGCGGCGCGGGCGGCGAAGGGCGAGAAGATGGCCGTGATCGTCTCGGCCATGTCGGGGGAGACCAACAAGCTCGTGGCCCTCGCCGACGGCGCCGCCGGCAAGGACCTCGCGCGCGAACTCTATGATGACGAGTATGACGTTGTCGTCGCCTCGGGCGAGCAGGTCACCGCCGGGCTCCTGGCACTGGCGCTGCGCCGCCGGGGTCTGAAGGCCCGCTCCTGGCTTGGCTGGCAGCTGCGGCTGAAAACCAACAAGAGCCATGGTAAGGCCCGGATCATGGGCTTTGACGATTCAAAACTTCCGGACTCGGTCGATGCCGGGGAGATCGCCGTTGTTGCCGGTTTCCAGGGCGTGACGGATGATGAGCGTGTAACCACGCTCGGACGCGGCGGATCGGACACAAGCGCCGTGGCGGTTGCCGCTGCGCTCGGCGCAAAGGTCTGCGACATCTATACAGATGTCGATGGCGTCTACACGACCGATCCGCGCATCGTTCCGAAGGCGCGCCGGATCGACAAGATTTCGTATGAAGAGATGCTCGAAATGGCGTCGCTCGGGGCCAAGGTCCTGCAGACGCGATCGGTCGAGCTGGCCATGAACCACAATGTTCCCGTGCGGGTGCTGTCGAGCTTCGTGAAGCCCGGCGAGGAATCCCCCGGAACGCTTGTCTGTGCAGAGGAAGAGATCGTGGAAAAGCAGGTTGTCAGCGGCGTTGCCTATTCCCGGGACGAGGCAAAGGTCACGCTCTATGCGGTGCCCGACAAGCCGGGGTCGTCAGCGAAGATTTTCTCCGCCCTCGCCAAGGCCGGCGTGAATGTCGACATGATCGTGCAGGCCGGCTCGCGCGATGCCTCGAAGGCGAATATCGTCTTCACCTGCACCGACCGCGACAGCCCGTTCGCAAAAGAGACGCTGGAGAAGATCCAGGGCGAGATCGGGTTCGAGCGGCTGGAAGTCATGCGCGATGTGTCGAAGATCTCGATCATCGGCGTCGGCATGAAAAGCCATACCGGCGTTGCCGAGAAAATGTTCACCGCCCTGTCGGAGAAAGGCATCAACATTGATGTCATCTCCACCTCCGAGATCAAGATTTCCGTTCTGATTGCCGCGCCCTATACTGAACTGGCAGTCAGGGCTCTTCACACGGCGTTCGGTCTCGACGCCGAGTGAACCTTCACCGCAGTGGGAGCGTATGCCCTATAACCTGCCGGCCACGCGTGTACTGATGAACAATCTCCGCCAGGTGATGGCGGAGGACGGGGACTCGCGCTCGCGGCTGGACCATGTCGTGCGCCTGATCGCCTCGACGATGGTGGCCGATGTGTGCTCGATCTACCTGCGCGAGCCCGAAGGCACGCTGCTGCTGATCGCCACGGAAGGCCTGAAGCCCGAAGCCGTGAACAAGACACGCATGGCCTCCGGCGAAGGCCTTGTCGGCTATGTCGCGCGCACCGCGCAGCCGATCGCCATCGAGGATGCGCCGCGCCATCCGGCCTTCTCCTACCGCCCGGAAACGGGGGAAGACCCGTTCCATGCCTTCCTCGGCGTGCCGATCCTGCGCACTGGCGGTGTCACCGGCGTCCTCGTCGTCCAGAACCGCACCGAGCGGACCTATGGCGAGGAAGAGATCGATGTCCTGCAGACCATCGCGATGGTGCTGGCGGAGATCGTGCATGCCCTGGTGCTGGCGCCCGCCCAGCCGGCGACGCCCGAGCGGCGCGGGCGCAGCAATGGCGGCGGCAACCTTAAGGGCCGCATTTTCTGCGAAGGGCTCGGCTATGGCCGGGCCGTGCTGCACGATCCGGTGGTTCCGGCCGCGAAGTTCTTTGCTGCCGATCAGGTCGCGGAAGCCGCGCGCCTCGATCAGGGCCTGATCGATCTGAGAGCCTCGATCGACCGGATGATGATGATCGACGGCGCCGCGCTGGGGGAAGACCCGCGCGATGTCATGGAAGCCTACCGGCTGCTCGCGCACGACACGTCCTGGTCGGAGAAGCTGCACGAGGGCATCCGGTCCGGCCTCTCCGCCGAAGCCTCGATTGACCGGGCCCGGCGCGAACACCGGGCCAGGATGCAGAGCGCGCGCGATCCTTACCTGCGCGAGCGGCTGCACGACCTCGAAGATCTCGACAACCGCCTCCTGCGGGTTCTGGGCGGCGAAGACAGCAAGCCGAAGATCCAGGGCGACCAGAACGTGCTGGTGGCCCGGCGCCTCGGCCCCGCAGAGCTTCTGGAATATGCCAAGGCGGGCCTCAAGGGCCTGCTGATGGAGGAAGCCGCAGCATCCTCGCACGCCGCCATCGTGGCCCGCGCGCTCGGTATTCCGGCCATCGGCGGGATCGAGGACCTGACGACCCGGATTGAAGAGGGCGACTATATCATCGTCGATGCCGAGGAAGGCTCGGTCCATGTCCGCCCCGACGATGTCGTCTACGATGCCTACAAGTCCCGCGTCGCCCTGCGCTCCGAGCGGCAGGCGGCCTATGCGGCGCTGAAAGGCCTGCCGGCCAAGACGCGCGACGGCACGCATGTCTCGCTGATGCTGAACGCCGGTCTCGACCTCGACCTCGACATGCTCGACCAGGCCGGCGCGGATGGCGTGGGCCTGTTCCGGACGGAGTTCC
The DNA here is from genome assembly GCF_046313975.1 of Hyphomonas sp. Classification (GTDB taxonomy): domain Bacteria; phylum Pseudomonadota; class Alphaproteobacteria; order Caulobacterales; family Hyphomonadaceae; genus Hyphomonas. The sequence continues at coordinate 46,654 of NZ_JBKBXB010000011.1, read as the reverse complement.
AGTTCCTTGTCTCCGAGACGCTCCCGCGCCTTGAAGACCAGATCGCCCTCTACAAGCGGGTGCTGGACCGCGCCGCCGGCCGGCCGGTCGTGTTCCGCACGCTCGACCTTGGCGGCGACAAGGTGCTGCCGGCGCTGAACCTGCAGCGCGAGGAAAACCCCGCCCTCGGCTGGCGCTCGATCCGGTTCGCGCTTGACTACAAGGGCCTCTTCCGCCGCCAGCTGCGCGCCCTCGTCCGCGCCGCAGGGGACCGGCCGCTGACCGTAATGTTCCCGATGGTGACCGTTCCGGACGAATACCGGCAGGCGAAAGCCCTGCTGCTGGAAGAGGTCGAGTGGAGTTTCCGGAAAACCGGGGTGCGACCCTCCAAACTCGACCTGGGCGTCATGCTGGAAACCCCGGCGCTCGGCTTCTCGATGCAGGACCTTGCCGGAGAGGTGGACTTCCTTTCGGTCGGCACCAATGACCTCTTGCAGTTCTTCTTCGCGGCTGACCGGATGACACCGTCGGTCAGCGACCGGTACGACCTCGTTGACCCGGCTGCGCTCCGCTTCCTGAAAATGGTCGCGGAAACCTGCGAAAAAGCTGGAATCCGGCTTTCGGTTTGTGGAGAAGCCTCGGCCTCGCCGCCGGTGGCCCTGTGCTTTGCGGCGCTCGGCTATCGAAGCCTGTCAATGGCGGCCTCCGCCATCGGCCCGGTCAAGCAGGCGCTGCGAAATGTCGATCTGGACGCCTTCCGGACGGGCCTTCTGGAGCGTCTGGATAAGCCGAACGGTTCGTTCCGTAACCAAGTGTTAGCACTTGCAGCCGAGCATGGCATTGACACTGCGGACAGTTGAAGCGTGTTGCGGCGCAGGTTTCGGGGCCTTACCTTGTCATTGGACCGGAAATTGCCCCGATTTCACTAGGCGGCAGCACAGGTCAGTGAGACTGGTTGAGAATGGCACAGAACGTATCGCCTGACCCGGAAAACGGACAACCCGAAGGAAATTCGCGGGTGGATGACAACGGAACGCCTCGTTCAAACGTGACGCCGATCTCCCAGCAGGCGGCGGCTCAGCTTGACGCTTACGAGCGGCGCCAGCGGGCGGACGAGATTTTCGTGTCCGGCAAGTTCGACGGGGAGGAGCTGCGCATGGGGCAGGTGCTTCGCCGTGTCCGCGAGGCACTCGGTCTTGAGCTGGCGGCCATCGCGCGCGAGTCGCGCATCAAGGACAATTTCCTGATGGCCATCGAGCGGATGGAGCTCCAGACCATCGCCAAGGGCTATCTGGTGCCCTACCTGATCGCCTACTCCAAACATCTTGGCCTGCCGGAAAAGCAGGTTGTCGAGCGTTACACCCGCGAATGCGGCGCCGTCGAGGAAGTGAAAACCTCCGCGCCGGTGCAGAAAATCGGCGACATCCGCAAGAAGACAGACACCCGCCTGCCGCTGATCCTGGCAGGCGTTGGCGCGCTGGTCGTGTTCGTGGCCGGCGGTGTCACGGCAGCCTTGCTGATGAACCGCGGGCCGGAAGAGATCGTATCGCCGACCGTCGTGGCGGTCAGCGGGGCGCGCGACAGCCTGTTTGCGGAAACCGCTCCGGCCGCCGCCGCCAATACCGACCTGCCGCTGGAAATCGTTGCCGTGCGTCAGGCCTGGCTCGAAATCCGCGCCTCGGACGGCACGATCTTCCTCAGCCGCACGATGGCTGCCGGGGAGAGCTATTTCCCGCGCCTGAAGGCCGGCTGGACCGTATCTGCCCGCAATGGGGGCGCGTTTGAATGGCGCGTCGGCGACGTCGTGGTTGGCCCGCTCGGCCCGGAAGGGGCGCAGGTCTTCTCGCTCAGCGTCGATGACCAGCTGGCCCGCGCTGCCGAGATGGCCGCGCCGACGGTTGCGGCCGCGCCGAACGGCAATACGACGCGCTAAGCCCTTTACTGTAGCGCCTGTCAGCGCCAGATGTGGGCTGAAGTGAGCCGCGAAAGGCTATTGGCCCTATGAGCCACAATCCGATCCGCCCCTGGCGCAATATCGAGCGGCGCAAGTCGCGGCTGGTCCGCGTTGGCAATGTGCTGGTGGGCGGCGACGCCCCGATTGCCGTTCAGACCATGACCAACACGCCCACCGAGGATGCCGCCGCGACCATCGCGCAGATCCTGCGGTGTGCGGAAGCCGGCGCGGATATCGTGCGCGTGTCGTGCCCGACCGAAGAGTCCACGAAGGCGATGCGCGAGATCGTCAAGGCGAGCCCGGTGCCGCTCGTGGCGGATATCCATTTCCACTACAAGCGCGGCATCGAAGCCGCGGATGCGGGCGCGGCGTGCCTGCGGATCAATCCCGGCAATATCGGGTCTGAGGCCCGTGTGAAGGAAGTCGTCGCGGCGGCGCGCGCCAATGGCTGCTCGATGCGCATCGGCGTCAATGGCGGCAGCCTCGAGCGCCACCTTCTGGAGAAGTATGGCGAGCCGTGCCCGGATGCGATGGTGGAGAGCGCGCTCGACCATGCGCGCATTCTCGATGATCTCGGCTTCCACGATTACAAGATTTCGGTGAAGGCCTCCGACATGTTCCTGACGGTGGCGGCCTACCAGCTGCTCGCCGAGGCAACCGATGCGCCGCTGCATCTCGGCATCACCGAGGCAGGCGGGCTTCGCACGGGGACGGTGAAATCCTCCATCGGCATGGGCGCGTTGCTCTGGGCTGGCATCGGCGACACGATCCGCGTTTCGCTTTCGGCCGAGCCGGAAGAGGAAGTGAAGGTCGGCTTCGAGATGCTGAAATCGCTCGGCCTGCGCACGCGCGGTGTGAACATCGTCGCCTGTCCGAGCTGCGCCCGGCAAGGCTTTGACGTGATCCGCACGGTGGAGACACTGGAGAAGCGGCTTGCGCATATTTCCGAGCCGATCTCGCTGTCGATCATCGGCTGCGTGGTGAACGGCCCCGGAGAAGCGGCGCTGACCGATCTCGGCTTTACCGGCGGCGGCAAGGAAAGCGGCAAGATGTTCGTGAACGGACGAGCCGATCACAATGTCTCGAATGCCGACATGGTCGAGCATATCGTGAAGCTTGTCGAGGAAAAGGCCGCGCGGCTCAAAGCAGAGCGCGAGGCAGAGCAGGTTCCGGCGGAATAGCCGTCAGGCAGGACCGCACTTGCTGGCGGGCGCCAGGGTTGCCGCGGCATCATAGAGCGCCTGCGTCGGGGCAAGGCGGCGAACGAGGGCGAGCGCTTCGGGCTTAGATACGATGACCTGCTCGGCATCGCCGAACGAGTAGACATCCTGGCCTTTGAGCGCAACAATTATACGGCGTTCGCCGGTTGCCTCCGGCAGGCGGGCGTCGAGCGAGCCGGCATAGACATTGTCCGTACGCGCATCAAATACCGAAAGCGAGCCATATTCGGGCCACGTCGGAACGGTGATCAGCACGGGGCCTTCGGAGACATCGACCAGGCAGATCGCATAGGCGAGGTCGGGCGAAGGGCGCACGATGGTCTGCGTCTCCGGCGTGACACGCGGGCTCATCTGCCAGTGGTGCAGCGGCAAGCCGCGCTCCACCATAGCTTCGCGCGCCTTGGCCATGATGCGGCCGGGCAGGGCGTTCAGCGTGAGGAAGTGCGCGGCAGAGAAGGCGATGCCGAAAGCGAGGGCGCCGATGAAGGGAATACGCATCAGGCCGGCCCTCCGCAGGAGAGTTTCTCGATGACCGGCGCGGCAAGCACAGTCTCCGGATCTGCGATCAGTTCGGCTGAGGGCTTGTAGAGGCGCAGCGTGACATCGAAGTCGCCCGCATTGTGGCTGGAGACCCAGCCGCCGGTTTCCGGGCCTTCGGCGGCGATCAGGAAGGACCAGGCCTCGCCGCTGCCCTCCGCTTCGGCCTTTGTCTTGTCGAAGGACAGGGCGCGGTTCTTGTTGGCGGGCAGGTAGCTGGTCGCGTCATACAGGGTGATCGACCACCAGAGGGCCGGCATCTCTCCGCCGGAGACCTTGTAGGTGCAGTTTTCCGTCAGGCGGTCGCCGGCGCTGTCGGTGGCGCGGGTGAAGTAGACGGCTTCGTCCTTGTTCAGGGCGAGCAGGCCATGACGGGCGACGCGGGCGCGGGTCCAGGGGTTCGCGGCTTCGGACCCGATGGTCCAGTCGCTGTTCCAGCCACCAGCATCGATCTGGCCGCCGAGGGCCACGCCCTTGCCGAGGATGCCGCCCATGTATAGCGCCGAGAGCAGGCCAAGTGCCCCGCCTGCGACAAGTCCGATTACCGCGCTCACAATCTTCATGGACGCACGCTAACGTGAGCGGCGCCGGACGCAAGGGGCGAACAAGGGGCCTCGCCGCCGGGACCGGAAAGGTCTAGACGTGGGTGGATATCAAGGTAGCGGGCGACGAATGGTTTTGCGTGTATTGCGGTGGATCGGCCTGATCTTTCTGGCGGGCCTGACGCTGCTGGTGGCATCGAGCTGTACGATGCTCGGCCTCAATTATGCCAGTCTGGAGACGGCCAACAAACCCGCGGCAACGCCGGCGCTGGACATTCCGCGCCTGCTGACGCCGGAAGGGCGCGCCGACGCGATGAAGATGCTGGAGGACACGCTGTATGGGCCGTGGCCTGCCGGCCTGCCGGTGGCAATCAGCGACTGGCGAATGATCAATGCCGACTATCTCGATGGGCGCGGCACGCTGGAAGAACTCGACATCACCATCGGCAAGGGCGAAGGCGCACGCACGTTCCAGCTGGTAGCGGCATTCCCGGCGGGTGCGCATTCGCTGCCGCTGGTGCTGAGTCAGACGTTCAGCTCCAATTGCGCGACCTTTCCGGGCGAGGCAGTCACCAGCGAGGATGGTGATCCGTGTACGGTTCGTGACTATGGCCTGATTGGCAGCTTCGTCGTGAAGTCTCTGTTCGGAGAGTATATCGCCGAAGCGCCGGTCGGGCTCTATTTCGATGAGGGCTTTGTCTATGCGAGTTTCCATGCAGGCGATTTCATTCCCGACAGTACGCAGCAGGCGCCGGCTGCACTTGCGGGACTGGGCGGTGAGGTCAATCCGACCAGCACGCTGATGGCATGGGCATTTGCCTTTTCGGCGGCGATGGATGTGCTGGAGGCAGATGCGCGGGTGGATACCCGGCACACTTCCATCATGGGGCATTCGCGTCATGGCAAGGCGGCGCTGCTGGCGGCCATCTGGGACCCGCGGATAGAGGCGGTGATTGCGCACCAGACCGGCTTTGGCGGCGCATCGCTGTCGCGGTCCACAACGGGCGAGACGCTGGCACGGATGCAGCGCACCTATCCGCACTGGCTGGCACCGGAGGCGGCGAAATATGCGGCGCGGCCTGAACTTCTGCCCTACGACCAGCACCTGATGCTGGCATTGATCGCGCCACGCCGCTTGTTCCTCGGCAATGCACGCCGGGATGTGTGGTCTGATCCCAATTCCAGTTTCCGGGCAGCGGAAGCGGCCAGCGCGGCCTGGGAGGCGCAAGGCATGAACGGGCTGAACGCGGGCGGGATGAAGGAGTTCGATCCTGCCGACGGCATTGTCTGGTGGATGCGGCCAGGCGGGCACAGCATCGTGGAAGAGGACATCGACGCCTTCCTGCGTTTCCTGAAAGCCCGGCCCGGCAACGGCCGGTCTTGACCGGGGCGCTGCCTCCTGCATTCTGATATCGCTAACAGGAGGCGGCGATGTCAGACAGACCCACTTCGCGAAGGATCTTCCTCCAATCGGCGGCGGCCGCCGGATTGATCCTGCCCGGTCTTGCCGGATGCGTCTCGGCGCCGGGGGCAGAGCCGCTGCCGCGCCGTGCCATCGGGATGCCCTGGCCGAGCTGGGGGGAGCTGCCGGCTACGCCACCGGCGACCCCGAAGGCGGGAAGCGTCGGGGTCGCGGTGATCGGGCTGGGCGGCTATGCGCTCGGCAAGGCGATGCCCGGGCTCGCAGCAGCGGAGGGCACACATGTGGCGGCGGTCGTTTCCGGCAATCCGGAAAAGGCGGCGAAGGTCGCGGCAGCTTACGGCGTGCCTCAGGACGCGGTCTACAGCTATGACACGTTCGCCAACATCGCGGCGGATGACCGGGTCGAGGCGGTCTACATCGTGCTACCGTCCGGCCTGCATGCGGACTGGGCCGAAATGGCTTTCGCGGCCGGCAAGCATGTGCTGTGCGAAAAGCCGATGGCTCTGACCATAAGCGAATGCCAGCGCATGATTGCCGCTGCGAACGCGGCGAAGAAAAAGCTCATGATCGCCTATCGCTGTCATTTCGAGCCCTACAACCTGCATGCCATGGATCTGGTGCGGCAGGGCGCCGTGGGCCAGATCCAGACGATCGAAACCGCGAACTGCTATGTGGCAGGACCCGAGACACCGGCGACGAACTGGCGGCTCGTCCGTGCACTGACGGGCGGCGGAGCGCTCGAGGATTACGGTCTGTATGGTCTGCAGGCGGCACTTTACCTGACAGGGGAAGAGCCCGGTCAGGTGCGCGGCTGGACAGAGCAGCCGAAGGGCGATCCGCGCTTTAGCGACATTCCGGCGACCACACGGGCAGAGCTGTATTTCCCGTCGGGTGCCGTGACGAAACTGGTCACGTCCTACAACCTGCCGAATGCCAACCGGGTGAACGTGACCGGGACTGATGGCGCATTGCGGATGGAGCCGGCGACCGGGTATGGCGGCAACCGGATGTACCTCACGCAGGGCGGGACGGCCGAGGAACTGAAGCCCGGCGATTCCGACATCCAGTTCGCGCGGATGTCGCAGCATTTCGCAGATGCCATCCGCAAGGACACGCTGATCCTGACGCCGGGGGAAATGGGCCTGCGCGATACGCGGATCATTGAGGCGATTTATGCATCTGCTGAGGCCGGGCGGCCTGTCGCGCTCTGAAGAGAATTGGCAGCGCGGTTGCCAAAGTGGCGCGTGCAGAGGTAAAAAGCGCCCCAATAACAATCAGTTGGGAGGCTGACTTTGGAAACGCTCGAATTCCTGAAACCCGTGCTGGCGCTGGTCATCTGGACCTGCGTGATGTGGATCTGGATGTATGCCCTGCGCCTGCCGGCGTTCAGCAAGGCCGGGATCAAGCCGGACGATGCGCGCCATCCAGGTACCTATTCAGACAAGCTGCCGGCGACGGTCCGCTCGGCCGCCGACAATTACAATCACCTGCATGAACAGCCGACGATCTTCTACGCCCTGATGTTCTTCATCGCGCTGACCGGCGGGGCGGATTCGACGGCGACCATGGTGGCCTGGGCCTATGTCGGCCTGCGCATCGTGCACAGCTTCGTGCAGGTTGTGATCGGCACGGTGGCGCTGCGCTTCCTCGTCTTCACGCTGGGCACATTCTGCCTGTTCTTCCTGGCGGGCCGCGAAGCCCTGCGGGTGTTTGCAGGCTAGGCAGGCTTCCAAGCCGCCCGAAACCGGATTAAAGGGCGCCGTCATGGCATCCCTTTCCCATTCACGCCTCCAGCAGGTCATCGACCGGTTCGAAGAGGTCGAGGCCCGCATGGGCGCGACCTCCGATTCCGCAGAGATCATCGCGCTGTCGAAGGAACATTCCGAGCTTCGCCCCGTGGTGACGAAGGCCCGCGAGCTGCTGGCGGCGCGCCTCGGCCTTTCTGACGCTGAGGCGCTGGCCGCATCCGGCGACCGGGAGATGGCCGAACTCGCCCGGATGGAGATAGAGGAGCTGAAGCAGCGCCTGCCGGACCTTGAACAGGAGATGCAGATCCTGCTCTTGCCCAAGGATGTCGATGACAAGGCAGACATCGTGCTCGAAGTGCGCGCGGGCACGGGCGGCGATGAAGCAGCATTGTTCGCGGGCGACCTGTTCCGGATGTATTCGCGTTATGCGCAGCTGATGGGCTGGAAAGTCGAGATCGTTGATGCCTCCGAGGGCGAGGCGGGTGGCTATAAGGAAATCATCGCGAATGTTTCCGGCGACGGCGTCTTCGGGCGGATGAAATGGGAAAGCGGCGTGCATCGTGTGCAACGCGTGCCGGCGACCGAGACGCAGGGGCGCATTCATACATCAGCGGCGACAGTCGCGGTGCTGCCGGCGCCCGAGAATATCGAGATCGACATCCGGCCGGAAGATATCCGTATAGATACAATGCGCGCGTCCGGTGCCGGCGGCCAGCACGTCAACAAGACGGACTCCGCTGTGCGTATCACGCATTTTCCTTCGGGCATTGTGGTCACGAGTTCCGAGAAGTCGCAGCACGTCAACCGTGAGAAGGCGATGGATCAGCTGAAAATCCGCCTCTACGAAAAAGAGCGCTCCGAGAAGGATGCTGCCCGTGCCGAGGCACGCGCCTCGATGGTCGGCTCCGGCGATCGCAGCCAGAAGGTTCGCACTTACAACTACCCGGAAAACCGCGTGACCGATCACAGGATCGGCCTGACGCTTTATTCGCTCGACCGGATCGTTGCAGGCGACAAGCTCAATGATGTGGTAGAAGCGTTGATTACCGAAGACCAGTCCCGCAAGCTCGCTGCCATGGAGGCCGGAAGCTGACCGCACCCACCTATGACGCCATGATCCGTCAGGCGACGGAACGTTTCCGGGAGACAGGGATTGATGAGGCGCGGCCGAATGCGATGATGCTGATGCTGCATGCGTTCGGCGATACGCGCGCGGCGCTGATTGCAGCTGGGGCGTCGCCGGTGCCGAAGGGGGTGGAAGAGAAGTTCCTTGCTGCCGTCGAGCGCCGTGTGAAGCGCGAGCCGCTGCAGCACATTCTTGGCACGACGCATTTCTATGGGCTCGAATTCCGCAGCGATCCGCGCGCGCTGATCCCGCGCATCGACAGCGAAGTGGTTGTGGAGACTGCCCTGTCGCTGATCCACCGCGAACGGGCGGAGGTGATTGCGGATCTCGGTACCGGCACCGGATGCCTGCTGGGCGCGATTCTGTGGAACCGGCCGCTTGCGGTGGGCATGGGTGTCGAGGCGGACCCGGCGGCGGCGTCGCTTGCCCGGGAGAATTTCGATGTGCTGGGCCTGGAGCGGCGCGCGCGCGTGTTCGAGGGGCACTGGCTGGACTGGACCGGCTGGACCGGGGCGGACCTGATCATAAGCAACCCGCCCTACATCGCGTCGGCGGAGATCGAATCGCTGGCGCCCGAAGTGCGCGATCATGATCCGCATGCGGCGCTGGATGGCGGGGTGGACGGGCTGAGCGCTTACCGAGAGATCATTCGCCTCGCAGGAGAGCAGATGAAGGCGGGCGCCTGGCTGGTGTTCGAGATCGGCCACGACCAGCGCGCGTCTGTGCTGGCAATGCTGGAGGCGGCTGGCTTTTCCGATCTGGGACACAAGGCGGACCTCGGCGGCAAGGATCGCTGTGTATGGGGCAGGGCGAAAGGCTCCGTCCGCTGATTTTCCGCTTGGCGGCCTGCCCGATACACAGTAGAAAAGAGCGCGAGGGGCAGTCTGCCAGGACGGCAGATCATTAACGCTGCCTCGTTTCGGGCTCGGTGGAAACGGCAGCGTCCAAGACCTCCCTGGCCCCGCCTGCAAGCAAAACGTTCGGCAAGATATTCGCTCGAAAATTGGCTCGCCGGTGACCGCAGGTATATGAACACAGGACAGACCTTGATGAAACGCTCACGCGGGCGCAACAGGCGCTCAGGCGGCAACAACCAGCAAAACGCTTTCAACAATCCGAACCGGCATTTCGAAAGCGTCGGCCCGGACGTGAAGATTCGCGGGTCTGCTCAGCAGGTGCTGGAAAAGTACCAGCAATATGCGCGCGACGCCCAGACCAGCGGCGACCGGATCCTGTCTGAAGCCTATTTCCAGTATGCGGAGCATTACCAGCGCATCGTCGCGAAACAGCTGGAAGCCCGCAATCAGCAGCAGCAACAGCATCAGAATCGCGGCGGCGGAAACGGCCCGCGCGATGACCGTGATCCGCGGGGCGGACAAGACCGCGATCCGCGGGGCGGCCCGAATGAAGATGCAGGCGTGGCCGATGAGGATGAAGGCGAGGCCGAAGTCGTGCCAGCTTTGGTCACCCGCCGCAACGAAGACGGCGAGAGCGATTCGCTGCGCGTTATCGATGCCGAGGATGACGGGGATGAAGCAGAGGCCAGCGCGCCGGTGGAAGCCGAAGGCCGTCCGGACCGGGATCGCGGCAATCGCCGGGGTGGGCGCAAACCCTATCGTCCGCGGGAAGATCGCCCGGCTCGCGAGGCGGTTGAGCCTGTGTCCGAAACAGACGGCGTGATGAAGACCCTCGCCCGTGGCCGCCGCAAGCCGGCCCCGGAAGAGAGCGCCGCCGAACAGGACTAGGTAGACTTCCTGAGACAAGATGACCGCGCCCCGCCCCATAAAGGCGGGGCGTTTCATTTTCGCAAGACAGCTTGCAGGCGGGCGGTGGCCTTCCCAAATCCAGCCGGACAGGGACTGCCGCTGAGCGGGGTTCCGGCCAACGACTTCAATCTGCCTTTCAAAGGGGATGACCCATGAACATTGAACAATACACAGAGCGCGCCCGCGGCCTGATCCAGACCGCCCAGACCCTCGCCCTGGCCGGCGGCCACCAGGTGCTGACACCAGCGCATATCCTCAAGACCCTGCTAGAAGACCGCGACCAGCTGGCCGTGAACCTGATACGCGCAAGCGGCGGGCGGCCAGAGCTTGCCGTGCAGAGCGTTGAAGCAGCGCTGGCGAAGCAGCCAAAAGTCTCCGGTGCCGGTGCGGGCGGCCTGCGTCTTGAACAGGCCGGCGCAAAGCTCTTCCAGAACGCCGAAGCCGCTGCGAAGAAGGCGGGCGATGCCTATGTGACGGCCGAGCGGCTGCTGCTGGCGATTGCGGGCCTGTCGGGCGATCCGGCAGCCGAGGCGCTGAAGACGGCGGGCGTGACTGTGAAAGCGCTGGAAGGCGCTATTGCGCAGCTGCGCCAAGGCCGCACGGCGGATAGTCAGACGGCGGAAGAAGGCTACGAAGCCCTCAAGAAATATGCGCGCGACCTGACCAGGGATGCCCGCGAAGGCAAGCTGGACCCCGTGATTGGCCGCGACGAGGAAATCCGCCGCGCGATCCAGGTTCTCTCGCGCCGGTCTAAGAACAACCCGGTGCTGATAGGCGAGCCCGGCGTCGGCAAGACGGCAATTGCCGAAGGCCTTGCGCTGCGTATCGTCAATGGCGACGTGCCGGAAAGCCTGAAGGGCAAGAAACTTCTGGCGCTCGACATGGGCGCGCTGATTGCCGGGGCGAAATTCCGGGGTGAATTCGAGGAGCGTCTGAAAGCCGTGCTGACCGAAGTGCAGCAGGCCGAAGGCGGCGTCATCCTGTTCATTGACGAGATGCACACGCTGGTCGGCGCCGGAAAATCCGAAGGCGCGATGGATGCGTCGAACCTGCTGAAACCGGCGCTGGCGCGCGGCGAGCTGCACTGTATCGGCGCGACGACGCTGGATGAATACCGCAAGTATGTCGAAGGCGATGCTGCGCTCGCCCGGCGGTTCATGGCGGTTTATGTCGATGAACCGACGGTAGAGGATACGATCTCGATCCTCCGTGGGCTGAAGGGCCGGTATGAGGCGCACCATGGTGTGCGCATTTCGGACGCCGCGATCGTGTCCTCCGCCACATTGTCCAACCGCTACATCACAGACCGTTTCCTGCCGGACAAGGCCATCGACCTGATGGACGAGGCGGCTTCGCGCCTCCGCATGCAGGTGGATTCGAAGCCTGAAGAACTCGACGAAATCGACCGGCGCCTGCTACAGCTCAAGATCGAGGCCGAAGCCCTGAAGAAGGAGAAGGATGCGGCCTCACTGGACCGGCTGAAAACTCTGGAAGGCGAGATTGCCGGGCTGGAGACGCGCTCGCGCGAGCTCACCACCACGTGGAGCGCCGAGAAGGACAAGTTGAAGGGTGCGGCCTCCGCCAAGGAAAAGCTCGACAGGGCCTATTCCGATATGGCCGAAGCGCAGCGCCAGGGCGATCTGGCGAAAGCTTCGGAGCTCAAATTCTCGGTCATCCCGTCTCTCGAGAAACTGATTTCGGAAGTCGAAGCCAAGGGTGACGCGGAAGGCGGGCTCGTGTCCGAAGTGGTGCGGCCGGAACATATTGCGGCGGTCGTCTCCAAGTGGACCGGCATCCCGGTCGACAAGATGCTGGAAGGCGAGCGTGAGAAGCTGCTGCGCATGGAAGAGTCGCTGCTGAGGCGGGTTGTGGGCCAGACGGACGCGCTTGTCGCGGTGTCGAACGCTGTGCGCCGTGCCCGCGCCGGCCTGCAGGACCCGAACCGTCCTATCGGCTCGTTCCTGTTTGTCGGCCCGACCGGTGTAGGCAAGACCGAGCTGACCAAGGCGCTCGCCGAGTTCATGTTCGATGATGACACGGCCATCCTGCGCCTCGACATGTCGGAGTTCTCCGAGAAGCACTCTGTCGCCCGACTGATCGGCGCGCCTCCGGGCTATGTCGGATATGACGAAGGCGGTGTGCTGACGGAATCCGTCCGCAGGCGGCCTTATCAGGTCGTGCTGTTCGACGAAGTCGAGAAAGCCCACCCGGACCTGTTCAACACGCTGCTGCAGGTGCTTGATGATGGCCGCCTCACGGATGGCCAGGGCCGTACGGTCGACTTCAAGAACACGATCATCATCATGACTTCGAACCTCGGCGCGGACGCTCTGGCGAGTGGCGAGGAAGGCGAAGTGTCCGAGCAGGCGCGCGAACATGTGATGTCCGCGATCCGGCGGCATTTCCGTCCGGAATTCATCAACCGGATCGACGAGATCGTCTTTTTCAAGCGCCTTGGCCGCGGGGAAATCGACCATATCGTCGACATCCAGATGGGCCGGCTCGAGAAATTGCTGAAGGACCGGAAGATGAAGCTGGATCTCAGCCTCGACGCCCGCAACTGGCTTGCCCAGCGCGGTTACGATCCGGTCTATGGTGCGCGCCCGCTGAAGCGCGTGATCCAGAAGGAGCTGCAGGATCCGCTCGCGCGGCTGCTGCTCGAAGGCCGCATCTTGGATGGCGAGACCATCCATGTCGGGGTTGAGGGTGGCGCGCTCTCGATCAACGGCGTGCCGAACGATTTTGCCAAGGGCAAGGCGTCACTGAACTGATCTGCCGACTCAGGGCAGGCGTTGAGCCGGGCGGGCCGAAGGGTCCGCCCGTTTCTCTGCGAACTGGACTTCCTCGCGTTCGGCGCCGCGCAGCGTATCGATCAGGTCGCGCTGCGCCTTGAAGGCGGCGAAGACATCCCGGTCACGCGACAGGTCGCGGCCCGTTGGAAGCTCAAGCGTCATCGGGTTCACATACACGCCCTTGCGCAGGACTTCGTAGTGAAGGTGCGCGCCGGTGCTGGAGCCGGTGGAGCCGACATAGCCGATCTTGTCGCCGCGCATCACGGTCTTGCCGGGTGCGATGCCTTCGGCGAAGGCGGACATGTGCGCGTAGACCGTTTCAAAGCCGCGCTCGTGCCGTATACGGATGAACCAGCCATAGCCATCGCCCCAGCGCATGTCGGTGATCAGGCCCGAACCAGCAGCGCGAATGGGTGTGCCGACCGGAGCACGGAAATCAACGCCGGTGTGCGGAAGATAGTCGCCCGTGATCGGGTGAATTCGGTTGCCGAAGCCAGATGTCATCTGCGCGCCGCGCACGGGATCGCGAACAAGGAATTCGTCGCCGGCGACGCCGTTGCGGTTGAAGAATTCCGGCAGGCCGGAATCCTCCGGTGTGAACCGGTACCAGCTTCCGGACGTTGTCTCGCCGTTGAACGCGGCGAAGACGAGATCGCCGGCTTCCAGGAAATTGCCGCGCTCGTCCGCAATCATCTCGATCACGACATCAAAACGTTCACCCGGGCGGCCGCCCTGAGCTAGAGCCGGATCTTCCGGAAACAGGCTCGCAAAGGTGTCGGCGTGTGCGCGGGTGCCTTCATCGGTCTGAAGGGCGTCCGCCAGCGTTGTTGTGATCTCGCCGGAGATGCGGTGAAGCGCGATGGAGGTCTTGGCTGACAAGGCGCTCGCGAAGAAGGTGCCGTCGTCGCGCCGCGTGGCTGCGAGTGTGACCTTGGGACTGATCCGTATGCTGACACCTGTGAGCACCGGGCCAGTTTCCTCATCGCTGTCATCGAACCAGGCAACGAAGGGTGAGCCCGGGCGAAGGCGCGCGCCGCGGGACGGGCCGGCTTCACGCAGCGCGGTGGCGGCGGCGGCAGCATCCTGGGGGCTGGCGCCGAGCACTTCCAGCGCGTCGGCAGTCGAGACATTGGTCGTGATCCGTCCCGTGCGGGCGGATGTGGATTGTGGCAGGTCAGCGTCGCGGAAATCGATGGCGGCGAAGGTTTCAACGCCGGCAGGCTTCGGCTCTGCGCGCACGACGAGGAAGAGGCCGACAATGATCGCCAGCAGAATGACGGCGCCAAACCGCTCCAGCCATGCATAGCGGGATTCCAGCCGCCGCACGAAGGCAGGCATTTTCGGCTGCAATTTCAGCTTCCGGCGCGCCATGCGTTAACCTCATGCGTTGAAGTGCAGGTCTTCAAGCACGGGAAGAGCAAGATAGGGGCCAGATTCCCTCTGGCGGCGAGCCTTCGGGCCGGATTCGCCCGAAAAGACTGGGGGGATCAGGGGGTGGGCGGGGCGGCAGCTTCGCCGGACGCAGCGGAAACCGTCAGGGCAGCTGTTGCGATCTGGGCACCTTCTGCGGCGCGCAGTGCGTCAACCATAGCCTTGTGGGTCTTGAACTCTTCCATGATTGGCGCGTCTTCAACGAGCTTGCGGCCCGTCGGCAGTTTCAAAGACATGGCGTTGACCGGCTTACCATTGACATAGACTTCGTAGTGCAGGTGCGGACCCGTGGAAGCGCCGGTAGAGCCGACATAGCCGATGACCTGCCCCTGCTTCACCTTCTGGCCGGATTTGAGGCCCTTTGCATAGCGCGACAGGTGGGCATAGGCCGTCTCATAGCCCTTGGAATGCTTGATCTTGATGTAGTTACCATAGCCGCCATTCCAGCTGGCGCGCTGCACCGTACCGTTGCCGGCCGCATAGATGGCTGTGCCTGTCGGCGCGGCGAAATCGGTGCCCTTGTGCAGCCGTGTGTAGCCGGAAATCGGGTGGCGGCGGTTGCCGAAGTTCGAGGAGATGCGGGCCCCGTTGATCGGCGTTTTCATCAGGAACTTGGTCGCGCTTTCGCCGTTCTGGTCATAATAGTCCGCGATGCCATCATCTGAAGGTGTGAAGCGGTAGAAGCCGCGCTGCATCGCCTTGCCGTTCAGCGCGGCATAGAGGATGTCGCCATTGCGCACGCGGTTTCCGCGCTCATCGTAATAGGTTTCGAACAGGATTTCGAACCGGTCGCCGGGATGGATCTCGCGCTGGAAGTCGATGTCGTAAGCAAAGGCGCTGGCAAAATCAGCAACCTGCTGGTCTTCCGCGCCGCGGGCTAGTGCGGCCGAGTAGATGGAACTTTCGATCTCGGCTTCGACGCGCATATAGCCCGGTGTCAGCTTGGCGTAGAGGGGCAGGGCCGTCCATGTATTGTCGCTCTTGCGGGTGATCAGCACACTGCGGTCTGCATCCGCGCGCACCGAGACAGCGGTCAGCGCGCCATCCTCGAACCAGGCTTCCGCGCTCGTCTTGCCGGGCAGCAGACGTCGGCTGTCGATCAGGTCCTTGCCGTTCAGTGTGTGCAGCGCCGCGTTCGCTTCGCGCATCGGCGCGCCGATGCGGGTCAGCAGGCCGGTCAGGGTTTCGTTGCGCTCAAGCTTGCCTTCGCTACGCTCGACGACAGGCATTTCGACTGCGTCCCATGCGGTTACGAGGCGCGCGGCCAGCGGCACGGGGATGGCGGCTTCTGCAGTCTCGCTGAACGGGGTATTCGTCCGCCCGGCCATGACGAGGCCGGCAACTGCGGATGCGCTGCCAAGCACGGCCAGAACGATCAGGCTCTTGATGCCTTGCGAGAGGCGCCCCTTCGCGGGGGCGGCATCGTTGGCAGGTTCAGGCGTCTCGATAGGGCTCACTACTCGGTTCCTGTCCAAATGACGCCCCCCGCTTCGGGCTGGCACACCGGCTGCACGCCACACTTAATTCCCTGTTTCCGCTTAAGGATCAAAGAATTTGCGGCATAAGGTTTGGATGCCAAATTAGGACTTTATGTCGTAGCAAACGCAAGAAGCAAGCCGGTCGGCCCAGTGAACACAGATGACTCTTTGGAAAGCAAGGTGGCTGGAAAGCCGCCCCCGCCGCGTCGCGGGGGACGCCTTTGGCATGTCCTGGCAGGCTTTGGAGTTGTTTTTCTTGGTGGTTCGCTGCTGCTCTGGCTGGCCCGCAAACCCGTGGCCGAGCAGGCCCTGGCGGCCTGGTGCGCCGACCGCGGACTTGAGTGTGACGCAAATTTCACCGAACTCGGCACAGGCGGAATAACGCTGACTGCCCTGAAAGTCGGCTCTGGCGGCAAGGTCGCGGCGGATGCGGGCGAAGTCCAGGCAGGGCTGCGCTGGAAGGGGCTGTTCACGCCGGAAGTCACCGGCGTAACGGTTAACGGATTGTCCCTGCGCGGAACAGTTGATGAAGCCGGTGTCCGCTTCGGCGGGCTGGAGCGCCTGATGCAGCCAAGTGGCGGCGGCGGCGCGGTGCCGCCCGTGGATATCCGCGATGCACGTCTGCTGCTCGACACGCCATCCGGACCCGTCGCCGCGACGGTCAATGTCACGGGCACCTTGCCGCGCAATGGCACGGTTTCGGTGAAGCTCGATCCGGGCACGCTGGACGGCCCGCAGTCGCAAGCGGTCATTGAGGAGGGCCGCATTGATGCCCGCATGACCGATGGGGCAATCAACGCGGAACTTGGCGTAAAGATCGCCGAAGCAACGTTCACGGATTATCGCGCAGCCGGTGTGGATCTGATCGCGCGGGCTGAACTGGAACTGGACGCCTCGCGTCCGGCAGTACTCGAATGGTCCCTGCGTACCGCAGACTTTGCGATGCCGGATATAGAGGCGTCCAATCTTACCTCATCAGGGCGGATTGATTTCCGCACATGGCCCGGCCTGACGCCGGTTTCCGTGCTGTCGGCGATGTCGGATGCCGCCCTCCGCGCAGAGGCACGGAATGCGCAGCTCGTCGGACGGCGCGTAGAAACACTACAGCTGAAAGCTGAACTTGCAGGAGTTGGCGGTGAGGTGGCAGGGCCGCTAGTCCTGACCGCGACCTCGCTTGCAGGCCCGGAGGGCAAAGCCGGGGAACTGACGCTCGCAGGAGAAGTTCTGGCAGGCCCGCGGCAACAGTTTGGCTTTGATGGCGCACTCTCCGTGAGCGGAGCATCCCTGTCCGGCGATATCCGCAGGCAGGCGGGATCGCTGTTCAACTTTCCCGGCGTGCTTGCAGGCCATGCCGGAGCGCTCCGGCAGGCGCTCGACCGCGGGCTCTCGGCATTCGATGCAACAGTCGGGATTGGCCTCGAAGGCCAGGGCGGCCGGTTCGTTCTGTCTGGCACTGGCGACAGCGCGATAGAAGCGGCCTCCGGTCTCAGTCTGAGAATTCGCTCAGTGGAAGGCCAGCCCTGGCTGGCGGCGGACGGCAGCGAGGTCAGTGCGCGTGGCAACCTGGCGCTGTCTGGCGGCGGCGCGCCATCCGCTTCCCTTGCGCTTCGCCGGTTCGGCCTCAGCGCCGATGCCCTTACCCTGATCGCCGACACGGTTATCCTGTCCGACTGGACTGTTGGTGGACGGATGATGTCTGCGGCGATGTCTGATGTCCGGATCGGAGCTGAGGCGGCAAATCTCGAATTCTCCGGAATGGGCGAGTTCGAATTTGCGGGCGAAGCCGCAGGTGTCACATTTGCGCCGACACGGATCACCGGCGGGTTGGAAGGCGCCCGAACGGAGGAAGGCTGGCTGGCGCAGGCTGCAGGCGCGCCCTGCCTTGCCGTCGACTCGGACGGTCTCGCCGTCGGTGCGATCCGGATCGATCCGGCGCACATCGATATCTGCCCGGTCAACGGACGGTTCATGCGGCAGGGTCCGAATCCTGCCGGGGCTGCAACGCTTGGAGATGTACGCCTGCCGTTCACGCTGGAGTCCGGCCGCGGCGAACTGATCCTGACCAGCGCTGTGGTCGACTGGACGCTGGACAAAGCCTTCTCGCTGACGGTGGATGCGGACAGGCTCAGCCTGCCGCTTGTGCTCGGAGAGCGGACCCTGACCATAGACAGTGCCCTTCCCGGTATCGGCGCGGTGACCGGCAAAGGGCCCGCCGCAATCGAGGCGCATCTGGGCGCGACAGAGTTTGGCGGCACGCTCGTGCCGGCAAAGGTTACGGCCCGCGAGTTTGTCTTTGACGGTTTCAGTGCGCCCTCGGGTATTGAAGGGGCAGTCTCTGCCAGCGGCGTGCTGATCGAGGATCTCAACGAAGACGAGATCTACCAGCCCATTCTCGCCGAGTTTGCGGGAGCGCTTGCCGACCGGCAGCTGTCATTCACCGGGCCGCTTGCCCTGCAAAGTTCCGGAACCGTGATCGCGGATGCCGTGCTCGACATGGATATCGTATCGCTGAATGGCACCGCGAACGTCACGACACGGAATATCGTGTTCCGCGACGGCGGCTTGCAGCCCAGCATGATCTCGGACCGGTTGACCGGCCTGTTCACGAAGGCGACCGGCCGGGTGGATGGCACGGCGGACTTCACGATCGAGAGCGGCGCTATCGCAGGCGTCGCCAAGGCCGCGATCAGCGATTTCGGTTTCCAGACGACGCAGCTTGGCCGCGTCTCCGGCTTTTCCGGCACAATCGAGTTTGCCGACCTTATGAAGCTGACCACGCAGCCGTCACAGGCCTTCACGCTGGCAAGCGTGAACCCGGGCATTCCGCTCACCAATGGCCGCATCATTTTTGACCTGCAGGACGGCCGTGTCCTGCATCTGGAAAGCGTCACCTTTCCGTTTGGCGGCGGCACGCTTGCCATCGCGCCGTTCGATTGGGAACTCGACAAGGGTTTTGAGTCCCAGGTCGTGGAGGTGAATGCGGACGGGATCGAACTCGAGCAGCTGGTGAATATCTTGAAACTGCCCGACACAAGGGCGAGCGGCACGGTCAGCGGCATCTTTCCAATTGCTTTCAGCGGCAGCAGCGTCTTCATCCGCAATGCCCGCCTCAAGGCAGATGATCCGGGCGGCAACCTTTCCTATACCGGCGGCGCAGCGGGCGCCGCCGCCGAGCAGGACACCAGCGCAAA
Organism: Hyphomonas sp.; assembly: GCF_046313975.1. GTDB lineage: Bacteria > Pseudomonadota > Alphaproteobacteria > Caulobacterales > Hyphomonadaceae > Hyphomonas. Next base: position 27,467 of record NZ_JBKBXB010000011.1, on the reverse strand, counting down.
CCTTGCCTTCGAGGCATTGCGGGACCTGCGGTTCAATGTGCTGGAAGTTGCCGTCAACGGCGACCTGGCCGGACAGATTCAGGCGAGCCTTCTGATCGCCGGGCGGAATGTGAACCCGCTGCCGATGGGGCCGCGCCTTACCCTTCCGGCAGGGCAGGCCTTTGAATTCAACATCGGCTTCGATGTGCCTCTCGGCAAGCTGCTGGAGGAAAACCTCGGTGTGCTGACCCAGGAAGACCTGATCGATGCGACCCGCGACCTGCTGGAAGAGGAACGGCAGAACGGAACGAAGTCTGAATGATGAACAACGCCCCGGTCGATTGACGTTAAGGCCCGGCATGTCATTCTCTCCATGTAACCCTGAGGAGTCCGCCGATATGGCCTACCAGAGAGTCCTGCTTGTCGCGGCCAGCGCCGCTGTCCTGGCGGCCTGCACGCCGACCATCCGGATCGAGCCGTCCGACAAGCCGATCAAGATCGATCTCAACGTGAAGATCGACCAGACCGTGCGCATCCAGCTGGAGCGCGAGGTCGAGAACCTCATCAATTCCAACCCTGACCTGTTCTGATTGCGAATCCGGGGAGACAATCCATGACTGCCATTCGCCCCCTTCTTCTTTCGGTTACCTTGGCGCTTGCCGCGCTGGCCTTCGCCCCTTCCGCCTCGGCCGGCGACCCGCAGATCGACGCCGCCATCAGCGCCGGCGAGATCGGTGAGCGGATTGACGGCTATCTCGGTGTGGTGACGGCCTCGCCTGACCCATCGCTGGTCCGAAAGGTTCAGGACATCAACAACCGCCGCCGCGCCGTCTACGAGCAGACGGCCCGCGACAATAATACGACGGTTCAGATCGTCGCCCAGCTGACCGGTGAGAAGCAGATCGCCAAGCTGGAGGCCGGTCAGTACTACATGGATGCTTCCGGCAGCTGGAAGCAGAAATAGGCTTGCAGTGCGCCCGCGGAGGACTAGCTTCGCGGGCGCATGTCACGCCCCCTTATTTTCTGGATCACTGTCGGCTTTGTGGCCCTGGGGGCTATCCTCTGGGGCGCAACGCATTTCTGGGAAGGCCTCGGGGCCGGCATGTCCGGTCACGGCTGGTTTGCCTACATTCTGGGCGGGGTGCTGACACTGGGCCTGTCTGCAGGCCTGTTCGCGCTCAGTTTCTACAGTTCCCGTCACGGGCATGACGATATCGACCCGCCCGGCGGCGCGCGTTAACTTCCTGTCACCCACACTTGATTGACAGGCCGGGCGGAGCACCCGATTCTGCAGCATGGCTGACACCAGAGACGGGCTGAAACCGATGAACCTTGATCATACGCGCTTCGCCGCGTTCCTCGCTGCGCGGCTCTGCCACGATATCGTCTCGCCGGCGGCGACGATGTCCCTGTCGCTGGAAATGCTCGACAGTCCTGGCAGCCCCGAGGAAAAGGCCCATTCCGAACGCACGCTTCGGGAAGGCGCCCAGAGCGTTGCGGCGACATTGCAGTTCCTGCGCTACGCTTTCGGCTCCATGGGGCTGCAGCCCGGAACAGCGGATGTGCACCAGTTCCGCAAGCTGACAGATGACTATGTCCGCTTCCAGAAGCCCAGCATCGAGTGGGATATCGGTTCGACAGAGCTCGGCTTCGGTCATGCCCGGCTGATCATGAACCTCGTCATGGTGGGGCTCACCTGCCTTGTGCGGGGCGGGGTGATCCATGTCCGGGTGCGCGAGGAGGGCGGCGTGAAGAACGTGGTCCTGACCTGCAAGGGCGACCGGGTGATCCTGAAGGAGGATGTGGCCCGGGCTCTGGTCGGGGATGAGCCTGAGAGCGGCTGGCGGCCGGAGAATATCCAGCCCCTGTTCGCCAAAATGACCTGCGACGGCCTTGGCGGCACGCTGACGGCAAGGGCAACACCGGACGGCGTCGTCATCATGGCCACGGGCCTGAAGCCCCAAACATGATACTGGTTGCAATTCGTTAAGCTCTGGTGAGGGTTTGTTAACACGTCTGAGGCACCCCTGACTCCGTGTGACATCAAGCTCAGCGGACCCGCGCCCCATGAAGACCTGCCTCATTGTTGACGACTCCCGGGTTGTCCGGAAGGTTGCGTCCCGGATCGTGCGCGATCTTGGCTTTGCGGTGACCGAAGCGGCCGAAGGTTCCGAAGCGCTGGACATGTGCAGGCGCGCCATGCCGGACGCCGTCATTCTCGACTGGAACATGCCGGTCATGAACGGGCTCGACTTCGTCAAGGCGCTGCGCCGGGAAGAAGGCGGCAAGGCCCCCCGCGTCGTGTTCTGCTCGATCGAAAACGATGCGGAGCATATCCAGGAAGCCATCCGGTCGGGCGCTGACGAGTTCATCATGAAGCCCTTCGATGCCGACATTCTCGAGAGCAAGTTCGCGGAAGTCGGCCTGATCTGAAGTCTTTCTTAAGATCGGGGCACATATTGGTAACGATCGGGGTACGGAGCACCCCGAAGCGGAGCAGGGAATGCAGGATACAGTTTTCAATGCGCTGGCCGACCTCGCCCTCAGCACGACGGGTCAGGCGATTGCGCCTTCGAAAGCCTACCTGATGGAGGCGCGCTTGGCTGCCATTGCGCGCCGCGAAGGCTTCGGCACACTGGAAGACCTCGTCCACTGCCTCGAGTCGCGCCAGAACCCTGTATTCCGCGCCGAAGTCGCCGCCGCCCTTCTCTCGCGCGACACCTGGTTCTTCCGCGACCGGGGCTCACTGGAAACCTTGCTGCGCACCAAACTGCCGTATGCGCTCTCTGCTTCGCCATCGGGCCGTGTCCGCATCTGGTCTGCGGGTGGCAGCACGGGGCAGGAGGCCTACTCCCTCGCCATGCTGCTTGAGGACGATCCGCTGTCGGGCGCCAAGATTGAAATCCTGTCGACCGACATCTGCAAACAAGCGACCGAGAAGGGCCGTCTTGGCATATACGGCCACTACGAAGTGCAGCGCGGTCTGCCGATACAGCGCCTGCTGCAACAGTTCTCCCGCCTCGACTCGGGCGACTGGCAGGCGTCCGAAGCGCTGCGCTCACGCGTCAGTTTCCGCACGCACAACCTGATCGAGCCCGCTGGCGGTCTCGGCAAGTTCGACATCATCCTCTGCCGCAACGTGCTCTCCGGCATGGCCCGGCCGGCGCGTGTGCGCCTCGCCGAAAGCCTTGCCAACCAGCTCTCCGCAGGCGGCACCATCCTGCTTGCCGAAGGCGAAGCGCTCTACGGCCTCACCGACCGGCTGGAGCCCTCCAACGACCTGCGCTTCGGCTGGGTCGCGGCGGGTACAGCGAATGCCCGGGCGATTTCAGCCGCCTGATTTTTATGAATTTTTTTTGACAATTGCTTACAATCACAGCGGTATTGTTGCAATGCAGCAATCAGTCCGTATGACAGCGCTTTGACTTTTGACTGCTTGATTGGAAATCTTCTTGAGTAAATCGATGTTCTCGGCGTTTGCCCAGCGTGTGACGGCTTCGCTGAAATCCGGGAATGGGACTGCAGCCCTTTCTCTTTCGCAAGGCAAAACAGAACTCCTCGCTGGGCTTACGGTTGCCTTGGCGCTCGTTCCCGAGGCGGTCGCCTTTGCCTTTGTTGCGGGCGTGACACCGCTCTCTGGTTTGTATGCGGCGTTCATCGTTTGCCTTATCACCGCAACTTTCGGAGGCCGCCCGGGCATGATTTCCGGCGCAACCGGCGCGCTTGCCGTGGTTGCTGTCGGTCTCGTGCATGATCCGCGTGTCGGGGACCAGGGGCCTCAATACCTGTTTGCCGCAGTTGTCCTGATGGGCATTCTCCAACTGTTCGCCGGTGTTTTCAGGCTTGGAAAGTTCATGCGGTTGGTGCCGCATCCGGTAATGCTGGGCTTCGTGAATGGCCTCGCTATCGTGATTTTCCTGGCCCAGCTTGGACAGTTCCAGGTGCCCGGTTCTGCCGAAGCCAGCGGCCACGGCTTCGCAAACGGCGAATGGCTGAGCGGCGCACCTCTGGCGATCATGCTTGCCCTGACAGTGCTGACGATGGCGATCATATGGCTGATGCCGAAATTCACGAAAGCGGTTCCTGCGCCACTCGCAGCCATCGGCATTGTTGCAGCGATTGTTGTCGGCTTCGGACTCGACGTTCCCAGCGTCGGAGATCTGGCCTCAGTCAAGGGCGGGTTGCCAGAGTTCTCGGTGCCCATGGTGCCGCTGAATCTGGAAACGCTGCGGATCATTTTCCCTTATGCCTTTATTCTTGCTTCAGTTGGTCTGATTGAAAGCCTTCTGACTCTGAACCTTGTCGGTGAGATTACTGGCAAGCGCGGCGGCGCTTCGCAGGAATGCCTGGCGCAGGGTGGGGCCAATGTCGTTACCGGCTTCTTTGGCGGGATGGGAGGCTGTGCGATGATTGGCCAGTCGATGATCAACGTGAAAGCAGGAGGCCGCACGCGACTCTCAGGCATCGCGGCCGCATTGCTGCTGCTGTTCTTCATTGTGGCAGGCTCAAGCCTTATCGAAATGATTCCGCTGGCCGCGCTCGCGGGCGTCATGTTCATGGTTGTGATCGGCACCTTTGCCTGGCAGAGTCTGCGCATCATGACCCGCATCCCGAAGATGGATGCATTCGTGATCATTCTCGTCACTGGCGTTACGGTCATCTCGGACCTTGCGACTGCTGTACTTGTTGGTGTCGTAGTCTCTGCCCTCAGCTATGCTTGGAACAACGCAAAACGCATTCGTGTGATTGAGCGCGACAGTGTCCGGGAGCCCGGTGCTCATGTATATGAAATCGAAGGGCCACTCTTCTTTGGGTCTACCGATGGCTTTGCCCAGCTATTCCATCCTGAGACCGATCCGGATGTAGTGATTGTCGACTTCATGCGTTCGCGAGTTGTGGACCAGTCGGCCCTTCAGGCCATTGAAGATCTTGCCGCCCGTTATGAGGCGCACGGCAAAACCCTTCGTTTGCGCCATCTCAGTCGGGACTGTCACAAACGGTTGAAACGTGCGGGCCAGCTAGTGGTGCAGCAGGATGATGATCCAGATTATGGTCTGGCAGTTGACTATGACGTCCGTACCGGGATTTTCGCGGGCGCGCACTGATAGACTCGCAAATGGTGCGAGCATCGACTATATCCCGATTACCAAAACTGCTCCGGGCCTTGAACCCGGTGGGAGTGAGAGAATATGACGACCGATACTTCGTGGCCGGACGGCCGCCTGAACTCGCTTGGGTTTGCCAAGCCTCCCCATGCAACACGGGTTGTCGCTGCCATGTCGGGCGGGGTGGACTCGTCCGTGGTCGCCGCGATGCTGAAGGCCGAAGGCTATGATGTCATCGGCATCACGCTGCAGCTCTACGACCATGGCGCGGCCATCGAGAAGAAAGGCGCGTGCTGCGCCGGGCAGGACATTCACGACGCGCGCAATGTGGCCGACCGGATTGGTATTCCGCACTATGTGCTGGACTATGAAAGCCGGTTCCGCGAGCAGGTGATGGAGGATTTCGCCGAGACCTATCTCGCCGGCTCCACGCCGATCCCGTGCATCCGTTGCAACCAGACCGTCAAGTTTTCGGACCTCCTGCGCACCGCGAAGGAACTCGGCGCCGATTGCCTTGCGACTGGCCATTACATCCGACGCACGGAAGGCCCGGATGGACCGGAGCTGCACCGGGCGCGCGATGCGAGCCGCGACCAGTCCTATTTCCTGTTCGCCACCACGCGCGAACAGCTGGACTATCTGCGCTTCCCGCTCGGCGATCTTCCGAAGACGGAGGTTCGCGAACTGGCGGAGAAATTCGACCTGCCGGTCGCGGCAAAGCCGGACAGCCAGGACATCTGCTTTGTGCCCGAAGGCTCGTATGCGAAAGTTGTCGAGAAACTGCGCCCCGGTTCAGGCCGCGCCGGCGAGATCGTGCATCTCGATGGCCGCGTTCTGGGCGAGCATGAAGGCGTGATCCACTACACGATCGGCCAGCGTCGCGGTCTTGGCGTTGCGACCGGCGATCCATTGTTCGTGGTCAAGATCGATGCCCCGAAACGCCGCGTGCTGGTTGGCCCGCGCGAGGCGTTGATGACGCGCGGCCTGTTGCTGGAAGAACCGAACTGGCTGGGGGCAGGGCGCCTTGCAGACGCCGCCGCAGAAGGCGCGCGCGTGCTGATCCGTGTGCGGTCCACCCGCCCGCCCGTGCCCGGACGCCTAGGGCTTGAGGACGGACGGCCAGCGGTGTTTTTCGACATGCCGGAAGAGGGCGTGGCGCGTGGTCAGGCGGCGGTGCTGTACGATCCGGAGGGGTCAACACGCATCCTCGGCGGGGGCTTCATCGCGCGGGCGCTACCGGCGGATGAGCGCGTGGCGCTCGCCTGACCCGGATCAATCCATCCAGCTGGGCATGACAAACCCGCTGCCGAAGGCCGGGGCCGGGTGGCGCTCCAGAAGTTTCTCGACGATGAGGTCGGCCACACGGTCCGCCTCGCGCAGGGGTTCGTACGTCCACTGATCGATGCTTCCGGTGAAGCGCCGCGCTGCGCCGCGCGCAATCAGTGTTTCGTGCAGCCGGTCGAACTTCTCGGCTTTGCCCTCGAGCGGCACGATGTGGACGGGCAGGCCGTGCCAGGCGGCTTCGGACAGCATATTGGCACTGTCCTCGGTGACCAGGGCCACCTTCGAGAACATCAGCCAGGCAAGGTAGGGATTGGGGCCATCCTGCGCGCCGGACCAGAAGAGATTGCCCGTCTCGTCCGCCATCTTGCGGAACTGCGCGATGATTTCGACCGGTGTACGCCGCGATGCCGTGATGCGCAGGCGCCAGCCTTGCTTTGACAGGTCACGAAGCTGAACTGCGAGTTTGGAGGCGACAGCAGGGGTGAACTTGTGCGTCTTTGAATGCCCGCCAAGGATCACGATGGCGCTGCGGTTTGTATCATCCGCCAGCGGAGTAAACAGCTGGCCTGCTTCTTCCAGCCGGTCCGGCGAAAAATAGGCGGGCGATCCGATGGTCGTCACCACATTGTCACCGGCGAGACCGTCATGTTCCGGCGTCACGACCAGATCGAAGTTTGATGGATCGATGTAAGGATCGAGCACCTGAATGGTGAAGGTCTGGCCCTTCGACTGTTCACGGACGAGTTTTGTAAACGCCGCCGATCTGCGCCCCGCGGCAATCCACAGGGTCGGCCAGGGCGGCGTCATCAGCGCGCGCTGGGCTTTCGGCAGGGATTGCAGCGGCGCAACCCACTGGTCCGCCGGGAACCAGGTCCACGGCGCGCCGGGGGTCAGCACCATCGGCTCGGCCCGGTGCGCCTCGCCGGCGATGTGCGCAATGCGCATCCACCGGCCGGGCTCACCCAGTGCGGAGACAAGCGCGCGCACCTGAGAGGCGTTGCCGGCGCGTCCGTCCGATACCGCCCAGACGGAAGGCCCGAGCGATCCCGAGAGTGAGCCCATGACGCGGCCTCTTACTTGTAAACGACTTTGGCAACCTCATAAGCGCGCGCGCCCGAGGGCGCAGAGACTTCCGCCTCGTCGCCTTCTTCCTTGCCGATCATGGCGCGGGCGAGCGGCGAGGTGACAGAGATCTTGCCCTCTTTCACGTTTGCTTCGTCCTCGCCGACGATCTTGTAGGTGAACTTCTCTTCGGAATCGACGTCGATAATCGTGACCGTCGCACCAAAGCGGATTTTCTTGCCGCCGAGCTTGCTGACATCAATGATGTCAGCCCGGGCAAGCTTGTCGTCGAGCTCGTTGATACGGCCCTCGATGAAGCTCTGCTTCTCCTTTGCGGCGTGATATTCCGCGTTCTCCGACAGGTCCCCATGCGAGCGCGCCTCGGAAATCGCCGCGATAATATTCGGGCGTTCCACGGATTTCAGCATTTTGAGTTCGGCCTGAAGCGCAGCATGGCCTTCGGCAGTCATCGGGATGCGTTCCATCGTGAGTTTCCCTCATCTTGAGCGGCGAAAAGCGTGTGTTCAAAAAACAAACGCGTCAAGTGGGGCAGGCTCAGGCGCTTTGCAAGGCGCGGACGGAGATTTCCTGTGTTTTCTGGCTGGCGATGGCCTGAACAGAGGCGATCGAAGCCGAGAGGGTTGTGAAATAAGGGATTTTTCTCGCAACGGCCGTCCGGCGGATCGAGGCAGAGTCGGCAAGCGAGGCGGCGCCTTCGGTCGTATTGAACACCAGCTGGACATCGCCGTTAATCATTGCGTCGACAATGTGCGGCTGGCCGTCGAGTACCTTGTTCACCCGCTTAACTGGGATGCCAGAGGCCTCCAGATGGGTCGCTGTGCCACTGGTGGCGAGGATGGAGAAGCCCATCTCGACAAGATTGCGGGCGGCTTCCACGGCACCGGGCTTGTCGCTGTCGCGGACAGAAATGAACACTGTGCCCTCGGTTGGCAGGCGGATGCCGCCGCCGAGCTGGCTCTTCAGGAAGGCCATGCCGAAATCATCGTCCCAGCCCATGACCTCGCCCGTGGAGCGCATCTCGGGGCCGAGTTGCGGGTCAACACCCGGGAAGCGCGCGAAGGGGAAAACCGCTTCCTTGATGGCGATGCGGCGTGGATTGGCATGGCGCAGGTCAAAGTCCGTCAGCGGCCGGCCGGCCATGACCTTCGCCGCGATGGCCGCGATCGGCGCACCGACAGCCTTGGCCACGAACGGCACGGTCCGGGACGCGCGCGGGTTGGCTTCGAGAACGTAGATCTCCTCGCCCTTCACCGCGAACTGGATATTGATCAGCCCCCGGACATTCAGCGCGCGGGCAATTGCAATGGTCTGCTTGGCGAGGCGGCCCTGAAGGGCAGGCGACAGGGTGAAGGGTGGCAGGGCGCACGCCGAGTCGCCCGAGTGTACACCCGCCTCCTCGATATGCTCCATGATGCCCGCGACATGCACATCATGCCCGTCGCAGATCGCATCCACGTCCACTTCGATGGCGTCGGCGAGGTAGCGGTCGATGAACAGCGACGCGTCGCCCGAAACCTGCAGCGCTTCGGCGGCGAACTTGCGCAGGTCTTCATCATTGCGGGCGATTTCCATCGCGCGGCCACCCAGCACGAAAGACGGGCGCAGCATGACCGGGTAACCGATCTCGTTGGCCTTCACTTCCGCTTCCTCAACGCTGCGCGCGGTGCGTGACGGGGCCTGCTGGATGTTCAACTCGTCGAGCAGGCGGGCAAACTGTTCGCGGTCTTCGGCCAGATCGATCGACTCCGGCGATGTGCCCAGGATCGGAACCTTCTCCTTGTTCAGCGGCGCCGCGAGTTTCAGCGGCGTCTGCCCCCCGAACTGCACGATCAGGCCGAGCAGCTCGCCAGCCGATTGTTCCTTGTGGATGATCTCGAGCACATGCTCCGTCGTCAGCGGCTCGAAATAGAGGCGGTCAGACGTATCATAGTCCGTGGACACCGTTTCCGGGTTGCAGTTGACCATGATCGACTCGATACCAAGGTCTTCCATCGCGAAGGCCGCGTGGCAGCAGCAATAGTCGAACTCGATGCCCTGGCCGATACGGTTCGGGCCGCCGCCAAGGATCATCGCCTTCTGGCGGGTCGAGGGCAGGGCTTCACACTGCGGAACGGATTTGCCGAAGGGGGCATGCTCATAGGTCGAATAAAGGTACGGCGTCTTCGCCGCGAACTCGGCTGCACAAGTGTCGATGCGCTTGTAGACCGGCCGTACGCCAAGCGAGTGGCGATAACCGCGGATCCACCCCTCGGTATGGCTGGTCAGTTCAGCGAGACGCTTGTCGGAAAACCCTTTGGCTTTCAGCTCCGTCATTCCGGCGGCCGATCTCGGCAGGCCTTCCAACTTTATCCGGCCCTCTGTGCGGACGAGGTCTTCGATCTGACGCAGGAACCATGGATCGAATGACGTGACCGCATTCACTTCTTCAACGCTGACCCCAAATCGGAAGGCCTGAGCGATGACGCGCAGCCTGTCAGGCGACTGGATGCCCAGCGCCTGGCGCAGCTGATCAAGACTGTCGAAGGCCATCTCGTCGAGGCCGGACAGGCCTGTCTCCAGAGAGCAGAGCGCCTTCTGCAGACTCTCCTGGAAGCTTCGGCCGATGGCCATCGCTTCGCCGACGGATTTCATCGCCGTGGTCAGCACAGGTTCGGCGCCTTTGTACTTTTCGAATGCAAAGCGCGGGATCTTTGTGACGACGTAATCAATCGTCGGCTCGAACGAGGCGGGCGTCACGCCCGTGATGTCATTGTCGAGTTCGTCGAGCGTATAGCCGACAGCGAGTTTCGCCGCGACCTTGGCAATCGGGAAACCCGTGGCCTTGGAGGCAAGCGCCGAGGAGCGCGACACGCGCGGGTTCATCTCAATGACGACGAGGCGGCCGTCTTTCGGGTTCACCGCAAACTGCACGTTCGAGCCGCCGGTCTCCACGCCGATTTCGCGCAGCACCGCAATCGAGGCGTTGCGCATCACCTGATATTCTTTGTCCGTAAGTGTCAGCGCCGGGGCCACCGTGATCGAGTCGCCGGTATGCACGCCCATCGGATCAATGTTCTCGATGGAACAGATGATGATGCAGTTGTCCGCCTTGTCGCGGACGACCTCCATCTCGAATTCCTTCCAGCCGAGCAGGCTCTCGTCGACGAGGATCTGTGCATTCGGCGAAGCCGCGAGGCCCGAGCGGCAGATCTCTTCATATTGTTCGACATTGTAGGCAATGCCGCCGCCGGTGCCGCCGAGGGTGAAGGCCGGACGGATAATGGCCGGCAGGCCGACTGTCTCCAGCGCGTCCATCGCCATCTTAAGACCCGTCAGCCGGTCATAGGATTTGATCTTGCCTTTCTCGTCCCGGATTTCGGGCGAGGCGATGATCGCGGCGCGCGGGTTTTCGAGGCCGATCCGGTCCATCGCTTCGCGGAACAGCTTGCGATCTTCCGCCATCTCGATGGCTTCGGCCTTCGCGCCAATCAGTTCGACGCCGTATTTCTCAAGGATACCGGCATGATGCATGTCGAGCGCGCAATTGAGCGCGGTTTGGCCACCCATGGTGGGCAGCAGCGCGTCGGGCTTCTCGATCGCGATGATCTTCTCGACGATTTCCGGCAGGATCGGTTCGATGTAGGTCGCGTCCGCCAGCTCCGGGTCGGTCATGATCGTCGCCGGATTGGAGTTCACCAGGATCACCCGGTATCCCTCGGCCTTCAGCGCCTTGACCGCCTGTACCCCCGAATAATCGAACTCGCAGGCCTGGCCGATGATGATCGGGCCAGCGCCGATAACGAGGATGGAGGAGATATCTGTGCGCTTCGGCATGGGGGATCTCCTGAGTGTGGGGGCAAACGGCTGCCCGATAGCAGGGAGTCGGGCAGAGGGGCAAGGCGCCATGGTGCGACAACTGCGGCTGGATCAGCCTGCCCGAATCCTGTTCCTGTGCAGAATGCGCCGAATCCGGCGTAGGGGAGACAATCATGAAACGTAAACTTGCCGCCGCGCTGGCCCTGCTGCCGGCCCTGTTCCTGCCAGCCTGTGTCGTGATCAGCGACGATGGGCCCGCGCCTGCTGCGGCGGTCAAGGAAATCCGCCAGGTCGAGATCATCAAGGAAGTGAAGGCGGCCCCGTCGACCACGCTGTTCATCCTCTACACAATGAAGGAAGGCGTCACGCCCGAGCAGTTCGAGGCGTGGGTCCGCACGACGGACCAGCCGGCCATGCGTTCGCTCGCCCGGGTGCAGGATTTCCGCACCTACCGGGCAGAGCGCCTCCTGATGGGCGAGGGCGCGCCCGGCATTGCCTATATTGAGGCTTTCGCGATCCCGGACCTCGACGGTTTCGTCGCCGAGGACATGGGCGGGGAGACCGTGCAATCGGTCATGGGCCAGTTCATGGGCTTCGCCGAGGCGCCGCAGTTCATCATCGTCTCGGAAGTGAACTGAGCCGGTCGCTGAAATTCAGGGTGGCCGGGCAGGCGAATTCCTGCAAATTTTCCTTCCGGAACGGGAGGGACGCATGAAACTGCCCCTGAGACTGGCGGCGATGGCTTTTCTGTCGGGCGCTGTCCTTGCGCCTGCCGCGCTCGCGGATGATTGTGACACGAAAGTTGTGCCTGCCGCGCTCGACCTGGTGATGGAGCAGCCGGCTACGGGTGAGCAGTTCGGGCAGTTCGTCGGCGAGATGAATGGCTATGTCGCCGCCTGCCCGGAAAACCCATGGGTCAACTTCATGGGCGCCGAACTTGACCTTCGGGCCTACAGGACTTTCACCGCCAGCAATGGCGGCGTCCCGAACCAGCAGGCGACCAGCTATCTCGTGCGCGCCTTCCAACGGATTGGCGCGTATCAGAGCACGTCCGATGAAAACACCAAGGACCTCTACCTGGTCCGGACGCCGAAGAACAATACCGGCAATCTGACCTACAGCGCCGTATCGGAGGTCAGGAAGGGCACGATCCATGGCCTCATGCAGATCGCCCGCATGGGCACGATGCACCCCTATCTTTCAGGCACGGACGTCGGGCCGTGCAAAGGCTGGTTGATCCCCGACGCGCAGACGGTCGCATATGCCATCGAGTCGAAGGCTGATCTCATATTCCTGCCCTTCGTCGATGCCGCCGCCGCCGCCTGCTACGATCCGGGCAGCACCGCCAACCGCCTGCCGATGGCCATGAAGGCCTATGTCTACCTGCGCCTCGTCCAGAAGGAACTTGTCACCGACCCTGAAGACATCCGGACAAAGCTGCGGATCGCCAAGGAGGCCGAGCAGGCCTATCTCGGCGGACGCAAGCACGATTTCTTTTTCACGGAGTTCAACGGGCGCGACCTGGACAAACTGATGCGCCAGCACGCGGTCAGCTACGGCGACCAGCCGAAACTCGTGCCGCGCCAGCTCTGGTTCACACCGGAACATATCAGCAGCCCGGACACCATCTACACCATCGCCCTGCTCCTGTCTGACAAATGGTCCTTGATGGCCGCCGGAAAGACCGGCGATTCCGCAGAAGTCGTCACTGCCATGCGGATCGCCTTCAACCAGCACATCACCGCGCTGCGCGCCGAAGGAGATCAGGCCGGCCTCAAACAGGAGACGCACAAGACCCTCCGCGCGGCGATTGATGCCTTCCAGAGCGGCGAGGTGCGCACGCCGGAAATGCAGGACGTGCCCGGCATGCCGGACTGGCAATATACATTGCTGATGACAGTGCTGCCGGTCGAGTAACCGGCCGGTGCAGAATGGGAGATGACAGATGAAGCAATTTGTCCGGACAACAACATTATCGGCATTGCTCGGCTTGTTGTTCGCGGCAGCGCCTGCGTTTGCCACGCCTTTCAACTGCGACTCCAACCGCATCGTCAAAACCGCCCGTGAGTTTCAGCTGTCTCTGCAATCCAGCGTGACGGATGACGCGTTCGCCGGACATCTCGCGGAAATCAGCATGGATGCCCAGCGGTGTCCCGATTTAGGTTGGGTACGGATAATCGCGGCAGGCGCAGAACTCAGAGCTGCAAAGCGCATGGAAGTAGCTGAAGGTTCGAAAGCAGGAATCACGACCGCTGCGTTCAGCCATGTCGAACGCGCCGCGGACCACATCCTTGCGGCCCAGAGGGATATTCCCGAGACCCTTCAGTATGGAGGTTTTCATCTCCGGTATGACGATTGGTATTCCATCGTAAAAGACGGTGTTGATGCTCTCACCCGATATGCAGAAGCGGGTCAGGTTAATCCACTGGTTTCCGATAGCCCTCCACCCATCACCTGCAACACAGTGACGGCTGCAATGGCAACCGGCGCGGCCACTTACCAGACGATATCACGCCCTTCTTCTCTGAAATTGCTAGATACGGTCGCCGGCGCCTGCCGTTCATCGCCAGACCCGCTCGACTGGAGCGTCCTCGCGCAGCGCGCCAAGGCGATCATGCGGCAGATCGAAGGTGGTAAAATTACAGGACAGTCTGAAACACGGACGCGTCTGGGAGACGCGCTGGACGATGTGGCGCAATACCTTGCCGGACGTAGCCCGCATTTTGCGCTTTGGAGTGCAAGTGATCAGGACAAGCTCGACAAGCTGGTCGCTGAACATGGCAGCCGGGCGCGGATTTTCAGTGCCGACGGCGTAGCGGAGGTTCCGCGAGAGGAGTGGTTCACAGCCGGAAATGTGGGTACGGATGATGTCATCTATTCCATTGCCCTGGAATTCAGCCGAAACTGGTCACCTCTCGCAGCAGGCATCAACAATCCCCCTGTCGAGGAAAAAGCGCCAGCTCTGTCAGCTTTCATGACTCTGGTGCGCACAATCACGAGCGAGGCGGACAAGGCGGGTCAGGGAATAGCCGGGCGAGAGACTATCCATGAAGCGCTTGCGCAGTTCCAGGACGGCTCGGTTCGCACACCCGAGACCGCAGACCTGCCCGGGGCGCCAAAGTGGATGTATGATTCACTTCGCAATACGCTGACAAGCCGGATCGCCGAGTTGCAGGGCAAGTCACCCTAGCGGATCAGGCGCGCCTCACGCGCGGGCTGGATCGTCATCGGCACTTCGGTGCGCTCCGGATCGAACTGGATGCGAAGTGCGCCCTTGTTGCTGAGTTCGATCGAATAAGCGACCAGCTGCAGCAATGGCGAAGCCTGGTCGGCGGCTCCCTTGCCAGTGATGGAGAACAGCTGACGCGGAAAGTAGACCGTACCGATCAGAGACACCGTGCCGGAGCCTGTCAGGCGCGACCGTTCGGGGCGAACCTTGGTCAGTTTCGCGTCCCGGTTTTCGGCAATCGAGAACCCGGCCGTCTCGCCCTCAGTGGGAGCCGTCAGGTTGAGCCGCGCCTGGTCGAGCACCGAGAAGGTCGCATGGTCCCCGTGCAGGACGATGGTGACCCCTTCGCCGGTCAGCGTTGCCCGGCGCCGGACGATCAGCGGCGCATTGACGATGTGATAGATGCCGGGCTTCAGCCTGACATGGCCGGTCATGATGTCGAGGCCCGCATAGGTGCCGGGCGAGAGCGTCAGATTGGGAGTGCTCACGTAGCTGTCCTTGCCGAAGACTGTCTCCGGAACATTGTCGACAACACCAAGTATCTGCGCGACTTCCAGCACATGAAGTCCCGCCCCTGCACCGCGGTTAAACACCCCGTTCTTGTCGATCTGGTAGGCAGAGTTTCTGCCGCCCACAGCGCCGGCAACCATATTGATGGATGTCAGAAGAGACTGAACCTGCGCATCCGAAAGAACACTGCCAGAGGCCATGGCATCCATCAGCGTCTTCGTGCTGGTTTTCATCCCGGAAATGCTGAGCACTTGCGCCAGCTGGGCGGCGAGGGCCGAAACGTTCCGGCCTTTGTTCTTGTTGGAGGAGGGGAAAGGCGCGGGGTCAATGGTACCTGTCGCCGGAGCACTCCAGTCGGCGAGCGGGTCCGGAATGGGTTCGCATTTCTCGTGCGGACGGGGCGAGACCCTTGCAGAAGACACAAATGCATTGCCGGACGCACAGAAGTACTTGGTCTTCGCCTCGCCGCCCTTGAACTCCATGGACCGTGAACCGGTAGAATTGGTCCAGACGATGCAGTTCTCTGCGGTCAGGTTCGCTTCGCCCGATGTGCTGAGACCGGTGGACGACCCCTGCAGGCCTAGCACGCAAAGCGGAAAGCCCCAGGTGGCGGACGCAGCCGCCTGACGCTCGATCTCGATGTTTGCATTGCGGCCCGCAATCTGTGCGGCCGGATTGGCAGGCGTGAATTTCAGGGCAACTTCAATCTCGGTTGTCTGGCCGTACGCATCTTCCGTGACGGCGCCGACCTCCAGAAGGGCGAGACTGAAATTGGCGTTCGCCCGGGCAGCTGCTTCGGCAGCGCTTTTTGCAGATTTTATCCGGTCCTCAGCGCGCGGGGATGTGGCATTGAGGAATGCTGTCGCTCCGGAGAGGGCCGACTCGTCAGCGGCAGCCTGCAGGTTGTTGGCGGCCCGGCTGTCGAAGCTGAGCGCAATCGCGGCGCCGGCGAGTGTGACGATGGCCAGAATCGTGATTGCGAAGATCGGCATCACCGAACCTCGCGCATCACGAATCATGTCCGACACCTGGTTCACTGCTACAGCCCTAGATTATCCCATCCGGGAATGTATCAGAAGTTCAATTCGCGGTGCTCAACACAGACGATAAAGTCAGTGAACTGATCTAAATATCCTGTTAACCATTGGCGGGCGTTTGCGCCCGGCCGTCTCAGGTCCAGCGTTTCGACAGCCGCTGGCTGATCGTATCCGCTTCTCGCGTTTCCGCGCCGCCATAGCCGGTCACTTCGTCGGCGACGAACGGATTGTCGATCCGCTCCTGCCCGAACGTGGAGAGCGGTCCGTGGCCGGGCACGAAGCGCATATGGTCACCCAGCGGCCAGAGTTTGCCGGTGATCGAGTCGATCAGCTGCTGATGGTTGCCGCGCGGAAAGTCCGTGCGCCCGATGGAGCCGCGAAACAGCACATCGCCGACAAAGGCCATCGCGCCTTCCTGGCTGTAGATCACCACATGGCCCGGCGTATGGCCGGGGCAGTGGGCGACGCCGAACGTGTTGCCGGCAAGGTCCAGCACATCGCCGTCATTCAGGTAGCGGTCGGGCGTCACGTTCTTTCCGTCGGTGATACCATAGCGCGCGCCGGTGGCTTCCACTTCGTCGAGCAGCCACTGGTCGTCCTCATGCGGCCCGATGATCGGGCAACCGGTGCGCTCCTTGATCGCAGTTGCCGCGCCGACATGGTCGAGATGGCCATGCGTCAGCCAGACGGCGACGATCTTCACACCGAAATGCTCCGCCGCGCCGAGCAGCTTGTCGACCTCGCCGCCCGGATCGACAAACACGCCTTCCTTTGTCTCTGACGACCAGATCATAGACGTGTTCTGCTGCAGCGGCGTCACCGGAATGATCCGGATCTCGAGTTTCGGGGCAGGGGTCTGTTCGCTCATGCTCTTCAAATAGCGGCGCAGGAGCAGAACGCAAACCATGCAGACGCTTTCCCTTGGAGCAGGGCTCGGTTAAAAATCAATCCAAGCACAGCTTCCGGAGCGCCCAGCATGTCCGATGAAAAGCCCTTCATTCGCGAGAATGGCCTGGGAGACATTATCGGCGGTCGTTTCGGCATCGTCATTGTCGCCCTCATCGGCATCTTCCTCTACTGGCAGATGAACCAGCAGGACGTGCCCTTCGCGCCCGGCAAGAAGCAGCTGAACACGCTCTCGGTCGAGCAGGAGATCCAGCTGGGCGAGCAATCCTACCTGCAGATTCTCCAGCAGGAACACGGGCAGGGCAACACCGTGCTGTGCGCAGACGAGGCGAGTTGCACCGGCGATGCCCGGGAACTGACGCAGACCGTACGCGAGATCGGCGCGCGACTGGAGAAAGCAGCGCTGGAGCTGGAAAACGACTACCGCATCCAAGGCTACAGGATGCCCGGCGTGGTCGAGAAATTTAACTGGACCTACTATGTCGTCCAGTCCGACACGCCCAACGCCTTCTGCCTGCCGGGTGGCTATGTCGCCGTCTATACCGGCATCCTCGACATCACCGGCAACTATGATGGCCGCGTCACGCTGGATGACATTGCCGACGTCAACAAGCTGGCCGTCGTCATGGGCCATGAGATCGGCCACGCGCTCGCCCATCACGGCGCGGCGCGGATGAGCACGCAGCAGATGCTCCAGGTCGGCCAGATGGCGGTCGCGGTCGGCCTCGGCGACATGAGCGCCGGCCAGCAGCAGATGGTCATGCAGGCTTTCGGCGTCGCCGCGCAGGGCGGCTTCCTTGCCTTCTCCCGCGAGCATGAAACGCAGGCTGACAAGATCGGCCTCGATCTCCTGGTGCGCGCCTGTTACGACCCGCGAGAGGCGCCGGAACTGTGGGAGCGGATGGGCGAGATTGGCGGCGGCCAACGCCCGCCCGAATGGATGAGCACTCACCCAGGCTCCGACACCCGTGCCGAGAATTTCCGCAAGTGGATGCCGGATGCCATTGCCGAGTATGAACGCCGCTGCGGGCCGCTGCGCTGACGGTCAAAACGGAAACGGCCCCCGCCTTGAGAGCGAGGGCCGCCAAGGGCCATTCCCCAGAATTGGGGGGAAGCGTCTCCCCCCACCCTTCGGAGTGTGTTTTAACTTTGTGGACCTGAACGGCCTGCAACGCGCTGTTCAGCGCGAGGCCGGGATGCCGCCCGCGCCGGCGGGCCAAAAAAAGCAGGCCGCCTTTGGGGCAGCCTGCCTGAAAGTGGCGTGCAGTCCGGCCCCGCAACGGGGTCCCACCCAGCCTGCAATCCGAGTGTGAGAGCCAAAAGGCTGATGTCCCTGCAAAAAGAAGCAGTTACAGTTTTTTCATACCACTGGTATCATAGGGTCTCAAGGGACCAAAAGCATGGTCAAACGCACTTCGGAACAGGCTGCTGAAACCCGCGAAGCCGTCCTCCGCGCGGCCCGCCAGCACTTTGCCGAAGACGGCTATTCCGCCACCAGCCTGAACGCCATCGCCGCCACGGCGGGGGTCAGCAAGGGGGCCCTGTTCCACCATTTCGACTCCAAGGAAGACCTCTTCCTGACCCTGTGGCGGGACCTGCAGCTGGAAATGGATGTCGAGGCCCGGGCCGCAGCCCTTGCCGCGCGCGACAGGAATGACCCCTTTGCCGCATTCCTTGCCGGAAGCCGCGTGTATCTCGATTGGGCCTCGAGGTCTGAATACCAGCGCATTGTCCTCGTCGATGGTCCCTCCGTGCTCGGCCCGGCGCGCTGGCACGAACTGGAGTTTGATCTCGGCAAGCGCACGCTTGTTCCGGGTACGGAATTCATGGCCTCGAAGGGGATGATCCCGGCGCACCTTACCGTTCCGGCCGCCCTGATGCTGCAGGCCTCCCTCAACGCCGCCGCTTACGCCCTCTCGCAAGGCAAGCTCGATGTCAGCCGCGAGCAGTATATGGAAACCTTCGAACGCATCCTGCGCGGAATGGGTCAGACTTCTTCCAGAAGTTCCGGATAGTTGTTGCGCACACTGCCCACCGCATTGCCGATGGCCCAGGCCATCATGTCCTCGTTGGGGAAGGGCTCGAACAGCGGCGCCGGATCGCCCTTCGAAGGATCGAGCCACCAGCCATAATTCTCCTGCGACAGGATCACCGGCATCCGGTCATGGATGCCGGCGGTAAAGTCGTTGGGTTTCGTCGTCAGTATCGTGAACGTCTGAATTTCAGAGCCATCAATATGCGCAACATCCCACAGGCCGGCTAGGCAGAAGAGGCGACGGTTCCTCAGCCGGAAGGCAAAGGGTGTCTTCGTCTTTCCGTATCCGGACCATTCGTAATAGCCCGAGACCGGAACAAGGCAGCGCTTGTGACGAAAGGCGCCGCGGAATACTGGCTTCTCATGCACGGTTTCCGCCTGGGCATTGAATGAGGTGAATTTCTTCTCAGATAGCGGCTTCGTCCACCAGGATGGGATGAGCCCCCACTGCATCGGCGCCAGTTCGCGCGCCCGCCCGTCCAGTGTCAGGCGTATGACAGGTTGCATTTGTGTCGGCGCCGCATTGTATGTGCCCGGCGGGGCCTCGACTCCTGCGATCTCATGAGTGCCCAGCGAGGCAGCATATTCTTCCCAGTTGAAGGCTTCGCGGAAGAAGCGGCCACACATACCTCAACTCACTTACGGGGCGTCATTTTCCGCGATGCGTACGCATCAGTCCGGCAAAGCGTTCGAACAGGTAGAAGCTGTCCTGCGGGCCGGGAGAGGCTTCCGGGTGGTGCTGCACCGAGATGATCGGCTTGCCTTCCACGGCAAGGCCGGAATTCGTGCCATCAAACAGCGAGCGGTGGCTTTCCGAAACGCCGGCCGGCAGCGTGTCCACGTCCACCGTGAAACCATGGTTCATCGACACGATCTCGACCTTGCCGGTGACAAGGTCCTTCACCGGATGGTTCGCGCCATGATGACCCTGCGCCATCTTTTTCGTCTTCGCGCCGAGCGCGAGCGCGAGCATCTGGTGGCCGAGGCAGATGCCGAGGATCGGAATACCGGAAGCAATCAGCGTACGGATCATATCGCCGCAGCGGAGGTAGGTTGCCGCAGGGTCGCCCGGCCCGTTGGACAGCACAACACCGTCGGGCTTCAACGCGAGGATCTGTTCTGCCGTTGCATCGCCGTTCAGCACCGTCGCGCGCGCGCCCACATTGGCGAGGTTGCGCAGGATGTTCTTCTTCACGCCAAAATCGACAACAACCGCATGGAACTCCGCATTGCCCATCGGCACATGGCCCTTGCCGGGCATCCACAGGCCTTCGCTGTGCTCGAACGGCGCCTCCTGCACGACATCGGCGGCAAGGTCCGCGTCATCGAGTCCTGGCCAGGCCTGCGCGGCGGCGACAAGATTATTGAAATCGATCTTACCGCCTGGCTGGTGGCAGATGGCGGCCTTGGGCATGCCCAGCTCGCGGATGCGCCGGGTGAGGGCGCGGGTGTCGATTCCGGACAGGCCGATAATCCCCTTACGGGCGAGCCAGGCGCCGAAGTCTTCCGCCGCGCGCCAGTTCGAAGGCGGCGTGATCGGCTCGCGGAAGACCGCGCCGCGAGCTGCATTTGCTGCAGGCGGGGTGGATTCCTCATGGTCTTCGGGGTTGGCGCCGACATTCCCTATATGGGGGAAAGTGAACAGGATGATCTGCTGGGCGTAGGAGGGGTCGGTCAGGATTTCCTGATAGCCGGTGATCGCCGTGTTGAAGCAAAGCTCCCCGGTTTTCACCCCCGCCGCACCCGCGCCGAAGCCCGCAAACACGGTGCCATCTGCAAGGGCAAGGGCGCCGGTGGCTGAGTCCATATCTTGATTCTTGCTCATGGACCGCTTACCTCACCGGGCTGGATTTAGGTTGACTCGGTATTAACCGGTCTGGCTAAAACTTGGCCGCTTATTGGGGCTGAGTCTCTGCACCGTCAAGCAACAGAAGGCGGATGCAGGCGTGGAAAGGCATAGGACGGCGATGGGCCGCGAAGATGTGTCAGCGTGTATGGGTCTGAGGGCCCGCATTCTACAGGCATTGAAGGACGATTCCGCCGCGGCTGGCGATGAGTGCCGGCGCGCGACCCTGCGCCTGATCGAGTGTGCCATCCGCGACCGCGATGTTTGCGCGCGCGGCCGTGGCCAGGGGGCTGGCTGTCCGGACGAGGATGTCCGCAATGTTCTCGAAACGCTGGTTGCCCAGCGCGAGGAATCGGCCCGCGAGCATGATGACGAAGGCCGCATCGAGGACGCCATCCGCGAGCGCGAGGAAATCGACATCATCCGCTCCTTCCTGCCCAAACCGCTGTCCGGCAAGGCACTGGAGATTGCGGTGAAGCAGGTCGTCGAGGATCTCGGCGCGAAGAAACTGGCGGATCTGGGACGCGCTGTGACAGCACTGAAAGAACGTTATCCGGGGCTTATCGAGCCGGTCAGCGCCGGAAAAGCGGTCCGCGCAGTCCTGACGAAGGCTCCTTAATCTCATTCACAAACTGGCGTGGCTTCAACGGTTTTGACCGTAGTGCCTTGTTTTTGCCCTGAGTCTGGACCCATCTTAACGGGGAGACCCGCGCCTCTCGTGGTAGGCTTTGCCCACACTACCAACGAAAGGAATGTCCCATGAAACCCCTTCTTGCTTCGGCTGGTGTGATCGCCCTCATGGTGTCGGCGGCTGCCTGTGACTCTCCGGAACGTCTCACCTACGAAACGCCCGTCGAAATGGCCGGAACCACGATAACCGAGGAAGCCGAAGCCGCCGCAGCGCAGGCCCAGGAGACCCGTCAGTCCTTCCAGCTCGCCTCGGGCGAAGTGGAAGCCTCCGACCTGATCGGCGCCTCCATTCACAATGCGGCTGGCGAACAGATCGCCACCGTTTCGGACATCTGGCTCGCGGCCGGCGGCGGCGCGCCGATGATCGTAGTCCGCGAAGGCGGTGTCGCCGGCGTTGGCGGAGAGCTGCATACGGTGGCGTTCACCGATGCAAGCATCGCGCCCGACCCGGATACTGTGGGCGACGAGCCAAAAGTGATCGTCCAGTACACCGGCGAAACTATCAAGACCTTGCCGAAGTTCGAGCAGGCCGCAGCGGATGATTACCGCCTCGCCTCGGAAGTCATGGGCACAACGGCCGCGCTCGCTGGCACTGGCGAAGCAGCCCGGATCAATGACCTGATCCTGACGCCCACCGGCGAAGCGCGCTTCGCCGTCATCACGCCGGACCTCGTCAGCATGAACCAGGTCGTCGTCGATGCCCGGGCCCTGACACTGGCCGAAGGAGATGCGGACGGCTCGCTGATCCTGGACCTGACCGCGGAGGATATTGCGGTGGCTCCTGAGTACCCCGTGGAGTAACTGCGCCCTCATCCTGCGCCGGGGCCCTGCCATCTGGCGGGGCCCCTTCGTTTTGGGGATCAAATGATTTGCTGCGTTTCCCCGGAGACGGGAACGCAGTAGACTGCTCCAAATGTCCCAGAGCGTCCGCATTCCCGAAGGCTTCGTCGAGGAGCTGAAGGCCCGTATCCGGCCTTCGGACGTGATCGGGCGCAAGGTGAAACTGACCAAGAAGGGAAAGGAATGGGTCGGCCTCTCCCCCTTCACCAACGAAAAGACGCCCAGCTTCTACGTCAACGACCAGAAGCGCATCTTCAAATGCTTCTCCTCCGGCATGGGCGGGGATGTCATCAACTTCATCATGGAGACCGAGCGCCTGTCCTTCATGGAGGCGGTCGAGAAACTGGCCGAAGAAGCCGGAATGCAGCTGCCAAAGGCAAGCCCGCAGGCGGCTGAGGCCTATGACCATCGCAAACGCCTCGTCGCGGCCTGCGAAGCCGCTGCCCGCTGGTTCGAGGACCGGCTGCGCGCGACCGAAGGCTCGGCAGCGCGGACCTATCTCGAAGGGCGCGGCCTCGACGCTGCCGCCTGGAGCCGCCACCGGCTCGGCTACGCGCCGGACGACTGGCGCCGCACCCGCGCCCATCTGAACGCCGAAGGCTTCACGGACGCCGAACTGGTCGAAGTCGGCCTCATCAAGGAGAGCGACAAGGGCGGCGAGCCTTTTGACTTTTTCCGCGGCCGCGTGATGTTCCCGATCACCGATGTGCGCGGCGCCGTCATCGCCTTCGGCGGCAGGGGGCTCACGCCGGATGCCAAGCCGAAATACCTGAACTCGGGCGATACCGAGCTGTTCCACAAATCTACGGTTCTCTACCGCTACAAGGCCGCCCGAGAGGCGCTGGGCCACGGCGAAGGCGGCGGGCTGATCGTCTGCGAAGGCTATATGGATGCCATCGCCCTCACCGAAGCCGGCTTCGGCCATGCGGTTGCCCCACTCGGCACCGCGCTGACCGAGGAACAGCTGCAGCTGATCTGGAAAGCCGGGCCTGAGCCCGTGATGTGCTTTGACGGCGACCGCGCCGGCCTGGGCGCCGCCTACCGCGCTCTGGACCGGGCCTTGCCGTTTGTGGAGCCGGGCCGGTCGGTATTCTTCGTGCTGCTGCCCGACGGGATGGACCCCGACGACCTGATCCGCGCCCGGGGCGCGATGGCGATGCGGGAGGAGTTGGAGAAGCGCCTGCCGCTGTCCGAACTTCTGTGGCGGCGTGAGCGTGATGCCGAGCCGCTGGACACGCCGGAACGCCAGGCCGGCCTCGAAGCCCGGCTGATGGCCGCCTGCGGCCAGATCCGCCATGGCGGCGTGAAGGCGGCATATGAGCGCGATCTGAAGTCCCGCCTGCGCGACTATCTCTGGCAGCTGCGCGACGCAAAACGCAGCACCAGCTACAGGAAAGGCCGGCCCGGATCGGGACAGACTCCCCTCGAAGGCGAACCCGCCCAGGCCGAACTGAAGAAGGGCCCGCCCGCCAAGGTTCGCGGCCTCGGCGTCCTGATCCGCGCCATCGACAGCCCGTTCCTTCTGGCCATCGGGGCGGAAACCCTCGCCGCCTGCGCGCTGGCGGACGAGGATGTGGCCCGTATCCGCGATCTGCTTCTCGACCTGGCAAATGCCGGAAAGCCTATTGACCGGGCCCGGATGACCGCCCATTTACAGCAAACTGGGTACATGCGTGCTGCCAGCTTGCTCAAACAATATCCCGCAACGCCTCAGATAGCGGCCGATGGGCCCGAGGCTCGGGAGTGGCTGATTGCCGTCGAGCAGTATGTGGCAGCCGGGCGTCCCGGCCAGGAAAACCCCGGCTCTGGCATGGATGATGCTGGCGGGGGAGCCTCGGCGTCGCCTTCAGGGTGGCGGCGCAGGCACCAAATGGTCGCGGAGCGACGAGCCCTCAGGGCTCGCATGAACGAGGCATCAGGCAAACGCGGCGACAGCTGAGCGGCTAGGGCGATTGGCAACGGGCGACGGGCGGCCACAGGCAGCCCCCTTCGTCAGGGAGAGACTTGAATATGGCGACAGCCACCAAGAAGAAAAAGAACACCGCCGGTGACGGTGAGGGTGAAGAAGACAAGGAAAATGAAGGCGGTCTTGTCGATTTTAACGCGACAGACGTCAAAAAGGTCCTGAAGCGCGCCCAGAAGCGCGGCTTCATCACCCATGACGAAATCAACCAGCTTCTCCCTGATTCCGACATGAGCTCGGACCAGATCGAGGACGTGATGTCCCAGATCTCCGAGATGGGCATCGCGGTCGTTGAGTCCGAGGAAGAAGCCGAGGAGCAGGGCAAGGCCCTGACCAAGCTCGAGGACAAGAAAGTTCTCGCCAAGAAAGGCAACGCCCGCGGCAGCGACCGCACCGACGACCCCGTGCGCATGTACCTGCGCGAGATGGGCGCGGTGGAGCTGCTTTCCCGCGAAGGCGAGATTGCCATCGCCAAGCGGATCGAAGCCGGCCGCGACGCGATGATCCGTGGTCTGTGCGAAAGCCCGCTGACCTTCGAAGCCATGATGGTGTGGCGCGACGAGCTGATGAACGAGCGCATCCTGCTGCGCGACCTCATCGACCTTGAAGCGACCTATGGCGCGGAAAACCCGCCGCCGGAACCGAAGGTGATCGAGGAGAAGGCGCCCGAACCTCCGCCGCCGGTGAAGGGCAAGAAGCGCCAGAGCCAGGAAGAGATCGACGAGGTTGAAGCCGAGCGCCTGCGCCAGCAGCAGCAGGAAGAGGAAGAAGAAGACGACGCGGCCGCGATGTCGATGTCGGCGATGGAAGCCGAGCTGCGCGAAGGCGTGCTCGCCAAGCTCGACGAGATTGCTGACAGCTTCGGCCGTTTCCGCAAGCTGCAGGATCGTCTTGTCACCCGGCGCCTCGAAGGCAAGGACCTGACGCCGAAAGCGCAGCACGAGTATGACGACCTGTCGCTGCTGATCGTGGAAAACCTGAAGACGATCCACATCAACAATGCCCGGATCGAGGCGCTGGTCGAACAGCTCTATGCCATCAACAAGAAGCTGATGGGCCTTGAGGGGAAGCTGATGCGTCTGGCCGACGCGCATGCCGTGCCGCGCAAGGAATTCCTCGAGAACTATATCGGTTGCGAGCTTGAGCCGAACTGGGCCGAGCGCGTGCGCGCGATTTCGCCGAAATGGAAACGCCTGATCGATGGCAAGGGCGAGGAGATCGAATCCGTCCGTGCAGAGATCACCGAGATTGCAACCGAGATCGGTATCCCGATCGACGACTTCCGCCGTATCGTGCAGACCGTGCAGAAGGGCGAGCGCGAAGCGCGCATCGCAAAGAAGGAGATGGTGGAAGCCAACCTCCGCCTCGTGATCTCGATCGCGAAGAAATATACCAACCGCGGCCTGCAGTTCCTGGACCTGATCCAGGAGGGCAATATCGGCCTCATGAAAGCGGTCGACAAGTTCGAGTACCGCCGCGGTTACAAGTTCTCGACCTATGCCACCTGGTGGATCCGCCAGGCGATCACCCGCTCCATCGCGGACCAGGCCCGCACGATCCGTATCCCGGTGCACATGATCGAGACGATCAACAAGATCATCCGTACACAGCGCCAGATGCTGCACGAGATTGGCCGTGAGCCGACCCCGGAGGAACTCGCCGAGAAGCTGGGCCTGCCGCTCGAAAAGATCCGCAAGGTTCTGAAGATCGCCAAGGAGCCGATCTCGCTGGAAACCCCGATTGGCGACGACGAGGATTCAAACCTCGGCGACTTCATCGAGGACAAGATGGCGCTACTCCCCGTGGACGCGGCCATCCAGTCGAACCTGCGCGAGACAACCACCCGCGTCCTCGCCTCGCTCACGCCGCGTGAGGAACGTGTGCTCCGCATGCGCTTCGGCATCGGCATGAACACCGACCATACGCTCGAAGAGGTCGGCCAGCAATTCTCGGTCACCCGCGAACGTATTCGCCAGATCGAGGCGAAGGCGCTGAGGAAGCTGAAACATCCGAGCCGCAGCCGGAAGCTCAGAAGCTTCCTGGATACCTGATCCGGACACAGATGAAAGGGCGGCCCGAGGGCCGCCCTTTTTTTGACGAGGATCTGCCTTTCAGCAAGGGCTGACAAACGCCTTGCCGGCTGCAATAGATCGGGGCGAGCCAATCCGGAGAAGCTGATCCATGCGCCTCAACCAGGTCACCTTGCCTTGTACCGACTATGCCGCCAGCGTGTCCTGGTGGCAGCGGTTTGGCCTGAAACTGATCGTCGACTCCCCGCCGCGCTATGCGCGGTTCGAATGCCCGGCAGAGGACGGCGAGGAGCCGGCGACCCTGTCGATCCATCAGGTCGAGGCGATTGCGCCGGGTGAATGGCCGGCTGTGTATTTCGAGGTCAGTGACGTGTTCATCGAAGTCGGTGGGCGCTGCATGGCGGGCATCCATCCGCTCGGCGAACCGGAGCGCAAGGACTGGCGCTGGACCGAAGCCTGGTACCGCGACCCGGCGGGCAATGCGGTTTGTCTGTACACGGCCGGTCAGAACCGGCGCTTTCCGCCCTGGCGGGTTGAAGGCTGATTTCAGCACGATTGCCCGGGCGCGGGGAGTACCCGGCCGGTTTTACGACTCTGAGTTTTTCGTCTGCCGCACATACCTGCGAAAGCAGGTATCCAGTGAGGTCAGCGCCGCGCCCGGGGCTCTGGACCCCTGCCTTCGCAGGAGGCTGCGGAGAGGGGACGTTTGGGGCGCTGGGTCCCGGCGTTCGCCGGGATGAGCGGATGGAAGCTAGGACGTGTTGGGTGGGGTGAGGGCGCAGGCCCCCTCCGTCTCGCGGCTTTGCCGCGATCCACCTCCCCCGCTTCGCAGGGGAGGATGGGGACGAGGCCGCAGCGTTTCGCTTGTGGCGAACGCGAGGAGCTTCGTGGGCACGTTTGTGCTCCAGACCGGGTCATCCCAGCGGGGTTTCTCAAGTTCGTAGGGTTTCCAGGCTGTGGGGTCGGGTTTCTTCTGGCCGAGATAGGCGGGGTAGACGTAGCCCCAGCGGGTGGTGGCCAGGAGGAGGTTTTCGTAGCCGCTTGTGTCGTACCATCTGAAGAAGCGGTTGAGGCTCCACCAGAGGATGGGCCAGCATAAGGGGTGAACGTGCCGGAAGAGCGGCGCGAAGTTCGG
>NZ_JBKBXB010000010.1:64230-77040 GCF_046313975.1 Hyphomonas sp. | reverse complement strand
CAAGGCGGCGCTCGACGCGTCCCTCACAGCGCACCGGGCTCTGGGATGCCGCGGGGCGACACGTTCTGACTTCCGCTATGACGAAAAGAAGGACCGGCTCGTGATCCTCGAGACAAACACCCAGCCCGGCATGACGCCGACCTCGCTCGTTCCCGAGCAGGCTGCGCATCTGGGCATGAGTTTCGAGCAGCTTGTCGCCTGGATGATTGAGGACGCTTCATGTCAAAGATAGAGCGCAACCAGACTGTCCCCTCCCGCCGCCGCCCGCCCGCGACCCTCATTGATGAGTCGACCGGCGAGGAAGTGCGCGTCTCCTCCGTGATTTTCGGCGTCGTGATGCTGGTCGCCATCCTCGTCGCCATCGCCGCCTGGATGGGTGGATCGCTGTCGCAGGTCGGCACCCGGTTCGGCGGCTTCATGGACGATTCCGCCCGCCTCGCAGGCATCGATGTGGAAGAAGTCGTCGTCCTCGGCCTGCAGGACAATCCGGCCCTTGAAGACGAAGTGCGCGCCGCCGCGATGATCGAGCCCGGCGAGAACATGTTCCGCGCCGATCCGCACCTGATCAAGAGCCGCGTCGAAGGCACCCACAAGGTCCTCAACGTCCGTGTGCATCGCCTGTGGCCGGGCAACGTCGTGATCCTCGCCGACGCGGCCGAGCCGGTCGCGCTCTGGCATGATGGGCGCCAGTGGAAAGTCGTGGACGGCCTTGGCCGCCTCCTGCCCGGCGCGCGCGCGGAAGACCATCCGGACCTCCTGCGCCTTGCCGGCGCCGGCGCACCCGAAGCTGCCCCGCAACTCGCCGCTGCCCTTGCCCAGGCGCACGACATCAACGGGCGCGTCGCCGTCGCCACCCGCATCGGCGAACGCCGCTGGGACATGCGCTTCGTCAACGGCGTCACCGTCCGCCTGCCGGAAGACGAAGCCCTCGAGCCTGCCATTGAACGCCTCGCCAAACTGCAGGTGCGCACCGCGCTCACCCAGCGCCCGCTGGAAATGATCGACCTGCGCTCGAACGGCCGTGTCTATCTGCGTCTCACGGAAAATCCGGCGGCGCCCCCTGCCCGCGAGGCGTCCGAGACAATCTGATGTCGGAGCTGTCGTCCAAGCGCCTTGCCCGTCTGAATGGCCGCCCTGCGGGAACGGTCGCCGCGCTGGATATCGGCTGCTCGAAGACCACCTGCCTGATCGCCCGTCCGGACCCGGACAATCCGCGCCGCATGATCATCCTCGGCGGTGGCCGCCAGCAGACCCGCGGTTTCGCCGGCGGCACCATCACGGACATTGACGGCATCGAACGCTCGATCCGCCTCGCGGTGGAAGACGCCGAGCGTGAAGCCGGCGAACCGATCACCGAAGTCATTCTCGGCATCACCGGACCGAAACTCACTTCCCGCCTCGTGGATGCCAGCGTGGATGTCAGTGGACGGACGGTCACGGCAAAGGATGTCCGCCGCCTCCACCAGCAGGCCCTCGCCCGCGCCGCGCAGGCACCCGGCGCGAAACACGAACAGGTTCTTTCCGCCTGGCCGGTCGTCTACACCATCGACAAGGCCGCTGGCCGTGTGCGTCAGCCCATCGGCATGATCGCCGGCACGCTGACCGTGAAAATGTCAGTCGTCTCGGCGCCGAAAGCCATAGTCGACAATCTCGTCGAATGTGTCGGGCGGGCGCATCTCGGTGTGCGCCAGATCGTCCCCTCCGCCATCGCCAGCGGCGCTGGCACACTGATCGAGGACGAGATCGAGAACGGCGCCGTCTGCATCGATCTCGGCTCCGGCGTCACCGCCGTTTCGGTCTATCTCAATGGCTCGCCCGCCTGGCTCGGCCTCGTGCCCGCTGGCGGCTCGCACGTCACCGCCGACATCGCGCAGGGCATCGGCACCACCTTCGCCGCCGCCGAACGCCTCAAGAATGTCTACGGCACCGCCGACCTCGAAGGCCCCGGCCTCGCAGAACGCATCGAAGCGCCCCGCCTCGGCGATGATGGTCGCCTCCACGGCACCCGCCTCGAGCGCGGCGAGATCGCCCGCATCATCGCTCCCCGCATCGAGGAAATCTTCGAACTGGCCGCCGCCGCCCTCGCCCGCAGCGATGTGCGCAACGTCCTGCCTCAGCGCGTCGTCCTCACCGGCGGCGCCAGCCAGCTGCCCGGTGTCCGAGAGGTGGCCAGCCGCATTCTCGGCGCGCCCGTCCGTCTCGGCCGCCCGGTTCTTGCAGAATCGTTAGGCGAGCAACTGGCAACACCCGCTTTTTCAACGGCTTCCGGCCTGCTACTCTATCCCGAGTTGGGGTTCGCCGACGCTGCACGGGCTGGTGCATCGTCATTGGAAACAGAGGCCGGAAGCGGCCGGGGTTGGATTCGTTGGCTCCTGAATTGGCTGAAAGAAAATTTCTGACGCCAATTTCTGCCACTTAAGCGTTTTTTAGCCGCGAAGGGCCATTCTCGCGGCTCAGCCAGCCCCCAGAAACGCAGACGAGAACAGGCGCGCCTAATGACCCAGGAACTCAAACCGCGGATCATCGTTCTCGGAATCGGCGGCGCGGGTGGCAATGCGGTCAACAACATGATCGAGGCGAACCTGCAGGGCGTCGAGTTCATCGTCGCCAATACCGACGCCCAGGCCCTCACCCGTTCGCGCGCCGAAAACCGGCTGCAGCTCGGCCTCGAGACCACCTCCGGCCTCGGCGCCGGCGCCCGCCCGGACATCGGCGCGAAGGCTGCCGAAGAATCGCTCGACGAAATCCGTACACGTCTCGAAGGCGCCCACATGGTCTTCCTCGCCGCCGGCATGGGCGGCGGCACCGGCACCGGCGCGGCCCCGATCATTGCGCGCGCCGCTCAGGAGATGGGCATCCTCACCATCGCCGTCGTCACCAAGCCTTTCGGCTTTGAAGGCGCCCACCGCATGCGCCTTGCCGAAGAGGGCCTCTCGCGCATCCGCGCGCATGTCGACACGATGATCGTCGTGCCGAACCAGAATCTCTTCCGCATCGCCAATGACAAGACGACCTTCGCGGACGCCTTCCGCATGGCCGATGACGTGCTCTATTCCGGCGTGCGCGGCATCACCGACCTGATCGTCATGCCCGGCCTGATCAATCTCGATTTCGCCGATGTCAGCGCCATCATGCGCGGCATGGGCACGGCCCTGATGGGCATGGGCGAAGCCTCCGGCGAGTCGCGCGCCCTCGAAGCCGCCCGCCGCGCCATCGACAATCCGCTGCTCGACGATGTCACCATCAAGGGCGCCAAGGGCGTGCTGGTGAACATCACCGGCGGCTATGACATGACCCTGTTCGAACTCGACGAGGCGGCCAACGAAATCCGCCGCGAGGTCGACCCCAACGCCAACATCATCCTTGGTTCGGCCTTCGATGCGACCCTGGAAGGCAAGATCCGCGTCTCCGTCGTCGCCGCGGGCCTCGACGCTGCGGCCAAGCGCCTGCCGACGCCGCAGCCGATCATCACCCGCCATGCCGACGCCCCTGCCCTGCAGGCCGCTGTCCTGGAAGTCTCCGCCGAGGACGAAGCCGGCTTCGGCGAGGAAGAGGAAGACTTCGAATTCGGCGAGCCCGCCGCCGCCGACGCCTCAGATGATGGCCGCCCGCGTGTCGTCACGCCGCCGCGCCACACCGTCGCCGCACCGGCCGAGGCCCCGCTGCCTTCCGGCATCTTCACCGAGCGCACCGATGCCCCGGCCCCGGACCGCGCCGCGCGCGAGCCGTCCAGCGCGTCCGGCTTTGCCAACCTCTTCGGCTGGCGCCGCCCGGCCCCGCAGGGCCAGAACGATTCCGAGCCCGGCCCGCGCGGTTCGGCCCCCGGCCTGCCGGCAGGTGTACCGATCGTCTCGACCCCGGACGACCATCCCGATCCGGCCCCCTTCGATGATGCCGATCTGGAGATTCCGGCCTTCCTGCGCCGCTCCGCCAATCATTGACGGCGTGTGTGACCTTCCGGCGACACATTTCCGGCAGGTTAAAGTTCATATTAATCAAAGCAATATGCCGATTCTGCGGCGCAAACTGTAATACGGCGAAACATCCCGTGTTTTGAGCCTGAGCGCCCGGCAGTCCATTTAGGCTGCATGTATGAGCGTACCGGGCGGAAGGCTGAAATGATGACGGGTGAACGTCAAACCACGATCGCGCGCAAGGTCAGCTGCGCCGGCGTCGGGGTCCACAGCGGCGCCCGTGCCTGCCTCACCCTGTTGCCCGCCCCGGCACATAGCGGCATCCGCTTCGTGCGCACCGACGCACCCGCCGGCACCGGCGAAATCCCTGCCCATGCAGAGTCCGTTTCGGACACTCAGCTCGGCACCACGCTCACCAACGAACATGGCGTCTCCGTCGCTGTCGTCGAACACCTGCTCGCCGCCGTCGCCGGCCTCGGCATCGACAACCTGCGCATCGAGATCGACGGCCCCGAAGTGCCGATCATGGACGGCTCCTCCTCGGTCTTCTACGAACTGATGATGATGGCCGGCCTGAAGACGCTCGGCGCCGCCCGCCGCCGCATCCGCATCCTCGAAACCGTGGAAGTGCGTGACGGCCCGAAACGCGCCACGCTCTCGCCGTCTGATAATGACGTGCTCACGCTGCGGGCCCGCATCGAGTATGATGACCAGACCATCGGCGTGCAGCAGATGGCCCTGCGCCTTGCCCCCGGCATGTTTGCCCGCGACCTCGCCTTTGCCCGCACCTACGGCTTCGCCCGGGATGTCGACATGCTCCGCGCCATGGGCCTCGCCCGCGGCGGCTCGCTCGAGAATGCCGTGGTCATCGATGAAAACGGCGTGATGAACCCCGAAGGCCTGCGCATCGAAGACGAATTCGTGCGCCACAAGATGCTGGACGCGGTCGGCGACCTGATGCTCGTCGGCGCCCCGATTGCCGGCGACTATGACGCCGTCCAGCCGGGCCACAGCCTGAACAACAAGCTGGTGCGCGCCCTGCTCGCCAGCCCCACGGCCTGGTGCTGGGAAGAGGCCGGCGCCCCTGCCCTTATGGAAGAAACCCGCGCCGCGGTCTGAGCCGTCCCGGTTCAACGCCCTGACATTCAGCCCTTGGAAACCCCGCGCCATTCAGGCTAAGCAATGGGCGCTGATCCCATCAAGCCGAGAACAGGCCGCTCCATGTCCAGACTGACCTCCCTTTCCCTGGCAATCGCCCTGGGCGCCGCGGCCCTCGCAGGCTGCCAGTCCAACACGCGGAAGGTGGAGCTTGCCTATGTCGAGCGCCCGGTGGAGCAGATTTACAACAACGCCGCCAACCGGCTTGATGCGCGCGATTACGCGATGGCCATCCGTCTGTTCGAGGAAGTCGAGCGCCAGCACCCCTATTCCGAATGGGCGCGCAAATCGATGGTGATGTCGGCCTACGCCTCCTACAAGACACGCGACTACACCACCGCCATCAGCGCCTGCCAGCGCTATCTCGCCCTGCACCCGGGCGGCTCGGAAGCCGAATACGCCTATTACCTGATCGCCCTCAGCCATTTCGACCAGATCATCGATGTCGGCCGCGACCAGGCGACCACCGAGAACGCCCGCAACGCGCTCAACGACATCATCCGCCGCTATCCGGACAGCCAGTATGCCAAGGACGCGCGCCTGAAGCTCGACATGGTCAACGACCAGCTCGCCGGCAAGGAAATGACCATCGGCCGCTGGTACCTGCGTTCGAACCAGACCCTTCCGGCCATCAACCGGTTCCGCAATGTCGTCGACAATTTCCAGACGACCAGC
Organism: Hyphomonas sp.; assembly: GCF_046313975.1. GTDB lineage: Bacteria > Pseudomonadota > Alphaproteobacteria > Caulobacterales > Hyphomonadaceae > Hyphomonas. The sequence goes on along the minus strand of NZ_JBKBXB010000010.1, from coordinate 71,293 downwards.
CACACGCCGGAAGCGCTGCACCGCCTCGTCGAAAGCTACCTGACGCTCGGCCTGAAAGACCAGGCCCTCGCGGCCGGCGCAACGCTCGGTTACAACTATCCGGATACGGACTGGTACAAGATGAGCTACCGCCTGCTGACCAATGAGGGCGTCGACCTCGAAAACATCAGCGAACCGCAGAAACGCTCCCTGCTGCAGCGGATCATTCCCGGCGGCAAATAATCCGATCACGGATTAATACGCCTACAGCAGTAGCACTGCCACAAAGACCAACGCTCATCCTGATCGAAGTCGAAGGATGGGCCAGGCCGCGCAGCGCGGGTCCCGGCTCGCCTGAACCCTAAGCCTCACCAATCAGCGCCAGCCACTCCGCTTCCGTCATCGTCTTCACGCCAAGGCTCTCTGCCTTCGCGAGCTTCGACCCCGCGCCCGGCCCGGCCACCAGGATATCCGTCTTCGCCGAGACTGAGCCTGCCACTTTCGCCCCCAGCGCGCTCGCCCGCGCCTTCGCCTCGTCCCGCGTCATCCGCTCCAGCGTCCCGGTGAACACCACCGTTTTGCCCGCGACCGGACTGTCCGACGCGGCCGGAACCTCGTCCTCCACCGTCACCTCTACGAGCAGCGCCTCCAGCATCTCGCGGTTGTGCGGCTCGCTCTCGAACTGGATGAGCGCCCGTGCCGCCGCATCCCCGATCCCGTCAATCCCGGTCAGCTCCTGATAGCCTTCGCTCGAGGGCCCGCCCTCTGCGGCGCGCTGCACAGCGCTCCAGAACGACGCCCAACTCAGGAACCCGCGCGCAAACTGGCCAGACGTCGTCTGTCCGACATGCCGGATTCCGAGCCCGTTGAGGAAGCGCGCAAACGGCACCGTCCGGCGCGCATCTATCGCCGCATAGAGCTTCTTCGCCGAGGCCTTGCCGAAGCCTTCCCATTCTTCCAGCGGCGGCAGGCCGGCCGTTTCGATATTCCTCTGCAGACGGAAGATATCCTGCGGCGCGCGCACCACGCCCTGCGCATGGAACAGCTCGATCTGCTTCGCGCCAAGCCCGTCAATGTCCAGCGCCTTGCGCGAGACGAAATGCTTCAGCCGCTCCACCGCCTGCGCCGCGCAGATCAGCCCGCCCGTGCAGCGCCGGCGCACATCCTCCTCGCCCGCCTCGTCCGTCTCGCGCACCGCCGCCGAGCCGCAGACGGGGCACACGTCCGGCATCTGCCAGGCCGGCCCCTTCCCCGCCTTCACCACGCGCAGCACTTGCGGGATCACATCGCCCGCACGCTGGATTTCCACCACATCGCCCGGCTTCACGCCGAGGCGCGCAATCTCGTCCTCATTGTGCAGCGTCGCGTTCGAGACAACCACACCGCCCACCGTCACCGGCTCCAGCCGCGCCACAGGCGTCAGCGATCCCGTGCGCCCGACCTGGATGTCGATGGCAACCAGCGTCGTCGTCGCCTTTTCGGCCGGAAACTTGTGCGCAATCGCCCAGCGCGGCGCCCGGCTGACAAAACCGAGCCGCTGCTGCCAGTCGAGCCGGTCCACCTTGTAGACCACCCCGTCAATATCATAGGGCAGCCCGGCCCGCTGCGCCTCGATGCTGCGATAGTAGTCGAGCACTTCCTCAACCGTCTCTATACGGACCATCAGCGGATTGGTCGAAAATCCCCAGTCCGCAAACTTCTGCACCGCCTCGCTCTGCGCCGCCGCAAACGGCGCGGTCACCGCGCCCCAGGCATAAGCGAAGAAGTGCAAAGGCCGCGACTTCGTGATCTCGACGTCCAGCTGCCGCAGGCTGCCTGCCGCCGCATTGCGCGGATTGGCAAAGGTCTTGCGTCCGGCCGCGCCTTCGCGCGCGTTCAGCGCCGCAAAGTCCGCCTTCGACATGTAAACCTCGCCGCGCACTTCGATCATGTCCGGCCAGCCCTTGCCTTTCAGCTTCGCCGGAATGTCCTTCAGCGTGCGTGCATTCGCCGTCACATCCTCGCCCGTCTGGCCATCGCCGCGCGTCGCCGCGCGCACCAGCTTTCCCTGCTCATAAGTGAGGCTCAGCGACAGGCCGTCGATCTTCGGCTCCGCTGTAAACGCCAGCGCCGTCTCCGGCGGCAGCGCCAGGAAGCGCCGGATGCGTCCCGCAAAGTCCGCAACATCCTCATCCGTGAACGCATTCTCCAGCGACAGCATCGGCGTGCCATGCCGCGCCTTGGCGAACCCGTCGCCCGCTTCCGCGCCGACCCGCAGCGACGGGCTGTCCTCGCGCTTCAGCGCCGGAAAGCGCGCCTCGATCTCCGCATTGCGCTGGCGCAGCGCGTCATACTCGGCATCGGTGATGTCGGGCGCATCATTCTGGTAATAAGCCGCGTCCGCATCCGCGATCTCCCGCGCCAGCCGTGCCAGTTCCGCCGCCGCTTCCGCTTCGGTCAGCGCCTTCACAGCTTTCTGCGCGGTCATGCATCCTCCATCAGCCTCCCGGCAGCGGCCCGCGCCTCATCGGTAATCTCGGCGCCGGACAGCATGCGGGCAATCTCTTCCCGTCTGGCCGAAGCCTCTAGCGCGCAGAGCCGCGTCTCGCCAGCCCTACCGCTCTTCTCCACCAGCCAATGCGCATCCGCCGCGGCCGCAACCTGCGGGCTATGCGTGATCGCCAGCACCTGCCGCGCGCCCGCCAGCCGCGTCAGCCGCTCGCCAATCGCCGCCGCCACCGCGCCACCAACACCCTGGTCGGCCTCATCGAAGATCAGCGTGCCCGCACTGCCCGCCTCCGCCAGCGCGCATTTCAGCGCCAGCGACACGCGCGCGAGTTCTCCGCCAGACGCCACCTTGCGCAGCGGCCCGAAGCCCGCGCCCGGATTGGTCTCCGCCTCGAACTCCACCCGCTCGGCCCCCGCCGCGCCTGCCTCCTCCGGCGCCAGCGGCGCAAAGCCGACGCGGATCACCGCGCGCCCGAGTTTCAAGGGCGCCAGCTCCTTCGCAATCGCCGCCTCCAGCCGTTTCGCCGCGCCCTTGCGCGCCTCGCTCAGCGCATGCGCCGCACTGTGCCAGCGCGCGTCCGCAGCCCGCTCCACCTTGCGCGCCGCAGCGATCCCCGCCTCGCCCGCTTCGGCCCGCTCCAGCCGTGCCGCAAGCTCCGCCCATGCCGCATCCAGCGCATCCGGATCGCAGTTCAGTTTCCGCCCGAGACTGCGCAGCGCGAACAGCCGCGCCTCCACCCCGTCAAGATCGCCCGCCTCCAACGGCAAGCGCGCGAGATGCGCCACCGCCGCATCGGCCTCGCGCACCTCGATCAGCGCCCGCTCGATCGCCTCGCAGGCCGCGCGCGCCGCTTCCGGCAGAGCCCCGGCCTCGCCGTCAAATCCCGGCAACCGGCAGATCCGCTCTGCCGCTCTCGCCGCACGCGCCAGCGCCGTTTCAATCTCAGCCTCCGCCAGCGCCTCGCCCGCCTCGCTCACCGCCTCCAGCACGCGCTCGGCCTGCATCAGCTGCGCCCGCTCCGCCGCCAGCCGCGTCGCCTCGCCCACCACAGGCGCCAGCTTCGCCAGCTGCCCCACTGTCTCTTCCAGCCAGGCCTTGGTCTCCGCCGCGGCCTTGGCGTCCGCCTCAATGGCTTCGCGCGCCGCGCGCGCCTCCAGCCGCGCCGCATGCGCCGCCGCGCACGCCGCCAGCAGTGTTTCATTGCCCGCAAACTGATCCAGCAGACGCCGGTGCGAAGCCGGCCGCATCAGGCTGGAGGCCGCATGCTGCCCATGCACTTCCACGAGCAGCTCGCCCGCCTCCCCCAGCAGCGCTGCGCTCACCGGCTGGTCATTGATGAAGGCCCGCGCCGGCCCGTCCGCGCGCACCAGCCGTTTCAGCGTCAGCGTCTCGCCCGCCGCCGCGCTCACGCCCGCCTCCGCCAGCAGCGCCCAGACCGGATGATCCGCCGGCGGACCAAACTCCGCCGCCACGCTCGCCCCCGGCGCGCCGTGCCGGATCACCGCCCGGTCCGCCGGTCCACCCAGCGCCAGTGCGAGGGCATCCAGAATGATCGACTTGCCTGCCCCGGTTTCCCCGGTCAGCGCGGTGAAGCCCTCCCCCGGCGAGAGATCGAGCCGGGAGATAAGCACGAAATCACGGACAGACAGCGACAGCATCATGGCCTGCGAGTATCACAAGAACAAAACCGGAACAACAGATTCTTCGTTAACAGGCTTGCGCCCGCCGCCCGCATGTTTTCATCTGCACCAAGCCGAGGGGAGCCAGGGTGACAGCGAAACGCCTCACCATGAAGACACTGAAGTGGAGCGGGCTCATCCTCGCGGCCTTCCTCGTTGCCTGTCTCTGGTATGCGGGCGCGGCATGGCTCTCCGGCATGTTCCCGCTGAAAGGCAAGTCCGCCAGCGTTCCGCCTGCACGCCCCGCCGTCTATCTCTGCGAAGCCGCCTTCCATACCGACATCGCCCTGCCCCTCGACGGCGAGATCATCAACTGGCGCAAGGAATTTCGTGGCCACCTGCCGGACTATCTGCCCCGCGACACCTTCCTCCTTTTCGGCTGGGGCGACTCGATCTTCTTCACCGAAGTTCTCCACCCCGACGCGCTGACACCGAAGCGCGCCCTCTCCGCCCTTGCCGGCATGAACCCGGTCGCCATGCGCATCGTGCCGGTCTACGGCTCGGATGTACGCAGCGTCTGCGATCCCCTCCCCGGAGGCCAGGAGACGAAGGCTGTGCTGATCTCGGAAATCATCCGTAGCCTGAGGAAAGACCGCGAGGGCAACTATATCGAGCTTGAAACCCCCGTCTTCGGCGAGCTCCTGCTCTCCGCGCATGGCCGCTACAGCCCGTTCACCACCTGCAACCAGTGGACCGCCAACGCCCTCGGCAAGGCCGGCCTGCCACGCGCCGTCTTCGCCCCCTTCACCTGGAACGTCACCCGGCCCCTGCGCGGCCCGCTCAAGACGGCGAAAGACAGCCCCGCTGAGGCGCCCGTGGATGACTAGCGCCCCCACCCGCCCTTGCCCGGACTGGTTCGCCCGCCCGCAGCTCGGCATCTTCATCCATTGGGGCATCTTCACCATTCCCGCCTGGGCCCCGCGCGGCCGGATGATCCATACCCTCACCGGCGACGATTTCGACATGAGCGCCGTGCTGACGCCCTATTCGGAATGGTACGAAAACGCCCTGCGCGTCGAAGGCAGCGCCACAAGCGCCCGCCACCGCGAGATCTATGGCGACAAACCCTTCTCCGCCTTCCGCCCGGAATTCGATGCGGCCGCCGCCGCCTTCAACGCCGATCAGTGGGCGGACTTTTTTGCCGAAGCCGGCGCCAGCTATGTCGTCTTCGTCACCAAGCACCATGACGGCTACTGCCTCTGGCCGACAGACGTGCCCAATCCCCACCGCCCCGGCTGGAATACATCGCGCGATTTCGTCGGCGAGCTTGGCGAAGCCGTCCGCGCCCGCGGCATGCGCTACGGCCTCTACTATTCCGGCGGGCTCGACTGGACCTTCCGCGACACACCCATCGCGAATATCGGCGACATGTTCGCCTGCGTGCCCACAGAAGAGGACTACCGCGCCTATGCCTTCGCCCAGGCGAAGGAACTGATCGACCGCTACAAGCCGTCCGTCTTCTGGAACGACATCTGCTGGCCGAATGGCGAAGACGTCCCCCGCCTGCTCGACTATTATTACAGCGCCGTGCCCGACGGCGTGACCAATGATCGCTGGTTCGCCAACGAGTCCTTTTTCAACTCGCTGCGTGATCCCGCGACCCGCGCGTCCTTCAACGCCATGCTGAAAGCCCGCTCCGGTGAGCCGCAGCAGGAAACGCCCGCGCCTTATGCCGACTATCGCTGCGTCGAATTCGGCCTCGGCGTCATACCGGCGGAAATGAAATGGGAAGCCTGCCGCGGCCTCGGTCTCGGCTTCGGCTACAACCGGGCCGAGCTGCCGGAAGACTATCTCACGCCGGATGAACTCATCGCCCTCTACCGCGATGTCACCTCCCAGCGCGGCAACCTCCTCATCAATGTAGGCCCGATGGCCGATGGATCGATCCCCGAAATCCAGGCCGCCCCACTCCGCGCCCTCGGCAAGGTGCTGCGCGCATGACAATCCTTCAGCGCTTCATCCTCGCCTTCATCCCTGCCCGGCACCGCGCCGAAGCCGAAGCCGAAACCCGCGCCTGGCACTATACCTGCGAAGCCTGCGGCCACGCCCGCTCGGTCTGGGACCTCGGCGGCATCCGCTGGAAAGCCTCCGGCAATTCCGTCACCCGCACAAGATGCCCCGCCTGCGGCACCATCGGCTTCCACACCCTGAAAAAACAGCCCGCCCCGCTCACCGATAAAAACCTGTAAAAAGCTGGAATCGCCTGTAACGGCTGGCAAACCGCGCATTGAGAAACGCGAGGGAAACAAAACTCGCGCGCACTCTTTGGTGTCATCCCGGCGAAAGCCGGGACCCAGAGGCCCCGGAACGCTACCTCTCCGAAGCCCCCTGCGCAGGTATCGCCGGCAGCTTTCCCTAGCCCCCCTTATGCAACAGCAAATCAGGCCAAACGCAGAAAATCCCCATACGGATCAAAGCAAGAAAAGAAATATCAGAAAACTTACGCTACACTCCCACCACCGGGGTTATGATGCTCGCCATGACCCCGATGCGCGCCCTCCGAGCCAACCCGCACTTCGCGCCCCTATTTCAGCGCGTGCACCCGCTCTGCTGGTGGGTCCTGTGGTGGAGCCTCAACCGCCTGCTCGACTGGTACGAAACCTCGGGCTACGAAGAAGTCCTCTACGAAACCAGTCCCTGGGCTTCATCCGCATCGCCTATTACGGCGACCGGAAACCGGACCCGTCAGCCTACAGACCATATGTGCTGGAGCGCCCCCGCTGGGATGATCCCGTGTGGAGCACGAATGTGCCCACACCCTTCCTCATCACACGCGAAACCCTTGCGATGTTCCCCCATCCTCCACCGCATCGCGGGGGAGGTGGATCGCTGCGCAGCAGCGAGACGAAGGGGGCCTCTGCCCTCGCCCCGCACAACACCTCCTAGGCCCTTGTCATCCCGGCGCAGGCCGGGACCC
>NZ_JBKBXB010000010.1:0-64220 GCF_046313975.1 Hyphomonas sp. | reverse complement strand
GAGGCGGCCCCCGCGCATCGCCTCAAGTCTGGGTCCCGGCCTGCGCCGGAATGACAGGAAACCGAGTTCAGGAAAACCCACCGGCCTGGGTCCCCCGCGTCCGGGCATTCGTGCTGCCCTCGCCGCCAGAAACCATCCAGCCTAAGCCAGATCCGTCGCCGCGCTGATCGCCTCACCAATCCCGTCGTCGGGATAAGGCGCATTGCTGCGGGTATCGGCATACTTCAGTCGCAGAAGGTGATTGAGATCGCGTGCTGCCGCGACCCCGGCATAGGCATACCAGATGATACCCAGGAGGAGAAACAATACAGCCCCGATGGACATTGCCAGGGCCGTCACGGGCGTTGTCTCGACCAGGCTCTGGATTCGCTGCGATGCCAGTTGATTGGCGAGCACAAGGCTGCCTGCCGGCACCGAAATATTTGCCACCAGCGTCATCCGCAATGCCGAGATGGCCTGATCGAGATTGATCTCGCTACGGACGATCAGCGGCGTAACATCTTCGGCTTTCACATCCGCCAGAATCTGCTCCAGCTGCCGGGCCGGCTTCGAGCGTGCGAGCTGCTGCATCCGCTGAGGCCCCGCCCGCGAGGCAAGCCCGGCGAACCAGCTGGTATGCAACTGCATGAAGGCGCCGTTGGAGAACGGCTTGGAAATCTCGTTCCAGAGCGCTTCCCGGGAAGAGGCATCCATCATGCTACAACTTCGCGCAGGCCGACTTCAGCCACTCTTTAACCTCGCCATCAAGCTTCCGGCTCAGCAGTTTCCAGACGCGCTTGTGATAGTCATTGACGTATTTGCGTTCCTCTTTCGAGAGCAGCTTCACATCGATAAGCCCGCGCGCCAGCGGCGCAAAGGTCAGGCATTCAAAGCCCAGCATCGCAATTTCGCCGCCAGGAATGTCCTCCGCAGGCGTCACATATTGCAGGTTCTCGATGCGGATGCCGTAAGCGCCCGCCTTGTAGAATCCGGGCTCGTTCGAGACGATCATGCCCGGCATCAGGGGCACCGGATTCCACGGCTTCGCAATCCGGTGCGGGCCTTCGTGCACGCCGAGATAAACCCCGACGCCGTGGCCCGTTCCATGCTGGTAATCGAGCCCCGCCTGCCACAGCGCATGGCGCGCCAGCACATCCAGATGCGTCCCCGTCGTGCCCGGCGGGAAGCGAACAGTCGCCAGCGCAATATGGCCCTTCAGCACCAGCGTATAGTGCCGGATCATGTCTTCCGTAGGCTGACCGATCGGCACGGTGCGCGTCACATCGGTGGTGCCATCGAGATACTGCCCACCGCTGTCGATCAGGAACAGCGAGCCGCGCTCCAGCTTGCGGTCGGAGGCGGTCGAGACGCGGTAATGTGGCAGCGCCCCGTTCGGCCCGGCGCCGGAAATCGACGGGAACGAAAGGTCGTTGAGATTGCCGAGATCCTCGCGGAACGCTTCGAGCTTCATCACCGTCTCGATCTCGGTCACGTTGCCCGACTGCGCTTCGGTATCGAGCCAGTGCAGGAATTTCGTCAGCGCCACCCCGTCGCGGATATGCGCCGCTGTCGTGCCCTTGATCTCCGCCGCATTCTTGCACGCGCGCGGGATCGCCACCGGATCACGCTGGCGCAACACCTTCGCGCCGGCGCCCGCCAGCCGGTCAAAGAACCAGGCCGAGGCGACATCCGGATCAAGGCTCACCGTCTTGCCGGAAAGGCCCGAAAGCCCCTCCTCCAGCTTTGCCAGCGGGCGCAGCGTTACCCTGTTGCCGAGATGCCGGCGCAGCGCGCCATCGGTCTTTGCCTCGTCGATGAACAGTTCGGCCGATCCGTCCGCATACAGAATGGCCCGGCCCAGCGGCAGCGGCGTGCAGCTGACATCGCCGCCACGGATATTGAAGGCCCAGGCAATTGAGGCCGGCGAGGTCAGCACGGCCGCGTCCGCGCCGTCGCGCTTCAGCTGCGCGCCGAGCGCTTCGAGCTTGTCATTGTGCGCCACGCCCGCATGTTTCACCGGGTGCGGCACGACCTTTTCCATCGGCTGCGGCGGGCGGCCTTTCCAGGCCTTGTCGATCGGGTTCTCGGCGACGGCCACGAGTTCACAGCCCGCCTTCGCCGCCGCGGCAGCAAGCGCAGCCACATCGTTCGGGCTCATCAGGCGCGGATCATAACCAACCCGTTTGCCCTTCAGATTCTGCTGTGCCAGCCAGCCGAACGCGCCGGGGTCCGGAATGCCCTGCACCTCGATCAGGCTGGCATCGGTCTGATCCGCCGCCTGCAGCGTATAGCGCCCATCGGCAAACAGCACCGCCTTGTCGGTGAACACGAAGGCCGAGCCGAACGAGCCTGTAAACCCGGTCGCCCAGGCGAGGCGCTCATTCGCGTCCGGCAGGTATTCGTTCTGATACTCATCGTCGTGCGGCACATACAGGCCATCGAGGCCCTGCGCGGAAAGTTCACGGCGAAGCAGCGGAAGATGAGCCCGGCCGTCCTGCGGCCCGCCCTTGATGTCGAATGTCTGTCTCATGGCCACCCTCTTAACCCGATGCGGGGGCGCCGGAAAGCAAGTGAGCTATGCAATGTTTCATGCCAAAACGGGGCTTGCCATACTGTTTTGTTTACCGGCCACCCTATATTGCGCGCATCCAAACAAATGCTGCACCGCAACAATCCACAGTAAACAAAGAGTTAACAATGAAATTCGACTTCGCCATCCGCCCCGCCGCCGAAATCCCGGCTGCAGAGGCCCTGCGCCCGGTTCAGGTCAATGAAGTGACGGCTCCGGTGGCGGCGCCGCGCCGCGCCGAGGCTGACTTCGCGCCCGAGCGCCTGAACCTCCTGGCCCGCCGTCAGGCCCGTCAGTACCGCCGCGCCACGCGCTGATCCTTTCCAATTGCCGCCCCGGACTCCAACGGGGCGGCATGACTGATCGCTGAGCCCGCGCGGAAGTCCCCTCCCAACCCCGCGCCGCCGCGATCCCCTCGCCGCCCATCCCTCCTCCCGGGATGCGGCGGGGAGGGCTACAGTTCCCGGCAAAAAGAGAACGAAGCGTTCAGTCCGCCTTCCGGAACACGAGGCTGGACCAGCCATCGCGCTTGATCTTGCGCTGGAACAGCATGCCGTGCCCTTCGAAGGCCGCGCGGACAGGGGCAGCCTGATGGTGAAGAAGTCCTGACAGGATGATCACTGCGCCGGGCGCCGAGAGGTGTTCGATGTCCTTTGCGAGACCGATCAGCGGCTTCATCAGGATGTTGGCGAACACGGTGTCATAAGGCGCCATCGCCCGGATCGAGGAAGCGTTCGCGCCGCGCACATGGTGAACGAAGAAACGGCTGACCCGGTTCTTCCGGCCATTCTCGCGCGCCACGAACACGGAGTCGCGGTCGATATCCGTGCCGACTGCCAGCTCCGCGCCGACTTTCAGCGCCGCAATCGCCAAGACGCCCGAGCCCGTTCCAAGGTCCAGCACCCGCCCCGGCTTGCGGCGGCGGCGTGCTTCGGCGAGCGCCAGCAGGCAGCCGAGCGTCGTGCCGTGATGGCCGGTGCCGAAGGCGGGGCCGGCTTCGATAAGCACGGAAATCTTGCCCGGTGACGTGGCGGCCAGCGCATGACTGCCCACCACCACGAACGGCCCGGCCTTTACCGGCGGCAGGCCTTCCAGCGACAGGGTCACCCAGTCGCGCTCGGCAATCTCCTCGATCCGCGCGGTCAGTTCCGGCGCGGAGTCCTGAATGATCACCACGCACTCTTCGGCCTCTTCCAGCGTCTCGGCAAAGGCATCGAGCCGCCATGCGCCGCGTGCGTCCTCCTTCGCGTCGACTGCCCCTGCCGGCGACGGGTCCGCCCAGGCGAGCGCATCCCACGCAATCTCAATCGGCCCGCGCGGGCCCTTAGCCGTGATCTGGTACATGGCCGTGCCCGTTAGCCCGCAAACGCCGCCCACGCAATCCAGACAGATGAGGCCGCTCCGAAGGCGCCCAGCAGGCGGGCGGTCCAGCGCAGGTTCGTGTTTGTGATCGATCCCGAGAACCGGATCAGGGCGAGCGCGCAGAGGGCGTAGATCAGCAGGGTCAGATAGACGGTGAAATCGGCAATCGTGCTGAAGTGTTTCACGAGGTCCGGCGTCAGGGTCAGCAGGGCGACGAGGCTCATCAGCACGCCCATCACGATGAGATCGCGCACCGGCGCGGCGTCCGGCGCGGTGCTGGACAGCGCCTTCGGCAGGAAGCCCTGCCGGCCGCCCGCCTGCCCTGTTTCGCCTGCGACGAGGATCCAGCTTGCGGTGCAGCCGAAGGTGCGCGCGAAGGCAGCGATGGCGACGAGAATGCCGGCGACAGGCCCCGCGACAGAGCCGATCACATCGGCAAAGGGCGCGGCAGATTTCGCCAGCGTCTCCGCCGGCACGAGGCCGAACAGCGCCGTCGTCGCCAGCGCATAGATCACCGCCGCAATCGCCACGCCGCCAGCCGCCGCGATGGCGATGTTGCGTTTCGGATGGCGCACGCGTCCGGCAATCGCGTTCGCGCTTTCAAGGCCGAGGAAGGCCCAGAAAATGGAGATCAGCGTCGGCGGCAGCGCTGCACTCAGTGGCGCGCCCGTGACATTCCATGAGGCGGCAAACACATCCGCGTTGAAATTCGCAAAGCCGATGAGGATCGCCGCCGCAATCGGCAACAGGCCCAGCAGCAAGGTGGCCGAGGACATCCGCCCGACAAAGCGCGGCCCGAGAAAGGCGCAGCCGACGAGCGACCAGAGCACCGCGAGGATTGCGATCAGGCGCGCGCCCGGCTCAAGCGTCACGCCGAAGATCGCCGCGCCATAGCCGACGGAGACCAGCGCAATGCCGACGATGCCAATGAAACAGGTGGCCCAGTAGGCCGCCCAGGCGATAAAGCTGAACGCCGGATGAAACGCCGTACCCGGATATTCCGTCAGCGTTTCGGCTCCCTCGCGCATCGCCCCGAGGAAAGCGAAGACGAGCGCCAGGACAATCGCGATCACCGCCGCGACGCCCCACGCAATCAGGCTGGCCGAGCCGACAGAGGCGAGCACGGCGGGCAGCATGAACACGCCTGAACCAATCATATTTCCGGCGACAATCGCCATGGCGAGAACGGGGCCGATCTGGCGCGCCTCGCCGCTCAAGCCGGATAGCCCGCATCACGCTTGAGCCGCGCCTGAAACCAGGCCAGCGCGCCCTCATGCCGGGGCGAAAGCGGCCCGGCGCGGTAGACGCTGCCGGTGATATTTCGGTGGACGGCTTCGCACATGCGCAGGTCTTCGTCAGTCACAGCGTCGGAGAGTTTCAGCATTCCGGCGAGTTCGTCCGTACGCTGCGGATCGAAGAAATAGAGGTAATCGAGCCGCGTCTCTGCCGGGCCGACCGGCGAGATACGTTCCATCATCACGCCGTGCTCATACACATTGATGCCGAGCCATGGCCAGGCCCATGCCCAGTAACCGGCATAGACATTGTCAGACTTGCGTGAGGGTGCGCGGTGCACCGCTATGTCGCCTTCCATGTGCACAGTATAATTCGCCGAATCGATCTCGGCATCGAGGCCCGGATGGATCAGCGGCACATGATAGCCTTCGAGATAATTCTCGACATAGACTTTCCAGTCGCAGCGGATGGTGTGCGAACGGCGCAGGGCGAACGGGTGCACGGTTTCGTCCGTCCACGACGCATCGACCGGGCGCATCATCTCGCGGATTGCCGGCGCCTCGCCTGAAAGCGTGACGAACAGGAAGCCTCGCCACGTCTCCAGCCGCACGGGCGAGAGGCCATGTTCGCGTGGATCAAACCCCTCCGCCGCGCCGAAATCGCGCGCCGATTGGAGGCGGCCTTCGAAGGTGAAACGCCAGCCATGATAGCGGCAGGTGATCGCGCCCTCGCAATGCCCCTGCGCTTCTTCTGCCAGAGGTCCGGCACGGTGAGGGCAGACATTGTGGAAGGCGCGCACGGCGCCGTCTTTTCCCCGCACAGCCAGAATGGACCAGCCTGCGAGATCATCCGTAAGGAAATCGCCCGCCCTGGCCAGCATGCTCTCATGCCCGATCAGCCGCCAGGCCTTTGCGAAGACGTTGGCACGTTCCAGCGCGAAGATTTCGGATCGTCCGTAGAGGGACGGGTCCAGTGCCCGCTGCGGGCCGGTGGCGGGGCCATCTGCCATCAGGGCATCTTCCCTTCCACGAGGATGACCCGGGAGACGGCATTCGCCTGCCGGATTTTTGCCGCCTCAAGATATTCAGGCGAGTTTGCGAAGGCCTCTGCCGCGGCAAGGCTCGGAAACTCGATCACCACCAGCCGGCCTTTCGGCGCCGCGCCTTCCAGCGCCGCAGACGGCCCGCCGCGCACCAGATAGGTGCCGCCATGCGCTGCCACGATCTCCGTCGCGGCCTGGACATAGTCCTTGTAGGGCTCAGGATTCGTCACCTCGATTTCGGCGATGACATAGCCTTTCGCGCTCACCGGCGCAGGCGCGGGCTCTGGTGCGGACTGGCAGGCCGCCAGCAGGCTGATTGCAAGGACAGCGTAATATCTGCGCATCCGGCTGTTCCTCCCCCGCCGCAACAGGCCCCATTCCGGAGCCACAGGCAAGCCCGGCCCGGATTTTTGGGGCGGGCCCCTTTAAATCCGGGCCAGACGGGGTTATCTTCTTATCGATAAACGGCAAAGGAGCCCCGGGAGAGACCGAGATGTATACGACCGAAGACATGATCCTGATCGAGAGCCGCGTCGCCAACGAGAAGAAGAGCGCCGGCGCCGCCTATCTGCTCTGGTTCTTCCTCGGCTGGATCTCGGCGCACCGGTTCTATCTCGGCAAGCCGGTAACGGCGATCCTGCAGATCCTCTCCTATTTCATCCTGGTCGGTTTCGTCTGGTGGCTGCTGGACCTTTTCCTCATCCCGTCGATCATCAATGACAAGATGGACGAGACGCGCCACCGCGCCTCGATGGACCTTCGCTACGGCCGCCGGCCGCGGTACGCATAACCCTGCGGACCCGAGACTACGAGCGCCCTCCGGCAGGGAGGGCGCGACAGGGCTTGACTGGATATTTTCTATTATGTAGAAATATTTCCATAAACGGAAAGGAAAAAACCATGTCCGACTATTATCGCAGCAAGGGCTTCTCGAGCGCGGTCTGCTATGTGGATCCGAATGCCGCTTTCAGATGGCTGGAGGAAGCGTTTGGCTTCGAGCCGCTGATGGTGATCCTCGACGAGAACGACCGTATCGCGCATTCAGAAATGAAATTTGGCGACGGGCTGGTGATGGTCGGCAGTGAATGGTCGGAGAACCATCGCAGCCCGAAAAACATGGGCGGCAAGAACACCCAGACCGTGCATGTGCAACTCGCGCCCGGCGAGGACATCGACGCGCATTGCGAACATGCCCGCAAGGCCGGCGCCGAAATCCTGCAGGAACCGGACACGCAGTTCTACGGCGACCGCACCTACCGCGCGCGCGACCCGGAAGGCCATATCTGGACCTTCGGCGTCACGATGAAAACCATGTCGCCCGCCGAATGGGACAAGGCCTCGGGTGGCAGCCTGCGCACGCAGGAGCGTCTGTGACGCGCCCGAAGCTCGACTCGACGCTTGCCGCCCTCGCTGACCCTGACCGGCGCCGGGCGGTGGAGCTGCTCGGCAAGCGTCCGCACAGTGCGGGCGAACTTGCCGGCGCACTTGGCCTCGCCGCGCCGGCCATGAGCCGCCACCTGCGCGCGCTGAAGGAGGCAGGCCTTGCTGAAGAGACCCATCCCGAGTTCGATGCGCGCGTGCGCATCTATTCGCTGAAGGAGGGCGCGATGGCAGACCTGAAACTCTGGCTCACCGAGACCGAGAAGATGTGGGCCGCGCAGCTGACAGCCTTCAAGGCGCATGCGGAGAAGAAGCGCAAGTGAGCGCTGTGCTTGTTTCGCTGCGCGTCGCGGTGCCGGCAGAGGAAGCGTTTGATACGTTTACGGAGGAGATCGGTCTCTGGTGGCGCCCCGGCGCGCTATTCCAGATCACGCCGCGCGGCGATGGCACGCTGTCCTTTGAAAACCGCGAAAGGCTGATTACCACGCTGGCGAACGGCAAAGTGTTCGAGATCGGCCGTGTCACGGCCTGGGAGCGCCCTACCCGACTCGCTTTCACCTGGCGGCAGGCGACGTTTGCGCCGGATCAGGTAACAAGCGTCGAGGTTGTGTTCGAACCTGCTGGTGCAGAAACCCGTGTCACGGTCACCCATCGCGGCTGGGACACGATCCCGCAGGACCATGTCGCCCGCCACGGATTCCCGCTGCAGGCAACGCAGATGCGCCTCGCCGAGCACTGGCGCGCGCAGCTGGCGGCCATCTCCCGTCAGCTCACGGATAAATCTGGCTGAACCGGTCCCACAAAGCGGCGCGCGTGGTGTTGAAGGCTTCCACCGTGATCGCATCTTCAGCGGCGGTCGCATCCGGCGCGGCTTCCTCGATGAAGATGTGCGAGGTGGGGATCGCCCAAGTGCTGTCATCCAGAGTGCCCGCACAAAGGATGACAAGGTCCGGCGCGACATCCGGCAGGTGCCACATGCGCGCGCCGCAGGCGCGGCAGCGCAGGATGGAAATCTGGTTGCCGCTACCGCCGGTGCGCCGGAAAAGATCGAACTGGCCGGCGCGGATGTCGAGCGTGTCTTTCGGCACATGCAGGTAAAGCCCGAACGGGCCGCCCGCAAGGCGCTTGCAGTCGCCGCAATGGCAGGCATTCACGGCGAGCGGACGCGCGGTGATGGCATAGCGAACGGCGCCCCAATGGCAGCCGCCCTCAATCGGGAATGCCGGCAGCGGCGGGCGAGTGACGGGGATGTGTCTCATGCCCTCCATCCTGCCCGGCGCTCCGCGTGCGCACAAGCGGCGTGCCTGCATGCCTCAATTGCGCCCGGATGCTCTGCCAGCCTTCCCCGCTTGCCCGAGGGAGACGCGCATGGACAAGTCCGAACCCCAATCCTTCGCCGAACGCTTCGCAAAGCCGGCCGCGAAACCGCGCAGCCAGGCCGATCAGCTGATCGCGAAGAGCGGCCACCTCGTCCACAAGATCAAGGCAAAGGACACAACCGGGCGCTGGGCCTATTATTTCGTCTATGTCGAACGCGCGAAGGAGAAGTCCTTCCTCGCCGCTATCGAGGGCGACGGCATCATACACCTCGAGGAATATGGCCGCGTCATCGCCTCCTGCTATGGCGAGGAACCGGACGAGCGAACCAGGGCCTTCCTGAAAGAGAAGTACGGGTTTGACGTCTGAGGCGCCATTGACGCCGCCCGGCGCCTCGCCGAAGCATGTGTGTATGACCCGCGCCATCCTCCTCTCCGCCCTCGCCCTTGCCGCCTGCGCGAATGCGCCGGTGGCGGTTCCTGAAGCCATACCCACTGCGGCGGCCGAACCGGAATGGCGCGCCGTTGATCCAGAGAACCTGATCGTCCTCGAGCTGGCGACCGGCACTACCTATATCGAGCTTTTCCCCGAAGCCGCGCCCGCCCATGTAGCGCAGATCCGCCAGCTGGTGCGCGATGGATTCTATGATGGCGAGGCGTTCTACCGCGTGATCGAAGGCCATGTTGCGCAGGCGGGCCGCGAATTCGAGCAGGAGATAACCGGCATCCCCACCCTGCCCTTCGAGGCAGAGCGCGCGGTGTCTGCGGAAGGCTTCACGCCGCATGGCAATGCCGACCTCTTCGCCCCGGAGCCCGGCCACCGGATGGGCTTTGCCGTCGGCCGCGAGGGCGGGCAGGAATGGCTGCTGAACTGCCCCGGCGCGCTCGGCATGGCGCGCGATACGCCGCCGGAATCGGGCTCGACCGAAATCTTCATCCCGCTGCAACCGCGGCGCTACCTCGACCGGAACTACACGATCTTCGGCCGCGTGATCGCCGGCATGGAGCATGTCCACCGCCTGCCCCGCGTTGATCCGGCTACGGAGGAAGAGGCGGCGGCGCTCTATGGCGACGACCCGGAACTCGCCTACCAGCTTTCCCAATGGCGGCGCGCAAAGCTCGATGCGAATTTCATCACCTCGGCGAAAGTCGCCGCGGACATGCCGGAGGACGAGCGCCCTGTGTTTGAAGTGATGAATACAGCCTCCGCCGAGTGGGCCGCGCTGAAGGAGTCCAAGCGCGACTATTCCGCCATCGACGCTTTTGTTTCGACGCCGCCAAAGGTCCTGGACATCTGCACGCTGCCGGTGCCGGCACGCCGGGAAAATGGCGGATAGAGTGCCTTGTCCAGAAACCCGGAGTTGACAATTCCGAGCCGAAGATAGTCAATAAAAGCTGCATATGGCGTTCAAAGGGACACGCCGTTTGCTGCGAGGGACGCTTTTATGGCTCGGACGAATGTGGCGCTGCCTCAGCTCTCCTTGGGCGACTTGCTGAGCACGGCTGAACGCAAGCCCAAAGAGAGCATTCCATTCGGAGAGCGCATCGCCAGGATACTTGGGTTGCGGATGGACGCGCGGACATCTTTCTTCCTTGTAGTGTATGGCGCGGCAGCTGCAGATGGGCGGATTTCAGAAGAAGAAGCGACGGAACTCGATGCTCTGATGAGCCGGTCGCCAACATTGTCGAAGCTGTCGGCGGAACGGCGCGCGAAGCTGATGCGCAAGTACCATGCCCGATTGATGGATGCGGGTCGGCGCCGGTCACTCCTGTCGCGTGCCGCACGATCCGTGCCGGCAAAGAAGCGGCTTTCAGCCTTTGCCCATGCTGTCGATATCATTCTCGGTGATCGGGTCGTGCTGCCCTCCGAGCGGGCGTTCATCTCGGATATGGTTGGCCTGCTCGAGCTGGATGAAGCCAGCGCAACCGCGATCCTCAACGCTCTGCGCAAGAAGAATGACCACTGAACCCCAACCGGACGGAGGAGTTCCGAATGTCCATCAACGATATCCTGGACCAAATTCTCGGCGGGATGACCAAGGAAGAGGCATTTTACGCTCTTCTTGCTGCGGCAATGCTGATAGACGGAGAGGCCGACGAGCGTGAAGAACAAGAACTTGCCGCCCTCGCGCAGCGCACCCGAACGCTGTCTGCTCTCAAGCCGGGTGATTTGCAGAAGCTCAAGGAAAAGATCGATCCCCGCTTGCAAAAGGGATCTATCGACAGCTTGATCGCCGATGCCTGCGCCTCACTTCGATCAGAATCACCAGCCGTGGGGCTCGCGATTTTTGGCCATTGCTGCGACATTGTCCTGGCAGACCGGATCGTGCGCAATGAAGAGAAGATCTATCTGAAGACATTGATCGAAAAGCTGTCGATCGATCAGAAGGAGGCGGAATCCATGTTGCACGCGATCCGCGCCAAGAACGAGCACTAGGCGCCATCCACCCAACCTTACGCATTTATAATCTGCCGCATTTTCTACAGGAATCAGGGCGTTAGGCAGAGCGTGGATTTCAGCAGGCAGAAAGCCCCCGCGGCCCGCCTTGCCAGCGCAAAAGCGCCATTGTTTCGTCAGGGCGGGCTGGTTGTGTGGATGGGCGCGCCGGCAAATGAGGCGACGGGGCAGTGAGCATGGCGTTCGAGGGCAAGACACAGGTTGCGGAGAAACCCGCAGAGTTTGAAGCGCGTCAGACCGGGCGGCGATGCTTCGTCATCCTGCCTTACGCGACACCGAATGAAGGCGACGGGCCGCAGATCGATTTCGATGCGGTGTTTCACGAGCTGATCCAGCCGGTGGCCGAAGACCTTGACCTCGACTGTATCCGCTCCGACCGGGTCAGCCGCTCCGGCCTCATCCACCGCGAGATGGTGGAGAACATCATCGACGCCGATGTGGTGATTGCCGACATCACGCTCGGCTCACCCGACATCTTCTTCGAGCTTGGCATCCGCCAGGCCGCGCGCCGCGCCGGCACGGTTGTGATGTGCCATCAGGGCTCGGGCGAGGAATACAACATCACCGGGGTGCGCGCGCTCGACTATGAGCTGCCGCCCGAAGGCGCGCCCGGCCGCGCGCAGATCATCGCCGACTGCCGCGCCCTCCTGCGCACGCATATCAAGAACAGTCTCGACAACCGCGCGACCGATTCGATCGTGCACTCGCTGATCCCCGGCATCTCGATCCGCCTGCCGGACCGGCCCCTGCCCGAGCGGCGCTACCATATCTACAAGATCGGCCTTGCCGGCATCACCGGCCCGAAAGCGGCGCGCCAGATCGAGATCGTCACCGGCGACATTGCCGATGTGGACGACATCGATGTCTGGGTGAACCCCGAGAACACGCGGATGGAACTCGCGCGCCTGCACGATTCCTCCGTCTCCGCCACAATCCGCTATCTCGGCTCGCGCCGCGACCGGCACGGTTTCGTGCGCGATGATGCGATCACGCGCCTCTTGCGTTCAAAGGTCGGCACCCATCACCGCACCGGCATCGAACCCGGCACGACGATGGTGACGAAATCCGGCGCGCTGGCGAAAACCAACAAGGTGAAGCTGCTGGTGCATGTCGCCGCGCATCAGGGCGAGCCGGGTCGCGGCTACCAGCTGATCGGCGCCTACCGCAAATGCGTCACCAATTCGCTCGCCGCGGTGGACGAATACAACACCCGCTTCGGCGCCAAGATGAATTCCAAGTCCGTGCTGAAATCGGTTCTGATTCCCCTGTTCGGCAGCCGCGCACCCGGCGAAAGCCCACATGAGCGGGTGCAGGGCCTGATCCATGCCGCCAACCAGTTCCTGCTGCATTCTCCGGAAACGCGGATCGAGCGGGTTGCCTTCCTTGCATGGACGCAGGTGGACCTCGAACTCTGCCAGGCCGCGCTCCACCGTCTGGGCCTCAAACCCGCCGGCGCGCCGCGGGGTCCGGGAAAGGCCTGATACCGGCTCCCAAAAGGCGCGCTATCTTGTGCAATTCAAACCGCACATCTTGCGGCGTTAACACATTTTAAGCACAATATGTGGTGTTTTGATCCCATATCAGATACCTGCCTCAAGGAGCCCCACCATGGCTGACGGAAATCCCAATGTGCCCGGCCTGCTCACCCCGAGCCGCGCCTACAAGCCGTTCCGCTACCCTTGGGCCTACGAGTTCTGGAAGAAGCAGCAGCAGGTCCACTGGATGCCGGAGGAAGTGCCCCTCGGCGAGGACTGCAAGGACTGGGCGGTGAAGCTGACCGACGCGGAGCGCAACCTTCTGACCCAGATCTTCCGCTTCTTCACCCAGTCGGATGTCGAAGTCGGCGCCAACTACATGGAACACTACATGCCGCTGTTTAAGCCGGTGGAAGTGTCCATGATGCTGTCTTCGTTCTCCAACATGGAGACGATCCATATCGCGGCCTATGCCCTGCTGCTCGAGACGATCGGCATGCCGGACAGCGAATTCTCCGCCTTCATGGAATACAAGGAGATGGCGGCGAAGCACGACTATCTCGGCCAGTTCGGCACCGAGACGAACGAAGACATCGCCGTCTCGATGGCCGTGTTCGGCGCCTTCACCGAAGGCCTGCAGCTGTTCGCCAGCTTCGCCATGCTGATGAACTTCCCGCGCTTCAACAAGATGAAGGGCATGGGCCAGATCGTCACCTGGTCGATTCGCGACGAGAGCCTGCACTGCGAAGGCATGATCAAGCTGTTCCACACTTTCTGCGCCGAGACCGGCGTGATGACGGACGCGCTGCGCGAGCGTATCCGCGAGTGCTGCCGCACGGTGGTGGCGCTGGAGGACAAGTTCATCGAACTCGCCTTCGAGATGGGCCCGGTGGAAGGCATGACGCCGGACGATATCAAGAACTATATCCGCTACATCGCCGACTGGCGCCTCAGCCAGCTGAAGCTGGAGCCGATCTTCGGCATCACCAAGCACCCGCTGCCCTGGCTGTCGGAAATCCTGAACGGCGTGGAACACGCCAACTTCTTCGAGCAGCGCGCCACAGAATACTCCAAGGGCGCCACCCGCGGCGACTGGCACGGCGATGACGGCGTCTGGAGCCGCTTCGACGAACGCCGGAAAAAGGCGGAGACTGTTCAGGCCGAATAAGTATTCGTTGCCCGGTCCGGCGGGCCTGTGCGTATCCAGTCGAATCGATGTTTCGTTGCACAGCGCCCCGATAAAGGTTGCCGAATCAAAATCTCCCTTGCTAGTTTCCTGAATGGAAACAAGGGGACATACATGAATCGCATCAAAGCTTTTTCCGCCGCTTCGCTCATCGCACTCGGCCTTGGCGCTTGCGCAACCGCGCCGGAAGCCCCGCCCGCCGAAATTGCCAAACTGTCGGATGAAGCCTTCAAGGCCTTGATTGACCCGATCCTCGCCCAGCGGGACGTTTTCAAGAAGCCCTCCCTCCCGAGAGCGGATCAGCAGCTGACAGACCTGCTGCAGCGCCAGGACCTCACCGCAGACCAGCGCGCCGAAATTTATTACAATCGTGGTATCTCGCGCGGCCTGTATGTCCGCGATTATCCGCTGGCCTTCCCGCAATGCGCCGTCATGGACTATCAGGAGATGGAAAAGCTTTCGCCGAACCATCGCCTGATCGACAAGATGAAGGACAATCGCCAGTACCAGTTTGCGCGCGCCAAGTTCTTCGATGATGCGCCGGCTGCATGTGTTTCCGGTGCTGCCGCCTACAAGGCTGAACTCGGCGACTGTACCGGCCTGCGTGATGAAGCAGGCCAGTGCATCATCAAATACTCGTATTAGGGTCAGGTGCGCGCCAGCGGGCCCTGCAGGCAGATACATTCCGGGATGACAGCTGAGGCTGAACTCCCATTTGCCCCTCCGCCCTTCCCCCGCTAGTGTCCCGCCGACATGAGCGGTGACGATTCCCTGTTTGGAGACGAGGCTGGCGGCGCCTATCAGGTGCTCGCCCGCAAATACCGTCCGCGCCGCTTCGAGGACCTGATCGGCCAGGAAGCGATGGTGCGCACGCTTTCGAACGCGTTCGAGACTGGCCGCATCGCGCACGGCTTCATGCTGACCGGTGTGCGCGGCGTCGGCAAGACGACCACTGCGCGCCTCCTCGCCCGCGCGCTCAACTATGAGCCGAAGGCGGGCGCCAAGGGTAAAAAAGGCAAGTCCGAATCCGTGCCGTCCATCCATCTCGACCCGCCCGGTGAGCATTGCGATGCGATCATGGCGAGCCGCCACCCGGATGTGCTGGAACTCGACGCCGCCTCGCGTACAGGCGTCGCCGAAATGCGCGACCTGCTCGATTCGTCCCGGTACGGACCGGTTTCGGCCCGCTACAAGGTCTATATCATCGATGAAGTGCACATGCTGTCGACGGCCAGCTTCAACGCGCTGCTGAAGACGCTGGAAGAGCCGCCGCCGCACCTGAAATTCATTTTCGCCACCACCGAGATCCGCAAGGTTCCGGTCACCGTCCTCTCCCGCTGCCAGCGCTTTGACCTGAAGCGGCTGGATGCCGGCCTGCTGGCACAGCATCTGGGCAATGTTGCGGCGCAGGAGAAGGCCACGGTTTCCGAAGAGGCCCTCGCCCTGATCGCGCGTGCCGCAGAAGGCTCCGTGCGCGATGCGCTCTCCCTGCTGGACCAGGCAATTGTTCAGACTACGGAAGGTGAAGTCTCCGGCGCTGCTGTGCGCGACATGCTTGGCCTCGGCGACCGCACACGGCTTTACGATGTGTTCGAGCGCGCTGTCGCCGCGGATGCCAAGGGCGCGCTTGCCGAACTGAAAGACCAGATTGCTGCCGGCGCAGACCCCGCCGTGATCCTGAAAGACCTGATGGACATTGCCGCCGATGTCTCTGTGGCGCAGGCGACCGGCGAGGACTGGGCGCCTGCCGGGCCTGCCGAATGGGGCCAGCGCACGCAGGCCCTCGCCCAGCGCCTGACGCCGGCGCAGGCGGCGCGCAACTGGCAGATGCTGCTCTCCGGATACGGCGACCTGCAGCTTGCGCCCGATCCCGCCACGGCGCTCAACATGATCATCCTGCGCCTTGCTGCCGCCGCCGGTCTTCCGTCTCCGGAGGAAGCGGCCCGCATGATCGCCGAGGGGTCGCGTCCGCCGGGAAAGGACGCAGCGCCCCTTGAGGCGCCGCCGCAAGCGCCCGGCGGCCTCAACACCTTTGCCGATATCGTCCGTGCGCTGACTGATGCCCGGGAAGTGGCCCTCCAGGTGGACACCGAACGCTATATCCGCCCTGCCGCCGTACGCGAAGGCTATCTCGCCTATGCGCTCGCCCCCGGTGCGCCGGCCGGCCTTGCCGGGCGACTCAAGACCTTTCTCGATTTCGAAACCGGCATCGACTGGGCACTGGAGAACACCGAGACCAACTCCGAATCGATCCGCGAGCGCGAGCGCCGCGAGAAAGCCGAGCGGATTGCCGAAGCCGCCAGGCATCCGCTGATCGCCGCGACCCTTGAGGCCATCCCCGGCGCGGTAATCCTGGATGTGGACAGTGCAGACGCCCCGCTTGAAAATGGGGGCGATGGGGGCAATGTCATCCCCTTCAAGACCCGCCGCCCGGCCTGACGGAGACCGCAGATGAAAGACCTCGCCCAGATCATGCAGCAGGCCCAGGCCATGCAGGCGAAGATGGCTGAAGTGCAGGCCAAGATCGAGGCCACCGAAGCGGATGGAGTCGCCGGCGCAGGGCTCGTGCGGGTCAAGCTGAAAGGCAAGGGCGAGCTTGTCTCGGTCACCATCGACAAGAGCCTGATGGGCGACGAACCGGAAATCGTCGAAGACCTGATCAAGGCGGCCCATGCCGACGCAAAACGCCGGCTCGACCAGGCGATGGAAGATGCGATGCGCGCCGCCACGGCCGGTTTCGGCGGCCTGATGCCGGGCTTCAAACTGCCATTCTAGACCCGCTCAGCCCGGATACATGGCCGTGGCTAAGTCGGTACAAGAAAGCCAAACTACGATGTCAGCGGATTATCGCTTCGACTCTTTTTTGACTTTCTCCAGTATGTATCGCCCCGAGGAGATTTTCTTTGTCTTGTTGGCATATCCAGCACACATACTCTCTAGTCGATCTTGGTGTATCTTGAAGTAAAAAGAGCCTACGCCGTCGTCATAAATGTGGCGCGATGCGTAAGTTCCGGAGATATGACCACGCTCAGCAATCATACCCTCAAGCTTCCACTCGCGCTTGTCAGGGTGAACCTCAGTCCCCCAAACTTTCAAGCCGCGTTGCTTTATCTTGACCCGCGACTCCGTCCATTGATCGGTCTCGGGATAATCCTGGAACTTCGAAATATAATCTCCGGAAACATTGCATCGTCGTTTCAATACCCACTGTTTGGCGACATGCAGGCCGCCAATAATCAAGGAGCTGGCCAAGCCACCACCGACAGCCAACGAGATATCAAGGACGAGTTGGGACACATCAACCTCCAGTAGGAGGTCTATTTTATTGGATTGCAACATCCCAACCGTCAAGTGAGATTCAAAGGCGGCAGCAGACTCGCCAAATGGGTGAGCGAACGGATTCGCTCATGACACGGTCCTGGCTCCATCCTAGTCTAAATTCCATGACCACCGCCCCCTACACGCCTGCCCTTCGCCCCCCTGAGCCCCGCGGTCTGTGCACCGATTGCGGCGTCTCGCGGATGGCCGACGCAAAGGCCTGCGGGCGGGCTTGCCAGTTCATCCAGCCGGACTATCCGCGCCACGAACTGCGGCTTCACGGCCGGACGCGGGATGATCAGACAGCGGATGAAATGCATTTCGGCGTATTCCGCCGGATGCTGCGGGCGCGGCTTGTCCCCGCGCGGGACGGCGCGCAGTGGACCGGAATTGCGACAACGCTCGGCGAGCGGCTTCTCGCATCCGGCAAGGTCGAGGCTGTTCTCACGGTTGCGCCGGATCCGGATGACCGATGGAAACCGAAGCCCGTAATCGTGACACGCGCCGGTGACATGGCCGGGTGCCGGGGCATGCGGATGGGCTATTCGCCGCTGATCGCGTTGATGGAGGAAGTTGCCGCGCGGGGACTCAAACGCATTGCGCTGATTGGCATCCCCTGCCAGGTCTACGCGCTGCGCGCGCTGGAAGAGGAGTTTGGCCTTGAACAGCTCTATGTCATCGGCACGCCCTGCTCCGACAATACGACCACGGAGAATTTCCACGACTTTCTCAATCTGCTCGATCAGGCGCCCGAGATGATTTCCTACCTCGAGTTCCGCGCCGATTTCCGGGTCGAGCTGCGCTTTGATGATGGCCGCACGAAGCTGATCCCGTTCCTCTCGCTGCCGATCTCGAAACTGCCGCGTGATTTCTTCCCGCTCACCTGCCGCACCTGCGTCGACTATACCAATGCCCTCAGTGACCTGACGGTCGGCTATATGGGCGGCGAGGGCGAGCAATGGCTGATCGTGCGCAATGCGCGCGGCGAGGAACTGGTCAGCCTGCTGGGTGATGCGCTAGTGACGTCGACGCCCGGCTCGAAAGGCAAGCGCGCGCCGCATGTGGCGGCCTTCATCACCAATGTGGAGCGCGCCGCGGGCGGCCTGCCTCTGCGCGCCATGCCGGACTGGGCGCGCCCGATCGTGTCCTTCCTGCAGCCGCGAATCGGGCCGAAGGGACTGGAATTCGCGCGCACACGGCTGGAGATGAAAGCGGCTGAAACGGTGATACATCTGCGGCGCGAGGAGCCGGCGAAACTCAAGAACATGGTGCCGGTACATGTCTGGAAGTTACTGGAAAAATACGGAATTTTTCCAAAGGACGGCGAACGCAAGGAGCCCTCGTGACAGCGCCGCCGGACTGACGCATAACGCCCTGCCATGTCCCAACGCTCTGCCGGCCCCGAACTCCTGCGCCTGATCGACCTGATCGCGAAGCTGCCCGGGCTTGGCCCGCGCTCGGCGCGGCGCGTGGCGCTGCACCTCCTGAAGCGCAATGACCAGCTGCTGAAGCCGCTCGCCGAAGCGATGGCGGAAGCGGGCGCGCGGATCCAGAAATGCGAGGTGTGCGGCAACTATGACACCGTGCAGCCCTGCGCCGTGTGCCAGCTTCCCGGCCGCGATGACGGCGTGCTCTGCGTGGTGGAGGATGTGCCGGACCTCTGGGCGCTGGAACGCGGCGGCGCGTATCGCGGGCGCTATCATGTGCTCGGCGGCGTGCTCTCCGCCATCGACGGCATCGGCCCGGACGATCTCGGCATCGCCTCTCTCATCCGGCGCGTGGAAGCCGGCGGCGTGCGTGAAGTGATCCTAGGCCTCAACGCCACGGTAGATGGTCAGACCACAGCGCATTACATTGCGGACCTCTTGCAAGGCAAAGGTGTAGAGGTCACCCGCCTCGCGCACGGCGTGCCCGTCGGGGGCGAACTCGATCACCTGGATGATGGCACGCTGGCCGCGGCCCTACGTGCCCGCCGGGGCGTCTAGCGCTTTTTCTCGTCCAGCAGCCAGCCATGATGCACGGGCCCGTGGCCCTTGCCGAAACCCTTGGCGGCCCGAATCGCGCCCATGAGGTAGTCCCTGCCCTCCTGCACCGCTTCCGGCACGCTGCGCCCCTGCGCCAGCAGCGCGGCGATGGCGGAGGCGAGCGTGCAGCCTGTGCCATGGGTTGAGGTCGTTTCGATGCGAGGGCTTTCGAAAATCCATTCGCCCGTCGTCGTCTGCAGCACATCATGGATCACACGGTCGGCGATATGTCCGCCCTTCACTAGCGCGCCGTTCGCGCCCAGCTCCAGAAGCCGCTCCGCGGCCCGCCGCTGTCCGTCCAGAGACTCCACCGCCTTGCCGGTCAGAACCTCCGCCTCCGGAGCATTCGGCGTCACGAGGCGTGCGCGCGAAACAAGCTCCGTGCGGATCGCGCCGACGGCCTTCTCGTCCACCAGCCTGTCGCCGGAGGTTGCCACCATGACGGGATCGATCACGCGCGGGATGATCCCGGCCTGCGCATGCAGCGTCTCCGCCACCGCCTCGACCAGCGCCGCGGTGCCAAGCATGCCGGTCTTGACCGCGTCCGCGCCGATATCTGCAAGCGTCACTTTCATCTGATCCGTCACAACGCCCACCGGCGCCGGCCAGACGCCGTGCACGCCGCGCGTATC
The DNA here is from genome assembly GCF_046313975.1 of Hyphomonas sp. GTDB lineage: Bacteria > Pseudomonadota > Alphaproteobacteria > Caulobacterales > Hyphomonadaceae > Hyphomonas. The sequence continues at coordinate 44,243 of NZ_JBKBXB010000010.1, read as the reverse complement.
CTGCACGGTCAGCGCCGTGATCGCGGTCATCGCATAGCCGCCGAGCATCGTGACCGCCTTGATGTCCGCCTGGATGCCTGCGCCGCCGCCGGAATCTGAGCCGGCAATGATTAGGACGCGGCCTTGAGGTGTGGTCATGAAATCGCTGGCCTTTCCACAAAATCCATAGCGCACACAGCGGCGGAGAGGAACTTCCCCCTCCGGCCCTGCGGGCCACCTCCCCCGCTAAGCGGGGGAGGATGGCGCGGCACTGGACGGAACCGTATCCTCCCCCGTTTACGGGGGAGGTGTCAGGCGGCGAAGCCGCCTGACGGAGGGGGAGAATAACTAAACCTTGATGCCCGCCTTCTTCGCGTCGGCGAGGAAGGTTTCCAGCCCTTTGTCCGTGAGCGGATGGTTGACCAGGCTGCGAATCACTGCGGCCGGGGCGGTCATCACATCTGCGCCCGCCAGCGCGGCGAGCTTCACATGGTTCGGCGAGCGGATGGAGGCGGCGAGGATTTCGGTGTCGAACAGGTAGTTGTCATAGATCTGGCGGATCTCGGCGATCAGGTCCATGCCGTCGATATGGATATCGTCGAGCCGCCCGATGAAGGGCGAGATGAAGGTCGCGCCGGCTTTCGCGGCGAGCAGCGCCTGGTTTGCCGAGAAGCAAAGCGTCACGTTGACCTGGATGCCCTCCCCCGTCAGCGCCTTGCACGCCTTCAGGCCGTCGAGCGTCAGCGGCAGTTTCACCGCGACATTGGGCGCGATCTTCGCGAGCTTCTTGCCCTCTTTCATCATGCCGTCGAAATCGGTGGCGACGACTTCGGCGCTGACCGCGCCGGGCGTCAGCGCGCAGATCTCGGCGATGACCTCGGCGAAGGGCTTGCCGGCCTTGGCGATCAGCGAGGGGTTGGTCGTCACGCCGTCGATCAGGCCATAGGAGGCGAGCTCGGCGATCTCTTTCGTGTCGGCGGTATCGGCGAAGAATTTCATGGGTCGGGGTCCAGTCTGGTCAGCGAATCTGCGGGAAGCTGCGCCTGCATACTCAATCGGCGCCCCCGTTCCAAGTGTAGCGCTAACAAAACGCCCCTCCCGGAGGCCGGAAGGGGCGCAAATCTGCCCTGCGGGCGGGGGCTCAGACGGCGGGGCGGCCGATCGAGGTGTAGGCGAAGCCATGCTTGGCCATGTCTTCCGGCGCGTAGATGTTGCGCAGGTCGACCACCACATTGCCCTTCATCACGCCCTTGATGCGGCCGAGGTCGAGCGCGCGGAACTGGTCCCATTCGGTGATGATGACCATCGCGTCGGCTCCGTCGACCGCCTTGTAGGCGCTGTCGGCATAATCGATGTCCTTCAGGAGGTGGGAGGCCTCCTTCATCGCTTCCGGATCATAGGCGACGACCTTCGCGCCGGCGTCAACCAGCGCCGGCAGGATGTCGAGCGAGGGCGCATCGCGCATGTCGTCCGTGTTCTGCTTGAACGCCAGGCCGAGCACGCCGATGGTCTTGCCCTTCACATCGCCGCCGAGCGCGTTGATGACTTTCGTCGCCATCGCCTTCTTGCGGGCGGCGTTGACCTCGACCACCGTGTCGACGATGCGCACCGGGCTGTTGTAATCATTCGCCGTCTTGGTCAGGGCGAGCGTGTCCTTCGGGAAGCAGGAGCCGCCATAGCCGGGGCCGGCATTCAGGAATTTCGAGCCGATCCGGCCATCGAGGCCAATCCCGCGCGAGACTTCCTGCACGTTGGCGCCGACCTTTTCGCACAGGTCTGCCATCTCGTTGATGAAGGTGATCTTCACGGCGAGGAAAGCGTTGGCGGCGTACTTGATCAGCTCGGACGTGCGGCGCGCCGTGAACAGGATCGGCGTCTCGTTGAGGAAGAGCGGGCGGTAGAGTTCCTTCATCACCTGCTTGGCGCGGTCATCATCTGTGCCGACGACGACACGGTCCGGAATCTTGAAGTCCTTGATGGCGGCGCCTTCGCGCAGGAATTCCGGATTGGAGACGACTGCAAAGTCGCCGTCGGGCCGGACCTTGCGGATGATCGCCTCGACTTCGTCGCCGGTGCCGACCGGCACGGTCGACTTGGTGACGATTACGGTGAAGCCATTCATCATCTGGCCGATCTCTTCGGCGGCGGCATAGACATAGGACAGGTCCGCATGCCCGTCGCCGCGGCGCGAGGGTGTGCCGACCGCGATGAACACGGCATCGGCATCCTTCACCGCTTCGGCCGCGTCGGTGGTGAAGAACAGGCGCTCTTCCTTGACGTTCTTGGAAACCAGCGTGTCGAGCCCCGGCTCATAGATCGGCATGATGCCGGCATGCAGCTTGTCGATCTTCGACTTGTCCTTGTCGACACAGGTAACGATGTGGCCGAAATCGGCAAAACAGGCGCCAGAGACAAGGCCGACATAGCCCGTTCCGATAATCGCGACACGCATGGGGAATCCCTCAAAAAGATACAAAGCCGGGGGTGATCGCGTGCGGGGTGCAATTTTTGTGCGAGAGGGTCAAGGGGCGATTGCCTCAAGGGCACCGGCTTGACGGCACAGGTCCGCCGACATAGAACAAAAAGCGAACATAGTCTGCTGGCAGGAGCCCGGGATGAGCCTTGTTTTATATACAAACCCCATGTCGCGCGGGCGCATTGCCCACTGGATGGTGGAGGAAACCGGCGCGCCTTACCAAACGCGCTGGGTGCGCTACGGGCCGGAGATGAACGCGCCGGACTATGCTGCCATCAATCCGATGCGGAAGGTACCGGTGATCGAGCACAACGGAACGATCGTTACCGAATGCGCGGCCATCTGCCTTTACCTTGCCGATGCCTTTCCCGAGGCGGATCTCGCGCCCCTGCCTGACCAGCGCGCGGCCTATTACCGAGCAATCCTCTTCGCCGCAGGCCCTTGGGAACAGGCAACCACAATGCAGGCGCTCGGCATCAATATACCGGCCGACAAGTCCGCGATGGCCGGCTTCGGCGATTTTGACCGCACCTTGAACACCCTGCTCAGCCTCGTGCCGGAGGAAGGCTATCTCGCGGGGCCCAAATTCACCGCAGCGGATGTCTATACCGGCGCGCAGATCGGCTGGGGCGTGCAGTTCGGATCGATCCCGAAAACGCCGGAGGTGGAAGCCTATCTCGCGCGCATCCAGTCGCGCCGCGGCTTCATCCGGTCGAGCGAGATCAGCAATGCCGCCGCTGCCCAGTATGGCCCGGGCTGAACGGGGTCAGGGGCGGACGCGGTAGACCACGGTCTCGCCGGCGCTGGCGGCCGGCTCTAGCCAGCCGGGCACCTCTCCGGCCATCAGCCGGGCGATCAGTCCGTCCGGCGCATAGTCTGCGAAGAAAGCGAGATACTGATCGCCAGGACAGACCATGACATAGGAGACGCGCGAGGCGGCAAGCTTGGACTGCGCGTCCTCGGCCGGCACCGTCAGGATCGAGATGGCGGCATCGATTCCGGCTGTGTTGCGATGATAGTTGCCATGCAGGGCGCTGTGCGGCGTCTCCAGCAGGAGGTCTGGCGTATCATTTGGCGAGGCCAGGATGCGCCCCGCCGGCAGCGCCTGCAGCGCTGCCAAAGCTTCCGGCGTCAGGCAGCGCACGATCTCTGTCTCCGTCACCGCCGTCTTTGGCGTGATCATTATGCCGAGCGTCGCCCAGCTTGTCGGGAACCCGAGCAGCACCACAAGCATGTAGGAGAGGCGCGGCAGGCCCGTTTCGCCGGACTGGGTCTTTGCCGCGAGCAGGGCCAGCGGAAGGATGGCGAACAGCTGGCCGAAAATGTAGAAGCGCGTCTGATAGATCGTCAGCGCCGCCGAAATCGTCAGCAGAAGGACGAAAATCAGCATCTCGCGCCGGTGGATCGCTTTCCAGGCGAGGTAAGCCGCGGCGCCGAGACCGAGAAGGACAGGCCCGAGGCGGAACAGGATATTGGCCGGACGCGCGGGCCAGTCGGCAAATACCGGATGCGCCTCCGTCACACGGTCCAGCCAGAGCAGGCGGGCTTCCGGCGACAGGGCGTTCAGCGGGTTGGACAGGCAGTGCGGGCCAAGCAGCAGGACGAAACCGAGGCAGAACACACCGACAAGGCCGAGCGCGGCGAGGCGCAGGACCATCGGGCGCAGCGAGGCCAGCTGCGCGGTAAGGGCCAGCCCGGCGCCGCCGGCAACTCCGGCAAGCAGGGAGACCGATGACAGCGCGTCACAATGCACGACGCCATAGTCCAGCGGATTGACCGTGATGAGAAAGGCGGCTGTCAGCGTCGAGGCGAAGGATGCGCCGAACACCACGGCCGCCTTTCGCGCCGGCTCGCCCGTGAGCGCCCAGTCGAGCGCGACAAACCCCGCCATCGCGGCGACAAAGATATAGACTTCGACCCCGATGGCCGCCGCCAGCGCCAGCGCCGCGCCGGACAAAGCATAGCCGCGCAAACGGCGCGCGTCTCCGAACTGGCCCACCGCTGCGGCCGCCAGCAATCCGAGCTGCAGGTTGTGGTGATCGATTGCGCCTGGCAGGAACCTCGGATGAAAGAACAGGAGGCTGAAGGTCATAAGGCAGACAAACAGCAGCAGGAGGCGGCCGCCGAGCACCCGTGCGCCCGCAACCAGAGAGAACGTTACAATCAGTACACTGATGAGTGGCCAGGCAGAGATGGCAGCCGCAATTGCTGTCTCCTGCCCGACGAGGGGCGTCAGCAGGAAAGCAATCGATGCAATCGGCAGATCGACGAGGCGCGACCAGTGCATCAGCGTGCCGCCTTCCGGCCCGAGACGCAGCTGCCAGAGATCATACCAGCCCTTGCCGTCCAGGAGTTCGCGCACCTGGACGAGGCGCATGATATCGTCCGTATCGAGGCCGATATTTCCGAACTCTCCCGACAGGATCCTGTTCGTCATCAGGCTGATCACGACAGCGGCCGACAGGATCAGCCCCGCATGGCGTGCGGCCAGATCGGAAAGATTGGAGCGTGTCGGCACAGGTATTCCCTTCAAGAGCAAGGCAAACTTAACGAGTGCCGGTCTATGACATGGAAACTTTCATGAAGACTGAACGCGGATGACAACTCCTGAACTCCCCCGTTACAGCATCGCTGTCCTCCTGCCCTGCTACAATGAGGGCCTGTCGATCGCGTCCTGCGTGATCAGCTTCCGCAAGGCGCTGCCGGGCGCGCGGATATATGTCTACGACAACAACTCCACGGACGACACGGCGCAGCAGGCCGCCATCGCGGGCGCAACGGTCATCACCTGCCGCCGCCAGGGCAAGGGCAATGTCGTGCGCCAGATGTTCGCCGACATCGAAGCCGACATCTACATCATGGCGGATGGCGACGGCACCTATGACGCGTCCGCCGCGCCGCAGATGATCGAGGCCCTGCTGCGCGACCGCGCCGACATGGTCGTCGGCACACGCCGCAACATCACTGAAGACGCTGGCCGCCGCGGCCACGCGCTCGGCAACAACGCCTTCAACATGATCTACCGCGCCATGTTTGGCCGCGACTTCACGGACATCTTCTCAGGCTACCGCGTCTTCACGCGCCGCTTCGCCAAGAGTTTCCCGGCCCATTCTGCCGGCTTCGAGATCGAGACGGAAATGTCCGTACACGCCTCAACCCTGCGCCTGCCAGTCACCGAAATGGAACTGGACTATGGCCGCCGCGTGGAAGGCTCAAAAAGCAAGCTCTCCACCTTCCGCGACGGCTTCCGCATCCTCTCCATGATGGCGATGCTGCTGAAAGAAACTAAGCCCTTAGTCTTCTTCGGCCTTATCGCCGCCGCCCTCTTCGGCGCCTGCACCGTCCTGATGACGCCGATCACACTCGAATTCTTCGCCACCGGCCTGGTGGACCGCATCCCCACCGTGATGCTCTCCATGACGCTGCTCGTCGGCGCCATGCTGTCGCTCTCCTGCGGCGTCATTCTCGACTCAGTCTCCCGTGCCCGTATCGAACAGAAGCGCATCTTCTATCTCTCGCAGGCGCCCGCACGCGGCGAGCGCGCTTTCTTCGGCGCGCAGCCGATAGAGGAGCGCGAAGCGCCGGCCGCTGTCCGGGGCACGGGCTTCTGATGCGCCGCGAGATGACCAATCGCATCCGCTTCGTGCTGGAGGATATCGTGCCTCCGGCGCTGCGCGATTCCGGCCTGTTCCGCGCCGCCGCCTCGATGGCCTGGGGAAACCATATCGGCGATCTCGCGCGCTTCCGCGAACGCGCCGCCTTCCTCACGGATGAGGAGTATGAGGCGCTCTACCGCAAGCATCCGCGCGTGCATGAGGACACGGACAATTCCGAAGCCTGCATCGCCGCTATCACCGCCGATATCCTCGGCGACAGCGTGGTCGATGTCGGCTGCGGCACGGGCGCGCTTCTCCGGCGCATCCGCGCCGCCCGCCCCGGCCTCGCGCGGATGACGGGCGTCGATTTTGTCATTGATCCGGGCCTCGCCGATGACGGCATCAACTATATTGCGGAGAAGGTTGAAGCCCTCCCTTTCCCGGACAAGGCCTTCGATACCGTCATCTGCACGCATGTGATCGAGCATATCGTCGACTACCGCGCCGCCATCGCAGAGCTGCGCCGTGTGGCGCGCCGGCGCTTGATCATCGTCGTGCCGCGCGAGCGGGAATACCGCTACACCTTCAACCCGCACGTCAATTTCTTTCCATACACGCACAGTTTCCTGCGCGCCATGATGCCGGTTCCGGAGAGCCATGCCTGCCGCAATATCGGCCGCGACATCTATTACCGCGAGGACCTCGCGCCATGAGGTCGCTGCCGCTGCACGTCATCAGCCTGCTGGTGCTGACACCGTTCCTCATCGCCGCAGGACAGGTGATGTTCAAGCTGACGGGCGAAAAGCTTGCCGCCTATCCGGCGCAGCCTCTCCAGTCCGCCGTGTTCAGCCCCATCTTCCTCGGCGCCATGGCGCTCTATGGCGGCGCCACCCTGCTCTGGGTCTATGTACTGAAAACCGTGCCGCTGTCCTATGCCTATTCCTTCATGGCCCTGACATTCGTCATCGTGCCGGTGCTCGCCCATCTCTGGTTCGGCGAGCCGCTGAACGCGAAATACTTCGCCGGCATGGCGCTCATCCTCGCCGGCCTCTTCACGCTCTGGTCCTGATGCCTCAGATTTCCTGATTGTAGGTGCCGACTTCCGGATGCTTGCCAAGGCGCGGCTTCACTTCGTTGTGGAAGAGGTCCTTCATGTCGGCTTCGCTGGCCATCGACTCGACGACGACGACCAGTTCCGGCTTGTTGGATGAGGCGCGCACCAGAACCCAGGAGCCATCCTCCAGCGTCACGCGCGCACCATTGACTGTGTTTACGTCCACAACCTTCCGTCCAAGGATGGTTTCGCCCTTCAGGCCCTGATACTCGGCCACCATCTTGTCCACGACGCCGTACTTCACCTCATCGCCGCAATGCGGCGACATGGTGAGCGAGGTGTACGCCACGCCAAGTTCGTTCTTGAGATCCGCCATCGTGCGGCCCGGGTTGCGGTCAAGCATTTCAAGCACGGCCTTTGCCGCGACAAGCCCGTCATCATAGCCGAGCCCGATCGGCGGGCGGAAGAAGAAGTGGCCGGACTTCTCGAACCCCGCCAGCGCGCCCAGTTCCGTCGTGCGGCGTTTGATGTAGGAATGGCCGGTCTTGTAATAGTCGACCGTTGCGCCGTTCGCCTGCAGCACAGGGTCTGTCTTGTAAAGGCCGGTCGATTTCACATCGACCACGAATTTCGCATTCGGATAATGTCTGGAAAGATCGCGCGCCAGCATCAGGCCGATCTTGTCGGCAAAGATTTCTTCGCCGGTATTGTCGACCACGCCGCATCGGTCGCCGTCACCGTCAAAGCCTAGCACGACATCGGCGCCGTGTTCCTTTGCTGCCAGCGACATCTCGTGCAGCATCTCATGATCTTCCGGGTTCGGATTATATTTCGGGAACGTGTTGTCGAGATTGCAATCCATCTCGATCACCTCGGCGCCGATGCCCCGCAGCACATCGCCGGCAAACGCGCCGGCCGTGCCATTGCCGCAGGCGGCGACAACTTTCAGCTTCCGCGTCAGCTTCGTGCCGCCGATGATCGCCTGGATGTATTTCTCGCGGATGCCGTCGATGCGGCGATGCTTTCCGCCCTCGCGCGTGACAAACTTTCCGCCCATCACGATCTCTTTCAGGCGGCCCATCTCGTCCGGCCCGAAGGTCAGCGGGCGGTTCGCGCCCATCTTCACGCCGGTCCAGCCATTCTCGTTATGCGAGGCGGTCACCATCGCGCAGCAGGCCGCGTCCAGCTCGAACTGGCTCCAGTAGACCATCGGGGAGAGCGCGAGGCCCACATCCAGCACCTCGCAGCCGCCGGCAATCATGCCGAGCGTCAGCGCATTCTTGATCGGCTGGCTGATCGAGCGGAAATCATGTCCCGTCACCACGGACGGCTTCACGCCCAGCTCGTGGAACAGTGTCGCCATGCCGAGGCCGAGCGCCTGCACGCCCGTCAGGTTCAGCTCCGGCGCCTTGGCATGGCCGATGCCATTAAACCACCAGCGCGCGTCATATTCCCGGAATCCCGTGGGCTTCACCAGCGGCAGGATCTCGAATTCGAGCGTGTTCGGGGCGATATCGGCGAGCGGTTTCGGCAGCATCTGTGTCTCCGTGAAACGGGTCTGGCACGCTCCCAGGCGGGGAGCGGCGATTTCGCGATCCTTTTGCAGCTTTCGCGCCGCAGGGGAAGCATGCGCCCGGCGCCTGCTCACGAAAAGTTCAACAGACCTTAATTTGCCCCGCCTCGCCCCAGCCCTAGCTCGGGTCTCGCACCGGGTTTGGTCACCGGCCCTGTGCACCCCTCCCAGTTCAGATTTGCAGGAGACTTCAGAATGAATATTCGCGCAGCTTTGTGTGCCCTTGGCGCCGGCTCCTTCATCGTATCGATGCCTGCCCATGCGCAGGAATGGTATGTCAGCGGCTCAGTTGGCTACCTGATGCAGAATGACAGCTCGAACACCGGCGCAACCGGCGCGTTCACCACCGGCAACGGCGCCCCCGCCCTGCCCTTCGGCACGCCCGTCGCGACCGGCACGCCCTATGGCTGGGAAACGGAATTCGACACCGGCTATTCAGTGGCCGGCGAATTCGGCACCGCCTATGGCAACGGTTTCCGCTCCGGCATCGAACTGGTGTTCAGCAAAGCAGACGTCGACACGCACCGCCGCGTGAATGTTGCCGGCACGGTCATCGACGGCGTCGACGCCGCCGTGCTCACCGGCTCGGACACGCAGCTCGGCGTGACGGTCGGCGACGTTGTCGCTGCGCCGGACGGCGACAAGATCGAAGTGACCAGCCTGTTCGCGAACCTCTATTACGACTTCAATCGCGATGGCATGATCAGCCCCTATGTCGGCGCCGGTATCGGCTATTCCGATGTGCAGGTTACCTACCGCCCCTCCGGCGTCAGCATCATTGACGACAGCGAAGGCAAGCTCGCCTACCAGCTGAAGGCCGGCGCCACCTGGGCCATCAGTGAGCGGATCGATCTGTTCGGCGAAGCGGCCTACCGCACGACGGACGATATCAGCGTCCGCAACCAGCTCTTCCCGGGCTCGCTCGAGATCGAGAATACGCAAACCGTGCTCAGCCTCGGCGCGCGCTACCGCTTCGGTGGTTGATAGGTCTGCCTCTCACGAGGAATGCTGGCGGAGGAAGTTGACTATCCAACTCGCCAGCAGGCGGCGATCGCACTCACCCCCTAGAGATGCGATCGCCGCATCCGCCATTGCGGGATCAAGCGATTTTCCCCGCCGCGCACCGTACAGCGCCGCGGCATAGTCCGGCTCGAACTCCGGATGGCACTGGAAGCTGATCGCCGGAAAGCCGCGATAGTCGAGCCCCGCATAGGGCGTGAATTCCGACCGCGCGATCACGGAAGCCGCTTCCGGTCGCACCACCACCTGGTCCTGGTGGCTCACCGCCACCGACAGCGCCGGCGGGCAGGGCCCCGCCGACCAGTCCGGACACTGAACAATATCGTAGGTGTGCCGCCCGACGCCCCAGCCCTTGTCGGATTTTGTCACCTTCCCGCCGAGCGCCTCGCCCATCGCCTGATGGCCGAAACAAATCCCCACCTGCGGTGTCTGCGCCGCCGCCGAGGCGCGTATAAACTCCATCAGCGGCGCGATCCACGGCTCGTCATCATACACGCCTGCAGGCGATCCGGTATAAAGCACCGCGTCCAGCGTCGCCGGATCCGGCAGCGCCTCGCCTTTCACAACTGAAACCGTCTCGCACATGATCGCCGCATCCTGCGCCGCGACCATGCGCCGGAACATTTCCGGATAGTCCGGAAAGTCCGCGCGGATCGGCGCCGGCACGAGGCCTGTCTCGATGATGGTGAGTTTCATGCCCTGCCCTATTCCGCCGGCACTTCTTCTGCCTCGCGCCGTTTCGGCTCGACGAGGAAGCCGCCCGACTGGCGCGCCCAGAGATCCGCGTACAGACCACCTGCGCCCGCCAGCTCGCCATGCGAGCCCTGCTCCACGATCCGGCCCTCATCGAGGACAATCAGCCGGTCCATCGCCGCGATGGTGGACAGCCGGTGCGCAATCGCGATCACAGTTTTGCCTTCCATCAGGTCGAACAGGCTCTCCTGGATCGCCGCCTCGACTTCGGAGTCGAGCGCCGAGGTTGCCTCATCAAGGATCAGGATCGGCGCGTCCTTCAGGAAGATGCGCGCAATCGCGATACGCTGGCGCTGGCCGCCCGAGAGCTTCACGCCACGCTCGCCGACATGCGCGTCCAGCCCGCGCCGGCCTTTCGCGTCCACCAGCGTAGCGATGAACTCGTCGGCCTTCGCCTTGCGAATCGCGGCATGAATTTCCTCATCCGTCGCCTCCGGCCGGCCATAGGCGATGTTCTCGCGGATCGAGCGGTGCAGCAGCGAGGTATCCTGCGTCACCACACCAATCTGTGCCCGGAGCGAATCCTGCGTCAGCCCGGCAATGTCCTGCCCGTCCAGCAGGATGCGCCCGCCTTCGACATCATAGAAACGCAGCAGCAGGTTTGTCAGCGTCGTCTTGCCCGCGCCGGAACGCCCGACAAGGCCGATCTTCTCTCCAGGACGGATATGCAGGCTCAGCTTCTGGATCACGCCCGCGCCCTTGCCATAATGGAAGGTCACATCCTCGAAGCGGATATCCCCGCGCGACGCGCCCAGCGGCTTTGCCGCCTCCGCATCCGTCACCGCGACCGGCTTTTCCAGCATCGCCTTTCCGTCATAGACAACACCAATGTTCTCGAACAGGCCCGCCACTTCCCACATGATCCACTGCGACATCGACTTGATCCGCAGCGCCAGCGCGACCGCTGCCGCCACGGCGCCCGCGCCGACGAGATTGCCCATCCACAGGTACAGCCCGATTGCGGCAATCAAGAACACCAGCAGCGAATTATTAAGGTAGACGACAAAATTGAAGCCCGTCACCATCCGCATCTGGCGATAAACCGTGTCGAGAAAGCCCTGCATGCTGCCCTTGGCATAGGCTTCTTCGCGGCCTGCATGTGCGAACAGTTTCACGGTCTGAATGTTCGTGTACGAATCAACGATCCGCCCGGTCATCACCGAGCGCGCATCTGCCTGCGCCTCGGCAATCTTGCCCAGCCGCGGCACGAACCAGCGCAGTACGAAGCCGTACACCACGGCCCACAGGATGAACGGCGCCATCAGCCACGGGTCCGCCGCCGCCACCAGCGCCAGCGCGGAGAGGAAATAGACGATGACGAACACGAACACGTCGAGCACCTTCATCACCACTTCGCGCACCGCGAGCGCCGTCTGCATCACCTTGGTGGCGACCCGGCCCGCATATTCATTCCCGAAGAAACCCATCGACTGGCCGAGCATCTGCCGGTGCATCCGCCAGCGCGCGCTCATCGGCACATTGCCCATCAGGCCCTGGTACACGACGAGGCCCTGCACCAGCGTCAGCAGGGGCAGGCCCACCAGCAGCACGAAGCCCATGATCGCCAGCGCGCCGCCCTCGCGCGCAAAGAAATTCTCGCGGTCTGCCTGCGACAGCCAGTCGACGATGCCGCCGAGGAATCCGAACAGCGCCACCTCGCCGATGGCGATCAGCGCCGTGAACACCGACATGATCGCCAGGAACGGCACCGCATCGCGGATATAATGATACACGAACGGCCAGAATCCCTCCGGCGGCACGCCCTGCCGCGTTTCGGGAAAGGGCTCGATCAGGCGTTCAAAGAAGCGGAACATAGCCCGCCCCATGTGGCGTGGGGGATGGCAAAGAGCAAGGCCACCAAAGCCCCTTCTCCGTTGGGAAAAAGGTGCGTTGCACTAGGGGGCAACGCCCTCCGCAATCCACGCCTTCACCTGCGCTTCCAGAACGTCCAGCGGCACGGCGCCCTGCCCGAGCACGACGCCGTGGAAATCGCGGATGTCGAACCTGTCGCCCAGCGCCGCCTCCGCCTCTGCCCGCAGCGCGCGGATCTTCAGCTCACCGATCTTGTAGGCCGTCGCCTGCCCCGGCCAGCCGATGTAGCGGGTGACTTCGGTTTCGATATTCAGCGGGCTCAGCGCTGAGTTTTCCTTGAAACAGGCCTCCGCCTCCTCCCGCGTCCAGCCATACCAGTGCAGCCCCGTATCCGCGACCAGCCGGCAAGCCCGCCACATCTCGTAAGACAGCGCACCGAACCGCTCATACGGCGTCTCATAGATGCCCGCCTCGCCCGCAATCCGCTCGGCATAAAGCCCCCAGCCTTCGCCGAAAGCGGTGGCGTAATAGTCCTGCCGGAAGCGCGGCTGATCTGCCATTTCCTGCGCCAGCGCAATCTGCAAATGGTGCCCCGGCACCGCCTCATGCGCCGAAAGCGCCGGCAGCTCATACAGCGGGCGCTGCTCCAGCGCGTAGGTGTTGACCAGGTAGCTGCCCTTGCGCCCTTCCTCGATATCGCCCTGCACATAGCGGCCCGTCGTATAGCCCGGCGCAATCGACAGCGGCACCGGGTCCACCGTGTAGCCGAGCTTCGGCAGCGTATGGAAATACTCGGGCAGGATCACATCAATCCGGCTGGTAATCTCCCGCGCCTTCGCCATCAGTTCGAGATCGGTCTCGGCATAGAATTGCGGATCAGAGCGCAGGAAGGCGAGGAAGTCGCTGAAGCTGCCCTTGAAGCCGGTCTCGGCCATCACGCCCTGCATCTCGGCGCGGATGCGCGTAACCTCGGCCTGGCCGAGCGCGTGGATCTCTTCCGGGCTGTAGCCGGCGCCGGCCGTGTGCGTCTCGATGGTTGCGGCATACGCCTCATGCCCGCCGGGCAGGGCGGCGATGCCGGCGCCCTGGCGCGTGGCGGGGGCGTAGACGAGGTCGATGAACCGCGCCGTGTCGCGATAGGCCTGGATTGCCCGCGCCGCAGCCGCCAGCCCCTTGGCCCGAAGGCGCTCCGCCTCCGCCGCCGGGATCGTGTCCGGCAGGGTGAGGAATGGCTGGTAGAGGTCGCTGGTGGCCGGATCGTCCACAATCTGCGCCTCGATCTGTTCCCGCGTCGTCGCCAGCGGGTCCCTGTAGGCGGTCCAGCCCGTGGTGATGCCGCGCGCCATGTTTACGCGGTTCTCGGCAAAGTATCGGGGTACATCGTTCAGTCTCTGGACCCAGGCCTCGCCATCCTCGACACTTTTCAGCCGCACCCGCATCGCCGCAAACACCGGCGCCGCCTGGAACCCCCAGTCACCGGTGAACGGGATGCGCGCCATGTCCAGCTCGGCGGAGATGATGTCTTCCTTCAAGAGGCGCTCGAGGATGGCGATGTCCACCCGGCGCGGCGAATCAACCGCCTCGATCTCGGCCAGCAGGGCGCGGGCCTGATCGGCGCGGGCATTGATATCCGGCAGGCGCACGCTGCCCCAGCTGCGCGGCGCAGTGCCCGCGGCCCGGGCCGCCTCCCCGGGACTCCCGGCCTCGACATAGGCCTGATAGGCCTCGATCAGCGGCTCCAGCGGGTCGGCCGCGGCCAGCGGCGCAAACGCGATCAGGCATGCCGCGAGGACAGGTAGTTTCATAATGTCGCTCCCCACATGGCCGCGCGTTGACTTGACCATAGAGGCGCCTAGAACGCAGAGCCAAGTCCCTATTTAGGCAGGCAAGGATCCGTTCCCATGTCCGGCAGTCAAAAGGCCGATCCGCGGCCTCTTTCTCCGCATCTCCAGGTCTGGCGGTTCCACGCCACGATGGCCGCCTCGATCACCCACCGCATCACCGGTGTCGGCCTGTATGGCGGCACGCTGCTGGTCGCCGCATGGCTGATCGCGCTCGCCAGCGGGCCGAAATCCTACGCCACGGTCGAGGACATCGCCTTCTCGATCCCCGGACAGATCCTCCTCTTCCTCTGGGCAGTTGCGGTGCTCTACCATTTCGCCAACGGCATCCGCCACCTCCTGTGGGACGGCCCCGGCCTCGGCTTCTCGCCGAAAGTCGCAAGCCAAGTCTCGCTGTTCAACTATGCCTTCGCGGTGGTCGGCGCAGTTGCCCTCTTCCTCGCCGCGACGATGGCGTGAGGAGAGAGCCCATGTCCAAAGGCCAGTACCTCACCCCCGCCAAAGCCGCCCGCGGCCTCGGCTCCGCCAAGAGCGGCACCGCTCACCATATCCGCCAGCGCGTCTCTGCCATCGCGCTGATCTTCCTGGTGCCGTGGTTCCTGTTCTCGGTGATGAAAGCCGTGCTCGGCGGCTATGCCGGCGCCCTCGCCTGGGCCAGCTCCCCGATCAACTCGGTGCTCCTTATACTGACGGCCGCCGCCGCCATCTACCACATGCGCCTCGGCATGCAGGTCGTCATCGAAGACTATATCGGCAAGTCCGGCACCCGCGCCGCACTGATGATCCTCAACACCTTTTTCTGCGCCGCGCTGTTCGCGGTCATCGCCCTTTCCGTCCTGCGGATAGCGGTGTGAACACGAACCCCGGAAGACTGGACACCTGATGAGCACCTATAACTGGATCGACCATACCTACGACGTCGTCGTTGTCGGCGCCGGCGGCTCGGGCCTGCGCGCAGCGCTCGGCGCAGCCCAGGCCGGCCTGCGCACCGCCTGCATCACCAAGGTCTTCCCTACCCGCTCGCACACCGTCGCGGCGCAGGGCGGCATCGCCGCCTCGCTCGGCAACATGTCCGCCGACAGTTGGCAGTGGCACATGTACGACACCGTCAAGGGCTCCGACTGGCTCGGCGACCAGGACGCGATCGAATATCTCGTGCGCAACGCGCCGGCCGCCGTCTACGAACTCGAACACTGGGGCATGCCCTTCTCGCGCACCGAGGAAGGCAAGATCTACCAGCGCGCCTTCGGCGGCATGACGCGCAATTTCGGCGAAGGCCCGGTCCAGCGCACCTGTGCCGCGGCTGACCGCACCGGCCACGCCATGCTTCATACCCTGTACGGACAATGCGTGCGTGAAGACACCGAGTTCTTCATCGAATATTTCGCGCTCGACCTGATCATGGACGAAGACGGCGCTTGCCGAGGTGTCACCGCCTGGAAACTCGATGACGGCACGCTGCACCGTTTCCGCGCGCAGAAAACCATCCTCGCCACCGGCGGCTATGGCCGCGCCTATTTCTCCTGCACCTCGGCCCACACCTGCACCGGCGACGGCAATGCGATGGTGCTTCGTGCCGGCCTGCCACTGCAGGACATGGAATTCGTTCAGTTCCACCCGACCGGTATCTACGGCTCCGGCTGCCTGATCACCGAAGGCGCGCGCGGCGAAGGCGGCTACCTGACGAACTCCGAGGGCGAACGCTTCATGGAGCGCTATGCGCCGTCCGCGAAAGACCTCGCCTCCCGCGATGTCGTCTCCCGCGCCATGACGATGGAAATCCGCGAAGGCCGCGGCGTCGGCCCGGAGAAGGATCACATCTTCCTCCACCTTAACCACCTGACGCCCGACGCGCTGCACGCGCGCCTGCCCGGCATTTCCGAATCCGCGAAAATCTTCGCCGGCGTCGATGTCACCAAGGAGCCGATCCCGGTCCTACCGACCGTGCACTACAACATGGGCGGCATCCCGACCAACTATCACGGCGAAGTGCTGACGAAAAAAGGCGGCGACCCGGATGCGGTCGTACCCGGCCTGATGGCCGTGGGCGAAGCGGCCTGCGTGTCCGTACACGGAGCAAACCGCCTCGGCTCCAACTCGCTAATTGACCTTGTCGTCTTCGGCCGCGCCGCCGGCCTGCGCTGCGGCGCAACCACCGAAGCCGGCGCCCGCCAGCCGGAACTGCCGAAAGCCGCCACCGACGCGCACCTCGCCCGCTTCGACCGGATGCGCAATGCGTCGGGCGACCAGCCCGTTGCCGCCCTGCGCCTCGAAATGCAGAAAGCCATGCAGAACGACTGCGCGGTCTTCCGCAACGGCTCGGTCCTGAAGGAAGGCGTCGAGGCGATCGAGGACGTCTACAGGAAACTCCCCGGCATCGACGTGAAGGATCGCGGCCTCGTCTGGAACACCGATCTCGTCGAAGCGCTCGAATTCGACAACCTGATCGCCCAGGCCGCCGTCACTGTGAATTCGGCCGCCAACCGCGAGGAAAGCCGCGGCGCCCATGCTCGCGAGGATTTCTCCGAACGCGACGACGCCAAATGGATGAAACACACCCTCGCCTGGGTCGACGAGGCCGGCAAGGTCACCATCGATTACCGCCCGGTGCACGAATACACGCTCTCCAACGAGATCGAGTACATCAAACCGAAAGCGCGGGTGTACTGAGGATATAGCGGCCTGAAGGCGGAGCCCCCGATGAGCGAGTACAAATCGGTCTGGGTCCGCGCCGGAAGGCACATGAAGGAAGAGAAGAAACTGCTCGGAAAGGGCAAGAAACATATCGAGGACCCGAAAACGGCAGACCTCGCTGACCTTTCCGCCCAGATCGAAGACGCCTGCAACAGGCTGCATGAAGAAGGCTATGACGTGATCTCCATCCTCCCCTCCGTAGGCGGACATTCCGAACGCGGCGCCATCAATCAGGGCGGCTACGGGTTCGGCTACAGCGTCACCGATGGCGCGGTGATCACAGCGCGCCGGCGCGCACTTTAATTCAGGGATAATTCCAGGAACGCATCATGGTCCAGTTCACACTCCCCCAGAATTCCAAGGTCCAGAAGGGCAAGACCTGGCCGAAGCCCCAGGGCGCAACCAATCTGCGCGAGTTCCGCATCTATCGCTACAGCCCCGAGGAAAAGGCCAATCCGCGCTGGGACACCTATTGGGTGGACATGGACAAGGCCGGCACGATGGTCCTCGACGTGCTGATCTACATCAAGAACAATATTGACCCCACCCTCGCCTTCCGCCGCTCCTGCCGCGAAGGCGTGTGCGGCTCCTGCGCGATGAACATTGCGGGCCGCAACACCATCGCCTGCACCAAGGGCTTCGACGAGCTGCCCGGCGGCGTCATCTCCATCAGCCCGCTGCCGCACCAGCCCGTGATCAAGGACCTGATCCCCGACCTGACGCAGTTCTACGCCCAGCACGCCTATGTGAAGCCCTACCTGCAGACCGTCTCGCCGGTGCCGGAAAAGGAATGGCGCCAGTCGGAAGAAGACCGCACCAAGCTCGACGGCCTGTATGAATGCATCCTGTGTGCCTCCTGCTCCACCTCCTGCCCGTCCTATTGGTGGAACGGCGACAAGTATCTCGGCCCCGCCGCGCTCCTGCAGGCCTATCGCTGGCTGATCGACAGCCGCGACGAAGCCACCGGCGAGCGCCTCGACGACCTCGAAGACCCGTTCAAGCTCTACCGCTGCCACACCATCATGAACTGCGCTCAGGTTTGCCCCAAAGGCCTCAACCCCGCAGAAGCGATCGCCAAGATCAAGCACATGATGGTCGAACGCATCGCCTGAGGACGCGGTTCACCCCTCAAACGGATCGCGCATCAGGATCACGTCCTCGCGCTCCGGCGAGGTCGAAACGAGCGCGCAAGGCTTGCCGACGAGTTCTTCCAGCCGGCGCACATAGACAACCGCTTCGGCCGGCAGATCCGCCCAGCTGCGCGCGCCGCGGGTCGAGCCGCTCCAGCCTTTCAGGGTTTCGTAAACCGGCTCCACCGCCGCCTGGTCGGTCAGGCCGGCCGGGAAGTAATCGATCGTCTTGCCGCCGAGCTTGTAGGCGACGCAGACCTTGATTTCGTCAAACCCGTCGAGAACATCGAGCTTCGTCAGCGCCAGGCCATTCACGCCAGAGGTCGCGCAGGCCTGTTTCACCATCACGGAATCAAACCAGCCGCAGCGCCGCGCGCGGCCTGTATTGGTGCCGAACTCATGCCCGACCGTGCCGAGGCGCTGGCCGATCTCGTTCGCCTGCTCGGTCGGGAACGGTCCGGACCCAACGCGCGTGGTGTAGGCCTTCGCCAATCCGAGTACGTACGAAATCGCCCCCGGCCCGACGCCTGAGCCCGCGCTCGCATTGCCCGCAACCACGCTCGAAGAGGTAACAAACGGATAGGTGCCGTGATCGACATCCAGCATCACGCCCTGCGCGCCTTCAAACAGGATGCGCCGGCCCTTGCGAACCTGTTCGTCGAGAATCTTCCAGACCGGCTGCGAATAGGCGAGCACTTGCGGCGCGATCTTCAGAAGCTCCGCCTTCAGCTCCGCCGCATCCGGCGCCGGCAGGCCAAGTCCGGTACGCAGAGGCGTGTGATGCGCGATAAGCCGCTCAAGCTTCATGTCGAGCGCGGCGGGATCGGACAGGTCCGCGACGCGGATTGCGCGGCGGCCAACGCGGTCTTCATAGGCCGGGCCGATGCCGCGCTTGGTCGTGCCGATCTGCGCCGATCCAAGGGCCCCTTCCCTCGCCGCATCGATATCCTTATGCCAGGGCAGGATCAGCGAGGCATTGTCGGCAAGGATCAGGCTCTCCGGCGAGACGTCAACGCCCTGCGCGCGGATGCCCTCGATCTCGGTCAGGAGATGCCAGGGATCGACGACCACGCCATTGCCGATAACCGAGAGCTTGCCCCCGCGCACAAGGCCGGACGGCAAGAGCGCCAGCTTGAACACCTTGCCATCGATGACCAGCGTATGGCCGGCATTATGCCCGCCCTGAAAGCGGACCACCACATCGGCGCGCGCCGAGAGCCAGTCCACGATCTTGCCCTTACCCTCATCGCCCCACTGGGCTCCGACGACGACTACGCCTGCCATGGCGCCCTCCGTTCATAACCGCGGCGACAAGGGCAGGAATCGGAACCGAAAAGCAAGGGGCAGATGCGCGCGGGTACGCAATGCGTTGCGTCCCGCCCATAGCTCCCCAACGCGCGCCGAGTGAGCGCTTGAGTCTCACTAAAGTTGAATATATATCTATCGATACCGTATGTGGAGGGACAAGTGGCCGGTTTTGGAGATTTCCTGACTTACTTGGATCGACTGGGCGGCGACTTGGCGGCTATGGCAGGGGCAGATGGTAGACCCATGCTGCCAAGCGCTCTCATCATTGAGACCGCGGATATTCTGTCGGTTGGGCAGCTGAGGGAGCGCATGTGGCTCGTCTTCCGCGATATCCTACGGCAAGCAGGCAGACCCGAATTCCGCTTCGACGATGTGAAGGTTGAAACGCTGAGTGTCGATTCAGAAACGACGGATGACGAATTCGACCGCTTCTTCCTCGTCGAGCTCGATCCGGTCGATCAGTTGGCTGACGATGTGGCGCATGGCCGAGCGCTTATCGAGCTCGCAGAGTGGCTTGAACTGACCATCGACTGGATCGTCAGCGCCCATGCAGACCTGACTCTTCAATTGAATGAACTGAGGCCAACTGGTCCGGGTACGGAAATGCTCAGTGGTATATGTTCGGTCGGCCCTATTCCTCTTGGCGACACCTCGTTCAAACAGGATTGGTGGTTGCACAAAATCCGGCATCCCGAATTTTTTCCGTGCGACGGGCTTCCTCGGGGCGATTTTTCGGGACGAGGAATAACAATCGGCCATATCGACACCGGGTATGGCGCTCATCCCGAAATCGAGACCGGGTCTTGCATTCCGGGAATCGGCTTTGATTTCATCCTCAAAAGGGCGGGCGGATGGGAACCAGCCAATAGCGGGGCAAGGTCCCATGGACATGGCGACAGTACAGCCTCAGTGATCATAAGCCGGACACCCCACAACATGCGCGGCGTCGCCACCGGAGCTGTAACCGTTCCCTACAGGGCCATTGAGTTCGTCGCCGTGTTTACCGGAATGGGCCGGGTTGTTAAGGCGATAAGGATGGCTGCGCAAAGCGGCCATCCTGTTATCAGCATGAGTCTTGGGGGCATCTCGGCATTTTCCGGGCTGGAGAAACAGCTCAGCAAGGCCGAAGCGGCTGGAGCGATCTGTATCGCCGCTGCTGGCAATTGCGTAAAGCTTGCAGTTGCCCCCGCCATCTCGAACTACTGCATTGGTGTCAGCGGCACAGCCCCGAATGACGCGCCATGGCCATATGCCTGCAGCAGCCCGCATGGAAAACTCGACATCGCCGCTCCGGCACAATGGGTGCAGGCAGCAAGCCACAAAACTTCCCGCCCAGACCTGCTCTCAGAACGCGGCGAGGGCACTTCCTACGCAACGGCAATGACAGCGGGCGCTGCCGCCGTCTGGCTGGGCTATCATGGCTTGCAGGCGTGCCGGGATGCTGCGGATGCCTCAGGTGTTCCGCTTGCGCGATACTTCAAGGCATTGCTCCGCCAGACGGCGCGCGAGCCTAGCAACTGGAGTACTGATTATGGCGAGGGTATCCTGGATATGTGCAAACTGCTCAAAGCAGGATTGCCAGCGATCCCCCCGGCCGTAACCCAGCTTGTGGTGAAGCCGCCGCCACCTACAGCCCGCGCCATGTTCAACCAGTTTGTGCGGACCGCACGGCCTGATCGCGCCGATCAAATGCTTGCGGACGAATAGGGCTCAGTCGCCGAAACGGTAGCGAACACGCACGCCGATATTGTCGAGGCCCTGGTTGCGGCCCGAGCCCAGGATCTGGCCGTGGCTGAGATGTTCATACATCAGCTGCACGCCCCATTTCTCGCCCAAGTCCTTGTTCAGCGACAGGCTGGTCCGGAACAGGTCGCGCGAGCCGAAGAAAACGGCGGTGGCCGAGATCGGATCATTGCGCGGATCGCCCTGCGGATAAGGGAAGGTCAGTTCGCCATCGTGGATGGCATAGCCAACGCCCGGCTCGATCGCCCAGCCTTCGGCAAACTCCCAGTCCCATTGCAGGCCGACGCCGCCGAAATTCGTGTCGCCGGCGGTGTTGAGGCTACCCATCACATAAGGCCTCGGGCTCCAGAGGATGCTCAGGAACTCCGGCGAGTCGAAGACGATTTCGCCATTGATGTTCGGGCCATCTTCCTTGTTGGCATTGTCGCAATTGGCGATGCACACGTTGTGGGCAATGACGCCGAGGCGGATTTCATCAACGGGGCCGGCCTGCGCCACGAGCGCGGGCGCAAAGGTCAGGGACAGGACGAGAGCGGTTCGGCGCATGGACAATCCTTCATGACAGAAGCGTCACGCAGCCATCGCGCCCTGCCCCTGATCCGTCAAGCCAGCGCGGGCTCTGCGGGCACGCGGGCCCAGCGCAGCGTGGCTTCTG
The DNA here is from genome assembly GCF_046313975.1 of Hyphomonas sp. Taxonomy (GTDB): domain Bacteria; phylum Pseudomonadota; class Alphaproteobacteria; order Caulobacterales; family Hyphomonadaceae; genus Hyphomonas. The sequence continues at coordinate 22,609 of NZ_JBKBXB010000010.1, read as the reverse complement.
CGACACGCCGGCCGAACAGTTCCGCTGTTTTCAGGTCGGCGTCATTCGGTGTCTGGTCGGCGGGCAGGTCGACCAGCGACTGGGTGCCGAGGCCGAGGAAGAAGCCCGCCCGGTTGAGGGCCGTCCCGAAGTCGTGACCCGAGGCGTTGTAGCCGGTGGGCAGGCTGTTACCGACCCAGATCATGCCCTGCTGTGCCGCAAAGGTCGCGAGCTGCTGCAACGTCACCTGCTTGTCACCGGACAGCGAGCCTGAGGTGGTGAAACCGGCCGCGAGCTTGTTCTCCCAGGTGCGGCTCATCCAGACCTTGGACGAGGCGTCAATGAACTGTTTCATCGCTGCGGAGACTGAGCCCATGTAAGTCGGCGCACCAAAGATGATGGCATCCGCCGCCGCAAGTTCCGCCCACGGGCCCTTGTCGGGCGCACTCAGATCTTCCGCCTCGTAGAGGCGGACATCGGCGCCTGAAATTGCTGCGCCCTTGCGGACATGTTCGGCGACCTTGGCTGTGTGGCCGTAGCCGGAGTGATAGACGATTGCGATTCTGGCCATGACGGGGCCCCTTCTCTGTTACCGCCGAACAGATTGGGGCGGGTGACCCGAAGATCAGCCCGCCCCGGAGGCATAGGATTTATTCACCCCGCGCATGGCCGCGCGGAGGCTGCGCTCAAAAGCTCAGCACTTTCGCATAGCGAACCTGTGGCAAGGCATCGAGCTTCTCGATCACCGAGGCCGGCGGCATCGAGTCGATGCCGATCAGGGCAATCGCCTCGCCGCCCGCGGCCTGACGGCCAAGGTGGAAGGTGGCGATATTGACCTTGGCTTCGCCGAGCATCTGGCCGAGTGCGCCGATGAAGCCCGGCTTGTCTATATTGTTGACGTAGAGCGTGACCGGCGAGAAATCGCCTTCCAGCGCCATGCCCTTCACTTCAACGATGCGCGGCTTTCCGGCGATCAGCGCGCCGGCGAGCGTGCGCCAGCCGCCTTCGGGCGAATTCTTCGTCGCCTTGGTTTTCACCTTGATGCGGATCAGGCTGTCATAGACCGGGCTCTTCTCGGTCTTCGTCTCGGTCAGCTTGACGCCGCTATCGGCAAGGATTGCGGGCGCCGACACCATGTTCACATCGCCGCGCGAGGCGCGCAGCAGGCCCGCGAGCAGCGCGGCGGTCACCGGCTTGCGGTTGAGGTCTGCAACCTCGCCCTCATACTCGATCACAACTTCATCATATCCGTAGTCGGAGATTTGCCCTGCGAAGCTGCCCAGCTTTTCCGCAAGCTCCGCGAAGGGCCGGATGCGCGGAGCTTCCTCAGCCGTGACCGATGGCATGTTCAGCGCGTTCGTCACGGCACCTGTCAGCAGGTAGTCCGACATCTGCTCGGCCACCTGCAGGGCGACATTCTCCTGCGCTTCGTTGGTGGAGGCGCCGAGGTGGGGCGTGGCAATGAAGTTCTTCTTGCCGAAGAGCACGTTCTCCTTGGCCGGCTCGACCGCGAACACGTCGAAGGCGGCGCCCGCGATATGTCCGGTTTCGAGAAGTTCAGCGACAGCCTGCTCGTCCACCAGGCCGCCGCGCGCGCAGTTGACGAGGATGAGGCCTTTCTTGGTCTTCTGCAGGTTGTCGCGCGACAGGATGTTGCGCGTCTGATCCGTAAGCGGAACATGCAGCGTGATCACATCGGCGCGGCGCAGGAGTTCATCGAGCTCGACCTTCTCCACGCCGAGTTCCATCGCGCGCTCTTCCGTCAGGAACGGGTCATACGCGACCACGCGCATCTTCAGGCCGATGGCGCGCTCGGCAACCCGGCTGCCGATATTCCCTGCCCCGATCAGGCCCAGCGTCTTGAACGACACTTCGACGCCCATATAGCCGGATTTCGGCCACTTGCCGGCCTGCGTGTCGGCATTCGCGGCAGGGATCTGGCGGGCAGCCGCGAACATCATCGCGATGGCATGCTCGGCGGTGGTGATGGCATTGCCGAACGGCGTGTTCATCACGACGACGCCCTTGGCGGTCGCGGCCTTGATGTCGATATTGTCGACGCCGATTCCGGCTCGGCCGATGACTTTCAGGTTGGTAGCCGCCGCGATCACATCCGCGTCCGGCTTGCAGGCTGAGCGCACGGCGAGGCCGTCGAACTCGGGGATGATCTTGATCAGTTCCTCTTTCGAGAGGCCGGTCTTGGTGACGGTTTCGATGCCGCGGGACTTGAAGATCTCGACGGCAGCAGGAGACAGCGAATCTCCGATAAGGACTTTAGGCATTGGGGTCTCCATGGCGCCAGGCGGCGCGGGTGAGTTGATAAACAAGGCAATCATCAGGGCCGAAACGGCGCGGCCCCAGAAGTTTGAACCCGAGGGATTCGTAGAAGCGCTGGGCGCGGGTATTGTCCGCCATCGGATCGATCAGGATGTGCTCACAGAGCGGCCGGGCGAAGCAGCGGTCGATGGCGAGGTGCATCATCGCCCTGCCATGGCCCTTGCCCAGCTCGTCCCCTTCCCCGATCCAGATATCGATCGCCCAGGAATGCTCGGGGCAATCATTGCCCCAGTAATGGCTTTCCTCTTCGCGGCAATCGATCAGCTGGACGAAGCCGATGGGCCGGCCGTTCAGCTCTGCGATCAGGAACTCGCGCCACGCAACCTCGCGGCCAAGCTCCTCGTCCCAGTTCCAGTCATTCCATTCGGGGTCGCCGCCCACATCACGCACATGAGGCTGCTCATCCCAGTGCAGGATAAGCGGCAGGTCTGCGAGGGTCGCGGTGCGCAGGCGGATCATCAGCGGCGAGCGGGCATACGCCCTTCCCGGTCAGAGTTTCGACGCTTCCTCATGGAACGCCCAGTCCAGCCACGGCAGCAGCTTGGCGACGTCCGAAGGCTCCACCGATCCGCCCGCCCAGATGCGCAGGCCCGGAGGCGCTTTCGCGTATCCGGCGGCGTCATAGCAGGCATTCTCGGTCTCGAGGCGTTTCATCATCTTCTTGATGAAATCCCGCTGGCCCGCCTCATCGAGTTTCGCGACGCGCGGATCGGCGATGCGGAAAGTGATGCCGGTGTTCGAGCGCACATCTGCATCGTTGCAGAGGAACTGGATCCAGCTGGTCTTCGCTTCCCATTCCGTCAGGATACGGAGGCTTTCGTCGGAGCGCTCTTTCAGCTTCTTCCAGCCGCCGATTCGCTCCACCCAGTCCAGCGCCTGCAGGTAATCTTCAACGCATAGCATCGAGGGCGTGTTGATGGTGGCGCCTTCGAACAGGTCCTCGTCGAGCTTGCCGCCCTTGGTCATGCGGAAGAGTTTCGGCAGCGCGCGGTCCGGCGTGTAGGTCTCGAGCCGCCGCACGGCGTTCGGCGACAGGATCAGCATGCCATGGGCCGCTTCCCCGCCGAGGCATTTCTGCCAGCTATAGGTGATCACATCGAGCTTTTCCCACTCGATGTCCTGGCTGAAGGCGGCCGAGGTCGCATCGCAAATCACGATCCTGTCGGGGTTCGGCTTGATCCAGTCGGCATTCGGAACGCGCACACCCGAAGTGGTGCCGTTCCAGGTGAAGATGATGTCGGCATCATCGCGCGCCTTCGAGAAGTCCGGCAGGCCGCCATAATCGGCGACATGGGTCTTGCAGTCAGCGAGCTTCAGCTGCTTGGTCGCATCCGTCACCCAGTCGGAGCCGAAGGCTTCCCAGGCGAACACATCGACCGGCTTGGCGCCGAGCATCGACCACATGCACATCTCGACAGCGCCGGTGTCGGAGGCGGGCACGATGGCGACCCGGTAGCCTTCCGGCAGGCCGAGGATCAGCTTGGTGCGGTCAATCGCGGCTTTGAGTTTCTTCTTGGCGTCGCCCGAACGGTGCGAGCGGCCAAGGGCAGCCGTCACCAGGTTCTGAAGCGAAAATCCGGGGTATTTTGCGGTCGGGCCCGACGAAAAATGCGGGCATGCGGGGCGCACTACCGGCTTGGCGGTGATCACGGTCATCTGTTTTACTCCTATCCTCACAGATAGGCTGGGCACCGTTGGGGGTGCCTGGCCCGCGGCTGCTGTCGCATATTTCGGGGGCGCCTGCCAGTGGCATTTTTGTGAAGCCCTCAGGGAACCCCGCAGTTTCTCTCAACACACGTATTTCTTGCGCGAGCCCGGAACGGGTGCTTCACTCTGGCCCATGAGCCTCGACATCATCCCCCTCTCCGGCACGCTGGGCGCTGAAATTTTCGGGCTGGACCTGCAGTCCGGCCTGACGAATGCCGAGTTTGACCGGGTCCATCAGGCCTTCCTTGACCACAAGGTCATCGTCATGCGCGGCCAGAAAAACCTGCAACCGGAGGCGCAAAAGGCCTTCGCCCGGCGCTTCGGCACACTGAACATCCACCCCTATGTGAAGGGCATGGCAGACCATCCGGAACTCCTCGAGATCATCAAGGAGAAGGAAGACAAGGTGAATTTCGGCGGCGGCTGGCACACCGACATGAGCTTCGAGGAGACCCCGGCGCTGGGCTCCATCCTGCATGCCATCGAGATCCCGCCCTATGGCGGCGACACGCTGTTTGCCGACCAGCAGGCGGCCTATGACGCGCTGTCACCGGGCCTGAAGGAAACACTCAGCAGGCTGAAGGCCGTGCATTCGGCGAGCCGCGAATACGGCGTACACGGAGCTTCCGCGCAGGTGCGCAAGTCGATGGACTCGTCCGTCGCAGATGACGCGCCGGAATACGAACATCCCGTGGTGCGCACCCATCCGGTAACGGGGCGCAAGGGCCTCTATGTGAACCCGGCCTTCACGCTGCGCTTTGCCGGCTGGTCGAAGCGCGACTCGAAGCCGCTGCTCGATTACCTGTTCAACCATTCGCGCGAGGAACGCTTCACCTGCCGCGTGCGCTGGCAGGCCGGCGACGTGACGATGTGGGACAATCGCTGTACCTGGCACTATGCGCTGAACGACTATCCCGGCCACCGCCGCCACATGCGCCGCGCAACGGTAAACGGCGACAAGCCGTTCTAGGCGAGCGGCAGGATCAGGCCGAGCGTGATCGCCGCCTGCCCGAAGAAATACAGGAACCAGACCGCATAGGACGCAAGCTTCTGCGGCGGGGCACCCGCCGGGCGGCAGAACAGCTGGTGGGCGAGAATGGAGTCCGAGGCGATGAACATCAGGGCGCCAACGGTGACCAGCCCATAAGCCCCCGGCAGCGCGATGGCGGCGGCGCCCATCATCAGGATCACAGCGCCATAAAGAATGACCGGCAGGCGCATCTTCGCCTCGATCCACGGCACCAGCCAGCGGATGTAGAAGACACCGCCGAAGACCAGCGCCGCCTGCGCGATCTTCACCGGCCAACTCCAGCCGCTGCCCTCTCCCAGCTGCCAGAACAGCACGACATAGAACACATGCGCCAGGAAGAACGCGCCCATGCCGGGCAAGAGCCAGCGCGCCGGCTTGCCCGCCAGGAACAGGTCGCCCACCGCCGAAGCCAGCAGCGCCGCCCAGAGCAGCCAGGGCCCGCCTGCGGCAAACGCGATGCCGGCGAGAATGAGGATGCCCGCCATCTTGAGCATGGCCCGGGCGGGGCCTTCGCCGCGCCAGCTGTAGAGAAAGCCATAGGCCAGCGCCGCAACGGCGGCCGTGCCGAAGGCTGCCCAGAGAACGGAGGGACTCAGGCCTTGTCCCCGATGGGTTCCGGCAGGCGCAGCAGGCGGCGTGCCATCGCCCGGTGGCGCTCCTTCACATGCGCGCCGACCACGCTGAGCGCGGTTGCCAGCACGGTCGCGTCATCCGTGAAGCCGAGACCGACCACCACATCCGGCACCAGGTCCGCCGGCATGACAAAATAGGCCGCTGCGGCAAACAGCACGGCCTTGGCCTTGGCCGGGGTCAGCGGGTCGCGGGCGGCGTAATAGGCACTGGCAAGGTCGTCCGCGAACGGCACCCGGCCGGCAAGGCGCAGGAGCTTGGGAATGAGCCCCCGCGAAGTGCGCTCATGCCGCTCGATCGACTTGGGCAGGTAGACCCCGCCCTCGCCTTTCACCGTGTTGATGATTTCCGCTGCGTCAGACATTGCGCTCTCCTAAGGGCATTATAGTCCACTGCACTCATTCCCGAAAGTCAGGCCCGCAGGGGCCCCTGTGCAAACAAAGGAAGGCCACGCCTCATGGAACTGAACCCGAATATTTCCGCCGTGATCACCGGGGGCGCCTCCGGCCTCGGCGCCGCAACCGCCCGCAAACTCGCCAGCTACGGCGTCAAGGTCGCCCTGTTCGACCTCAACGCCGAGAAAGGCGAAGCCCTAGCCAAGGAACTCGGCGGCGTGTTCTGCAATGTGAACGTGACCGACGAAGCCAGCGTCGATGCTGGCTTTGCCAAATCCCGCGCCGCCATCGGCCAGGAGCGGATCCTGATCAACTGCGCCGGCACCGGCAACGCCATCAAGACCGCCAGCCGTGACAAGAACAGCGGCGAGATCAGCCACTTCCCGCTCGACAAGTTCAACCTGATTATCCAGATCAATCTTGTCGGCACTTTCCGCTGCATCGCAAAATCAGCCGCTGGCATGATGAGCCTTGACCCGCTGCCCTGCGGCGACCGCGGCGCCATCGTCAATACCGCCTCCGTCGCTGCCGAAGACGGCCAGATCGGACAGGCCGCGTACTCCGCCTCCAAGGGCGGCGTCGTCGGCATGACCCTGCCGATCGCCCGCGACCTGTCGCGCGAGAACATCCGTGTAAACACAATCCTGCCGGGCATCTTCAACACCCCGCTTCTGGCCGCGGCGCCGGAGCCGGTGAAACAGGCCCTCGGCGCGCAGGTGCCCTTCCCACCGCGTCTCGGCAATCCGGATGAGTATGCCTCGCTCGCCGTCGAGATGTGCCGCAACAATTACTTCAACGGCGAAGACGTCCGCCTCGACGGCGCCATCCGCATGGCGCCGCGCTGATTTAACTGCTCATGGCGGTTCCCACGCCTCCGGCGCGGAACCGCTGCACCTTCGCTTCGCTTGTGGCGCGCTCCTTCACGAGCGAAGCGAAGGCGCAAGCGCCGCGGGCTTCAGCCCGCGATCAGCGCTGAGCAGCTAGGCCGGAGGCCGCGCAGCAGAAAAGCCCGCTCTCCGGAGCGGGCTTTTTTACTTCCGCGCCGCCATCAGCGCGTCCCAGCGTGCCTCCGCCTCCCGGCCCCAGAGAGAGAGGCGATCCGGATAGAACTCCTCGAACACAGGCTTTCCGTCGTCGAGCGTCACCCAGCCCGCCTTGCTCGCGGTGAAGATGTGGACATCCGGCCGGATCGCCTGTTTGTCGTCAAGCGTTCCGGCGCGCACGAACGCTGCCGCCTCACGCGCTGTCGGATAGTGGCTCCACACCGCGACCTGGCAGTGCGGGCAGCGCGCGATCCACTGACCCTTGCCGCTTGCGCTGGGCGTATCGATGATCACTGGCGCCGCACCCAGCAGTTCGACCTCGGACGTTTCGATCAGCGTGTTCACGACGAAAGCCGAGCCCGTCTCCCGCTGGCACCAGGTGCAATGGCAACAATGCGTGATCATCGGCACGCGCTTCAGCCGGTAGCGGATCTTGCCACAGGTACATCCGCCCTCGAGATTTTCCGTCATGCCTGCCCCTATTCGAGAGCGGGCAAATTACAGGCCTCAGCAGCGCCGGCAAGACGCAGCGCTATTCGATGGGCGCTGAAGGATCGCGCACACGGATCAGCCCGTTGCCGATCATAGTCATCACGACTTCACCATGCTGGTTGAACACCGTCTGGCGCGATTTGGTCAGACCCATGTCAGGGCGGGATTTAGAGCGGCGTTTCTCGATCAGTTCGACTTCCACATGCAATTCATCACCCGGATAGACCGGCTTCACCCAGCGCAGCTCATCGAGGCCCGGTGAGCCGAGGCCCGCCGTCGGCTCGCCGTCTTTCCAGGTGTCGACCATCATCCGCATCGCCATCGCGCCGGTATGCCAGCCCGACGCTGACAGCCGGCCGAAGAAGGTTTGCTTCGCGGCCTCGTCATCGAGATGGAAAGGCTGGGGATCATATTTCGAGGCGAACTCGACCACCTCTTCGCGCGTCACCTTGTAGGTGCGCGAGGACCGTGTGCGCGTGCCGACCACCATGTCCTCGAAATACCGCATGCCGCCCTTCCCCTTGATCTGGTCCGATCCCGAGGTGGTCGCCGGAACGCCCGGCCTTGGCAAGCCTGACCCAGCGGGAGGGGGTGCGCGCGTCCACGGCGCCGCTAGAACAGGGCTGGAGAATTATGGGAGAGGCGCGTGGAATTTGACGATGTGGTGAAAGGGCGGCGAAGCATCCGGGGCTTCCTGAAGAAGCCGGTGCCGAAGGCGCTCATCCGGGAAATCCTCGAGATCGCGATGCGCGCGCCAACTTCGCTGAACACCCAGCCATGGAATTTCTATGTCGTCTCCGGCGATGTGCTGGACCGTATCCGCAAGGGCAATGTCGAGAGGAACCTTGCCGGCGTGCCCGACAGCCGCGAGTTTCGCATGGGACCGGGGTATGAAGGCGTGCACCGCGAACGCCAGATCGGCATCGCCAAGCAGCTCTTCGCCGCGATGGGCATCGAGCGCGACAACAAGGAAAAGCGCATGAACTGGGTCCTGCGCGGCTTCCGCCAGTTTGATGCGCCAGTCTCCATCGTTGTCACCTATGACAAGTCGATCCAGGGCAGCGATATCGCGCCTTTCGACTGTGGCGGTGTCGTCAACTGCCTGGTCAATACCGCCTGGAACCGGGGCCTCGGCTGCGTGATCAACAGCCAGGGCATCATGCAGAGCCCGGTCGTGCGCGAACATGCTCAGATCCCGGACGATCAGGTGATCCAGACCTGCGTGGCAATGGGCTGGCCGGACGATACCTTCCCGGCCAACGCCGTTGTGTCGGAGAGAAAGTCCGTGGACGAAGCCGCGACCTTCCTCGGCTTTGACGACTAGCCGCCTGTCCGGGCTGGCATGAACCGGCTGTTGCGCAACAAAAGGGCCGAGACCAGCGAGACAAGCAGGCCCACAGGCAGGATTTCCGTGAAGGTGATGGGCATCCGGAAGAGCGGGTTGGCGTACATTTTCGCGAACTCTTCGGCCTTGGCGAGTTCGGCGGCGATCTCGGCTTCACTGGCGCCTTTTGCCCGGGCCGCTTCGACGAGATGTTCGGCATACATGGCTCCGAAATCGAAACCCGTAAGGGCAAGGGTCGCCTCCCAGGCGAGGACATACAGAAGACCGGCAACGGCGCTGATGCCAAGGCCCATCAGAAAGGCCGGCAGGAACTTGATGACCCCGCCATTCACGACGTCGCGGTGGCGTTTGACAGCGAGAAAGATGACACTGAGAGCGACGAGCATGGTCGTATAGCCGATCAGCATGCCCAGATTGCCGGTCGGCGCCTTGTCTCCAAGTGTCACGGCAACAACGATCATCGGTATGCCGACGATCAGCCCAGCGATCAGGCCATTGCGGAGGATGGATTGCAGCATTGAAAGTCTCCTGTTGTTTCCCCGGAACCTCCGCCGGGGCCGGGGCAGCCGCAATCGCCCGAAAGGGTGATTTTCGTGAAATCACCCGGAATTCAAGGCAGCATGCCAAGTTCGCGCGCGCGGGCCAGCGCTTCGGTCCGCCGCCGCGCGCCGAGCTTTTCGAGGACGCGGGCGACGTGCGTTTTCACGGTGTTGGGCGACACGTTCAGGCGCGCGGCGATTTCCTTGTTGGCGAGGCCGTCAGCGATGAGGGCGAGCACTTCCATCTCGCGCTCGCTGAGGCCGAGCGTGCGCTGTGCTTCGGGATTGCCGCTGAAATCGGATGCGGGTGGACGCGCGGCGAACAAGCGCGCCCCGGCCCAGATGCCGAGCGCCATGAACAGGGCCGCGACGAGGAAGATCTGGATCTCGCCGGCAAAGCTGCGCGCGAGGCGCTGATAGTCGAGCCAGCTCAGTAGGAACGTGCCAGCGGCAAGGATGGCGCCGTAAAGGAAAACCGGCCGCGCCGCGCGCAGCCGGTCAGCCAGTCCCTGCTTTCTCTGTGCTTTCTGGACCATACCGCGCTCCCTGAACCGGGAGGCTAGACCAAACAACAGGCCCGCTCAATCTGAGCGGGCCTGGACCCGGCTGCTCTCTGGGTTAGCGCCTGAGGGAGGCGCAGAGCCGGGTAGCGCGGAGGGCGTGGAGATCACTGGCCCTTGCGCTGTTTCACATCTTCTTCGCCAGCCTGCGAACGGTCAGCTTCGTTGAACTCGACCGCAGGGGCAGCGCCCTTGCCATAAGCGCGGGCTTTCTGGGCGAGATTGTCCATCGACTCCTCAAACCGGCCCTGGCCGACCGCCATGGTTTTGGACGAGGCCATGCCGACAGCATCCGCGTCCGAGAAGCTCGCAAACTCGGCACCGAGGAAGACAACTTCCCAGCCTTTGGCACGGGCCCGGTCGAGCGCAGCTTTCGCGCCCTGCTTGGTCAGCTCGGTGGAGGAGTTCTCATAGCCATCGGTCATGATGACAATGACAGCCTTCTCCGGATTGTCGGCTTCGGCGCGGTTGACGATGCGGCCGATGGCATCGAACAGCGGGGTCATGCCACGCGGATTGGCTTCATCATTGGTGACCTTCTGCCACTTGGCCGGATCAGTCTTGTCGCGCAGCACATCGAATTGCATGCCATCATGATGGTCGAACACGGCGAGCGTGACGGCGGTCTTGATATCAGCGCCGGCGATCTCAGCGCCGGGCGCATCCGCCGCGAAACTGTTGGCATAGGCGTTTACCGAGGCGAGCGCCTCGTCCCAGATGCCGGACATCGACCCTGTGCGGTCGAGCAGGATGTAGGACTGGACCGTGTCGTTCTTCGGCGGCTTCGGCAGGACTTTGGATTCTGCGGTTGCCGCGAGTGCGAACACGGCGGCGACGGCGGCGATGGAGTGAATAAGTTTCATGGAGTGCGTCCCTTCCCTCTGGCGGTGTGGAAGAAAAGCTGCGCCCCGATTACGGCGCGTCTGTGACATGAATCCGCCAAGGCAAAGGAAAAGGGCCGCCTTTTGAGGAGCGGCCCTTCTTTTTTATGAATGCCTGTTCAGACTGGTCCGAAGGCTGAACAGGTATTCATTTTCGTTCGTACAAGGAGCATCAGCTGCCCTTGCGGCGTTTCACATCCGCTTCGCCGGACTGGCGGCGGTCTTCCTCATCGAAGTCCACGGCTTCGGCCTTCTCGAAATAGCGCCGGCTCTTGGAGGCCAGCGAGCGCATCGAGCCTTCGAAGGATCCGGCACTCAGGGCCATCGATTTGGCGCCGCTGACACCCACCGCATCCGCATCCGAGAACTTCGCGAACTCGGCGCCGAGGAACACGACTTCCCAGCCCTTTGCCCGCGCCCGGTCGAGCGCCGCCTTGGCGCCGTCCTTGGTCACTTCGGTCGAGGCATTCTCCGCCCCGTCGGTCATGATGACGATCACCGCCCGCTCCGGCGCATCGCCTTCGGCCAGAGCCACGATCCGGGCAATCGAGTCGAACAGCGGCGTCATCCCCCGCGGGCTCGCCTCGTCGTTCGTCACCTTGTTCCAGGTCGCCGCTGCCACGCCGCGGCGCAGGATGTCGAATTTCAGGCCGTCATGATGGTCGAAGACCGCGAGCGTCACTTTCTCATTGCCGCCGGGTTTCGCGCCGCCCTCCGGCTTGCCGAGCGCTTCGGCATAGGCATTCACCGAGGTCAGCGCTTCGGCCCAGATCAACCCCATCGAGCCGGTGCGATCGAGGAGGATATAGGCATGGGTATGCGCCGCCGGATTGGCGTGGGTGTGTTGGCTGGTCATGGATAGTCCTCCGTCGATGCGCCCCCACGCCCCGGAAAGCCCAAATGGGAAAGCGTCCCCTCGGTTAAAGGGGGCGCCTCGAAATTATTTCATGCTGCGGTGGCGAAGAGTGCCCGCTCAGGCGAAGCGCGGCGCGATCTTCAGGTTGCGCACCCAGCCGATCTTCTCGAGGAAAAGCAGCACAGTGCCATTATAGTCGACGATCCGGTTCCAGATGCCCTTTCGCGGACGATGCAGCGCACTCTGCGGCTCGTCATGGTGGTGATCGTGGAAGGCCTCGCCCCCTGTCAGCAGCGCCATAAGGTGGTCCGCCCAGACCGGCGTCTTCAGGTGGCCGAGCACGTTGATACCATACACGGTCGCATGAAACTGGATGGCGCGCCCGATGATGACACTCGCATGCAGCAGCGCCGTCAGCAGCAGCGAGCCGCCGCAGGCCCAGACGATCAGGTAGATGACCGCCGGGATGACGAAATGGATGACGAGGCTGAGTTCGTTATAGAAACGGTCCATCCAGATGATGATCGGATGTTTCTTCAGCCAGAGCGGCCAGTCGCGGTCGGTATCCTTCTTGTCGCGGAACAGGATCCAGCCGACCCAGGCCCAGCGCTTGGACTCGAACGGATTGTGCGGGTCGCCAGGCTGGTCGGCGAAGCGGTGGTGCTGGGAATGGTAGTTCACCCAGTCGCGCACCCGGCCCTGCATAGCGATCATCAGGTTGATCATCGCTAGCACCTGCGCCGGCGGGGCCAGCTCGCCCGCGCGGTGCTGCAGGATCCGGTGCAGCGGACCAATGCCCATATTGCACCAGAAAACCGAGAAGGCGATCACGCCAATCGCGAGCGGTACATACCACCAGTGGAAGGTCAGCTCGCTGATGAAGATGCCAAGCAGCACCATCGTGGTGAACAAGGCTACGCCGAGGACCGGATAGCCAAAGGCGGAAAAGAAGCTTGGAATGTCGAAGGTTTTCCAGGTTTTCGGAATCGCGATGGAGCGCGGCGTCATAATCATTCAGTCCTTGTCGGGCTGCCGGTTCCGGCAGCTTTCCCCCTAGTGTTTGAGCCAGTCTTCATATTTGGCCCTTAACACCTGATTAAGGCGTCTCGCCCCGCCGTCAAAGATGAAATTGCTTCGCAGCTGCAATGCTCGCGCACCTGTGACCGCCGCGCCGGGAGGGTGACGGACGCCCGCCGCAAGGCTATGCACGGGCGAGTGAGGTTGCGGGGGCCGGATGTCGGACGAACGGCGATTGAAGGAAATCAGGCAGGTCGCCGAACTCCTGCGGCTGCACGAAGATGTCAGCCAGGACAATTCCGACGTGCGCACGGCCTGCCCGCTGCACGAGGATTGCCGGGCGTCCGGGGACAATAACCTGTCTCTCGACCTGCTGAATGGCCGCTACACCTGCACGAACCATCACGAGACGGGCGACCTGCGCGATCTGATCAGGAAGATCGAAGCCGGCAGGGCGCTCGTGCCCACCCTCATCGAGGATGAGGAAGAGCCACCCCCACCTGCCCCGATCGATGCGCAATATTCCGTTGCGGTGACGGCCACCAATCCCGTCCTCAAGTCCCCCCCAAAAGTCTACCAGCTCAAGCCTGAACAGAAGCTGCCGGACCCTGAAGAAATCAAGGCCGAGCGCGAAATCCGGCTCGAAGCAATCCGCGCCGAGAAGGCCGAGCGGCGCCGGGGCGCGGGCGAGCGGGCGATCATTGCCCTGCTGGCGCTGGTCTTCGTCGCCGCCGGCCTGCTCGCGGCGGGCCTCTCCGGCTTTGCAAACTATCAGGCCTTTGCCTCCACCGTGGCCGATCCGCTGCAGGCGCGCGTCTGGGGCGCGGCCGGCATCATCGCCGCGATTGTCTCCTTCGGCGGTTTCACCTTCGTCTACTGGCACGCCGCCAACCGGCGCCGCATGGAAAGCCTGCGCGCGCTGGTCTTCGCGCTGATCGGTGCAGGCGCCTCCATCCTCGGCACCGAAATCTATATCCGCTCGAACAACCTCTCCGCCGCCGCCGAAATCAGCACCGCCGCGACCAACCGCGAAGTGCTTGAGACACAGATTGCCGACTGGCGCCGCCAGCTGGACGGCATTCCTCCGGAGACGCGCTCGGTGGAGGGACTGGAATCCTATCTCGCCGAAGTCGAACGCGTCGGGCGCACGGACCACAAGCCCTACCGCGACGCGCAGAACGAGCTCGGCCTCGCCAAGCGCCGCGATGATCTCATCGCCAAGATCGAAGCGGCAAACGCCGAACTGCTGGGGCAAGGCTCCGGCAACATCCTGCTCCGCGCGGAGCAACGCGCCTCGCTGCCAAGTTGGGTGTTCGCGCTGTTGCTGGAACTGTTTTCAAGTCAGGCGACATCCATTGGACTTGTCGCGCTTCTGATCCTTGGCCGCGGCCGCGCTCAGCTGTCCGCCAGCGGATAGTCTTCGCCATCGCGCCCGCGCACGACCCAGCCATCATCGCGCCGCTCGATGTCGGACAAGGCCAGCGAAGCCTTCGAGACACCGCCGGCAATGTCGAACACATAATGCGGAATGGCGAGGCCGGAGATCGTGTCACGCAGCGCGCGCACGAGGCGCTGGCCTTCTTCCACCGGCACGCGGAAATGCGACGTACCCGGCGCCGCGTCCAGCTGGTGCAGGTAGTAAGGCTTGATCCCCGCAGACAGGAAGGCGCGCATCAGGCCGGAGAGGTCTTCCACCGTATCATTGACGCCGCGCAGCAGGACGGATTGCGAAACAAGCGCAATCCCCTGCCCGGCAAGGCGCCGGCAGGCCGCAATCGCTTCGTCCGAAAATTCGGCGGCATGGTTTGCGTGGACCGCCACGAACACAGCCTTCGTCCGGGAACGGATCGCTTCGGCATAGGTCTCGGTCACCCGGTCGGGACGCGTCACCGGCATACGGGTATGCCAGCGGATGAGCTTGACATGCGGAATTGTCTCGAGGCGCTGCGTGATCTCGTGCGCCCGCGCCGCCGACAGCATCATCGGATCGCCGCCGGTCAGGATCACTTCGAAGATGTCTGTGTTGGCAGCGATATAGGCAATGACCGCATCCAGCTCTGTCTTCGTCAGCGCCTCGCCCTTTTCCGGGCCCACCATCTCGCGCCGGAAGCAGAAACGGCAATAGACCGGGCAGGTCGATGTGACCTTCACAAGCACCCGGTCGGGATAGCGATGCACGAGGCCAGGCACGGGCGAATGGCGATGGTCGCCAATCGGATCGGCCGTCTCGCCCGCCTTCACATCCATTTCTTCCGGAGACGGAACATATTGGCGTGCGATGGGACCGCCAAACCGTTTGCCATCAATGAGTTTCGCGAGCGGCTCCGGCAGGGCAATGGCATAGGCCGCTTCAACTTCCGCAAGCTGAGGCGCCAGCGTCTCGGTGACGAGGCCTGCGGCCTTCAGGGCGGCAACGGAGCGGAGCGTGGTGACCGTCATGCCCGCCCCTCTATAGGCACCGGCGTCCACAGAACATCCGAAATCTGCACCGCCCCGCTCGCCAGCATCACCAGCCGGTCAAAGCCGAGCGCAACCCCGCTGGCCTCCGGCATGGCGGCGACCGCCGCAATGAAGTCCTCATCCAGCGGATAGCGCTCACCATAGACGGCCTGCTTCAGCTCCATCTCCGCCACTTGCCGCTGACGCAGGAGGACCGCATCGGTCAGCTCGCGGTAGCCGTTCGCCAGTTCCACGCCGCAGGCATAAAGCTCAAACCGCTCGGCAAAGCGCGTATCGTCCGGATACGGACGGGAGAGTGCCGCCTCGCTGACGGGGTAGCGATAGAGGAAAGTCAGGCGCCCCTGCCCGAGGTTTGGCTCGATGCGCGTCACCAGCACTGCGGAGAACACGTCCGTCCAGCTCGCCCCTTCCGGCGTGATCACGCCCGCCGCCTTGGCCGCGCGCGCAAGACCGGCGGCGTCTGTCAGATGGGCCTCAAGATCGATGCCAGCAAACTTTTCGAAAGCAGAAACGAGCGTGAGATATTCCGGCTCGGCAAACGGATCACACGCCGCGCCTTTCCAGGTCAGCGCCGCGGAACCTGCCGCCTCCGCCGCGAGCCGCGCAATCTGCGCGCTGTCCTGCATCACCGCCTCCAGCCCCTCCCCGGCGCGGTACCATTCCAGCATCGTGAACTCGGGCGCATGGCGCGCGCCGGTCTCCCGGTTGCGGAAAGCCCGGGCGAAATCGAAGATTTTCGTCTCCCCCGCCGCCAGCAGCTTCTTCATCGCGAATTCGGGCGAGGTATGCAGGTAGAGCGGGGTCTCACGGCCATTCTCGGCCTGGAAGGCGGCAGCAAAGGCATGCAGGTGCGCCTCATTGCCCGGCGAGCGCTGCAGCTGGCCGACTTCGGTTTCGGTAAAGCCTTCCGCCTCGAACCAGGCGCGCAAGCGCGCCTTGATCCGTCCCCGCGCCGCAAGGTGCGGCCGGCGGCGGGAATGGGCCTCGGGCGACCACCAGGGGAGGCTGTCGGGGGTCATGTTGCTCCGGAATCGGCGGAAACGGAGCCAGCCAGCGGTCTGTGGCGGCTGGCCAAATGGCGCGGAGGCGGTATATAGCGGCGCTTTCGACCTCGCAACTCAGGAACGCCCCCATGGCCGTTGAAATCGCTGCGGATATCCGCAAAGGCAACATCATCGAACACACCGACGGCCAGCTCTATGTTGTCCTCAGGGCGGAATCCTTCCGTCCCGGCAAAGGTACGCCGACCACCACCATCGATATGCGCCGCATCTCCGATGGCATCAAAATCTCTAATACTTACAAGACGTCCGACAAGGTCGAGCGGGCTTTTGTCGAAGAAGTCGAGTTCTCCTACCTCTACCAGGAAGGCGACAATTACGTCTTCATGAACACATCCAATTACGACCAGGTCACCGTCTCCGGCGCCATGGTCGGCGACGGCGCGGCCTACCTGCAGGAAAACATGAACGTCACCCTGCAGATGTTCAACGGCGAGCCGGTCTCCCTCACCCTGCCCCAGCGCATCACTGCCGAGATCGTTGAGACCGAACCGGTGGTCAAAGGTCAGACCGCGTCGGGCTCCTACAAGCCCGCCAAGCTCGACAATGGCCTGCGCATCATGGTGCCCCCGCATATCGGCGTCGGCACCCGGGTGGTCGTGAACACCGATGACGGCTCCTACCTCGAACGCGCGAAAGACTGAGAAAAAGCTGGAATCTTTCGGAATCGCCCGCAAAAATTCAGCAGAATCAGCCATTTTCCGGGGAACCAAATCGAAAGGCTGCGCATAGTCCGCGTGAAGCCATTGTGCTTCTCCATCTACCAAGAACGACTTGAGAGCCAGCGCGGCCCAGCGCTGGCTCTTTTTTCGGGCCGGACTGACAGGCAACTGACATTTAACCGGAACGCCGGCATACTTGCAGGCATAGCCCGCAAGTCACGACCCAGGCGGCAAGAATGTCCGGCAGCAGCCCAGAATCCCCTCGCCAGCACACCCGCCAGCGCACGCTGAAGGGGGCCCGCATGGTGTTCAATGACGGCAAGAGCAGCTTTGACGTTCTCATCCGCGACCTGTCGGAAGGCGGCGCAAAGCTGAAGCTGGGTTCAGCCTCCTGGACCGCACCGGACACGTTCGATCTGATCATTCCAAACCCGAACACGGGCGTGCCGACGAAGCATCACTGCGAAAAACGCTGGCAGCGCAGCGATCTGGTCGGCGCCCGTTTCATTGAGCCTCAGCTGAACCGGCCGCCTGCAATTCCGGCAGCAATCAGCGCGCCTAACCTAACGACGCGGTCGTGATTGCAAACCTTCCGGCCGGCCCCCAGAGTGTCAGCCAGATTACAGCGATGACTGCAGAAAGGGGTTGTTGTCGTCTCGAAATATTGGTGAGGCGGGGCCCGTGAACATCATACTCGTAGAAGACGATCCGGATCTGATTGAAACCATCCGCCTTGGCTGGCCGGATGCGGCGGATCATATTGATTCCTACACGTCCTATGCCGATTTCCAGCCGGTGCTGTTTTCGGGCGGCCTCGCCACAGCCCATTGCGTGATCCTCGACCTGCAACTGCCGGACGCCTCCGGCACACAGATCGCCGCCGAGATCCGGCGCCTCAGCCAGATCCCGATCATAGTGCTGTCCGGCTGGGGCGAAACGGAGTTCCGCGCAAACCTGATCAATCAGGGCATCGACGACTATGTGCTGAAGCCGCTCAGCGTGAAGGAATTGCACGCGCGCGTGTCGCGCCTTGTCCGGCCGCGGGTGCAGGCTCCGGCCAATCTGTCACCTACGCAGATCAGCACCATCACCTTCGACCGGCCCCGCCGCTCGCTGCGCCTCGGCGCTCAGGAAACCGAGCTGACACATGCCGAATTCCAGCTGCTCAGCGCGCTGGTCGATGCTGGCGGCCGGGTCGTGCAACGCGAGGAGCTGTATCTGCGCGCCTTCGGTCGTCCGTACAAGGAGGGTGAAAAAGTCCTCGAGACCTATATCAGCCGCCTGCGCCAGAAACTCGGCCAGCTCGAACAGACAACCGGCGATGCCATCCAAACTGCGCGCGGAGCGGGCTACCGCATCGTGGTTCAGGCCTCCGACGCCTGAGGCTCCACAGACGCAGCCGCCGCATCCAGTGCCTGACGTACCGCTGCAGCGAGCTCTGATCGCCGGTAGGGCTTCTGCAACAGGTCCATCCTGGCGGGTAGCCGGCCATCCGCATCCAGCAGCTCGCGCGGATAGCCGGAGACATACAGCACCCGCATGCCGGGCAGCAGACTGCGCGCCAGCGCGACCAGATCGCGCACATCCGCCGATCCCGGCATCATGATGTCCGTGAGCAGAAGATCTGCCGCGCCGCCGTTCTGAATGTATCCGATCGCCTCGTCTGCCGTGCCGAGCGCCGTCACGCGGTAGCCGAGGCCCGTCAGGATGGCTTCGGCATTGTCGCGCACGGCCGGATTGTCCTCGACCAGCAGGACATGTTCGCTGCCGCCGCGAACGCCGCCGCGGATATGTCCCGGCGCGTTCTCGGTAAGGCTTTCAGAGGATACCGGGAAAATCAGGCCGACCGTCGTGCCGAAACCCGGATGCGAATCGATCAGCAGCTGGCCGCCGGACTGGGCCATGAACCCGTAGGCCATGCTGAGGCCAAGGCCGACGCCTTCACCCACAGGCTTGGTCGTGAAGAACGGTTCGAGGCAGCGGCGCAGTGTTTCAGCGTCCATGCCCGTCCCGGTATCGGAGACGATCAGCATCACGCGGTCGGCATCCGCAGGCTGGGCCTTTTCGAAGCCCGGCGCAACGCTGCCGGCAGGAACATGGCGGGTCGCAAGCGTCAGCACCCCGCCCTCGCGCATGGCATGGCGGGCATTCAGGGCAAGGTTCAGAACCGCCAGTTCCAGCTGGCCGGGGTCTGCCTCGACAAAGGCCGCAGGCTCGCCGAGATCCATCTCGATACGGACATTCGACCGGAAGGTCCGCCGCATCAGCTCGGCGCTGCGCTGGAGATGCAGGTTGAGATCAATGATCTGCGGCTTCAGCGGCAGGCGGCGCGCGAAGGCGAGAAGCCGCCCGGTCAGGTCCCTGCCCCGCTCGGCAGCGGAGGAAATCAGCTCGACCAGGCGGCGCTCCCTCGGCGTGTCGATCCGGTCGAGCAGGGTTTCCGCATTGCCGAAGATGATGGTCAGCAGGTTGTTGAAATCATGCGCCACCCCGCCGGTCATCTGGCCCAGCGCGTCCAGCTTCTCTGCCTGCACAAGGCGCGCCTCGGCGATCTTCTGCTGGGTGATGTCGACCATGCTGCCGACGATGCGCAGCGGGCCGCCGGTTTCGTCCCGCGAAATGAAGCCGCGATCGAGGACAAAACGCACATCCCCGTCATCGCGAAGGAAGCGGTACTCGTCCGTCCATGTCTCGGCATCCCCCCGGATCGCGCCCCAGAAAGTGGCGAGTACACGGTCACGGTCCTCCGGGTGCAGACGGTCCGTCCACGATGTCAGCTGGTCCACCAGCAGGGAGTCCGGCGCGCCGGCAAGGCGGCGGAAATTCTCGTTCCATGTCACCAGGCCGGAGAGTACGTCAAAGTCCCAGACGACATCATTCGTGGAGCGCGAGAGCATCTGATAGCGCTCTTCGTTGAGCCGGGCGCGTGCATCCGCCGCGCGCTTTTCCGACATGTCCCGCACCACGGCGACCCAATGGCTCATCCGGCCGGCCGCGTCCCGCACCGGAACGAGATCGATTTCGGCCGGCATGACCTTGCCTTCCGGCGTGAACAGACGAATTTCCTCCCGGCGGGATTCCCCGGCATTCAGGACGGTACGCAGCACCTCGACCGCAATTCCGCGCGCGATCACCCGCACGAGGGCTTCGATGGAATGGCCGACAATCTCGCTTTCCCGCAAACCGGAAACGCGCGTCGCGCCGCCATTGATGTAGACGACCGGCGCCTTGACTGCGTCATCGCCTGACCGCGCCTCGAAGATGAGAACCGCATCGTTCAGCCGGCTGATGGAAAGGTCGAGCAGGCGCAGGCGGTTGTCCTGTTCGACCTGCAGCGTCACGTCCTGGATGATGCCGGTCAGCATCCGCCCCTGCGGCCCGCCGCTAAGCTCGCCGATGCTGCGGATGTGCACGATGCGCCCGTCGGGGCGGCAGATGCGGTGGAATAAATCGAACTCGGTCTGACCGGACCCGGCGAAGTTGCGATAGGTCTCAACCACCTCGTCGCGGTCATCGGGATGCACCAGACTGGCGAAGCCCTCAAAGGTGGGGGTGTAGCTCGCCTCGTCGAGACCGTAGATCCGGTAGAATTCCGGCGACCAGTTGAGCCGGCCGGAGCCATACTCATATTTCCAGGCGCCGATGCCGATCAGCCGCTGCGCCGTGCGCAGGGTTGAGACCTGCTCCGACAGTTTCTCCGCCAGCGATTCCGCCGCCTGCCGCACGCCCTCCTCGCGGCGCAGCAGCACTTCCCGCTCGCGCACCAGGTCCATCGTGCGAGTAACGTCCCTCGCCGCGACGATCACGGCCGGCCGCCCCTGCCAGTCGATGCGGGAGATGGTGAGTTCAACCTGCAGGATCTCGCCGGAGCGGCGCTGGTGACGGAAGGTGCCGGCCCGGCACATGTCGTTGCCGCGGGCGGCATCGAGGCAGGACTGGAACGCGGCAAGGTCTTCCGCGGGCCAGAGCTGCGGTGCCTTCAGGCCGAGGAACTCCTCACGCGTGTAGCCATAGGCGGCCAGCGCCGCCGCGTTCACATCGAGGAAGCCGAGTGTCTCCGGATCGCAGATCCACATCGGATCAGGATGCCGGTCAAAGAAAACCTCGCGTTCCCACATCCCTGCCCGGCCCGTTCCTGTTGCGCAGACTCACCGCCAAGGATTAGCACAGGCTGGCTGCCTGCGCACATGAAACACAGCCCCGCGTCAGAGGCCCAGCGAGGCCCTGTCGAAGGTCTCGGGCCCGATCACGGCGCGCACAGCGGCCAGCTCCAGCAACACATCGCCCGGCGCAATCTCCAGCAGGGCGGCCATATCCTCCACGCCAAGCCCGGCGCCGAGGTGCAGGGCGGCAATCTCGCGGCGCTCGATCGGCAGGTTCAGCAGCGGCATCAGCGCAGGCTCAAGGTCCATGCCCCGGCGCGCGCGCGTGCCGGTCGTCCGCATCAGGCGGCGCACGGCAGCGATCAGGTAGCGATACGAATTCTCAGCTTCTTCCGGGTCGGGATCGGTCGAGAGGTAAAGGATGAGTGCATCCTCGACGATCTCGTCGGCCTCGGCGCGGTTGCCGGTCACCAGGCAGGTGAAGGCCCGAACCTTCCGGAGCACTTTCTCGACGGCCATGATGGTCCTGAGTTCGATCGCGGAATCGTCGTCAGACTGGCGAAACGCAAGTCTCATTCGCTCTTCCTCGTAAGGGTTGGTCACTAGGCAACACCTCTGCACGCGAACTGGTCACGGGGGTCTTTAGCAAGGGTCTAAAACCTTCAACTTGAAGGCTTTCCCGCACCCGGACCTGCAAGATGTTTCAGACTCGCGTACGCATGGCAATGCCAGGCCTGAAAACCGCGCAAATGGCGCACCCGAAGAGATTCGAACTCCTGACCCCCAGATTCGTAGGCACGCCGCCGCTGCCATACCGGACCGTCCGTACCCGTATTGAGGGTGTGCGACCCCTTGATTCATAGACATTATTCCATCGTGAGCCGTGTGGAGCCGTATCTACCGCATGGCCTGAAATATGGTCTGGACGATGGCTCAGAAGTTTACACAGGCGATGGTCGACAGGTGGCTGCGTGAGGCAGAACCTGGCCAACAGTTCTATGACGCAGAGGCGAAGGGCCTGCGGCTCGTCGTCGGCAGCACCGGTGGCGCCTACCGCCATGTGGGCCGGATCAACTGCCGTGGCGGTCGGTACATCACCATCAACATTGGTCGGGCCGACGAGGTGCAGCTCAGGCAGGCCAGGACCGCCTCGGCAGAGGTCCGGCTGGCGCTGAAGCGTGGCGAGGACCCGAGGAAGCCTGTGAGCAGCGTGCCGACTGTCCAGGAGGCGCTCGACCGATACGTGCTGCGTGATGATCTGACTGAACGCACCAAGGAGTTCTACAGGGAATGCCTCAAGGGGCCACTCAGCAAGCTGAGGCACATTCCGATGGACCTGCTCGAACGTGAGGAGGTCCGCACCCTCCACGAGGAGATCACGAGGGATCGTGGCCCCTATCGGGCGAACGGATCGATGCGATGCCTGAGGGCACTGTACAACGACTGACCTGAGACCCTCGGGTCCCTCATTCATTTCGAGAGTCTGGCCCTTTCATAGTCCATGGTTTGAGG
>NZ_JBKBXB010000009.1:0-84049 GCF_046313975.1 Hyphomonas sp. | reverse complement strand
GATGGGCATGTGCCGAAGCGCTGGTGAGCCTGCCCATCTTTCGACTTCGCTCAGGATGAGCTCCACGAGGGCGCGAGATGCGGCCTCTGGGTCCCGGCTTTCGCCGGGATGACAGGGGGCTAGGATGTGTTGTGTGGGACGAGGGCGCAGGCCCCCTCCGTCAGCGCGCGGAGCGCGCTGCCACATCCCCCGCTTCGCAGGGGAGGATGGGGGATCGTCGCATGGGTTTCGCTTGCGGTGAGCGCAAGAAGTTGCGCGGGCACGTTTGTGCTCCACACCGGGTCATCCCAGCGCGGTTTCTCAAGTTCGTAGGGTTTCCAGGCTGTGGGGTCGGGTTTCTTCTGGCCGAGATAGGCGGGGTAGACGTAGCCCCATCTTGTGGTGGCTAGCATCACGTTTTCGTAGCCGCAGCTATCGAACCAGAGGAAGAAGCGGTTGAGGCTCCACCAGAGGATGGGCCAGCATAAGGGGTGAACGTGCCGGAAGAGCGGCGCGAAGTTCGGGTCTCTGCGGAGTTGGCGCATGGAGATCATGGGCGGGAGAATACACCCGCCTGTGGGGGTGTAGCGTTGGGTTTCTGATCTTTCTGCTTCAGGCTTTGATCCGTAGGGGGATTTTTGGCGTTTGGCCGGATTTGGTGTTGCATAAGGGGGCGGTGCATTGCGCTTCGCTTAATGCACCCTACGGGCTGCGCGGCGGGGATGGGGCGGGAGATGGGGGCTCCCCCCCTCCGTCTGCTTCGCAGACACCTCCCCCGCACGCGGGGGAGGTGGGCGTTGCGTTAGCCTCAGCCGTTACAGGCGATTCCAGTTTTTTACAGCTTTGTGTAGTCCGACACGATGCGCGGGTCCGGGGCGGAGGGATCCGGCTCGCCGATATCGAGGTGGAGGTTTCCGGGCAGGCGCGTGCCGACTTCCAGGATGTCGTCGATGGCGGTGAAGTTGTCCTTATGGCGGCCGGTCCACTCGGGAGAGAGAGCGCGGGCGCGGGTCCAGACTTCGGATTTTTCCGTGCCGGTCATGAAGAGATAATGATGCTGTTCGCCAAAGAGTTCGGGTGTGTAGCCGCCGATATTGATGAACCAGAGCGACAGGCGCGGTCCGGCGGGCGCGCGGCCGGGAACCACGCGGACCGGGCGGCCATCGACATGGGTAAGTTCGGCATAGCCATCGATGTGGAGCGATTTCGGCGTGCCCCACCAGGCGGCGCGCAGTTGCGGGATCGTGTCTTCGAGCGTCTCGCCGACGCAGAAGCGGACATCGTGCAGCTCGACATTGGCGCGCGGATGGTTGCCCCCAACGAAGACGGCGAAGAGTTTCATATGCGGCCTCCGGGATTCGGGAGGGCGAGGGTGGCGGGGGCCGGTGAGGCTGGCAAGCCCCCTGCCCTGCTGGCGTCAAAGGGCTTTGACTTTGATACACAAAGTTCTTTGTTGACGGCATATCCGCTTTGATTTACAAAGTGGATATCAGCCAGCCCTTAGGAGACCCCCGACATGCCCCTGCCGAAACCCCTGATCGCCCTTGCCTGCGCCTTCACAATTGCAGGTGTCGCCGGCGCCGCCCCGCTCACCGTGACGGTGACGGATATCGAAGCGCGCGGCGGCACCTTCTATGTCGGCGTGCAGACCGAAGCGCAGTTCATGCAGGATGCCGGCGTGGCCGGCGAGATGATCGAAGCGCCGGAAGCGGGCGCCAAGACGTTCACGTTCGACCTGCCGGAAGGCACCTATGCCGTTTCCGTGTGGCACGACTTCAATGGCAATGGCGTGTTCGATACGTCCGCAGACGGACGGCCCGTGGACGGCTGGGGCGCGATCAATGGCGAGACGCTGCGCGCGGCGCCGGAGTTCGGCCAGGTGAGCATCGCGGTGCCGGCCGGCGGCGCAAGCGCCGCGGTGAAGACCTTCTATCCGGAATGATCCGCTCATCCCTGTGCGGATGAACTGAAAACTCCCGGCACCCTGGAGGGGCCGGGAGTTCCTTTTTTCTTAGAGACGATACCGGATCTGGTCCGACCAGAAGCGCTCGAGGCGCGAGATGGTCTTGTTGAGCTGGTTCAGATCGTCGACGCGGACCGAGGCCGTCGGCTCGAGCGCGGTCGCCTGCTTCTCGAACAGTTTGGCGACGCGGGCGCGGACTTTCTTGCCGCGATCCGTGAGGCGGAGCGTGACTGTGCGCTTGTCGTCTTCCGAACGCGTCTGGATCAGGTAGCCGCCTTCCTGGAGCTTCTTGACGTTGTAGGAAAGGCTCGTGCCGGCAAAGGCACCGCGAGCGCGGAGCACGGAAGCCGGGGCATCGCCCTCGCCGATTTCATACAGGAGCAGAGCCTGCACGCCGGTCAGCGACCGTTCGCCGCCGCGCTCGAGGTCGTCCTTGACGACGTCGTGCAGACGGCGATGGGCCTGTTCCAGAAGCGACAGAGACTTGAGGAAGTTCTCGCCGATAGAAGTATTTGCAGTGTCCTGCATGTCGATCATCATCATTTTCACCACCACTCAACTTTTGTTGTAGTTTGAACAGAGTTACAGGGGGAAAACTAATATTTCGATAAGCACAACATGCCCCGCAAAGCACAGGGTTAATATTCGGCGTGCATTTTTAACCGTTACTGCACCGAAACGGTGCGGCGGGCTCAGGTGAAGACGTTGATCGTCTGTGCCGGCCCGTATTTCGGGCTTGCCCCGTGTTTATTAGGATTGGGCCGGGAATCGAAGAACATCAGAATAAAGAGTATGATGCCCCCAATAGAGGGCAAGACATTGATCAGGTAGAGCCAGCCGCTGATATCCTGGTCATGCAGGCGCCGGATAGTGACGGCCATGCCGGGTATAATACTGTATAGCCAGAACAGAACCGTGAGGACCGGAACAAAGTCCGGACTGCCCATGGGATCGCCGCCGAGAAATACTGCCGAAATCAAACCGTCTACGATGAACAGTATTACCAGAGAAACGAGCCAGAACAGGAAGTATCCCCAGTATTCGGCGCGGCGGGCACGGCCATAGAACTGAAAGTAATTCCGGGTGAGCGTACGGAGGAAGTAAGTAAAGAGGCCGTCAGCCTTGGCCGCGACCGCGGGTGCGTAGGCGGCGTCGGACAGGGCGGCCGGTGGCGGGGCGGCCGGGCGCGAGAGGACGTAGATATCGCGCGCTTCTTCGCCCAGGGAGACGAAATCGACCGGTGTGCCGGCTGCGAGGGCGGCGCGCCGGTGCACGCGGTCGGTGCGGAAGGTGTAGCGCCGGCCATCCTCGCCGAGGATGAGGCCGGGGCCGGTATCGTCGTCGGGCCTCAGAACCTCGCCGCGCATCTAGTCTCCGAAGGTCAGCTCGTCTCGGCCGAGCGGGGAAAAGTAGCGGTCGACATCGGCAGGCGTCACGTCTTCGAGGCGGGCGGGCTTCCAGACGGGGGCGTTGTCCTTGTCGATGATGACGGCGCGCACGCCTTCGAGGAAATCGGCGCTCTGCACCTTGC
Source organism: Hyphomonas sp. (assembly GCF_046313975.1). Classification (GTDB taxonomy): domain Bacteria; phylum Pseudomonadota; class Alphaproteobacteria; order Caulobacterales; family Hyphomonadaceae; genus Hyphomonas. The sequence continues at coordinate 80,576 of NZ_JBKBXB010000009.1, read as the reverse complement.
GCCAGCCGATACGGAATTCCATGCGCATGTTGTCTTCGAAACTTTCGAGGCGGCGGCCCTCGCGCAGCTGGCGCAGGGCGACCTTGACGGTCTCGGGGCTTTTGGCGCGCAGGGTGGCGGCTTCAGTGTGCGCCCAGTCGCCTGTGTCTCCTTCTAGGGCGGCGAGAATTTCCTCGGCGGTGTCGAAGCGGAAACAGCGGTCGATGGTTTCTCGGTGCGGGGCGAAGCTGCCGGGCGGGATGGCATGGGTGAAGCGGCCGAGGATTTCGCCGAGCAGCGCGGCGGCGCCGTCCGAGAAATCGGCGCTTTCGAGCTGGCGGGCGAGCGCGGGTATGAGTTCGGACGGCATGAAATGCGTGGCGACGCGGGCGGCGGCGACATCCACGCCCTTCAGGCGCGCGCCGGTTAGGGCGAGCCATGTGCCAAGCTCGCCGGCAAGGCGCGGGAGGAACCAGCCGCCGCCGACATCCGGGAAGAGGCCGATGCCGGTTTCCGGCATGGCGAAGACGGTGCGCTCGGTGGCGACGCGGTGGGAGCCGTGGACGGTGAGGCCGACGCCGCCGCCCATCGTGACGCCGTCGATGACCGAGAGGATGGGTTTCGGGAAGGCTTCGAGGGCGGCATTCATGCGGTATTCGGTGCGGAAGAATTCCCGCGCCTCGGACGCATCGCCCGCGCCGCTTTCCGCAAGCATGCGGATATCGCCGCCGGCGCAGAAGCCGCGTGTGCCTTCCTGATGGTCGATCCAGAGGAGGTGCACAGAGGGATCGCCCGCCCAGGCGCGCACGGCATTAAGGATGGCAGCGCACATCGGCGTGTTGAGCGCATGCAGCGCGCCGGGCCGGGTCAGCGTGATCCGGCCGAGCCCGCCCTGCTGGCGGATCAACACATCCTGGCTCATGCCGATTTCCCCGTCCAAAGTGTGAACCTCCCGTAAATGCGTTCTTCCCGAATTGATACAAGCTGTTTCGGCAAGCCTTTACATCTGTGTGCGATAACCATGATCCAAACCCAAGAGCCAATACCGGGATCCGATATGGTCAACCAATCCAACCACGCTCCGCGACTGGATGTTGCGAAGTTCAACCGCCGGGGACAGCGCATTCGTGTGGAAGCACGCGGCATGGTCAAGCTCGGCTGGTTCAGGCGGCAGGAAGTCGAGATCCGGGACGTGTCGGCGGGCGGTGCACGCCTTGCCCTGCCGGAAGGTGTGCTGCTGCCGGACGAGTTCGAGCTGCGGATTCCGCAATTCCGCCACCCGCGCAATTGCATGAAGCGCTGGGAAAGCGGCCTGGAAATCGGCGTCGAGTTCAAGCTCGACTGATACTTTCAGACCGCTGCCTGGCCTGACAGCATGCGGCGGAGCGTTCCGTCGCGGTCGATGACGGCGTGTTTCAGGGCGCCGGCGATGTGCAGGACAATCAGTGTGGCGAGCGTGTAGGCGGCATAGCCGTGCACGGCGCGGGCGGAGCGGGCGAAATCCTTCATCTCTGCAAAGGCCGGGATTGTGAATAGGCCGTACATATCGATGCCGCGCCCGCCCATCAGCGACATGAGGATGCCGGACAGCGGCATGATGATCAGTGCAAGGAGCATGGCGCCGTGCACGAGTTTCGACAGGGTGAGTTCCCATGCGGCGCGGTCTGATGCGGCGGGCGGGAAGCCCTGACCAAGGCGCCATGTGACGCGCCAGAGCGCGAAGAAGAAGACGAGCGTGCCGGTGGCCTTGTGAAGGTTGCGCATCTCTCCGGCCTGTTCGTCCGGCAGGACGTCATAGGACAGGATGAAGCCGACAATCAGCAGGCTGGCGAACAGGGCGGCGCCGAGCCAGTGATTGAGGCGCGAGACGGAGCCATAGGTGGCGCTGGTCTTGTCGGTCATGTCTGTCCTCCCCGGATCAATTGAGGCGAGACTAGCGGAGGCGGCACAGCCGCGCCAGTGGTTCAGACGATGGCGGCGATTTCGGCGAGGCGGGTGTCCCAGGCGGCGGCGGCTTCGGGGGTCCAGGCGTCGCCGTTGAGATCACGCACCGTGTCGCGGATGACGCCAAAGATGAGATCGAGATCGGCTTCAGCGAGACCATAGGCCGTGTGGCTGAAGCGCGAGGAGGAGATGATGACGCGCTGGGTGGGTGCATCATCGGCGAGGCCGAGGATGGCGTTGAAGCAGGTTTCCAGCATGGCGCCGCGCACGCCGCCATCGGTATCCATTACGAACAGGGCTTCGAACTCGGGGCGCAGGGCGAACAGGCGCGCATAGACCAGCGGCGCAGGATCGGTGCCGGTTTCGGCGGCACGTTCCAGCGATTCGAAGATCAGGTCGGCGGGCATGGACTTTTGATGGCAGGTCATTCCGTCTCCGTCAAAAAGTGACGCTGGGTGAAGCGCGCGGGCCGATTGCGCGCAGCCTGCGCCCGGCGCATGGTCTGGCAAAACGAAACCCGGGAGGAATACGTGAAACACCTAGAGGGAAAGACGGCGTTCGTGACCGGCGCGGCCTCCGGCATCGGGCTGGGCATTGCGACAGCGCTGGCGCAGGCCGGCGTGAAGGTGATGCTGTGCGATATCGAGAAGGCGGCGCTGGACGCGGCCGTGGCGGGCCTCAAGGCGACGAATGCGGACGTGGCCGGCGTGGTGGCAGATGTGTCGCTGAAGGACAACCTGCAGCGCGCTGCCGACGAGACGATTGCGGCATTCGGCAAGGTGCACATTCTCGTCAACAATGCCGGCGTGGGCGGCGGGGGCGATTATGGCACCTGGAATGATGCGGGCTGGAACTGGGTGATGGGGGTGAACCTCTGGTCTGTGATCTGGGGCATCGAGATTTTCGGGCCGCTGATCGAGAAACATGGCGAGGGCGGGCAGATTGTGTCGACTGCCTCGATTGCGGGCATGATCGCGGCGACGAACCCTTCCTATGATGTGACGAAGTTCGGTGTGGTGGCGTTGTCTGAAGGACTGCGGCCGAAGCTGGCGCCGAAGGGGATCGGCGTTTCGGTGCTGTGCCCCGGTTTCATCCGGACACGGATCATGGAATCCACCCGCAACATTCCGGACCGGTTTGCCGGCAAGATTCCGGAGCGCGCGCCGGATGTGGCGCAGACAGAGCTGATCCAGAGCGCGGCGGACGCGATCGCCCACGGGATCGACCCGCTCTATGTCGGCGAGCTGGTACGTGAGGCGATCGAAGGCGACTGGCCGCACATTTTCACGGACCTGCAGTTCGAGCCGTATATCGAGGCGCGGTTTGCGGTGATCCGGGAGGGGTTTGACCGGATACGGGGACGGGTGCCGCGGCACTGACGCTTCCAGCCCAGTGGTGTCATCCCGGCGAAAGCCGGGACCTAGTTCTACCCCCGAAATGTTGCAATTTCTGGGTCCCGGCTTTCGCCGGGATGATAAGAAATGAGAGGTTTTTGCTACCCCTTCAGCATATCCCTTGAGATAATCACACGCATGATCTCGTTTGTGCCCTCGAGGATCTGGTGGACCCTCAGGTCACGGACGATGCGTTCGACGCCGTAATCGGCGAGGTAGCCATAGCCGCCGTGGATTTGCAGGGCGTCGTTGGCGACCTTGAAGGCGGTGTCGGTGACGAACCGCTTCGCCATCGCGCACCAGCGCCCGGCATCCGGTGTCTTGCCATCGAGACGGCCGGCGGCTTCGTAGAGCATCAGGCGGGCGGCCTGCAGCTCGGTTTCCATGTCGGCGAGCCTGAACTGGGTGTTCTGGAAATCCGCAATCGCCTTGCCGAACTGTTTGCGGTCTTTCGCGTAGGCGACGGCCTTGTCGAGCGCGAGCTGGGCGCCGCCGAGGGCGCAGGCCGCGATGTTGAGGCGCCCGCCATCGAGCCCCGCCATGGCGAAGCGGAAGCCGTGGCCTTCCTCGCCGATGCGGTTTGCGGCGGGCACGCGCAGGCCGTCGAGGATGACCTGCCGCGTCGGCTGGGACTTCCAGCCCATCTTGCGTTCGTTGGCGCCGAAGGAGAGGCCGGGCGTGTCTTTCTCGATGATGAAGGCGGAGACACCCTTTGCTCCGTCATCTGACGTTCGGGCCATCAGGACATAAACGTCCGACGTGCCGGCGCCGGAGATGAATTGCTTGGTGCCGGTGATGACGTAATCGCCGCCGTCTCTCACGGCCTTGGTCTTGAGGCTGGCGGCGTCAGAGCCTGCGCCGGGTTCGGTGAGGCAGTAGGAGGCGATCAGCTCCATCGCGGTGAGGCGTGGCAGCCAGGCCTTGCGCTGGGCGTCGGAGCCGAACGTGTCGATCATCCAGGACGCCATGTTGTGAATGGAGATGAAGGCGGCGGTGGAGACATCACCATAGGAGAGCTGTTCGAAGATGATCGCCGCATCGGTGCGCGTGAGGCCGGAGCCGCCGACATCTTCCTGCACATAGATGCCCGCGAAGCCGAGTTCGGCGGTGGACCGGATCACGTCGACCGGGAAGTGGCTGTCCCTGTCCCAGGCCTCCGAATGGGGGGCGAGCTGGTCGGCGGCGAATTTGGCCGCCATGTCGCGGATCATCGCGCGCTCATCTGTGAACAACAGGCTCATTGGCAATCCGTCCCAATCCCAATATGTCTGCGCCCGGAATGGATTAGAGCCTGCCCCCATGTCAACTCGCCGCCTGCCCGACGGATATACGATCACCCCGGCAGCGCCGGAAGATGTGGCCGATCTCGTGTTTGCAGACCTTGCCGCCAGCAAGCTGTTTGCGGGCACCGGATATCTTCCGGACGAGGCCCTCACCGACCATGTGCCGGTGGAAACGCTGGAAGCGGCTATGGCGCCGGGCCACCTGACGGCGGTGCGCTGCAAGGGCGACGCGGTGGGCTTTGCGCTGACTTCCGTGCGCGGCAATTCCCTCTATCTCGACCAGATCAGCGTGGACCCCGCGCATGGGCGCAAGGGGCTGGGCGCGGCGCTGATGGAGCATGTGATCCGGGATGCCGGGCGGCGGGGGCTGAAATCGGTGACGCTGTCGACCTTCCGTGACCTTGCCTGGAACGGGCCGTTTTACCGCACGCAGGGCTTTCGCGAGCTGCCGAGGCGGCAGTTCGAGGACTGGATGCTGCAGATCGAAGCCTCGCAGGCGGCCAATGGGCTGGACGTGTCGAAGCGCTGCTTCATGGTGCGGCGCACCGGCTGGTTGTGAGCCGGGCGGATTTGGCGCTAGGAAGGGGCATGACCGAGTTTCCCCAATCCTTCCCCGCCACCCGGATGCGCCGCCTGCGGCAGGCGCCGTGGGTCCGCAGCCTTGTCGCCGAAACGGTGCTGACGCCGGCCGACCTTGTCTGGGCCGTATTCGTGCATGATGGCGAGGGCCGCGTGCCGGTCGCCTCGCTGCCTGGGGTGGACCGGCTCTCGGTGAAGGAAGCGGCGCTGGCGGCGAAGCGGGCGAAGGCGCTGGGCATTCCGGCGATCGCGGTGTTTCCGTATATCGGGCCGGAGGGCAAGGATGCCGAAGGCACCGGCGCCCTTTCACCGGAGGGCCTCGTGCCGCGGGCGCTGAAGGCGATGAAGGATGCCGCCCCGGAAGTTGGTCTGATCACGGACGTTGCGCTGGATGCCTATACAAGCCACGGCCATGATGGTCTGCTGGACGAGGACGGGACCATTCCCAACGATGCGACGGTGGAGCGGCTGGTTCGCCAAGCGCTGGTGCATGTCGGTGCGGGCGCGGACGTGGTTGCCCCGTCGGACATGATGGACGGGCGCATTGGCGCCATCCGCGCGGCCTTCGAGGACGAAGGCTTCACCAACGCCATGATCCTCGCCTATGCCGCCAAATATGCCAGCGGCTTCTATGGCCCCTACCGCGAAGCCATCGGCTCGGCGGCGGCGCTGAAGGGTGACAAGAAAACCTACCAGCAGGATCCTTCGAACACGGATGAAGCGCTGCGCGAAGTGGCGCTCGACCTTGCCGAGGGCGCGGACATGGTGATGGTGAAGCCCGGCCTGCCCTATCTGGATATCGTGCAGCGGGTGTCGGGCACGTTCGGCGTGCCGACGCTGGCCTATCAGGTGTCCGGCGAATATGCGCAGATCATGGCCGCCGCGCAGAACGGCTGGATCGACGGCGACCGCGTGATGATGGAAACGCTCATGTGCTTCAAGCGCGCGGGCGCGGCAGGGGTGATTACCTATTTCGCGGAGCGGGCGGCGGAGAAGCTGGCGTAGGGTGGGTTAGCCGAAGGCGTAACCCGCCACTGTTACTCATCCGTGGACGGCGGGTTACGGCCTTTGGCCTAACCCGCCCTACGCGTCCCACGTCTGATGATTTTTTCGGACGTGCGCGAGGCCGAAGAGGACGATTTCTTCGAGCACCTTCATGTCCACATCGGCGAGCTTGTTGATGTAGAGGCAGCTCTTGCCGGTCTTGTGCTTGCCGAGGCGGGCGAGCTTGTCGGAGATGTCCGTGTAGCCCGGCAGGATGTAGAGGACCATGTTGGCCTTGCGGGGGCTGAAGCCGGTCATGCACATTTCGCCGGAATGGCCGCTGTCATAGGTGTAGGCATAGCGGCCATAGCCGATGATGCTCGGGCCCCACATCTTCGGTTTGAGGCCGGTGACTTTCGTCATCCATTTCAGCAGCGTTTCGGCGTCGGCCTTGCGCGGGCCGTCTTCCATTGCGGCGATGAAATCCTTTGGCGTGATTTCAGTCGCTTTGGTTTTCAGGTCGTACTTTGCCTTGGCCATGGATCCCCTCCTCCGAACACGGAAGATTAGGGCGTCCTGTTCAACCGCGCAATCAGGCTCGACGTATCCCAGCGGTTGCCGCCCATGGCTTGCACGTCGGCGTAGTACTGGTCGACCATGGCGGTGAGCGGGAGGCTTGCGCCGGTCTCGCGGGCGGCGTCGAGGGTGATGCGCAGGTCCTTGCGCATCCAGTCGACCGCGAAGCCGAAATCGAACTTGCCCTCGGTCATTGTTTTCCAGCGGTTTTCCATCTGCCAGCTTTGCGCCGCGCCGCCGGAAATCGCCTCGATCACTTTCGCAGCGTCGAGCCCGGCTTTCTCGGCGAAGTGCAGGCCTTCGGCGAGGCCCTGCACGATGCCCGCGATGCAGATCTGGTTGACGGACTTGGCGAGCTGGCCGGCGCCGGTGTCGCCGATCAGGGTGATCTTGTGGGCGAAGGCGTTCATCACCGGCTCGGCGGAGGCGAAGGCGGCTTCCTCGCCGCCGCACATGATGGTGAGCTTGCCATTGATCGCGCCTGCCTCGCCGCCAGAGACCGGGGCGTCAGTGAAGCGGGCGCCTTTCGCCTTGCAGCGCAAGGCGAGGTCGCGGGCGAGGCCGGCGGAGGCGGTGGTGTGGTCGATGACGGTCATGCCCGCGCCGAGGCTCGGCTCGAAGGCATCGAATACGGCGCGCACGTCCGGATCATCGCCGAGGCACATGAGGACATATTCGGCGCCGAACACGGCCGCGGCGGGGTCTTTGGCGATGTCGCCCCGGTGGACGGCTTTCCAGGCTTCGGATTTCGCTGCCGAGCGGTTCCAGACGGTAACCTGATGACCCGCCCGCGCGAGGTGGCCGGCCATGTGAAAGCCCATGACTCCAAGGCCGAGGAATGCGGTGCGCGCCATGACTGTCTCCTTTTGGGACGGGTTTGCGGACGCAATAGATCGAATTTCATCGAAATCCCACCCCCGCCCGAAGCGTGGGTTTCACCATGACCTGATAGGGATGACGGTGCCGTCAGAAGGACAGGACCAGGACGAATGGCTCACGCCACAACCCTCCGGACACGCGCGGGCAGAATGCCCGCCTTCCCGGCCCGTAAAATGGGCACGTGGAAGATTGCGTATGCCGACTTCCTGACGGCACTGATGGCCTTCTTCCTGTTGATGTGGCTGGTCAGCGGCGTTTCCCCGGAAAGCCGCGCCGCCATTGCTGCCGAGTTCAAGCCCCGCCCTGCCGACACCTCCCTTGCCACCACCGGGGACGTGCCGGTGGAGACGGACCGCCTGTTCAGCCTGCTGACCCTTTCCGAAGTGTTGAAGGCGGCCGGCGAGAGCATCGTTCTGACGGCTGAGCCGGACGGGGTGCGGATCGACCTCGTGGATACTGAAGGCCGCCCGCTGTTCGAGAGCGCCCGCGGCGCCCTGACGCCGGAAGGCCGGGCATTGGTGGAAGCGGCGGCGGTGACGCTGGCCGGTCTGCCGAACGCCCTGTCGATCGAGGGGCATACGGATGCCTTCGGTCTGGCCGGCGCAGGATATTCGAACTGGGAGCTGTCCTCCGACCGCGCCCATGAAGCCCGCCGCTTGCTGGCGGCTGGCGGTGTGGCAGATGAACGGGTGCGGGCCGTGACCGGCCTTGCCGACACTCAGCCCCTGAACCCCGGCGAGCCGCACAATGCCCGCAACCGCCGGATCAGCCTGAAAGTGCATCTCGGCGCCCAACCCTGATGCAAACGGGCCACGCCCCTGTGACTTTTTTACAGCGGCAGGCTCCCTCCCCTGATTTGGGCTATTGGCGCCGGGGCGGCGCGGTGTATCGTCGCCCGACATGAAGTTTACGGATTCCCATCTGTTGCCGGCCGGGCTTGAGCGGTCGCTGAGGTTCTATGTGACGAACCCCAGTCCCTGCCCCTATTTGCCGGATCGGAAGGAACGCAAGGCCTTCACCAATCTCGCCATTCCTGAAGCCGACGCCGTGCACAATGCGCTGAGCCAGTCGGGTTTCCGCCGCAGCCAGTCGATTGCCTACCGGCCGGCCTGCCTTCGCTGCAATGCCTGCCGCAGTGTGCGCGTACCGACGCGGGAGTTCACCTTCAGCCGCAATGACCGGAAGGTGATGGCGAAGAACGCCTCGCTGGTGCGCCGCCCGGTCGCCTCGCAGGCAACGCGCGAGCAGTTCCGCCTGCTGAAGGCCTATGTGAAGCATCGCCACGACAATGGCGGCATGTCGGAGATGACCTACCGGGACTATGTCGCGATGGTTGGCGGCAGCCCTGTGCAGAGCCTGATCTTCGAATACCGCGACGGGCCGGAAGAGTCCGCCCCGCTGGTCGCAGCCTCGATCACCGACATCCTGCGCGACGGGTTCTCGATGGTCTACACCTTCTTCGACCCGGAACAGGACCGCCGCAGCATTGGCCATCATGTGATCCTCGATCACATTCGCCATGCCCAGGAACTCGGCCTGCCGCACCTTTACCTCGGCTACTGGGTGAAGGGCAGCCCGAAGATGGCCTACAAGCGCCGCTACCAGCCGCTGGAAGTGCTTGACGGGGATCGCTGGCGGCTCTTGAGAGACGACGAGTAAGCCGCAAGGCCCCTGACCGGCAGAAGACCGGCGGGCGGCAGCTGGGGAGGCAATGGCATGATCAACCGGCGCAATCTGGTCGGCGCGGGGCTGCTTGGAGCGGCGGGCGCGGCAGCGACCTTTGCGAACCCGAAATCCGGCGAGGCGCTTTCCGGCCCGGCGATCAGCCGCAGCCGGCGCCGCTTCAACATGGTGACCACCTGGCCGAAGGGCCTGCCCGGCCTCGGGCGCGCGGCCGAGCGCCTGTCCGAATTCGTGTTCGCGATGTCTGACGGTCTGATGGAGATCAAGGTGTTCGCCGCGGGCGAGCTGGTGCCGCCCTTCGAGAGCTTCGATGCCGTCGCCAACGGTTCGGCCGACATGTATCACGGCGCGGACTATTACTGGACGGCGAAGTCCACCGGCTTTCCTTTCTTCACTGCCGTGCCTTTCGGCATGACGGCGCAGGAGATCATGGGCTGGATCGATTTCGGCGGCGGGCAGGAACTCTGGGACGAACTTGCCGGCCAGTTCGGCATCAAGTCGCTGCAGGGCGCCAATACCGGCCACCAGATGGGCGGCTGGTTCCGCAAGGATATCCGTACACTGAACGATTTCGTAGGCCTGAAGATGCGCATTCCAGGGCAAGGCGGCGAAGTGCTGCGCGCCCTTGGCGGCGCCTCTGTCGCGCTGGCGGGGGGCGAGATTTACCAGGCGCTGCAGACGGGCGCGATTGATGCGGCCGAATGGGTGGGCCCGTGGAATGACTACGCGCTCGGCTTCCACCGCGAGGCGCCCTATTATTATGGCCCCGGCTTCCATGAGCCCGGCGCGAGCCTTGCGGTCGGCATCAACCGGCAGGTGTGGGACAGCCTGATCCCGAGCGAGCAGGAGATTCTTAAAGCCGCCTGCGCAGCCTGCAATCACATTGCGCTCGGCGAGTTCACCTATCAGAACTCCGTCCACCTCGATCTTCTCGTGCGCGAGCACGGCACGCAGCTCCGGTCGTTCCCGGAGGAAGTGGTGAAGCGGATGTCGGAAGCCGCCTTCGATGTGCGCGCGGCGAGCGGGCGCGACGGCATCGAGAAGCGGATCTATGAGAGCTTCGAGCGCTCGCTCAAGCTGATGCGCGGCTGGGCGGGCGTTTCCGACGGCGCGTATTACACCGCCCGCGCACTCGGCAAGTAGCAGGGCCGAAGCATGGATCCCCAGCTTGTCAGCGCATTCGGCACTTTCTTCAAATGGGCGGGCTTTGCCCTGCTGCCGCTGTTTGCGCTGCCGCTGCTGGCGCTGGCGTTGCCGGGCCTGCTGGACGGCATCGCGAAACGCATCATCGCCGTCATCGACAAGGTGACGGGCACAGCGCTCGGGGCGGCCATGTTTGCCGGCGCCGTGCTGATCTTTGCGCAGCTGGCCGTGGTTGTGCTGCGCTATGCCTTCGGCCTGTCCTTCACCTGGCTCAGCGAAATTGTCATGTACGCCTTTGCGGCAATGTTCATGCTCGGTGCTGCGGCCGCGCTGCGGGACGGCGCGCATGTGCGCGTCGACATCCTGCGCCCGCGCTTCGGCGAGGCGGGGCGCAACTGGATCGAACTGGCGGGCGCTTATCTGCTGCTGTTTCCGATCTGTGTACGGATCATTACGACCAGCGAAGCGGGCCTTTCGCGCAGCTGGATGCTGCTGGAAGGCTCGCGTGAGTCGGACGGATTGCCGATCCTGTTCCTGTTCAAGTCTCTGGTGCCGGTCTTTGCCGTGTTGCTGATGGCGCAGGGCCTGTCGGAGAGCCTGAAGGCTGCGTTGCGCCTGACCGGCGCCCTGCCCCCGGCAGAGCCTGCCGCAGATGCGGAGGCGAGCGGCCATGGAGCTTGAGGCCATCCTCGCCATCACTATGTTCCTTGTTGCGCTCGGCGGCCTGCTCGCGGGCTATCCGGTCGCGCTGACGCTGGGCGGCGTGGCGCTGATCTTCGCGCTGATCGGCATTGCGCTCGGCGTGTTTCCCGACACGTTCCTGAAAGCCTTCCCGAGCCGTATCGAAGGCGGCTCGATCATGCAGAGCCAGACGCTGATTGCGGTGCCTTTGTTCGTCCTGATGGGGGTGATCCTTGAACGTTCCCGTGTGGCAGAAGACCTGCTGACGATTGCGAGCCGGCTGCTGACCGGCGTGCGCGGCGGGCTGGGTTTTGCGGTAATCCTGGTTGGTACGCTGCTCGCGGCTTCGACTGGCATTGTCGGCGCAACCGTCATCACCATGACGCTGATCGCCCTGCCGTCGATGCTGCGGCAGGGATATGATCCGCGCCTTGCAACCGGCACGATCGCGGCCTCCGGCACGCTGGGGCAGATCATTCCGCCCTCCATCGTGCTGATCCTGCTGGCGGACGCGATTTCCAATGCGGCGAGCCAGGCGAGCCTGCGCACGGGCGCGGGCTCGGCGGTCGTCTCTGTCGGCGACCTGTTTGCCGGCGCGCTGATCCCCGGCCTGCTGCTCGTGCTGTTCTATCTCGCCTGGGTGGCGGCGATGGCGATTTTCCGCCCTACCTCCTGCCCGGCAGCGCAGCCCGATGACAGCGTGCCACCGCTGACCTTCAAGCAGGTAGCCATCGGCCTCGGCGCGCCGCTGACGCTGATCGTGGCGGTGCTTGGGTCGATCCTCGGCGGGATTGCTCCGCCTACGGAGGCTGCGGCCATCGGCGCGGGCGGCGCGCTGTTGCTGGCGGGGCTGCGCCTGTCGGTGGACGCGAAGAGCCGGCTGTCGCTGGTCATCCTCGCGGGCTTTGCGAGCCTGCCGGTGATCCTGATCCTGCGCAACACGCTGGACCTGCGTGTGGGCGATATCGAGCATTCAGGGCTGGCAGCGGCGGGCATGGGCGTGACGGCGCTGGCGGCATTCGTGTTCTTTGCCGCGCTGGCTGCATCGCTGGTTGTTCTCTGGCAACGCACGCAGCTGAAGCCTGCGTTGAAAAGCGCGACGCACATCACATCCATGGTGTTCCTGATCCTGATCGGCGCGTCGCTGTTCAGCCTCGTCTTCCGCGGCTTTGACGGCGACGACCTGATCGCCGACATCCTGCACGCCGTGCCCGGCGGCAAATGGGGCGCGCTGGCGATGACGATGCTGGTGATGTTCATCCTCGGCTTCTTCCTCGACTTCATCGAGATCGTGTTCGTGGTCGTGCCACTGGTGGCGCCGCCGCTGATCCTGCTGGGATGCGACCCGGTCTGGCTGGCGATCCTGATGGCGGTGAACCTGCAGACGAGCTTCCTGACACCGCCCTTCGGGTTTGCGCTGTTCTACCTGCGCGGCGCGGCGCCGCCGGAGGTGAGCACGGGGCAGATCTGGAGCGGCGCGCTGCCCTTCATCGGCCTACAGCTTTTGCTGATCGCCTGTGTCGCGGCGATGCCGCAGCTCGCGACCTGGCTGCCGTCGATAGCGGCGCGCTGACGATGGGACAGGATATTGCGCCCTTCCAGGCGATCTCGATCAGCCGGCGCGCGCATGAAATGAAGGCGGCGGGCAAGCGCATCCTGCACATGGAATTCGGCCAGCCTTCAACCGGCGCCCCGAAGGCCGCCATCGCGGCGGCGCACGGCGTGCTCGATACCGAGTCGATGGGCTATTGGGAGAGCGTGCCGCTGAAGGAGCGCATCGCGCGGCACTATCTCGAGACGTACGGCGTCGAGGTGAAGACGCGGCGGATCGCGATCACCTGCGGGGCTTCGCCTGCGCTGGTGCTGGCGCTGGCGACGGCGTTCAATCCTGGTGACCGGATCGCGCTCGCCCGGCCGGGCTATGTGGCGTATCGCAACACCATCCGTGCGCTGAACTTCGAGCCGGTGGAGATTCCCTGCGGCGAGGAAACACGTTTCCAGATTTCGGCGGCGGCAATTGAGGCGCTGCCAGAGAAGCCGCAGGGCATCCTGCTGGCGAGCCCGGCGAACCCGACCGGCACGATCATTCCGAAGGAGGAACTGGCCGCGATTGCGGGCGTTGCCAAGCGGATCGGCGCGCGGATCATCTCGGACGAGATCTATCACGGCCTCACCTATGGGCCGAAGATCCACTCGATGCTGGAGTTCGACCCTAACGCTTACATCGTCAACAGTTTCTCGAAGTATTTCTCGATGGCGGGCTGGCGGCTTGGCTGGCTGGTGTCGCCCGAAGACGGGGCGCAGCGCACGGGCGCCTATATCGGCAACCTCTTCCTGACCGCGCCCTCGCTCGCCCAGCATGCGGGCCTCGTGGCAATGGACAGCCGCGCGGAGCTGGACGGGCATGTCGAGGTCTACCGCGCCAACCGCGCGCTCATGCTGGACGCGCTGCCACGCCTTGGCCTCGAGCGCATCGCGCCGCCGGACGGGGCGTTCTATATCTACGCGGACATTTCGCGCTTCACGGATGACAGCCTCGCCTTCTGCCTGAAGCTGCTGGAGGAGACAGGTGTGGCGACCGCGCCGGGGATGGATTTTGATCCCGTGGAGGGGCACCGGTTCATGCGGTTTTCGTTTGCGCTGTCTACGGATGAAATCTGCGAGGCGCTCAGCCGGCTGGAGCCTTGGTTCAGGGCGCAGCTGCAGCGCTGAAACGCACGTTCAGGACGGCTGAAGTTCTTTCGGCGTCGAGACCTTGCGCGTCTTCGCCTTTGCCTTCGGCTTCGGCAGTTTGCGGAACCGGCTCTGGCACCAGGCCCAGCCGAGGCCGACATCGACAAGCGCGTCGGAGCGCCCGCAGGGGCAGGCAAATTCCCAGAGGTCGAACACGCGGTAGGTCTCGCCGGCGACCAGCGGCACGGGCTCGCCCGTCACGTGGTTCGGGGCCGCGTTGACACACAAGACCAGATCACCGGGACCAAGAGCATCACTCATCGCGCAAGCCTGATACCACAAGATTGGGGTGCCGCGCGAGTGGCCTCAGGTGGGCGGCGGTAAGCCCTGCGGTTAAAGTTCGAGCTTCAGGAGCTTCCCCTTGCGCGTAATGAGATTCTTGTAATCCCACTGGATGGTCTGCGCCTTCTTCAGCCAGCGGCGCAGGTCGCGGAGCGGCACCTCTGAGGCGTCATTGAAGAATACGGAGGCATCCTTGAACTTCTTGCCGGTGACATTCAGACCGGCCTCCTCGAAATCCGCGCCGCTCCAGAACATCAGCCGGATGCCGGGCTTCTGCTTGCTGTAGCCGGCGATGGGATTGCCATCGAGGAACCAGACCGGATGGGCATGCCAGATCTTGCTCTCCGCCTTCGGCAGCGCCTTGCCGATCTCCTGCGCGAGCAGGTCGCACACCTCGCGGTGCGCGGGGTCCTGCTGAGCGTTGTAGGTCTTGATGTCAGGATGCATCCGATCTGTTCCTAGTCCTTGCACGCGCCCCAGAAGCTCTCAGTGCCCGGCACGGCGCCCTGCGATACGACCTGTTCCGGCACCAGCACGATGAAGTCCTCTTCCGGGGAGAGGCGGATATACAGTGTTCGGGCGAGGCTGCCGGGGGTCTGCTCCGGCTCGTTCCAGCAACCGGGCGCCACCGCGCCGAAGGCAAGCTCGTTCTCACCCGGCGCTTCGCGTTTCAGGCGGGAGAGTTCAGCGCTGAGCGCCGCAAGGCGCGCGGTGTCCTCCGCCATCGTGCCGTAGGTCCACACGGTGAAGCCATCCTTGGCCTCGCTCGCCAGTACGGCGCTGCTCGCCTCGGACGTTTGCACCAGCGGGAAGTTCTCGGCGATGTCGATGCCGAGGCGCGGGTTCATGACATTGATCTGGAGATAGGCGCCTTCTTCATACGCCCGAAAGGTCGACGGGATGCGCATGGCAAGCGCGATCTTCGACAGGTCGAGCGCGCCGGGGTCGAGCAGCGCTTCGGGCTCCGCCTCCATTGCGGCAGACGCCGACTCGTCGAGCGGCAGGGGCGCGTCAGCGGCAGGCGTTTCAGCTTTGGGAGAACACGCCGAGAGCAGCAATGCGGCGGCCGCGGCAGCGAAGACAATGCGCATGAGGGCGTTCCTTTCAGGATCGGGCGGCGCCACGCTGGCGCAACTTGCGGGCGCCGTCCAGCCTGCGAGGCTAGTCGCAGCTGTATTCGGCTTCCGCGCTGCCATCGGCCGCGAGGGTGAGCGACAGGAATGCGCAGCCTTCGGGCGCCGCCTCACGGGCAGCTTGTTCGAGTTCGGCGGGAAGCGTGTCTTTGCCCTCCTGAACGCGGAAGTTTCCGTCTGTCAGCAGGGTGAGTTTCAGCCTGAAGCCCTGCCCGTCCAGCGGCGCGGCGTAGAAGTTGAAGTTCTCTGTGCCGAGCGTTTGCGGCGCAAGGCCGTTCCAGCTGGACGCGCTCCACTTCACCTGCGGCGCACCCGCGCCGGATGCGCAGGCGGCGAGCCCGCAGAGGCCCGCCGCCAGTATCAATGAATTCTTTGTCATCACGGCCTCCCGTATACGGAAGGCCAGTGTGCCACGCCTCAGCCTTTCTTGAAACTGACGGCCGGTGGCTCTTCCAGAGCGGCGCGGTTGCCGGCGCCGACATCGAAAAAGTCGCGCGGCTCGAAATTGAAGCTGCCAGCGATGATGGAGCCGGGGAACTGTTCGCGAGCGGTGTTGTAGTCCTGGACCGCCGAGTTGTAGAAGCGGCGCGCGGCGGCGAGCTTGTCTTCGATGGCGGAGAGTTCCTGCTGCAGCTGCAGGAAGTTGGTGTTGGCCTTGAGGTCCGGATAGGCTTCGGCGAGGGCGAAGATCTTGCCGAGCGCGGCGCGCATGGCGCTGTCGGCAGCTGCCATCTCACCGGCCGTGCTGGCGGCCTGCCCGGCCTGACGGGCGTTGATCACCTGCTGCAGCGTTTCCTGCTCGTGCGCGGCGTAGCCCTTTACCGTTTCGACGAGGTTGGGGATCAGGTTCACGCGCTGTTTCAACTGCACATCGACATCGGCGAAGGCCTGGTTCACGCGCTGCCGCTTCTGGACCAGGCCGTTATAGATCAGGATGATCAGGCCGACGACCGCGACGATGGCGGCCAGGACGATCAGGACAAGGTTCATGGGTGCCCCCTAGAGGAATTCCGGATATTAAAAGGGGTAATGGGGTGCGAGGCTGCGCGCAAGGCTGGATTGGCCTCGCAGGCCGGCGCCCTACGGGAGACCAATCAGATGACACCACCTTATCCGAGGGGCGAGCACCACTACATTCACCGGATCGGCTGGCTGAGGGCCGCCGTTCTGGGCGCCAATGACGGCATCCTCTCCACGGCGAGCCTGATGATCGGGGTGGCTGCAGCTGCCGCCTCCTCAGCCGACATCCTGATCGCGGGGGTGGCCGCGCTGGCCGCCGGGGCGATGTCGATGGCCGCCGGCGAGTATGTCTCCGTCAGCTCTCAAGCGGATACCGAGAAGGCTGACCTCGCGACGGAGCGGGCGGCGCTGAAGGACTATCCGGAAGCCGAGCTGCAGGAGCTGGCCGATATCTACATCGCCCGGGGCGTTGAGCCGGCGACCGCCCGAGCGGTGGCCGAGCAACTGAGCCGGCATGATGCGCTGGGGGCACATGCCCGCGATGAGCTGGGCATGACCGAGGTGGCCGCGGCGCAGCCTGTCCTGGCGGCCCTCAGTTCGGCAGCCAGTTTTGCAGTCGGCGCGATCCTGCCCATCATTGCCGCGGTGCTGGCACCGGAAGGCATGGTGAGCGTGACACTCGGCACGGTTTCACTGGTGAGCCTTGCCCTGCTGGGCTGGATGTCTGCCGTGATCGGCGGGGCGAGCCGGTGGCGGGCGATTGTAAGGGTCGTGTTCTGGGGCGCTGCGGCGATGGCCGTGACCGGTCTGATCGGGCGCCTGATCGGCACCGCTCTCTAGCCGGGGCTTTATCCCGCCGGGTATTCGGGCGTCAGCCTTCGAGGCCTGCCCTCATGCGCGCCAGCAGGTCCACCGCGCCGGCGGCGTGGGGGCCGATCCAGCGGTCGTGGATCGCCTTGATGGGCAGCGCATTGAGATGGTTCCAGCGCACGCGGCCCACCTTGTGGGCGATGACGAGATCGGCGCCCTCGAGCACCTTGAGATGCTGCATCACCGTGCAGCGGTCGATCTGCGGGAAGCGGGCGCAGAGCTCGCCGGTGGTCTGAGGATTATCCTTCAGCGCATCGAGGATGGCGCGGCGCACCGGCGCGGCGAGCGCGCGGAACACGGCATCTTCCCTCGTTTCGGCATCCACGCTTGACATGTTATATTTTTATAACATTATGGAATGAAAGAAAAGCCCCCGGAGAAAAAAATGGACCTGAAGTTCGAAGTGAGCGGGCGCATTGCCCGGCCGGTGGACGAGGTGTTCGAGGCGGTGGCGAACCCCGACAAACTCTCCGGCTATTTCACCACCGGCGGCGCGAAAGGCCGGTTGGAGACGGGCGCGGTGGTGACGTGGGACTTTGCGGACTTTCCCGGCGCCTTTCCGGTACATGTGGTCGAGGTCGAGAAAAACAAGCGCATCATCCTGCGCTGGGATGCGGGCGATACGGACGGCGAACCGGGCGGCGAAGGCGGCACTTACCAGACGCTGGTGACGATGCGGTTCGAACAGCTGGAGGATGGGCGCACGCTGGTTTCGATCTCAGAGGAAGGCTGGCGCCAGACGGCGGCCGGACTGAAATCGACCATCGGTAATGCCGGCGGCTGGATGCAGATGCTGTGCGCCATGAAGGCCTGGGTGGAGCATGGCATCAATCTGCGCGAAGGCATGTTCCGCTAGCCCGGCGGCGAATTTGATATAGCTTTGGCGGCATGACCGAAGCTGACCTCCTCGCCGATTTCATCCGCAACGCGCGCCGCGCCGTGGTGTTCACGGGCGCGGGCATTTCGACCGAGAGCGGCATTCCGGATTTCCGTTCGCCGGGCGGGGTGTGGAGCAAGATGAAGCCGATCATGTTCCAGGATTTCATCTCATCTTACGCGGCGCGGCGGGAGGCGTGGAACCGCGTGTTCAATCGCACGGCAGGCTGGACGGGCGCGGCGCCGAATGTTGGGCACTTCGCGGTGGCGCAGCTAGTGGAGATGGGCAAGGTATCGTCCGTGATCACACAAAATGTCGACAACCTGCATCAGGATTCCGGCGTGCCGGAGGACAAGGTGATCGAGATCCACGGCAATGCAAGCTATGCGAAATGCCTGAATTGCGGCAAGCGCTACGAGATCGAGGACCTGCGCCCGCGCTGGGAGGCGGAGGAGGATATCACCTGTGTGTTCTGCACTGGCCTGATCAAGACCGCGACCATCTCCTTCGGCCAGCCGATGCCCGGCAAGCAGATGGCGCTGGCGACAGAGGAAGCGGCGCGCTGCGACCTGATGCTGGTGCTCGGCTCGTCGCTGGTCGTCTACCCCGCCGCCGGCCTGCCGCTGCTCGCGAAGGAGCGCGGCGCGGACTATGTGATCGTCAACCGCGAGGAGACGGAACAGGATCCGTATGCGGATCTTGTGCTGAATGTCGGTATCGGGGAGCTGATGACAGCGGTGATGGGGAAGTTGTAACCCCTACCCGCTGAACGTGCCACCTCTTGGGAAGCCCTTGGGGACGACCTTGCCGGCCTGGGCGCGTTGGCCGCGCCAGGATTTCCACTCTTCGAAGGCGCGGAACCGGTCGCCGGTGCGGACGATCAGGCCGTCGCGCTTGTCGAAGGTGATGATGTCGGCCAGCATGTACTTGCCGTTATAGGCCTGCAGCTTGTTGCCCTTGCCGCGCGGCATTTCCGGCAGGTCTTTCAGCGGGAAGATCAGCATCTTGCGGTTGGTGCCGACGACGGCGAGCATGTCGCCTTCGACCGGGATGGAGGCGATGAGTTCGCCCTCGCCGACATTGACGATCTGCTTACCGGCCTTGCGGTTTGATTCAAGCTCTGCCTCCGGCACGACGAAGCCGTAGCCGGTGGACGAGGCCATGACGCGTTTGCGCTCGGGGTCGAACCTGAACATCGCGACAATGGCGACGTTGTCCTCCAGCTCGATGGAGAGGCGGATCGGTTCGCCATTGCCGCGCCCGCCCGGCAGGCGGTCGGCGGCGAGGATGAAGGCGCGGCCATCGGAGGCCATGAAGACGAGCCGGTCTGTGCTCATCACTTCTTCCATGAAGCCGGGGCCGTCGCCTTCCTTGTACTTGATCGAGTCGAAGTCGAGCCCGTGGCCTTTCATGCCGCGTATCCAGCCCTGCTGGGAGAGGACGACCGTGACGGGCTCTTTCGGGCGGGAGGCTTCGAGGGCGGCTTCGAGATCGACTTCCGGCGCTTCCTCGAAGGTGGCGCGGCGGCGGCCAAGGTCCGTGGACGGATCAAACTCGTCGCGCGCGGCTTTCAGCTCCTTCGAGACTTTCGACCATTGGCGGCGCACCGAGCCGAGGAGCTGGACTAGCTCTTCGCGTTCTTCCTGCAGGCGTGTGTGCTCGCCGCGGATTTCCATTTCTTCCAGCTTGCGCAGGGCGCGCAGGCGGAGGTTGAGGATGGCTTCGGCCTGGATGTCGGAAATCTTGAACCGCTTCATCAGGACGGGCTTGGGCTCGTCCTCGGTGCGGATGATGCGGATCACCTCGTCGATATTGAGGTAGGCTTTCAGGTAGCCTTCGAGGATGTGCAGGCGCTTTTCGATCTTGTCGAGACGGAACTCGGCGCGGCGCACCACGACTTCGCGGCGGTGATCGAGATAGGCCTGCAGCACGCCGCGCAGGCCCATCACCTGCGGCGCGCCCTTGTGCAGCACGTTCATGTTGAGGCTGAAGCGCGTTTCAAGATCGCAGACCTTGAACAGGCTTTCCATCAGCACATCCGGCTCGACCGTCTTGGCGCGCGGCACGAGGATGAGGCGGACGTCTTCCGCGCTCTCGTCGCGCACGTCTTCGAGCAGCGGGACTTTCTTGGCTTCGAGCAGTTCCGAGAGTTTCTCGAGCAGCTTGGATTTCTGCACCTGGTAGGGAATCTCGGTGACGACGATCTGGTAAGTGCCGCGGCCGGTATCCTCGACAGTCCAGCGCGCGCGCATACGGAAGGCGCCGCGGCCGGTCTCGTAGGCGTCGAGCATCGAGGCATGGTCCTCGACAATGACGCCGCCGGTGGGGAAGTCCGGCCCCTTCACATATTCCATCAGCTCGGCAGTGGTCGCCTTCGGCTTCTCGATCAGGAAGCGGGCCGCGTCGATGACTTCGGCGACATTGTGCGGCGGGATGGAGGTGGCCATGCCCACGGCAATACCGGTGGCGCCATTGGCGAGCAGGTTCGGATAGCCGGCGGGGAGCACGACCGGCTCCTCGTCATTCTCGGCATAGTTCGGACGGAAATCGACGGCGTTCTCGTCGAGCCCTTCCATCATCAGCTCGGCGGCGCGCGTCATGCGCGCTTCGGTGTAGCGGTAGGCGGCGGGGCTGTCGCCGTCGATATTGCCGAAATTGCCCTGTCCGTCGACGAGCGGGTAGCGGACGTTGAAATCCTGCGCGAGGCGGACGAGCGTGTCATAGATCGAGCTGTCGCCGTGCGGGTGGTAGTTACCCATGACATCGCCGACGATCTTGGCGCACTTACGATAGCCGCCTTCGGGGTCGAGCCGCAGGACGCGCATGCCGTAGAGGATGCGGCGCTGCACCGGCTTCAGGCCGTCGCGCACATCCGGCAGGGCCCGGGCGGTGATGGTGGAGAGGGCATAGGCGAGATAGCGCTTGGACAGCGCCTCGCTCATAGTCTCGTTGATGATCCGCTCTTCCGGCGGCGGAGAGGATCCGCGCTTCACCATTCTGGTCTCTTCTGCAGTT
This sequence comes from Hyphomonas sp., assembly GCF_046313975.1. Lineage (GTDB taxonomy): Bacteria > Pseudomonadota > Alphaproteobacteria > Caulobacterales > Hyphomonadaceae > Hyphomonas. Next base: position 59,581 of record NZ_JBKBXB010000009.1, on the reverse strand, counting down.
CGTGCCACATTCTGTGCTCAACGGGGGTTCAGGGTTGATCCCGACTCACCGAAGGGCACAGGTTAATAGAAACCGGGCTTTGGTTAAGGAAAGGAAAAGGCCCCTGCTGCTGAAAAAGCTCTGGAAATACTGCTTCGGGCTGGCGGCGCCCTCCGTGGCCGGGGCAAGCCTGTTCCTGTGGCTGGCGCCGCCGCAGCACAACCCCTTCCGGCCGCTGGCCCTGAACGACCCGCCGGGGATCGCCTCGCATTACAAGCTGACCCAGATGAAAAACCACCGGGAGGCCTGCTTTGCGGCGCTGGATGCGACGGGGGTGCTGTACACGCCCCTGCCCGACACCGAGGACGGGCCGGCCTGCGGCAAGCAGGACGCCCTGACGCTGGACCGGTCGTTGACCCCCTATTCCGCCACCCTCAGCATGACCTGCACGCAGACCGCGGTGCTCTATTCATGGGAGCGGCATGTGGCCCGCCCCGCGGCGATGGAGCTGTTCGGGTCGCAGATCGTGCGGATCGATACGTTCGGCAGCTTCTCCTGCCGCAATATTGCGGGCACCACGCGCCGCTCGCAGCATGCCACGGCGAATGCCATCGACATTGCCGGCTTCCAGCTGGAGGATGGCCGCGTGATCAATGTGAAGACGCATTGGGGCACCGGCGGCAAGGAAGGCGAGTTCCTGAAGCGCCTGCACAAGGGCGGGTGCCGGCTGTTCTCGGTGACGCTGGGCCCGGACTACAATGCCGCCCATGCCGACCATTTCCATTTCGACAAGGGGCCACAGCGGGCCTGCAAGTGAGCGGAGCCGGTGTAGGCCGGGCGCGGCGGCCCGGCCTTGTTTCCGGAGTTTGTGTCTACTTCTGGTCCGCCTTGCAGCGATAGCCATCGCGGGTGACTTCGGCGACCTTGCCTTCGCCGCCGCAGACGCGGATGGCGAGCTCGGTGTTGCCGGAGACTTTCGAGCCGGGCCCGGAATTGTCGGAGACGGCAATGCAGCCTGCGAGCGAGACAAGCGCCAGCGCGCCGGCGGCGGCGAGAATGGTTTTCTTCATGGTATCAGCCTTTGCGTGTTGATCGTGATCAACGCCCCACCCGCAGATTTTTCCGCCGCGCCTGAACGGTCCGTGAATGAAGGGCTCTTGGCGGACGCCGGGGAAGCCGGGGCACGGTGCCCGAAACTGATCCCGGGAGGACACAATGAAACTCTACAATTCCGTTGGCCCCAATCCGCATGTCGTACGCATGTTCATGGCCGAGCGCGGCATCAGCCTGCCGATGGAGGAGATCGACATCCTCAAGGGCAAGAACCGCGAAGGCGATTACCTGAAGACTAACCCCGCGGGGCAGTCTCCGACGCTGGTGCTGGACGATGGATCGGTGATCACCGAGATCACGGCGATCTGCGAATATCTCGACGAAATGTTTCCGGGCGACAGCCTGATCGGCAAGACGCCCGAGGAACGCGCGCAGACGCGGCGCTGGACCCGCTGGGCCGACCTCAACATTGTCGAGCCGATGGCGAGCGGCTTTCGCTATGCCGAAGGCCTGCCGATGTTCCAGGCGCGTATGCGCTGCCTGCCGGAAGCCGCAGCAGGCCTGAAGGCGAAGGCGCAAGACGGGCTCGCCTTCCTCGACGCGCAGCTGGCGACGCGGGCCTATGTGGCGGGGGAAAAATTCAGCCTCGCAGATGTGCTGCTCTTCTGCTTCCTCGCCTTTGGCGGCGCGGTTGGCCAGCCGCTCAATCCGGAACTTAAGAATGTCGGGCGCTGGTTTGCGAGCGTTGGCGCGAGGGCGAGCGCGAAGGCTTAGGGCTTGCTCAGCAGGCGGAGCATCAAACGCTCCCGCTCCGGTGGGAGGCCGCGGTGGATTGCGGCGAAGAGGCGGGCTTCGAGGAAGTAGCCGGTGAGCCTCAGGCCATCGGCGATGTCGCCCGGCATAAGCTCTGCCTTCGGATCAATCAGGAAAGCCGGGAGGCGAAAGAGGCGGTCGATATAGTCTTCCGCCTCCGAGCCGCGCACGGCGCGGCCGGTTTTCGGCGAGACGTGAGTGAGGCCGTCATTTGCGCCGGAGAGGGCGCATTCCTCAAGGTCGAGCCCGAAGCCGAGCGCCGAGAGCAGGCCGAGTTCCCAGCGCACATAGAGCGCGGGCCAGATTTCGGGATGTTCGAGCTCGTCGAGCAGGAGCGTGGTCGCCTCGTAGAGGCTTGAGCCCGCAGCATCGCCCTCGTTGAGGCCGGCGCGCAGCAGCGCCGTGATCGAGGCGACGGCAGCGAGCGCGGAGGCATCTTCCAGCAGACGCGCGGCCCGCTCGCGGCGCGCTTCGGCGACATCGAACCGGCCGAGATGATCATCCAGCCGCCCGCTCCAGGCGAGCGCGACGGTGTTGCCGGCCTCATACTGCGCCCGGCGTTTTCGGGAAGCCCCACCATAGACGAGGCCGGAGCGGCGCCCGCGCTGCGAGGTGAGCACATCGATAATCAGTCCGCCTTCACCGAAGCGGCGGCCACCAAGAATTATTCCGTCGTCGGACCAGCCCATGGCCTTACTGCCCCCCTCTCCCGCAAGCAGGAGAGGGGTTCAGGTGGACAGCGCCCCTAAACATCAAACTCCAGGCCGATCCCGGAATAGCTTTCGCGGCGTTCCTGCCAGCGTTCGTCGACCTTGACGAAGAGGAAGAGGTGGACCGGGCGGTCGAGCATCTGGGTCAGTTCGGCGCGCGCCTGCTTGCCGATTTCCTTGATCAGACTGCCACCTTTGCCGAGCACCATGGCCTTGTGGCTGTCGCGGCCGACGATGATGACCTGCTGTATACGGACGGAACCGTTCTCATGCTCTTCCCAGGACTCGGCCTCGACGGTGAGTTGGTAGGGCAGTTCCTGATGCAGGCGCAGCATGAGCTTTTCGCGCGTGACTTCCGAAGCGAGGATGCGCATCGGCAGGTCAGCCACCTGGTCAGGCGGATAGAGCGCAGGACCTTCCGGCATGCGCGCGGCGATGGCCGCCTCGAGCTTGTCGACACTGTCGCCCTTCTCGGCGGAAATCATGAATATCTCGTCATAGACGCCTTCGGCGCTGAGCGCGGCGATCACGGGCAGCACCCGGTCATGCGGGAAAAGGTCGATCTTGTTGAGCGCGAGGATGGCGCGCTTTCCCGCTTCCTTCAGCTGACTGATGACCCGGCGGTCGTCTTCCAGCGAGTGGCGCTGCGCGCCGGAAGCCTTGCCTTCGGCTTCGGCCACCCAGGCGGAGGCATCGATCAGGTGGACGATGCAATCGGCATCCTCCGCCCCGCCCCAGGCGGCCTTGACCATCGCGCGGTCCAGCCGGCGCTTGGCGGCGAAGATGCCGGGCGTATCGACGATGACGACCTGCGTGTCGCCGGTCTGCATCACGCCGCGCACCGGGAAGCGCGTCGTCTGCACCTTGTGCGTGACGATGGCCACCTTGGCGCCGACGAGGCGATTGGTGAGCGTGGACTTGCCGGCATTCGGGGCGCCGATGATGGCGCAGAAACCGGCGCGGAGGATGTTTGTTTCAGTCATTCTGTTCTCTGATGGTTTTCAGCATGGCGGCCGCGGCATGGCGCTCCGCATCGCGTTTGGAGGGGCCGGTGGCGGTGGCCGCGCCATTGTCGGCGATGCGCACTTCCACTTCATATTCGGGGGCATGGTCCGGGCCGGAGCGGCTGAGGACAATATAATCCGGGAGCGGATGACCCTTTCCCTGTGCCCATTCCTGCAGAAGGGTCTTGGGGTCTTTGGTCTCGGCGGGGCCGTTGGCAAATTGCGGGGCCCAGCCGCGCTCGATGAACTTGCGCGCGGGCGCGAGGCCGCCATCAAGATAGATTGCGGCGATGACGGCTTCGCAGGCGTCGCCGAGGGTCGACTCGCGCTCGCGCCCGCCCGAGGCAATCTCGCTGTCGGACATCAGGAGGAAGCCGCCGAGCCCGAGATGGCGGAACGCCTCTGCGCATGCGCCTTTCTTCACGAGGCGATTGAGGCGCGGGGCGAGGTCCCCCTCGCTCTCGTTCCGGCGGCGTTCGATCAGCCGTTCGGCGATGACCAGGTTCAGCACCCGGTCGCCGAGGAATTCGAGGCGCTGGTTGGCATGCTGCACCGAGTCCGAGGGCGAAACGGCGCTCGGATGTGTCAGGGCACGGATGAACAGCGCCTTGTCGCGGAAGCGGTGTCCCGCGGCGGTCTCGGCGGCGGCCAGCGCCTGCGCATCCAGCGACGGGCGGAAAGCCTTGGCGGCGGCACGCTGGCGCGTGCGCTTGGGACGCGGCGTATTCATGGCGCCTCCAGAGGGAGCGCCTCGATGATCACCTGAGCCTCCGCCCACGGATGGTCGTCGGTCAGGGTGAGATGAATGACCGGGCGGAATCCTGCCGGCGTGAGTTTCGCAAGGCGCAGGGCGGCGCCGCCCGTCAACTCGAATCCCGGCTTGCCGGAGGGAAGGTTGATGACGCCGAGATGCTGCCAGTACACGCCGCCGCGCGGCACGCCGGTGCCGAGCGCCTTGGCGCAGGCTTCCTTGGCCGCAAACCGCTTGGCATAGGTTTCCGCAACCCGGCGGCGGCTGCGCGCCTTGGCGATCTCGTAGGGTGTAAAGACGCGGCGCTCGAACTTTTCGCCGAACCGATCAAGTGAGCGCTGAATGCGCTCGATATTGCAGAGATCATTGCCGATACCGATGATCATGCGCGGGCGATGTCCATGCGGCGGCGCATTTCGCCGATGGCGGCGTCAAGGCCGATGAAGATTGCCTCGCCGACCAGGAAATGGCCGATATTGAGCTCTGCAAGTTCGGGGATGGCGGCGACGGGGCCGACATTCTCGAAGGTGAGGCCGTGGCCGGCATGCGGCTCGATACCCCGGCGGCGCGCATCGGCGGCAGCGAGTTTCAGGCGTTCCAGTTCCGGCGCTGCTGCCTCTGCGCCGCCTTCGTGCCAGAGCTCTGCATAACGCCCGGTGTGCAGCTCCACCACCGGCGCGCCGAGCACTTCGGCAACGGCGATCTGCACCGGATCGGGCTCGATGAACAGGGAAACGCGTGCGCCCGCTGTCTTCAGGGCACTGACGATCGGGGCGATCTGGTTGTGAAGGCCGGCGACGTTGAGGCCGCCTTCGGTGGTGCGCTCCTCGCGGCGTTCCGGCACGATACAGGCCGCGTGCGGACGAAAGGCGGTGGCAATCGCCGTCATCTCTTCGGTGGCGGCCATCTCGAGATTGATCGGCAGGCGCGTCGCCTTGCGGATCGCGTCGAGGTCGCCGTCGCGGATATGGCGGCGGTCTTCGCGCAGGTGGATGGTGATGCCGTCAGCGCCGGCCGCTTCGGCGATTTCAGCAGCACGGACGGGGTCCGGGTGCGGACCGCCGCGCGCGTTGCGGATGGTGGCGACGTGATCGATGTTCACGCCGAGGCGCAGATGCGTTGCCATCAGGCAAGGCCCCGGGAGCCGGGCTTCACGGCGGGCATGGCGGCGAGTTCCGGCGGCAGGGCGTCGGGCGCATAGTCCGGGAAATCGACTGCAGCGAGTGCAACAAGCTGGCAGCCGACATCAGCGCGCCCGCCGGAACGGTCGATGATGCAGGCCCCGCCGACCGTGTGGCCGGGGAGCTTCTTCAGGGCTTCGACCGTTTCGCGGAACGAGAGGCCGGTGGTGACAATGTCTTCCGTGATCAGAACTTTTTCGCCGGGCGCAATCGAGAAGCCGCGGCGGAATTCGAGATTGCCATCGACGCGCTCGGCAAAGATGGCGCGGGCGCCAAGATGGCGGGCGAGCTCATAACCCGGGATGATGCCGCCGACAGCGGGGCCGGCGACGACATCGACCTTGCCGAAGGCGGCGGTGACTTTCGCCGCGAGCGCCTTGCAGAGCTTCTCCGAAAGGTCGGGCCGCGAAAAGACCAGCGCCTTCTGCAGGAAGACCGGGCTGCGCCGGCCGGAGGAGAGGATGAAATGCCCCTCCAGCAGCGCACCGGCTTCGCGGAAAACGTCAAGCACGTCGTTATTGGTCATCCTGCCCCTCCTGGTCGCGCACGGCCCGGTCGACGACGGCGAGCGAGCGCAGCGCCGCAAGGATCTGCGACATGCGCTTCAGATCCTCGACTTCGACATCCATGACCAGTTCGATGAAATCCTTGTGGCGCGCGCCGGTCGAGATGCCGACAATATTGCCGTTCGACTCCGCCACAGCCGAGCAAAGTTTCGCCAGAACGCCCTTCTGGTTGGCGGCGTTGATCCGTATACGGCCAATGGCGACAGCGCCTGTCTTGGCCAGCTCGGTCCATTTGAGGTCGCGCCAGAGTTCCGGGCGGTCGTCATATTCGGCGAGGCGCGGGCAGCTGGAGACGTGGACGACGAGGCCCTTGTCCGGCACCTGTACCCCGATGATCCGGTCGCCTGGCAGCGGGCGGCAGCACTGGCCGAGATGCAGCGTCACGCCTGGCGTCAGGTCCTTGCCTTCGACGAAGAGCGGGGCATGACGGTTGTCGATCGGCGTCTTGTCGGCATCGTCGGTGCGCTCGGCGGCATAACCGGGAAATGCGGCGCGCACGATGGCGGCGGTTTCCAGCCGCCCGCGCCCGGCCTGCTCGCGCATGTCGTCGATGGACTCGATGCCAAGCTTGGCGGCGACATCGATCAGCATGACATCGACAGGATCGGCCCCGGCGCGGCGCAGTGCCTGGTTGATCAGGCCTTCGCCGAGGCGGCGGAATTCAGCGGCTTCGCGGTCACGCTCCAGCTTGCGCTGCTTGGATTTGGCGCGGCCGGTATAGGTCATCGCGTCCCAGCCGATCAGGGCGGCGGGCGCGCGGCCCCTTATGATGTCGACCACGTCGCCATTCTTCAGCGGGCGGCGCATCGACTTTTCCTCGCCATTGATCCGTGCACCGATGGCCGTGTCGCCCACGGCCGTGTGCACGGCATAGGCGAAATCGAGCGGCATGGCGCCGGCGGGAAGGATGATCAGCTTGCCCTTCGGCGTGAAGGTGAAGACGTGCTCGCGGTACATCTCCAGCTTGGCATGTTCGAGGAATTCGCCGGGCTCGGCGCCGTCGCGCAGAAGTTCGGCAAACGCCTTGAGGTTGGCCTCCGGATCGAGACCGGCAGCGCGCGCTGAGTCGAGGTCGAAACCATAGGAGCGGTTCTTGTAGCCCCAGTGCGCGGCGACGCCGAATTCGGCTGTGCGGTCCATCGCCTCGGTGCGGATCTGGAGCTCCACCCGGCGGTTGCCGGAGGCGCGCACGGTTGTATGCAGGCTCGCATAGCCGTTCGGCTTCGGTACGGAGATGAAATCGCGGAACCGGTCCGGCAGGCAGGCCCAGTGTGTGTGCACTGCTCCGAGCACGGAATAACAGGCCGGCACGTCATCCAGGATGATGCGGAAGGCGAACAGGTCTGCCACATCGCGGAAGGAAATCGACTTGCGCTCCAGCTTGCGCCACAGCGAATAGGGCTGCTTGCGGCGGCCTTTCAGGCGGTATGGGATGCCGGTCGCATCCAGCAGTTTGGTCAGGTCGGCGCGGATACGGTCCAGTTCGCCGCGGCTTTCGCCTTCGAGTTCTTCGAGGCGGTAAAGAATGGCGCGGCGCGCCTCCGGGTTCAGTTCCTGGAAAGCGAGGTCGTCCATCCGTGCGGCAACATCATAGAGGCCGATGCGGCGCGCCAGCGGCGCGTAGATGTCCATCGTCTCGCGCGCGGTGCGCTGGCGGCTCTCGGCCTTCTTGCGGTAGTGCAGCGTCTCGAGATTGTGCAGGCGGTCAGCGAGCTTCACCAGCAGCACGCGGATATCGCTGGTCATCGCCAGGATGAATTTCTGGAAGTTCTCCGCCTGCGCAGCCTCCTTCGAGGCAAATTCCAGCTTGTCGAGCTTGGTGACGCCGTCGACGAGTTCGGCCACGTCGGCGCCGAAGCGCACTTCGATATCGCCAATATCGATGTCGGTGTCTTCGACCACATCGTGCAGCAGGCCGGCGACGATGGTCACCTCATCGAGGCGCACCTCTGCGAGCAGATTCGCGACACGGATGGGGTGGGAATAATACGCCTCGCCGGAATCGCGTGTCTGGTCGCCATGATGCTTCTTGGCGAAGTCATAAGCCTGTCCGAGCAGTTCGGATTTGACGCGCGGGTGGTAGGCGCGGACCTTCGCGATCAGTTCTTCGCGGGTGGGAACCGGCGGCAGCCGCTCGGCATTGCCCTGATCATGGGCCGGCGCAGCGTCTGTCTTGCCAGCCGAAGCGCCAGCCCCTTTTTCCGGTCCGGAAAGGGCGCTGCCGTCCATGAAACGCTCCTAGAGGCGGTCGTCGCGCCCGGATTCGATTTCGGCCTGGTAGGCGCGCAGCACGTCTTCCTCGGTCGCAGCCGGGGCCGCCTGCAGGGCCTGGCGGTCGGCCTCGCGCTCGTTCTCCTCGCCCGGACGGATATCCTGCAGGTTCGAGATCAGGGCTTCCTTGACGATTTTCAGATCGACCGACGCATCGGCGATTTCGCGCAGCGAGACGACCGGATCCTTGTCATTGTCGCGATCCACCGTCAGCGGCGAGCCTTCGCGGATCATCCGCGAGCGGTGCGCGGCCAGCAGAACCAGTTCAAACCGGTTCGGGACCTTCTGGATGCAGTCTTCGACAGTAACGCGGGCCATATGGGGCAAATCTCCTGAGAACCGCCTTTTATATGCGCTGCAGCACACTGCCGCAACCCATCCTTGCAGGCACTGCAAAGGATCGGTAGGCAATGGGAATACGCATTCCGGGCAATTATTGGCCCCTCCCTATTGGAAGAAAAGGACATTGCCAATGGCCTTCTACAAGGATGAACGCCTCGCCCTGTTCATTGACGGGGCCAATCTCTACTCGGCCGCCCGGGCGGTGGGCCTGGAAATCGATTTCCGCAAGCTTCTCAAGGAGTTCCAGCAGCGCGGGCGGCTGATCCGGGCGAGCTATTACACCACCATCGTGGAGAGTGACGAATACAGCCCGATCCGCCCGCTGGTCGACTGGCTGGCCTATAACGGCTTCAACGTGGTCAAGAAGCCGGCCCGGGAGTTTACCGACCGGGAGGGGCGCAAGCGGTTCCGGGGCAGCATGGACATCGAGCTCGCCACCGACATGCTTGAGGCGGCCGGCTGGGCCGATCATATCGTGCTGTTCAGCGGCAATGGCGACTTCCGCCGGCTGGTGGAGGCCGTGAAGGCGAAGGGCGTGCGGGTGTCAGTCGTCTCGACCATGAACGCCTCCCCGCCAATGATCTCGGACGAGCTGCGGCGCGAGGCGGACACGTTCATCGAACTGGTCGATCTCGGCGAACTGATTGCGCGCCCGCGCCGGGATACGGGCAGCGACGCCCTGCCCGGCCAGGATGATGACTGAGCCCGGCACATAAAAAAGACCCCTGCCGAGGCAGGGGTCAGCGGGTCAGTTGCAAGGGGGATCAGCGGCGCATCGTGAAGGTGATGCCGGCGAAGTCTTCGGTATCCTTGAGCGTCCGGTTGCGGTCGCTGAATTCGATTTCGCGGCGGATATAGCTGAGCGAAAGTTCGCCGCCGGCGCGCTGGATGGACAGGCCGGCCTGCAGGTCGCCGACGGTCAGCTGATCGGTGAGCTGCATGTCACCGAGCGCGTCGAGGCCGGGGCGGCTGAAATCGGTGTCCCAGACGAGGGCTTCGCCATCGGCGCCGACGAAGACGTACCAACCCTCCGGCGAGCCGCCTTCCTTGATCAGGCCCTGACCGAAGCGGACCTCACCGCCGAAGCGCTGGGCTTTCAGGTCGCCGCCATCGCGGATGGCCATGCGGGGCGCAACGCCGACATCGAAGCCGAGGCCGGTGCGCGAGCTGTCGGCCGCAATCGCGAGGCCGAGCGAGAGATCATTATATTCCGGAGCGGGCTGGCCATAGGACGAGGCCGCCATTTCTGCGGCAACGCGCGAGAGCGCCGGGCTGGCGCTCCAGCCAAAGGCCGTGTCCGAAACCGGCGTGCCCGGCAGGCCGGACCCCGTGAGGCTGAAGGCCGACGGAGCCGCATCGCTGGCGATGACCGAGACGCGGGCGTCCGGGCCGGTCAGATGAAGGGCGTATGCAGAGGCGGGAACGGCGGCCAGAGGGGCTGCGGAAAGTGCACTTCCGGTCGGCGCGTTGAGCGCGCCATCTCCGAAGGCACCAGGTACAGCGAGCTGGATACCGAGCGAAGGCGCGGCTGCCGGCTCAGAGTACGCATACCCTTCTGCACCGGAGGAGACGCAGCCCTGGCATGCCAGAGTTGCGAGACTAGTAGCGAGTGCGAACACCATTCCCCTAATACCTTTCACGGCCATGATCTCTACTCCACTTCGTAAAGATGATGACCCTGTGTGCCTAAGCTACCATGAACGAACCGGGCTCCCAACCGGGATTCCGCGCCTCAAAGATTAATTCGTCGAGACTGATGCAGTGGCTGCAGAATCCGTGCCTTGACCCGGAATCCTCAGTGTTTTTGGGGATCTGGCACACGTTAAGGCAAATGGCCCCGCTGTTAACCGGTTGAGATATCAGGCGAAATTTGGGCAATCTGAGTGGGGGAATCATCCCTGCCCGAACGCAAACGGCCCGCCGGAAAGGCGGGCCGTGCGATTCAGGGGCTGTTAGCCCTATTGGCAGGCCAGACACTCGTCATAATCGGTGCGCTCGACCTTCATTTCGCCGGCCTCGGCCTTTTCCGAGCCCGCGAAGGCGGCGCGCTGGACCGATTTCGAGCGGCAATAGTAGAGTGATTTCAGGCCCCGCTCCCATGCCGTCCAATGCAGCATGTGCAGGTCCCATTTGTTGATGTCGCCCGGCAGGAACAGGTTCAGCGACTGCGACTGGCAGATGAACGGCGTGCGGTCCGCCGCCAGTTCGATGATCCAGCGCTGGTCGAGTTCGAAGGCGGTCTTGTAGACGTCCTTCTCGTCCTGCGTCAGGCAGTCGAGATGCTGGACCGAGCCTTCATGCTCGAGGATCGAGGACCAGATTTCCGGCGTGTCGAGGTCTTTCGAGGCGAGCAGTTCCTGCAGCTGCTTGTTCTTCACCGTGAACGAGCCCGACAGGGTCTTGTGGGTGTAGACGTTGGCCGGGATCGGCTCGATGCCGGCGGAGGTGCCACCGCAGATGATCGAGATCGACGCGGTCGGGGCCACGGCGAGCTTGTTGGAGAAGCGGGCCATCATGCCGACATCGCGCGCGTCCTCGCAGGGGCCGCGTTCCTTGGCGAGCTTCACCGAGGCGGCGTCCGCACCCTGACGGATATGCTTGAAGATCTTGAGGTTCAGGGCTTTCGCCGTGGCGCTCTCGAGCGAGACGTTCATCGCCTGCAGGAAGGAGTGGAAGCCCATGACGCCGAGGCCGACCGACCGCTCGCGCTTGGCCGAGTAGACGGCGCGGGCCATTTCCGGCGGCGCGCGCTGGATGAAGTCTTCCAGCACGTTGTCGAGGAAGCGGAACACGTCTTCCATGAACATCGGCTCTTTCGACCATTCGAGGAAGGTCTCGGCGTTCACGGAGGACAGGCAGCAGACGGCCGTGCGGTCGACACCGCGATGGTCGACGCCGGTCGGCAGGGTGATTTCCGAGCAGAGGTTCGACTGCGTGACCTTGAGGCCGAGGCGCTTCTGGTGCGCCGGCATGGCGTTGTTCACGGTGTCGGTGAACAGGAGGTAGGGCTCGCCGGTCTGCATGCGCAGCTCGAGGATCTTCTGCCACAGCTTGCGGGCGTTGACGTATTTCAGCGTTTCGCCGGATTTCGGCGAGATCAGGCCGAACTCTTCATCATTGCGCACCGCTTCCATGAAGGCGTCGGTGATGTTGATGCCGTGATGCAGGTTCAGGGACTTGCGGTTGAAGTCGCCGGAGGCTTTGCGGATTTCGAGGAATTCCTCGATTTCCGGATGGTGGATGTCGAGATAGCAGGCGGCGGAGCCGCGGCGCAGCGAGCCCTGGCTGATCGCCAGCGTCAGCGAATCCATCACGCGGATGAAGGGGATGATGCCCGAGGTCTGGCCGTTCTGGCCGACCTTCTCGCCGATCGAGCGGACATTGCCCCAATAAGTGCCGATGCCGCCGCCATTCGACGCGAGCCAGACGTTCTCGGTCCAGGTCTCGACAATATCGTCCAGCGAATCGCCGACCTGGTTGAGGAAGCAGGAAATCGGCAGGCCCCGGTCCGCGCCGCCATTCGAGAGAACGGGCGTCGCCGGCATGAACCAGAGTTTCGAGATGTAATCATAGATGCGCTGGGCATGGGCCGCATCGTCCGCGAAGGCGGTGGCGACACGCGCGAACATGTCCTGATAGGTCTCACCCGGCAGCAGATAACGGTCGTCGAGGGTCTTCTTGCCGAAATCGGTCAGCAGCGCATCGCGCGACGGATCGGTCACGACCGGATTGCCCTGCACCAGCGTGATCTTCGGTTCGCCACCCGCCTTCGGCTTGCCCTTGCGGGCGGCTTCTTTAGAGACGGAATTAGCGTTGGTTGCCGACATGGCGACCCTCCTGAAAAGACCTGCATTTACTGGGATTATCGGGGCGCCGGGCCTCATCCGTGACCAGATGTGGTTTCGCGCCTCTTCCCTGACACAAGATATAGTGTCCGAAGGTTAATTTGGGGTCAACGGGCGTTTTCGCAAATCCTTCAAGAAGGCCGTGGAAAACTCCTGAATGAAAGGTTAACGCCGCTCCCGGATGGCCCTGATTGCAGGCGATTCCGGGCGGGTGTAGCGTCGCGCCTGTGGACGCACGAAAGGCCCCTTTCATGAGAAAATTCCTTGCTGGCGCAGCGATCATCGCGCTTTCCCTTCCGGCGCTCGGACAGGGCGGCCCGGCGCCGGCCGATTCTTACACACCGGCGCCGGTTTCTGCACTGGCCCAGCGCGCGCTGGACGCCTGCCCCGGCCTGATGGCACGAACCGAGGTGGCCATCGCCAACGGCCATCAGAGCTATTTCTACGATTCCGACTGCGACTGCATGGCCCGGTCGATCGATTATGCGAGCTGGGATGAGGCCAGCGCCAGCTATTCCGGCCCGAAGATGCCCGAATCGGATGCTTTCATCATCATCGGCGCCCTCGCCTCGGCCCCGACAATCGAGGACGCGTTCGCGGACATCGACGAGAATGTCAGCGATACCGGCTTTGCGGTGACCTCGGCGTGCTACGAAAAGTAATCCTTGCGGCCGGGCTGGTATGGGCGGCAGGCGGGGCTCAGGCCCAGCTTTCACCTAAAGCGCTGCCTGGTCTCGAGGCCGGCGACCTGTTGTTCAAGGGCGCGGAGACCGGCGCCGGCACACGGGTCGCGGCGGGCTGGTCGCTGGGCGACAAACGCTGGGGGCATGTCGGCATCGTGGCGGACGGGGGCCGGAGCGTGATCCATGCCGACACCGGCAAGCCGGGCGAAGCAGGGGCCGTGCGCAAGGTGGCGCTGGCGGACTTCCTGGCGGATGTCGAGACGCTCGGAATCTATGAAATTGATCTCACCGGAGAGGCCCGCGCGACTTATCTTGCCTTTGCCGAATCGTCGGTCGGCCTGCCCTTCGATCATGGCTTCTCGGTTCGCTCGGAGAACAGCCTCTATTGTTCGGAACTCGTCTGGCGGGCGATGTCGGCGGGGCTGGGAGAGGATGCGATCCCGGAGAAGAGCGTGCGCCTGGGGCATACCTATGTCTCCATCTCCGATCTGTCGGAGCACCCGCTGCTGCGGGAAACAGCGACCGTCACCGAGGGCCGGGCATCATCACTGGCGAAGTGAGGGAAAGGGTGGAGACAGGCGAGCGACCCGGGCGGAAACTCGTTAGGGCTGCTCGGTTCCCCGCCTGACCCGGTTGGCGAGCGGCCCGTCCGCCGCCTGCCTCCGAGGGCTATATGCGCAGGCGCCGGGACGTACGCAAGGGAAAGAATCGGAGCCTTGCCTACCGCGCGGGGACGTGGGCGGCGATGAGGTGGGGGCCGGGTTCGCGGAAGGCGCGTTCGAGGGCGGTGTCGAATTCTTCCGCCGTGGTGGCATTCACGGCAGGCACGCCTTGCGCTTCCGACAGCTTCACCCAGTCGATCTCCGGGCGCCCTAGGCCGAGGAGGTCTTCGGCGACGCGGCCCGGATTGCCGGCGCCGGTGCGGGCAAGTTCGATGTTCAGGATACGGTAGGAATGGTTGACGAAGACGACCGTGACGACGTTCGCCTGTTCGCGCGCCATGCTCCAGAGCGCCTGGTTGGTGTACATGCCCGCGCCGTCGCCGGTGAGGCAGAGCGTCTTGGCGTGCGGCGCGGCGAGCGCAGCGCCAAGGGCGAGCGGCATGCCCTGGCCGATGGCGCCGCCGGTCAGCATCATCCAGTCATGCGGGCGGGCACGGCCCGTCATCATGAAAGCAGGCAGGCCGTTGGAGACGCCATCATCGGAGACGAAGCTGCCTTCCGGCAGGTGGCGCGCGATGGAGGCGCCGATGGTAGCGGCATTGAGCGCGCCGGAGGGCGTACCGGGGATGTCGAGCGGTGCTCCGTCTGCGGAGGTTTTCGCGCCGAGCGTATCTGCGAGGGCGGCGAGGATGGCGGCGCTATCGCTTTCAGGGCCGCCGATAATCATCGGGGTGCAACCTTCCGGCACCAGCACGCTGGGGCGGCCGGGATAGGAGAAGAAGGCGACCGGCACCTGCGTACCGGCCACCAGCATCAGGTCCGTGCCTTCAAGGTCTGCCATCGCGCCTTCGGCGAAGTATTGCATCCGCTCCGGCGCGAAGAGGCCCGCGCCGCGCGCCATGCGGGGGAAGAACGTATCCGTCAGCACACGGATTCCGGAGGCTTTCAGGCGCGCCGCCTGCGCGAGGCCGGAAGGCGTCAGCGCCGTGCCGTTGATCAGGATGACGGGCTTCATGGCATGGCGCACAGCCTTTGCAGCCGCCGCGATACGATCCGGATCCGGCGCCCGGAGCGCGGGACGCTTGCGGGCCTTGCCGGGCTTGCCGCCTTCGGTCCAGGCCGTGTCTGCGGGCAGCAGCAGCGAGACGGGGCCGGACACCGGGCCGAAGCTCGCCTCCCAAGCCTCGGCGGCCAGTTCACCGGCATCGGCAACGCGGTCGGCTGATTTGATCCAGACCGAGTTCGGCCCGGCAAGGCCGCGGATGTTGGAAGTGAGCGGCGCGTCATAGCGAAGGTGGGGCACGGCATGGTCGCCGATGACGTTGATCATCGGGGTCAAGGCGCGCTTGGCATTGTGGATGTTTGCGCCGCCATTGAGATAGCCCGCGCCGAGATGCAAGAGCGTCATCGCCGGCTGGCCGGTGACGCGCGCATGGCCATCGGCTGCGCCGGTCGCCACGCCTTCGAACAGGCAAAGCACGGAGCGGATGCGCGGCTCATGGTCAAGCGCCGTGACGAGATGCATTTCGGATGTGCCGGGATTGGCGAAGCAGGCCGAGACGCCATGGTCTGCGAGGGTCGAGACCAGCGCCTCTGCGCCCGTAAGCGTTGCCACCGAATCTGCCATTGCTGCCTCCCGATCTTCGTGCCGGAAGTTCCCTAGGCGAAATCCGCCGTGAGCGCAAAAAATGCAAAACGGGCCGCAGAGTTCACTAGGAGCAAGGGGTTCTCCCGGGTGAATCCTGCGACCCGCCACAAGCCAAAGGGGAATGGCTGGGCTGCAGCAACTGCTACAGCTTGCGGACGTATATACAGTCGCCCTGCCAAAAATCGAGCCCTTTTAAGCCCTTGCGCCTGCAGACTCCCGGTATGATTGCAGAAACTTGCATCAGATCAGGATTTTACCAGGCAGCCCGGCGCCGGAATAGAGGATATCAATCTGATCGGCCCGCAACTCCTGGGTGCGAGACTGGTTGATATAGCCCTTTTCCGTGATCTCGCCGAGATCGGCGCGCGGCTGCACGGGTTGCAGCAGGATGCGGGCGATGCGCGCGGCGGCGTTGGGATTGGCCGCGTTGTGGGAGGCGATGCCCTTGCGCAGGGCGGCTTCGACTTCGGGATGGCGGAGCAGCTCTTCCAGCGGAAGGGCTGCTCCGGCGAGGCGCTGGCAGAAGGCTTCGTTGAGGAAGCCGAGCAGGCCGATTTCGTCGCGGTTGAGACCGCAGACGATGGCGTCCGACAGGATGCCGCCGGAGGCCGTGACGGCGGCCATGCGGACAGCGCCGGCCGAGACCCAGGTGCCGCTGGCGAGCTTGAACTCTTCCACCGTGCGCCCATCGAAGGCGAGGCCTTTCTCGGGATTGGCGGAATCGACGAACTTCACCGCATCGCCGAGGCGGTAGAAGCCTTCTTCATCGAAGGCTTCGGAGGTCTTTTCCGGATTGCGGAAATAGCCGGGCGTGACGTTGACGCCTTTCACGCGCAGCTCGAGCTTTGTGCCGGCGGGCACAAGCTTGAACGTGTTGCCGGGAAGCGGCAGGCCGATCAGGCCCATCCGGTCATTCGGCCAATGGACGTTGGACGCGGTGGGCGCGGTTTCGGTGGCGCCGTACCCGGCAGAGAGCGAGATGCGCTGGCCGGTGACACGCACGGCGACGACCTGGATACGCTCGTAGATGTCCTGCCCCATCGCGGCGCCGCCATAGGCCATGGAGGTAAGGCGCGAGAAGAAAACCTCCGCCAGATCAGCGTCCTGTTCGAGCGCGGTGGCAAGCGCGGCCCAGGCCTGCGGCACGGTGGTGTGCTGCGTGGTCGGGATTTCCTTCAGGTTACGGAGCATTTCCGGAAGGCGCTGCGGGGTGGGCGCGCCCTGGTCGATATACATCGTGCCGCCCCAGTCCAGCATGTTGTGAAGGATGGCGTTGGCGCCGTAGGTGTGGCTCCAGGGCAGGAAGTTGACCATCACCTGCGGGCCGCCGGTGATCTCGTTCAGGCGGTCCTCGTTCCAGACAGAGCGGATCATCTTGGAGTTCGCGGCGATCATGCCATGCGTGTTGATCACCGCTTTCGGCTCGCCAGTGGAGCCGGAGGTGAGCATGTATTTCGCCACGGCCTGCGGCGTCAGCGCAGCATAGGCGGCGTCGACGGCGGGACCGGCCTGCCCGGCGAAATCCTCGAGGCTGACGGCGCGCGGCACGTTCGGCGCGTTGCGCGAATAGATCACGAGGCGGCCTTCGAGATTCATGGCGGAGAGAGCGCGTTGGTACTCAGCGCCGTCTTCGACATAGATGAATTTAGGCGTCGTAAGCCTGTCGATATAGTTGAGGCGGACAAGGTCCTGGCTGAGCAGGGCATAGGCCGGTGTCACGGGCACAGCCGGGCTGCCGGCCCACATCGCGGCATACATCACCAGCGCATTGTCGATGGAATTCTTCGACAGGATCATCACGGGCGCGTCCTGCCCGGCGCCTTCGCTGAGGAAGGCCGCGGCGAGACGCTTCACATGGGCGAGACCGTCCGCATACGTCATTTCCCGCCAGCCGGGCTGGGAAGGGTCTTCCGGCCAGCGCTCGGCGAGCCAGATCTGGTCCGGGCGCTCAACCGCCCACTTCACCAGCGGCGCCAGCGTGTGCGGCGGCCAGGCCTTCAGCGGCT
Organism: Hyphomonas sp.; assembly: GCF_046313975.1. Classification (GTDB taxonomy): domain Bacteria; phylum Pseudomonadota; class Alphaproteobacteria; order Caulobacterales; family Hyphomonadaceae; genus Hyphomonas. Next base: position 42,067 of record NZ_JBKBXB010000009.1, on the reverse strand, counting down.
GGCCGCTGTCGAGATAGATCGTGCCGTCCGGGCGACGATCCATCTTCAGCTTCAGCGGCAGGTAGGGCACTTCCCGGAACGGGATATGGGCGGTGGTGCTCATGTCAGGCGGTCTACTCCCCAGGCAGGCAGGTGTTTTCCTTTTCTTGGACCGGCCCGGCGGAATTGTCACGGGTGGCGCGGCGGGGTTCCCATCTCACGCGAACCGGCTGGCGCGTGGCCGCCTGCGGCTGTTAAGTGCGCTGAGACCACGGCACCGGTATTGAGGCAGGCGCGATGACGGACACCCGACAGACACAGCCGAAAGGCCGCGGCGGCGCGCTGGCCTTCTGGGTTCCGTTCGCGCTGGCGCTGGCCCTGCTGGCCTTTGCCGCCGGTTACTTTTTCCCGCGCCCTGCGCCGCCGGAGCCCGCGCCCGACCCGGCGATCAGCCGGACGCTGAACCGGCTGGCAACCGTGATGGCCGACATCCGCGAAGACGAGGCGCGCCTGATCGAGCTGCGCCAGTCGCCGGATGCGGCCCTGCGAGCGGCGGAAGTGCCCGCGCTGGAGGGCTTGCTCAAGACCCGCCGCGAGACAGCCGCGCAGCTGTGGCAGGACCTTGGCGCGCTGATGGAACTTGTCCCGCCGCACCCGGATGCGAGCGCGCTGGTGCGCTTTGCGTCCGAGCCGGTGGAGCGGCACAATTACAGCCAGATCTACCATCCGATCGAGGGGCCGCAGCCTTACAAGATGCCGGATGGATTTGCGTTCAGGTTCGACCGGATCGTGCCCCAGCCTGACGGCTCTCTGCTGCACCAGCTGGATGCGAATTCCGGCGGCGCGATCAAATGGGAACGCGAGCTGTCGCGCCTGCGCACGGAAGGCCATTACACGGTCGAGGCGACGATCAACGGCATGCATCCGGGCGTCGTCTACGCCCCGCTCTGGCTTTACTCCGAAGGCTCGTCCGAAGGCGGGCACGAGTTCGACTTCGAACTGATGCAGGGGCGCATCGAGTATAACCTGCACAATGGCAATGGCGGCTTCAACATGCGCAAGGTGGAGAAGGATATCTCCGGCCACCGGATGCGTTTCGAGATCATCCGCAGGCCGATGGAAGTGACGATGCGGGCAACGAGCCTGACCGATGGCTGGAGCGATGAACTGGTGGTGACGCCCGCGCAGGTGGCCGAATGGGCGAAGCTGGACGGCGCGCCGAGGGAGCTGCGCTTTCCGCCCGGCCATGTGGCGATGTTCCCGGTGACGGAGCTGTGGCGGTGCCGCTGGCCGGAATGGTGCGGGGAGTGGCGGGCACCGGCGAAAGACGAAGCGATCGAAATGATCGTGCACGGCTACCGCGTGGAGCCGTAACGCCCGGCGCTCAGGGATCGAAGCCTTCGTTCTCGATGTAGACGACCGTGCCGCAATGCTTGCAGTGGACCGCGTCGCGGTCATGCCGCATCAGGCCGCACTTCGTGCATTCGACCTCTGCCTTCTCGGTCGGCGTGACGAGCGCCTTCAAGAGGCGGAGGAAGAGCGTGACGCCGAGCAGCATGATGACGATGGGCAGCACGCGCCCGGTCCAGCCGACGAGCTCGATATCGCCATAGCCGGTGGTCGTCAGGCTGGTAACGGTGAAATAGAAGGCGTCGAGATAGTTCTTCATGTCCGGGCTCTTGTTCACCTGGTCGGCATAGACGAGGGCGGACATTATGAAGAGGAAGACGACGAGATTGACCGCGCGCTCGATCAGAACCCGGTGGAAGCGCAGGTATTTCGAGAGGGGATTGGTCTCGTCCAGAATGCTGAAGGCGCGCGCGACCCTCAGGGCACGGATGATACGCAGGAAGCCGTAATTCTGAGAGACCAGCGGGGCAAGCATCGAGATGACGACGATCAGGTCTGCGATATTCATGAACCGCGTGAAGAAGCGTTTCTTCTTCGGGGCGATGTAGAAGCGCGCGGCGAGATCGAGCGCAATGACGGCGCCGATCACATAGTCGAGCCAGTAATGATAGCCCTCGCGCGGGATGAAGGGCGAAACAAGAAAATAGCTGATCGTGACCACATCGAAGGCGAGCATGGCCCAGCGAAACCGGAGCGGCCATTTGCCGACGCCTTCATAGAGCCAAATCAGCGAACGGCGCAGGCCGGAAGATTTCTTGTCTTCGCTCGCAGCTTCGCTCAACCCACCGGCTCCAGCGTTTCGTTGAAGCGGACGGGGTGGCCGGAGCCCTTCTTCACGATCTCGCCCTCGCGCATGACGAAATGGCCGCGCACGATGGTGGCGACGGGCCAGCCTGTGGCTTCGAAGCCGTCAAACTGGGTCCAGCCGCATTTGGATTTCGACCAGGCATTTGTGATCGTCTGTTTGTGCTTCAGGTCCACGACCGTGAAGTCGGCATGATAGCCCTCGGCGATGCGGCCCTTGTCGGCGAGGCCGAACACACGCTGCGGGCCGGCGGAGGTCAGCTCGACAAACCTCTGCAGGCTGAGCTTTCCGTCATTCACATGGGTCAGCATCACCGGCACCAGCGTCTGCACGCCGGGCATGCCGGAGGGCGAGGCGGGATAGGGCCGCTGCTTCTCCTCGATCGTGTGCGGGGCATGATCCGTGGCCAGAACATCGACGATGCCGGCATTCAGCGCGCGCCAGAGGGCTTCGCGGTGACGCGCCTCGCGCACCGGCGGGTTCTGCTGGGCAAAGCCCTTGAGGCGGACATAGCAATCGGGCGCGGCGAGCGTCAGGTGGTTCGGCAGCACTTCGACGCTGGCAACGTCCTTGGCATTCACCAGAATATCCATCTCCTCGGCGGTGGAAATGTGCAGCACATGGATGCGCTTGCCGGTCTTGCGCGCGAGGCTGAGCAGGCGGCGCGTGGAGGAGACGGCGGCTTCGACATCTCGCACAATGATATGGCTGTTCCAGTCGCCAGTGACAGCGAGGCTGCGGCGTTCCTCGAGGCGGTATTCGTCTTCCGAGTGGAAGGCAGCGCGGCGCTTTATGGCGCGCAGGACGGCTTCGACGCCGGCATCGTCCTTGATGAGAAGATCGCCGGTGGAGGCGCCCATGAAGACCTTGACGCCGCAACAGCCGAGCATGCGCTCCATTTCCGGCAGCAGCGAAACGTTGTCATGCGTCGCGCCGGCATAGAAGGCGTGGTCGATGTCCATCCGGCCTCTCGCGCGGGCGAGCTTGTCGAGCATCGCGTCGGGTGTGATCGTGGACGGGTTGGTGTTCGGCATCTCGAACACGGCGACGACGCCGCCGAGGGCAGCGGAGCGGGCCTCGGTCTCGAGGTCGGCCTTGTATTCGAGGCCGGGCTCGCGGAAATGAACCTGGGTGTCGATGACACCGGGCAGGATGTGCAGGCCCGCCGCGCCGTAGATTTCGCCGGCGGCGGCCTGGGAGAGATCGCCGATGCGGGCGATGCGCTCGCCGATGATGCCGATGTCGGTGTGGTACTCGCCGCCGGGAGTGACGAGGGTGCCGCCGCGCAGGATGAGGTCAAAAACCTGTGTCATGGCGCGCCTTATCGCGCCGGAGCGGGGAAATGTCACGCGGGGGTGTACTTAGTGGGCGCAGCGATTCCAGCTTTTTACAGGTTTGCCCGAACTATACTTCGCCGGTGTTCATGGCTTTCATTATGGAGAAGCGCTTGGTCAGCGGGTTGGGGGTGCGGCCTTCGCAGTAGAGTTTGCGCAGGCGGAAATGGGCGATGGCAGGGCGGAGCGGTTTGGGGGCCGGGGTGACGTGCGGGCCGAAGGCTTGGGTCGCCTTGCGGCGGGAGGCGGCGTAGGCGGCGGAGACGCCGCGGATTTCTTCGGCCCAGTTATGGACCGGGATGAGGATGTTGGCGGCGGTGAGCGCGATCCAGGCTTCGGGTTCTTTTGACCGGTCCTGTTCAGTGAAGGCGGTCTGGTAGCCATCGACGAGTTTCTGCAAGGCGCCGGTTTTCAGGCGGCCGGCGGCGACTTCCTCTCCCAGGGCCATGCAGACATCATGGCCGCGGGCCGGGCGGCCCTCTTCCAGTTCGGTGATGGCCTCGCGCCACCACTGGAACCGGATGAGGCCGAGGGTTTCTTCCGAGACGACTTCCTGGACGCGCACCAGCTCGTAAGTCAGCGCGTAGAGGGCGGTGAGGGCGCGGCGCTGGGGCGGCGGGGCGAAGCGGCTGGAGATCCAGCGGTCTTCGTCCACACGGCGCACGCGCTTGTCGATTTCGGCCCAGGGCGTGCGGGTCAGGGGTCTGGTCTCGTTTGACATGGACCCCATATGTGCGAAACCGCTGCGAAGCGAAAGACACCAAAATCCGCGAGAAAGGAACTTCCCTCATGGCCTTCACCCTGCCCGACCTGCCCTATGCCAAGGACGCGCTGCTGCCGCATATCTCGCCGGAGACGCTGGACTTCCATTACGGCAAGCACCACCAGGCCTATGTGACAAACCTCAATGGCCTGCTCGCCGGCACGCCGCACGAGAATGCCTCGCTGGAAGCGGTGATCAAGGACTCCGCCGGCGACAAGGCGAAAGCCGGCGTGTTCAATAATTCGGCCCAGATCTGGAACCACACGTTCTACTGGCACTCGATGAAGCCGGGCGGCGGCGGCAAGCCGTATGGCAAGGTGGCCGAGCTGATCGACCGCGACCTGGGCGGCTATGACAATTTCGTAAAGGAGTTCAAACAGGCCGCCGCAACGCAGTTCGGCTCCGGCTGGGCCTGGCTGTCTTACAAGGATGGCAAGCTGGTGATCTCGAAGACGCCGAACGCCGAAACGCCGCTGACCGAAGCCGGCACGACGCCGCTGCTGACGATCGATGTGTGGGAGCATGCCTATTATATCGACTTCCGCAACCGCCGCCCGGATTATATCGACACCTTCCTGAGCAGTCTCGTGAACTGGGACTTTGCCAACCAGAACCTCGCTGACGCAGGCGCGTGAATCCGCTAAGGTCCCCTCTCCGGAGAGGAGAGGGGACACCTCGGCATGTACTGCACGCAATGCGGCGCGAAGGCTGCGCCTGACCACAAATTCTGCGCCAGTTGCGGCGCGCGGCTGGACGGAGCGGCGGTGAGCGCGGCGCCGGTGGTGTTCACTTCGCCGGTTGCCGCTGCGGCGCCGCCTGCACCGTCCGTGCCGCTGGAGGATTGGCGGGAGACGACGAATTACCGCGTCGTGCTGAGCCATCCGGACGTCAAAGGGCTGATCTCGGACGCGTCGAAAGCCAGCAAGGCGGGCATGTCGGCGGACGAATTCCTGAAGCTGGCGGCGCCGGTTCTGGGGCTGGCGGGCGCGGAAACCGCAGCGACCAAGCTGATCGCCGAGTATGCGCCGGGCTTCTATGCCAAGATGGGCGTTAAAGTCGGCAAGGAAACGCGTAACGGCTATGCGACGAGCTTTGGACGAACGCTCGCGGCGATCCTCTGCTCGCTGGCAAGCCGGAGCCAGACGGTCGTGGCGATCCATGAGGCGGCCGATGGCTGCGTGGTGGAGGCCGATGTGCCCTCCAGCCTGACGACCTCCAAGGGCAAGCTGACCCTGACACTGGAGCGCCGGCCGGAAGGCACGCTGGTGTCGAGCGCGGTCGTGTTCCCCGGTCAGAGCGGCGACTGGGGCCGGTCGAAGCGCGTTCTGGACGAGCTGCACCAGGATATCCTGAATTACCGGACGCTGCAGCCTTAACCGTTGGCGGCAAAAGATTTCCACAAAGCGCCTTTCCGTGCGCGGAAATTTGCATTATGTGCAGCGCATCAAATGTTCCGGGCATGGGATTCGCCCGGCTGCAGCTTGTCAGGTCATGGGGATCTGAAGGTGCAGGATGAGAGCCGCCAATCCGGGCGGCCAGGCAAATCAACCAGACATCCCGGAGAAAATACCTTTGACTGATACGACATTCGCGGATTTCGGCCTTGCCGAAAATATCCTCAAGGCCGTGACCGAGTCCGGCTACACTGTCCCCACCCCGATCCAGCGCGACGCCATTCCGCACATCCTGATGGGCGGCGACGTTACCGGCATTGCCCAGACCGGCACCGGCAAGACGGCGGCCTTCGTGCTGCCGATGATCCAGCGCCTCTCCACCGGCCGCGCCCGCGCCCGGATGCCGCGCTGCCTGATCCTTTGCCCGACCCGCGAGCTGGCGGCGCAGGTGGCCGAGAATTTCGAGAAATACGGCAAGTACCTGAAGCTGACGATGGCGCTGCTGATTGGCGGCGTGAGCTTCAAGGACCAGGAAACCCTGCTGCAGCGCGGCGTGGATGTTCTGATCGCGACACCCGGCCGGCTGATGGACCAATTCGATCGCGGCAAGCTCCTGCTGATGGGCGTCGAGACGCTGATCATCGACGAGGCGGACCGTATGCTCGACATGGGCTTCATTCCGGACATCGAGAAAATCTGCTCCAAGCTGCCACCGAGCCGCCAGACGCTGCTTTTCTCGGCAACCTTCCCGGCAGACATCCAGCGCCTTGCCAAGACCTTCCAGAAAGACCCGAAGAAAATCGAAGTGGCGCGCCCAGCGCAGACCGCCGAGACAATCACGCAATATGTGGTGAAGCTGCCGACAAATGACGGCAAGGCGCGCCGCACGGCGCTGCGCCGCGTGATCGAGGCATGCAATGTGAAGAACGGCATCGTGTTCTGCAACCGCAAGGTTGAGGTGGATGTGGTGGCAGCTTCGCTGACCAAGCATGGCCATGATGCGGCGCCGATCCATGGCGACCTGCCGCAATCTGTCCGTACAGAGACGTTGCAGCGTTTCCGCGATGGCTCGCTGAAACTGCTGGTGGCTTCCGATGTGGCGGCGCGCGGGCTGGACATCCCGGATGTCGGCCATGTGTTCAATTTCGGCCCCCCGCCAAAGGATGAAGATTATGTGCACCGCATCGGCCGCACGGGCCGCGCCGGGCGCACGGGCGAGAGCTATACGCTGGTCTCGCCGGCGGATGAGAAATCCTGGGGCTTCGTGCTCAAGATGATCAAGAAGGATGTCGCCGAATTCATGCCGGATGGCCTGCTTGACGAGTTGAAAGACCTGCCGCCGGAAGAGAAACGTGACCGTGACCGGGATGGCCGCCGCGGCGGACGTGACCGGGACCGCGGACCGCGTGGACGCAGTGAGCGCGGTGAGCGCAGCGAACGCGGGGATCGTGGAGATCGTGGCCCGCGCCGCCGGGAGCGCGAAGATCGTCCGGCTGCGGAGGGTGTTGCCGAAACAGCCGAGGCCGTTGCCGTGGCCGAAATTGCAGACATCACTGCAGAGGCACCTGCCCGCGAAGCCGCACCGAAGCGTGAGCGCGTCCCGCGCGGTGACAAGCGCCGCGAGCGCAGCGACCAGCCGCGCAGCGAGCGTATCGAACGCACCGATCGCACAGCCGAGCGTAGCGAGAAGCGCGACCGCCCGCACCGCGACTTCAAGCGCAAGGATGACGACCTGATCCTGGAGCCCGCCCCGGAACGGGTCAAAGGCTTCGGCTCGGACGTGCCGAGCTTCCTGAAGAAGCGCTGAGCGCCGTCGAAGAATCTTTGAGCTGAAAAAAGCCCCCTTCTCGCTGAGGGAAGGGGGCTTTCTCTTTTCTTACTTCTTGATGCGGCCTTTTACCTGGGCGCGGTATTTGTCCGTGTACGGTGGACGCATCATGGCGAGGAGTTCGCTGCCGGTCTGGGTGTAGACGGCTTTCTTGTGGCTGAACTCGTAGAAGCCTTCGCGGCCGTGATAGGCGCCCATGCCGGACGGGCCGACGCCGCCGAAGGGAAGGTCTTCCTGCGCGACATGGAAGATCACGTCATTGACGGTGACGCCGCCGGATGTGGTATTGTTGAGCACAAGCTCGCGCTCGGCCTGGTCTTCGCCGAAATAGTAGAGGCCGAGCGGGCGCGGGTGGGCGTTGATATAGGCCACGGCATCCTTCGCATCGCCATAGGATTTGATGGGCAGGATGGGGCCGAAGATTTCGTCCTGCATGACTTTCATGTCGTCGGTCGGATCGACGATCAGGGTCGGCGGGATTTTGTGGTGCGGCTGCTGGGCAAAATTCTCCGACTTCGGATTGATCTCGACCACCTGCGCGCCCTTGGCCCTCGCATCTTCGACATAGCCCATGATGCGGTCGTAATGGCGCTGGTTGATGACGGAGGTGTAGTCGTCATTGTCCTTGAGGCCGGAGGCGTACATCGTTTCGACCGCGCGCGTGGCGGCGCCGATGAAGTCCTGCGTCTTTTCCTTCGGCACGAAGGCATAGTCCGGCGCAAGGCAGATCTGGCCGGCGTTGAGCGTCTTGCCGGCCATGATGCGGCTCGCGGCTTTCTGCATGTCGGCCGAGCGGCCGAGGATGACGGGCGACTTGCCGCCAAGCTCAAGCGTCAGCGGCACGAGATTGTCGGCGGCGGCGCGCATGACGTGATGGGCGATGGAAGTCGCGCCGGTGAAGAGGATGTGATCGAACGGCAGGCGCGTGAACTCGCCGCCGACCTCGGGGCCGCCGGTGACGACGACGCATTCTTCCGGGCTGTAGTATTTCGCGATCAGCGATTTCATCAGCTCGGAAGTCGCCTCGGTGAATTCGGACGGCTTGATCATGCAGCGGTTGCCCGCGGCGAAGACGCCGGCGAGCGGGGTGAAGGTTAGGTTTACCGGGAAGTTCCACGGGCTGATGACGCCGATGACGCCTTTCGGCTGGAATTGCAGCTCTGCCTTCGAACCGAGGAGGCCGAGGGGGAACTCCACCTTGCGCTTCTCGGGACGCATCCATTTGGCGAGATTGGCCTTGGCGAATTTCAGGGCGCCGATGGAGCCGGCAATGTCGGTGAGGTTCGACTGGTCTTTCGAGCGGTGCCCGAAATCGGCGCACATCGCATCGTTCAGCGCGGCGCCGTGCGTGACGAGCAGGTCGATGGATTTGTCGAGCCATTCGATTCGTTTGGCGGCGGAGGGAATGCCGTCGCGCAGGTGCGCGGCCTTTTGCCGGTCGAGCAGCGAGCGCATGCCGGAGTCTGTGGTGCCGTCGAGGGCCATTGCGAATTCTCCCGATGAATGCCGTTGGGCGTGTTCTGTCGTGAATACTGTAGCGCGTGTTCAGCATTCGCCCAAGGGGGCGCGCAAATCCTTGCCCCAGCGTGACGTGTTCACGGCCTGTGCCATTCGCGCTAGCCATGCCGGCACCGAGATCAGGGAGACAGACCGATGGCCAAGTATGAGAAGATTTCCTACGAGCTAGACGGCAGCATCGCGGTCATCGCGTTCGACGATGACAAGACGCTGAATGCCTGCGGCGTAGATACGGCCATCGAGCTGCTGCATGCGTTTGAAGTTGCCGCGAAGGAAGCGCGCTGCACGATCCTGACCGGCAAGGGCCGGGGCTTCTGCTCGGGCGCGAACCTCGGCGGCATGGGCGGCGGGCCGCAGATTGCGCATCCGGACTCGGTGCCGGATGCCGGCAAGGCGCTGGATGCTTTCTACAATCCGCTGGTGACGGCGATCCGGGAGCATCCGCATCCGGTGATCACGGCGGTGAACGGCGCGGCAGCCGGCGTCGGCTGCGCCATCGGCCTGATGGGCGACCTGGTGATCGCGGCCAAGAGCGCCTACTTCCTGCAAGCCTTCCGCCGCATCGGCCTCGTGCCGGATGGTGGCTCAAGCTACCTGCTGGCCAAGACGATCGGCCGTGTGCGGGCGATGGAAATGGCACTTCTGGGTGAAAAACTGCCGGCGGAAACGGCGCTGCAATGGGGCCTGGTTAACCGTGTGGTCGAGGACGCCGAGCTGATGGCGGTGGCCAAGGACTTTGCCGTGAAGCTGGCCACCGGGCCGACGGTGGCCCTGTCGCTGGCACGCCAGTGCATCTGGGATGCCTGCGATGACGATTTCGGCGCCGCCCTGCATAATGAACGCGTCGCCCAGCGTACGGCAGGCCGCACGGAAGACTTCCGCGAGGGGGTCACCGCCTTCCTCCAGAAGCGCCCGGCGGAGTTCAAGGGGAAGTAATCTCCGGTGGATGCGAATAAATCGCGTTTCCCTTAAAGATTACGAAACCCAATTCCTATTAATGTTCCGGCCGATGGAGAAAACAAGGCCGGGACGTAATGGACATCAGGCTAGTACACTTCAACTGTGCCCGGCCTCTGGGCAAGTTTGAGCTGAGTAATGAATTCGTACAGGTGTTCATCGCCCTGTTGCCGCGGATATTCCGCGATGGCGATGCGTTTGAGGGCCTGTTGCACCACGACCATGGCCTGCGCTGTCCGGATGGCAGCTGGCGGGGCTTCACCAATGCTTTTCCGTACCCGGATGAATGGCGCGCGCCGGACATTTCCACGCTCGCCGTCTGGCGCTCGCTGGAAGATCTGAAGGCGTTCAGCCATTCCGGCAGGACGCATCCGCCCGGCATGCGACGGCTGGCGAAGGAAATCGACCGCTCCGACGGCCCCGGCTTCGTGATGTGGTGGGCGGCGAAGGGCGAGCGCTTCACGCTGGAGGATGGCTGGCAGCGATTGCAGCACCTGCGGATGCATGGCTCGTCGGACTATGCCTTCACGCTCGACCAGCCGGTCGCGAGGCCGGAAGTCGCTTAGGGTTTCTTCCTCTTCCGAACGGGTTTGGCCGCCGCTTTCGCGCGGGCGACCGCCAGGGCTTTGCGGCCCCACCTGACGGCTTCGTCCGGATCGTCCAGCGCGGCGGAGGGAAGGCTGACATAGCCGAGATCAATCTCGGCGCCGTCGGACGGGCGTTGCCAGACGAAGGGATAGCTGCCTTCTTCGGTGAGCGCGGCGCGCAAGGCCTCATCCGCCTTGATGAAGATCGTATCGTCCGCCAGCAACGCAAACATGATGCCATCCTGCCAGACACCGGCACCGCCGAACATGCGCTTGATGGTGACCGGGCCGAGGCCGTGGAAGATCTCGGCGACGAATTCATGGAAGGGGTCGGGCGGTTTCGCCATCTATCCTCAGGAATCTCTCTACGACGTCATCCCGGAAAATCCGCAGGATTTGTCCGGGACCAAGACGACAACGATTTCACGCATCCGAAGACTGGGTCCCGGCTTTCGCCGGGATGACAAGGGGTGGGGATTGCGCTGTGCACCGTCAAACAGGCGGCAGGCCAAGACGATACACCCCCTTGAACGTGTCGGGGTCCTCCACCGGTTTGCCCTTGCGATAGATGGTGATGAGGCCCGCCTTGTGCAGGCGGACAGCCTCGGCGCGGACATCCTTCAGCACCCGGACGAAATGTTCCGGGCTGACGGCCTTGGCGGCGTCTTCCGGCGCTATGCTCTTGCCCACGCCCTTGGCTGCGGTGAGCGTGAGGATAGCATCGCGGACGGAGACGGGCTTCTGTTCGCTCACCAGTCAATCGCCGCGTAGACGAGTTGCTGCAATTGCAGGCGCATCGGGTAGGTGGAGGATGGCATCAGCTGGGTGGCTTGGATGGCGATCAGTTCTTCTTCGGGGTCGATCCAGAAGAAGGTGGAGGCGAGGCCGCCCCAGCTGAAGGTGCCTTCGCTGCCGGGCTGTGTGGTGCGCACGATGTCGGTGATGACCGAACCGCCGAGGCCGAAGCCGACGCCTTCGGCCATGACTTCGGTAAAGGCCGAGCGGCCCATACCGCGCATCGTCTGACCGCCGGGCAGATGGTTCTGGCGCATGAACTCCCAGGTTTTCGGACTGATGATGCGCGCGCCGTCGAGCGTGCCTCCGCGCAGCAGCATCAGGGCGAAGCGGTGATAGTCGCGGATGGTGGAAGCGAGGCCGCCGCCGGCGTTGAGGAGGTTCGGGCGCTTTGCATAGAGTTTCGAGGCAGCGCCGGCGGGATCGGCGAGGGTCGTCTCGCCGGTCTTCGCGTCTTTCTGGTAGCAGGCCATCAGGCGGTGGATCTTGTCTTCCGGCACCCAGAAATCAGTGTCGTTCATACCGAGCGGGCCGAAGATGCGCTCACGGAAGAATTCGTCGAGCGGCTGGCCGCTGACGATTTCGACGATGGCGCCGAGCGTGTCGATGGAGTGGCTGTAGCGCCATTCCGTACCCGGAGAGAAAGCGAGCGGCAGCGTGGCGATCTGGCGGGCCATGTCCTGCAGGGTCTGCTTCGGATGGCCGACCTTGTTGATACGGTAAATCTCGTCGGTCTCGTCCTGCATCAGGAAGCCGTAGGTGAGACCGGACGTGTGGGTGACGAGATCGAGGACCGTCATTTCACGGTCCGGTTTGCGCAGTTTCGGCGCGGCGGCCGTGCCGCCATCCCACACCATCGCGTCCTTGTATTCCGGAATGTAGCGGCTGACCGGATGGTCGAGACGCAGGCGGCATTCCTCGAACAGCATCATGATGGCGAGCGTCGTGATCGGCTTGGTCATCGAATAGATGCGGAAGATGGTTTCCGGGCCGATGGGCTGGCTGCCGCCCATTTCGGTGGCGCCGGTATAGCTTTCATGCGCAACCTCGCCGCCGCGCGAGATGAGCAGGCCCATGCAGGGCAGCTTGCCGGTGTCGATATAGTTCGACTTGAAGAATTGCGGGATCGCGGCGAGGCGGTCTGCGTTGAGGCCGACTTCATGCGGATCGGTGGGGTCGTAGTCGAACATCAGAGGGTTCCTGCTTTGGCGGCGCGGGCAAGCTCGCGGGCGATGATGATCTGCTGGATCTGGCTTGTGCCTTCATAGAGGCGGAAGATGCGGGCGTCGCGGTAGAAGCGTTCGATGCCATAATCGGCGACATAGCCGGCGCCGCCAAAGACCTGCACTGCGCGGTCCGCCACGCGGCCGCAGGCCTCGGTTGCGAAGAGCTTGGTGGACGAGGCGAGCAGCGTGACATCCTCGCCGGCATCGCGGCGGCGGGCAGCGTCGAGGATCATGCATTCGGCGGCGTAGGTTTCGGCCTGGCTGTCGGCGATGAGGCCCTGGATCAGCTGGTGTTCGAAGATCGGCTTGCCGAACTGCCTGCGCTCCAGCGCGTAGGCGACCATCTCGCGTATCAGGCGTTTCGACATGCCGGTAGCCACCGCCGAGATATGCAGCCTGCCCTTGTCGAGCACGCTCATTGCGACCTTGAAGCCTTCGCCTTCCTTCGCGACCATGTTGGCGGCAGGTACGCGGGCATTCTCGAAGATCACGTCGCAGATATGCGCGCCCTGCTGGCCCATCTTCTTCTCGGGCTTGCCGACGGAGAGGCCGGGCGTACCCCGCTCGACGATGAAGGCGGAGACGCCCTTGGCGCCGGGCTCATCCTGGTTCGTCCGTGCCATGACGGTGAAGAGGTCCGCCTTGTTGGCGTTGGTGATGTAGCGCTTGGTGCCGTTGAGGACATAATGGTCGCCGTCGCGCACGGCGCGGGTCTTGAGACCGGCCGCGTCCGACCCGGCTTCGGGTTCGGTGAGGGCGAAGCTGGCGATCAGGTCGCCCGAGGCGATGCCGGGGAGCCATTTCTGCTTCTGCGCTTCGGTGCCGAACAGGACGAGGGCTTGGCTGCCGATGCCGATATTGGTGCCAGCAACGGAGCGGAAGGCGGGCGAAGTCTGGCCGAGTTCGAGGGCGACGAGGCATTCGGTTTCCATGTCGAGCTGCAGCCCGCCATAGGCCTCCGGCACCGCGACGCCGAACAGGCCGAGTTCCTTCATCGCGTTGACGACGTGCTGGGGCACCTCGTCTTCCTCGCCGACCTGGGCCTCGACCGGCACGCAGGTTTCGGTCACGAAGCGGCGCACCTGCTCGATCAGGGCGGCGCGGGTTTCGGCATCAAACGCCATGTCTCGTCTCCCGGTATGTGGTCTTTTCAGGCCCCACTCTATGCCCCAACGGCACGCTTGTCGAAGGGGGCCGTCGGGGTATGGTTGCCGCAGCATGACGGGGAGACGAAATGCCGCCAGTGACGATCGAATCCGGGGAGTGGGCAGGCTGGATCAACTGGCCGGATGAGCCGTTCGAGCACGACACGGCGGGCCCGTTCTACTTCCGCATCGATGAACAGGGACCGGTCGCCGCCTTCCGGGCCGAGCGCAAGCATATGAATGGCGCTCAGGTGATGCATGGCGGTTGCCTGATGACGTTTGCCGACTTCGCCCTGTTTGCGATTGCGAACAAGGAAATGGATGGCGGCTATGGCCTGACGGTCGCGTTCACTTCGGAATTCCTCGACGGACCGAAGGTCGGCGAATGGGTCGAGGCGCGCGGCGAGGTGCTGCGGGCGGGCCGGTCGCTGGTCTTCGTGCGCGGCATTGTGACAGCGGACGGAAGGCCTTGTCTCAACTTCTCGGGAACGCTGAAAAAAGTGAGGAAACAGGCATGAGCCAGCCGCCCTATCAGGAGCTGTCGCGCTCCATCAAAGGCAAGACCGCACTGATCACCGGCGCCGCCAGCGGCATGGGCCGGGCGACGGCACACCTGTTCGCGCGCGAAGGCGCGAATGTGGCGGTGACGGACCTGAAGCAGGAGAACGTCGATATCGTCGTCGCCGAGATCAAGGCGGCGGGCATCGAGCATGTGAAGGGCTGGGCGCTGGATGTGGGAGACGCCGCCGCGATCAAGCGCGTCGTGGATGAGGCGGCCACGCATTTCGGCGGGCTCGACATTCTCGTGAACAATGCGGGCTTTGCCATTCCGGGCCAGGTCGGCGAGGAGAGCTATGAGGACAGCTGGGGGCCGAGCCTCAATGTGATGCTGACCTCGCACCAGCGGGCCATCCGCGCGGCGCTGCCCTACATGCGCAAGAATGGCTGGGGGCGGATCGTCAATATTGCGTCCACGGAAGGTCTCGGCGCGACGCCGGGCAACTCGCCGTATGTGGCCGCCAAGCATGGCGTGATCGGCCTGACGCGCGGGCTGGCGGTGGACCTGGGCCGTGAGGGCATCACAGTGAACTGCATCTGCCCCGGCCCGATCAAGACCGGCATCACGGCGGGCATTCCGGACGAGCACAAGGAAATCTACGCCAAGCGGCGTGTGCCGCTGCGCCGGTATGGCATTCCGGAAGAGGTGGCGCACATGACGCTGTCGCTGGTGCTGCCGGCGGCGAGCTTCCTCAACGGCGTGCACATTCCGGTGGATGGCGGTCTGACGATCAAGAACGCTTAGGGGCTGAACGCGGCGCGGGCGGCCTCCGCCTGCACGGAGCAGAGCGTCAGGTACTCCACCGTTTCGGCAAGCGCGCGTTCATGGCCCGCGACGGCGCGGCCTTGTGCGGCGAAGAAGGCTTCGATCTCGCTGGCGCGTGCCGGGTCGCAGAAGCCGCGCGCAAGGCGCGGCGTGGCGCGGCGCGTCTGCGACGGGATGACGGAGAGGAAGCCGGGGAAATCAGCTTTCAGATTCTGCCACACGGTCTCCCGGTGGAGCGGATTGGCCATCAGGCTGGTCGCGATGGACTGGCTGGCGGCGGGACCGAATGCGCCTTCGCGCATCAGCGTCTCGGCGCGCGCAGCGAGCGCCGGATCTGCCACCGCGCCAATGGCGGTGGCGACCGCGGATGTGAAGACGGCATCGTCGATGCGCGCGCTGGCTGCGAGAATCCGGTCGAAGGTCGCCGCGCCACCATCCGCAAAGGTGACGCGCAGGGCTGGCGCGTAGAGGTCTGTGCTGAGGCCACCGCTTCCATCCAGCAGCGGCTGCAGGCGGCGGAGCAGGTCGGCGCGCGCGGCAGGATCGCGGAGCGCTTCGGCCCGGAAGCCGAGGATGCGGGCCTCTGCTTCCGGTCCGGACAAGCGGGCCGAGCGGGCATCGAGCGCCGCCGCGGCACGGGCGCTGATTTCTTCCGAAGCCGGATGATCCGCGAGCTGCGTGAGCAGAGTCTCGATGGCACGCAGGCTGGACGAGAGGACAGCAGCTTCGTTGTGCGCAAGCGCAGGAATCAGAACGCCGAGATAGGCCTCTCCGGACATTGAACCGGCGGCGAAGGCGGCACTTGCGCTGTCGACGCTGACAAGTGCTTCTGTGGAGGGCATTTCGGAAATGGCGCTGCCGAGCGCGGCCCAGCGGTCGGCTGTGAGATTGAAGCGGTAGTAACCGGCACCGTCCGCATTCGGAACGATCACGCCGGGGCACATCGCGCCTTTGAGGTCGATGACCTTGCGCTCCGTGCTGAGCAGCGTGCAGGTCTCGCCGGAATTGGCGCCGTCCTGCCAGGAAGTGCAGACAGGAATGGTCCAGCGCGTTCCCGGATCGATCGTCGAGCCGAGAGGGCGGTAGCGGCTCTGGCTGAGAGTGAGCTTTGGCGCACCTTTGCCGCACGAGACATCTGCCTCGATCAGAGGGATACCGCGCTGCGTGACGAAGCTGCGGAAAACTTCGCCAATGGCGGGCTCACCGGTGACGCGGGCGATGGACGCATAGAAGTCGGCGCTGTCTGCCTCACCGTCCGCAAACTGACTGATATAGCGGCCAAGGGCGGGGCGGAACCTGTCCGGCGTGAAGTAATGATCGACCATGCGGATGATCGACTGGCCCTTGGAATAAGTGATCGCATCATAGGCGTTGCGGATGTCTTCGTTCCGGCTGATCGGCTCGGCGACGGCGCGCACGCTGGCCTGGCTGTCGAGCGCCATTGCGGTCAGGCCGTCCGCGACGGCGGCGACATCATGATTGCCGTAAGGCTCCAGCGCCTCAAGGATGACGACTTCCGCCCAGCTTGCGAAAGCCTCTTTCAGCCAGAGATCGTCCCACCAGGGCGGCGTGACGAGATTGCCGAACCACATATGCGCAATCTCGTGCGCGTGGATTTCCTTCAGGGCACGGATGAGTGCCGGTCCGGCATCCGGGCCTTTCAGGATGCGCGCTTCATTATAGGTGATCGCCGCAGCAAGCTCCGTGGCGCCGGAAGGCCATTGCGGCGAGGCGATGATGTCGAGCTTCTCATAGGGATAGGGCTGGCGCAGCATCTCCTCGAACACGCGCACCATGTCTGCCGTGAGATTGAGCGCAAAGTCGAGTTCGGACGCCTTGCCGGCGCGCGTGTAGCCGGTGAGCGGTACTTCGAAATCGCGCGCCTTGTTGGGCGGCAGCGGCGGGCGCTCGATCCGGTCAAACTCGCCGACGGCGGTGGAGAGGAGATAGGTCGAGAGCGGGCGCGTCGGCGCAAAGCGGATGGTGACGTGGCCGTCGCGCGCAGGTTCGCGGGAGACTTCCGGCGTATTGGCAATCGCGTGCATGCCATCCGGCACGGTGATCGCCATATCGAACACGGCCTTGAAGCCCGGCTCGTCGAAGCCCGGCAGGAAGCGGCGCGCCTGGATGCTCTCGGACTTGGCCAGCGCATAGCGGCGGCCCTGCGATTCGACGCGGAAGAGGCCGGCGAGGTTCACATCGAACGGGGCGGTATAATCGATACTCAGAGTCACGCGGCGCGCTTCGAGGCGCTTTGGAAAGCCCACCCAGACGACACCGGTGTCGAGCACTTCGGTCCAGCTCGCCTCCACGGTTTCGCCGCCGGCAGTAGCGGTGATGCGGCTGACATCGAGATTCTCGCCGTGCAGCCACAAGCCGGTGACGGCGGCTTTCAGGTCAATATCGATCTCGACCGTGCCGCTGAAATTGTCCTCGCGCGGGTCGAGATCGAGCGCAGCGCGGTAGGTGGCGGGGCGGGCGATGCCGGGCAGACGGCCGGCGGGAGCGGCGCGCTGCAGCTCTTCCAGCCCGGCCGACTGCACTGGCAGCGTCCATGCGGAGCGCTGCGCGCAGGCCGTGGCAACAAGGCAAAGCGCAGCGACAAGGCCAATCCAGCGCATGTGGGCAACCCCCTGAAATCTGGTCACGGCGCTAGATAGCGCATCTGGCGCCAGTGGAAACCCCTGCTCTTCAGTCCTTTCGCCCTACCCGTTTTAGTCCTTATGCGGACTATATTCCGAAATCAGCCGGCAAAGCCCCTCGCCGTCATGGTTTCATGCCAGCGGCCGAGATGCGGCAATTCCTTGTGCGGCGCCCATTTCATCACGCGGCAGAAGCCGCAGGTTATGTAGAGCGTGATGTCGGCGATGGAGAACCTGTCTGCAGCGACGAATTCGTTATTGGCTAGGTGCTCGTTGAGACGCTCGGCCATCTTCCTTGCGGCTCTCTCGCTTTTGGCGGCTGCTTCGGCGCTTTGCGGCACTTCGAGCGGAGCCATCAGCGGATGCGCGTTGCGGAACCAGCCCGCGAACTGGATGAAGAACATCAGCTCCACACGCCGGTCCCACATTTCGATGAGGGCTTTCTCCTTGGGGTCCCGTCCCATCAGGTTCGGCTCCGGAAAGACACCTTCGAGATAGGTGCAGATGGCGCGGCTTTCGGTGATGTTCGTGCCATCGTCGAGGATGAGCGCGGGCACCTGCGCATAGGGCGAGACATCACGGTAGCCGGGTGCCTTGTGCTCCTGCTTCATGATCGAGACTTCCTCGAGCTCCACCGCATCGAGCTTACCCTTGGCGCGCAGGAAATAGACGACCCGGTCCGGGTTCGGCGCCTGCGGGCTGTGATAGAGCTTCATGTGGTCCTCCCAAATTTCTGGCTAGAATCTCTTGGTTATCCCGAAGGTGGCGTTCAGTGGCTCTCCGGGAAAATAGCGTTCATTGCCGAAGGCGACGTCCGCGCGATCGGCGTAGCGCTCATCCGTCAGATTACGGAGGATGAGGTAGGCCTCCAGCGAATCCGAAAGGGTCCATCCGGCCCGTGCGCCCAGCACCGTATGGCCCGGATAGGCAACGGTGTTGGCAGGGTCAGTGAAATATTCTCCGACGTGTTCGAGCGTGAGCGAGAGTTTCAGGGCGCCCAGCGCCTGCCAGTCGATCCGTGCATCGGCGAGCCATTCCGGCGCGGTATCGATGCGGTTACCCGAAACGATACGCTCCAGAGCAGCAACTACCGGACGGTCGAAAGTATACTCCTGAAGGCTCCATGCAACATTTCCGCCAACGCTGAGCCGGTCGTCTATGCGTAGTGTCGCGGCGGCTTCAATACCCTGATGCCGGGTTGATCCGTCCACAACATTCAGGCCATCGGAATCACGGAAAAAGAAATTCTCCTTTTCCATCCAGTAGGCGGCTATGTCGAAGTCCAGATGGTTGAACAAGGCAGAGCCCCGCACACCAATTTCAACACTGTCGATCCTTTCGGCTTTGATTTCGCCGGGGACCTGGAGATTCTGTAGCCGGTAGAGATCGGACACCTGCGGGGCGCGGGCGCCGCGCGCATAGTTTGCATACAGACTATACCAGTCACGGTCCCAGACGAGGCCGAGCTTCGGTGTCATAAAACTGAAATCATCCGAACGATCAGCGGGCACATTGAAACGGCCATTTATTCCGGCAGGCGCGCGCGTGTCATAGGTATAGTCGTGCGTCTCGGCGCGCAGGCCGGCGAGCAGACGAAGATCACCGGTCAGCGACATGTCCGCCTCGCCCCAAAGCGCGAAGACCTGTGTGTCAACCACATAGTTATAATGAATACCCTGTGGAAAGTTCGGGCTGGGATTCGGATTGAGCTGGATTTCCTTCAGATAGCCAGAGGCCAGATCGACATCCGCGCCAAACCGCCAGTCGATGAGTCCGTTCGTATCCAGATCATAGCGTGCCATCAGTCCGCCGCCGGTATGGGCATTCTTCTCGACGCCGCCATAGGGCAGGAAGTGCTGTGAGAAGACCATACCCTGGCTGTGCACGTTCGGTGTCAGCACAAGACTGCCCGGCCCGAGATCGCGCTCCAGCCGCAAGGCGGCGCGGGCAGACCAGGCGTCGCGGAAGGCTTCCGGGTTCGGATTGGTCTTTGCAAGATCGCGGTCCTCATAGGCACGGGGACCCTGGATGAAACTCGCCGTTTCCTGATTGAGGCTCGAGGCGGCAATCCAGGCTGTCACATCCCACTGGCCGAGGGATTGTTCGGTGAGCAGGGACAGTTTCTGCTGCTTGCTGCCGGTGTCATCGCGCCAGCCCTTGTCGTCGAGCAGCGAGAGGTTGAGGCGCGTATCATCACCAAGGTTCACGGACGCGTCCCCACGCCAGCGGTCCAGCGTGTTGTAGCTGGCGCGCAGATAGGCGCTATCGTCCGGAGACGGAAGGAAGGTGTTGATCAGTCCGTGTACAGCGTTCGAGCCATACTTGGCGCTGCCCGGCCCACGCACGATCTCGATCTGGCTGGCCACTTCATGGTGCGGCTCAATCAGGCTGTTGACGTTGCCAAAGGCGGGGGAGCGGACGGGGACACCGTTTTCGAGGATCAGGAAGCTTCCCTGCCCGGCCCCGCCGCTGAGCACCGGCGAGCGGATGGCGATCAGGTGCTCCTGCCCCGAATTCATCTGGATATTGACGCCCGGCGCCTGGTTCAGGATTTCCGCCGGCCGGTCAGCAGCCGTTTCGGCGATGAGTTCGGCGTCCAGCACGGCGCGCGAACCGGGTGCGGCGCTCGGCCGGTCGCCCAGCGTCTCGACCGCTGGCAGGCGCAGGTCCGCAATGCGCACAGGCGCATCGGATTCCTCGGCGGCAGCCCAAGGGACCGCGCTGACAAGGGCAACAAGGATCAGGCCTGTTCTTACCGGCACGCGGCAGTACTCCACTGAAACGAGGTCAGGAAGTTCTAGGCGCTGGCGCCCGGAATGGCGACCCCGGCCGCTGCGTCAGCCGCCCGCTCCCGCGAAGAGTTGATAAGGCAGCGCACCGACGACCGCGCCCGACAGGCAGGTGGCCAGCGTGCCCGCGAGCAGGGTGCGCCAGGCCAGCGAGAGGAAATCTTCCCGCCGGTCCGGCTCCACAATCGACAGGCCGCCGATCAGGATGCCCATAGAGCCGAAGTTGGCAAAGCCGCAGATGGCATGCGCCGTGATAATGCGCGTGCGCGGGTCCATCGCCTCAACCGGAACTTCGGCGAGCTGGATGAAGGCGACGAATTCGGTGAGCACGGTCTTGACGCCCATCAGGGAGCCGGACTGCGAGGCCTCCGCCCATGGCACACCGATCATGTACATCAACGGCGCGAAGATCCAGCCGAGGATGCGCTCGATGGAGAGCGGCGCGCCAAACACATCCGGAAACGCGCCGAGACCTGCATTGACGAGCCAGAGCAGCGCCAGCGCGGCGATCAGCATGGTGGCGATGTTGAAGACAATCTTCAGGCCGTCGGTCGCGCCGGTGGAGAATGCGTCCATTGTGGAGGCGTAGTTGAAATCCGGATTCTGCGCGCGCTGGTCGGCGGGCGTGGTTTCCGGGATCATCGTGAGCGCCACGGCGACCGCCGCAGGCGCCGCCATGATCGAAGCGGTGAGCAGCTGGGCCAGCGGATTGGCCATCTTGCCGTCAAGGAATGCTCCGTACACGACCAGAACCGAACCGGCGATGGTGGCGAAACCGGCGGTCATCATGATCAACAGCTCGGACCGCGTCATGCCCTTGATGTAAGGGCGGATGAGAACCGGCGCTTCGGTCATACCCATGAAGACGTTGGCGGACACGGCGAGCGAAGTAGCGCCGCCGAGGCCCATCGTACGGCGGAAGACGGCGGCGAAGCCGTTGGTGATCCAGCGCAGGATGCGCCAGTGCCAGAGCATTGCCGAAAGCGCAGCGACCACGATGATGATCGGCAGGATCTGGAAGAAGAACAGCGGCGGCGCCGATGAACCCATCAGCTCCGACGCAGCCTGGTTGTTGCCGACATAGCCGAACACGAAGTTCGTGCCGGCGCGGGTGGCATCCTGCAAGCCGCTGACGACATTGTTGGCCTGGAAGAGAACATCACGAACGACCGGAATACCGAAAAGGACAAGCGCGAAGGCGAACTGGAGCGCGGTGGCACCGAGGATGATTTTCCACGGCAGCAGCTTCTTCTTTTCCGAGAGCGCCCAGCACACGGCATAGATCAGGACAATGCCGATCAGTGCACGGGCATTGTCCCAGCCCCATTCAAATCCTGCCGGCATGCTCAACGCGCCTCCCGAAATCTGGATAACCCCGCTGACAGGCTTAACCGGCGTGTCCGGGCTTGGAAAGCCAGCAATGGCAATCTGCGGGCGCGCGACTCCCGTCTGGGCTGCATCCGGCAGGACCGCCTAACCCCCGAGGGGAGTTGCGTTGACCCTGCCCGCCCCATGCCTGACCCAGACCCTGCCCATTGTATGAAGGTGTCCCTCATGGCCGGCCGTCTCGCCAGCCTCCTCGCGATCCTGCTGACGGCCTGTGTTCCCTCGACACAGGAAGTAACTGTCGGCGTGGAGACCGTGGGCGTGGACCCGGCCGCTGCGACAGGCTGGAATGTCGAAGGCGACCTTGCCCGCGATGCCCGCGCCTTCTTCTTCGCGCAGGCCGAACTATACCTTGCCGGGGCAAGCCCGGCGGAAGGTGGCCCGCTGGCAGACATGCTGCGCGCGATGGGGCGTGACGATCTGGTTGATCCGGCCACGATTCCCGAACCCGAGATGGCCTGCCCGCAGCGCTGGGTCGATCCGGTGGAACTTGTTTCGCAAGCCGCAAAGGGCGCGCGCGCAGTGATCCTGGAGACGGACCGGTTCGCGCCGGAACAGCTCGCCTTCACGCAGCGCATCGCCGCGCGTCTCGCGCAGGACGGGTTCGACACATATGCCGATGACAGCCTGTCCTTCGGGCCGGGTGGCAGCTCGGATGCCGCCGCGCCGCTGGTGACGGAAGGTTCGGTCGCGCGTGATCCGGCCTATGGCCGCCTGCTGCGCGAGATGAAGGGGCGCGGCCTGGCCCTGATCGATCCCGGCATCTGGTGGACGAGCCCGAGGGAACTCGCCTCGCTGAGCGCCGAGGAGCAGAGAGCCCGTCGCCAGCTGGCCCTGGCGCAGCAGGTGAACCGCCGGGTGCTGTCGCGCTCGCCGACGGCGCGGGCCATCCTGATGGCGGAGCGCGGCGGGGAGACAAAAATCCTGGAAACCGAAGTGCGCCGCCTGTCGGGATTTGAACCGGTGACGGTGGCGTTAGTGCGCTGTTCGGAAGCGGATGAGGCGCCGGCTTTCCTGCCGGAACTGGGTGAAGGGGCGCGTCCTGCCGGGGGGGCGGATATTGTGATTGCGATTGCGCGACCACCGCTGGTGGCGGGCCGGCAGGGCTCGGCGAAGGATAGTGGCGAGGCGCCGGTGACGGTGCCGGTTGTGTTTCAGCCACAACAGGATCCGGTTCTCGTCGAGGCCCGCCGGGCGGGTGATCCGGTACTGGCGGTACCGGAAGACCGGCTGCTGCTGCTGCCCGGCGACCGCTTGCCCCTGCTGCTGCCGCCGGGCCATTACCGTATCGAGGGCTGGACGAAAAACGGGCCCATTGCTGAGCCCGTTTCGCAGGTGGTTGACTGATTTTTCCGGATTTTTTCCGGCCGATTCCAGCTTTTTCCAGCTTAGCCCAACTTACAGACGCAAATCTTGTTACCATCCGGATCACGGAAATAGGCCCCGTAGAAGGTCGGCATCCGGTTGCCGGGTGGGCCTTCGTCTGTCGCACCGAGCGAGATGGCTTTGGCGTAGACCTTGTCGACTGTTTCCTTGTCCTTAGCGGCGAGCGCTGGCATGACGCCGTTGCCGACGGTGGCAGGGTTCTTGTCGTAGGCATCCCCGATGGCGATCATCGGTTGGCCAGGGCCGGTGCCGTAGAATTGCAGGCGGTCATTCGCGAAAAAGCGCTTGGCGCCCATTTCGCCGAGAACGGCGTCATAGAAGGCCAGGGCCTTTTCCTTGTTGTTGGTGCCGAGGGTGACATAAGCCAGCATCTTGGATCCTCCCTGAGTGCTGTTTCAGAACTAAGAAAATCACGGTCAGGAAGGCAAGGCAAGACTGACCGAGGGGAAGCCGGGCCGGCGATTTCTCCCCGGAGGCGCCATGCCGCAGCGGACGTTCTTGACGTTGACGTGAACGTCTGGTGTGACACCGCCACAACAAGACCCACCGTTTGAGGGAGACCCCTGATGTCCGAGATCCGTTTTGACGGCCGCGTGGCCATTGTGACTGGTGCTGGCGGCGGCCTTGGCCGTGCGCATGCGCTTGAGCTTGCCCGCCGCGGCGCGAAGGTTGTGGTCAATGACCTCGGCGGTTCGCGCGATGGTTCGGGCGGCGGTTCGGACGCGGCGAAGGCCGTGGTGGCCGAAATCGAAGCCCTCGGCGGCGAAGCGATCGCCAATGGCTCGTCGGTGGCAGATGTCGACGGCGTGAAGCGCATGATCGATGACACGATGGCCAAGTGGGGCCGGATCGACATCCTAATCGCGAACGCCGGCATCCTGCGGGACCGCTCCTTCTCGAAGATGACGGTTGAGGACATTGACCTCGTTCTCGCCGTTCACCTGCGCGGCTCGTTCCTGCCGATCCATGCCGCCTGGGATATCATGAAGGCCCAGAACTATGGACGTATCGTCGTGACCACCTCCTCCACCGGCCTCTATGGCAACTTCGGCCAGGCGAACTATGGCGCCGCGAAGCTGGGCGTTGTCGGCATGATGAACACGCTGAAGATCGAAGGCGCGAAGAACGACATCAAGATCAACGCCGTCTGCCCGATTGCGGCGACGCGGATGACTGAAGACATCATGTCGGAGCAGATGCTGGCCGCACTGAAGCCCGAATATGTGACGCCGGGCGTGATCAACCTCGTCAAGGAAGATGCCCCGACGGGCATGATCCTGTCGGCGGGCGCCGGCGCTTTCTCGATGGCGCGCATTGTGGAAACCGCCGGCGTGTTTGTCGGCGCGGGCGATGCGCTGACAGCAGAAGCCGTGGCCGCGAAGTGGGACCAGATCACCGACGTGAACACCACCCGCCCCGCCTTCAAGGCCGGCGGCGAGCATGGCCAGAACATCTTCGCAGCCGTGGCCGCGGCGACCGCCAAGGCCTGATATTGTCAAATCCCTGATCGGGGCGCAGGCTTTCTCCGCAACCGGAGATTCGCCATGCGCCCCTTTCTTTTTGCCGCCGCCTTCCTCGTTCTGACCGGATGCGCCTTCTGGCAGAAAGCGGAAGCACCTGCCGAGACCGCGCAGCCCACGGCCGAGCGGCCAGTGGCCGCTGCGGGCGAGATGTGCGGTGGCATCGCGGCATTCCAGTGCGCCGAAGGGCTCGCCTGCATCCATGAAGACGGCGCCTGCCGCACGACGGCGGACTCGGCGGGCACCTGCACCGCGCCGCCGATGATGTGCACCTATGAATATGCCCCGGTCTGCGGCTGTGACGGCAAGACCTATGGCAACAAGTGCGCCGCGCATTCGGCAGGCGTCAGCGTTGCTGCGGCAGGTGAGTGCGAAGCGCGTGAAGACTGAAATCTGTTGGAATTCAGAGACGTGACGCGGAAAGCCTAGACACTTCCTGACGGGGTTTCCGTAGCTCAGTCCCCGCCCCCGCCATCGCCGCCGCCAGCGTCGGATGAGGCAGATTCCGTTTCGCGGGAGTCTCCGGACTTCTTGCCGCCGGCGTCGAGGCCGATCTGGCTGGTGGGGAGGATGGGGCCGCCATCATCGCCGCCGCGGCGCCAGTCTCGCGGCGGGCGCCGGGGTGTGCTGCGCAGCGCAAAGAACAGGATGGCGGCCGCGACGAGGAGGAGGAAGACGAGGATTTTCAGCATCCGGTGTTTTCCTCCTGCCTCAACTTATGCCTCTTGCTTCCTGAGATACATGGAGTTTTTCGGCCGCTCGAACAGCCGCTCCACCATCGGAATGAAAAATTCCAGCGGCTCACTTTCATAGTCAGGGTCGAAGCCTGCCTGATCATAGAGGTGGCAGAACTGGGCGCAGTATTCGAAATGCGGATGGTCGCGGAACTGGTCGCGCATGTTCCGGTCAAGGCCGAGATGGTGGAAGAAGTAATAACCCTGGAACATGCCGTGATTGGCAACCATCCAGTGATTGGCCTCTGACACGAAGGGCTTGAGGATGGCGGCGGCAACATCCGGGTGGTTGTAGCTGCCGAGCGTGTCGCCGATATCGTGCAAGAGGGCGCAGACGACATATTCCTCATCACGCCCGTCGCGGTGGGCGCGGGTGGCGGTCTGCAGGGAGTGGGTGAGCCGGTCGACCGGGAAGCCGCCGAAATCGCCGTCGAGCAGCTTCAGGTGGTTGATGACGCGCTGGGCGAGGCCCTTGTTGAAGTGGCGCGAATGCTCCGCGATGATGTCCCAGTCTTCCTTGGACCCTTCGAGCATTTCCTTGAACTTCGCCTGCGCGCCGGGCTGCTGACCGTCTGCCATGCCTGTTTCCTCCATTTTCTCTGCCGGGAGAGTAACCCGGAACGGAAGGCCTGAAAAGCAAGACGCCCCGAGGTTAACCCCCGGAGCGCCCTACCCTGTTGCCTAGTCCCAGATGTTTCCGAGACCGAGCGCGGCGCGCCAGTCCTGCACCACGGGAGGCGCAGGCAGCGGCGGGCCTTCGAGGGCGCGGTCCTCAAGCCGGCGGTTGAGCCAGCCCCAGGATTCGCCGGTGCGGATACCGGCTGCTTTCACCGCCGCGACGATCTCCAACAGCGGCGCATCGGCAAGCTCGATATTGTCGCGGGCACGGGCCTCGGCGAGACGCCAGCCGCCTGGGTCCTGACGCAGGGCGACGGCGGCAGGCCCGCTCTCCCCGCGCCAGACATAGACCGCCATCCGGCCCGATGCGAGATCGGCCACGAAATCCCGCAGGCAGTTGCGGAAATCGTGCGCCGTTTTCGACAGCGTGTCGTAGCGGCGCACCGGATGGAACGGCGCAGGAAGCTCCGGAGGCGGACGAACCGCACCGAAATCCTGCGGCTGGATTTCCTGCCGCGCCATTTCGAACAGGCCCGCCCTGCTGGTGGCCCGCCCGAACCGCTGGGCGATGGCAGGGCCGGCAGCCTCGCCGCGAACACGCAGGGCAAACGCCCAGGCGGCCGCGAGATCGGCGATGGCCAGTTCGTCCGCACCCAGATGGGTGAGGACGCCCGGCAGGCGCAGCGGCGCCGGCAGCGCGTAGATACGGGCGAGCGTTCCGGCATCCAGCGCCTTCATGTGGCGGATGAGAAGACGCGCCTCTTCCTCGCCAAAGAGGCGGAGGAGGCGGGCATACTCATCCGCCGCCCAGAGCACCTCGCCCATGCGGGCGAGCGCTTTCATCAGGCCGCCGGGCGCCTCGCCGCCATAGAGGCTGGCGGCAATGTCACCGTCGCGGGCGCGGGCTGCGAGCCATTGGACCTGCGCGGGCGCATGGTCTGCCCGGCCGGCAAGGATCGCGGCCGCGTGGCGGCGCGCAGCCGGCAGCGCGAGAAAATCCTCGTGCGGCGCCGGCCAGATGCGGGCGATGGCCCCGGCATGGCCTCCCGCAAGGAAGGCCAGAAGGGGCGTAACCGGCACGGCGCGCGCAAGCACGGCCGTATCCGGCAGGGTCATGGGAATGCCCATGATCCACCTCCATTTATTTTATCAGGATACGGACGGTTTTTCCGCCGCGCGTTGATCAGCTGCGATTCAGTTTCGCCAGCTGGCACCCTGCAAACGCGCGGGGGCCGCAGGCGGCGCTCCCCGGTCTGTTGGGGAGCAGGTATGGGTTTCGATACACTGCTTCATGGGCGGCTCTTGAGATGTTGCCGTGCGGACAAGGTGGGCACGGAGGCGGGCGTATAGTCCGCGATGCGACATTCTGTCAAGCGAAGGGGGCAAACAAAAAAGCCCGGACCTTGCGGGTCCGGGCCATTTGATCCGTTGCCGGAGGGATTATTCGCCGGCTTCGAGCGAGGCTTCGTGGCGGGCCTTGTCGGCAGCGCCTTTGGCGGACTCGTCACGGTCGACCAGCTCCAGCACGGCCAGCGGAGCGTTGTCACCCGGGCGGAAGCCGGCTTTCAGCACGCGCGTGTAGCCGCCATTGCGGGCCTTGTAGCGCTCGCCGAAGGTGTCGAACAGTTTGCGGACAGCGTCCTCGTTGCGGACCTGCGACAGGGCCTGACGACGGGCAGCCAGGTCGCCCTTTTTCGCGAGGGTGACGAGCTTGTCCATCAGCGGGGCCATTTCCTTGGCCTTCGGCAGCGTGGTGACGATCTGCTCATGCTCGATCAGGCTCGCCGCCATGTTGGCGAACATCGCCTTGCGGTGCGAGGTCGATTTGTTGAGCTTGCGGTGGGCAATCTGGTGGCGCATGGCGGTGTTCCTTCCGAGGTGGTCAGGCCCCGGTCAATCCTTGGGCTAGATGTGGTCGTCGTATTTCTTGGCGAGGCCTTCGATGTCCTCCGGCGGCCAGTCCGGCACTTCCATGCCGAGATGCAGGCCCATACCAGCAAGGACTTCCTTGATCTCGTTTAGTGACTTGCGGCCGAAGTTCGGGGTACGGAGCATTTCCGCCTCGGACTTCTGGATCAGGTCGCCGATGTAAACGATGTTGTCGTTCTTCAGGCAGTTTGCCGAACGCACCGAAAGCTCCAGCTCATCGACCTTCTTGAGGAGGACGGGGTTGAAGCCGAGATCGGTTTCGTCCGCCGAGCTGCCGGTGTCGAGGGTCGGCTCTTCGAAGTTGATGAACAGCTGCAGCTGGTCCTGCAGGATGCGGGCGGCATAGGCCACCGCGTCTTCCGGCGAGACGGAGCCGTCGGTTTCTACGTCGAGGGTGAGCTTGTCATAGTCGAGGACCGTGCCCTCGCGCGTGTCTTCGACCTGGTAGCCGACGCGGCGGACCGGCGAGTAGATTGCGTCAATCGGGATATAGCCGATCGGGGCATCTTCCGGACGGTGCGCATCGGCGGGCTGGTAGCCCTTGCCGGTGGCGACGGTGAATTCCATGCGGACTTCCGAGTTGCCATCCAGCGTGCAGATGACGTGGTCGGGGTTCAGGATTTTCACATCGCCCGAGGTTTCGATCTGGCCGGCTTTCACTTCGCCCGGGCCTTTCGCGCGAAGCACCATGCGCTTCGGCGTTTCCGATTCCATGAAGATGGCGACCTGTTTCAGGTTCAGCACGATCGTGGTGACGTCTTCGCGCACGCCCGGGATGGCCGAGAATTCGTGCACGACGCCGTCGATCTGGACGCCGATGATGGCAGCGCCCTGCAGCGAGGAGAGCAGCACGCGGCGCAGTGCGTTGCCAAGGGTGGTGCCGTAGCCGCGCTCAAGCGGCTCGACAACGAGCTTCGCCTTGCGTTTCGCGTCGAAGGTGTTGGCCTGAACCACAGGGCGGTTCGGGCGGATCAGCACTTTCCAGTTGCGGTCATTCACGGTGGTCATCAGGGATCCTCAAAAGGACTGCAGCGCCTCTGTTTCAGGCGCTGCCGGGAGTAGTCAGGTACTAGACGCGGCGGCGCTTAGGCGGGCGGCAGCCATTGTGCGGGATCGGCGTCGTGTCGTTGATCGCGGTAACCGTCAGGCCGGCAGCCTGCAGGGCGCGCAGCGCGCTCTCACGACCCGAACCCGGGCCACGCACGCGCACTTCAACCGTCTGGAGGCCGTGCTCTTTCGCCTTCTTCGCAGCGTCTTCAGCAGCCATCTGAGCAGCGTAAGGCGTCGACTTGCGCGAGCCTTTGAAGTCCATGACGCCCGAGGACGACCAGGAGATGGTATTGCCCTGTGCGTCGGTGATGGTGACCATCGTGTTGTTGAAGCTCGAGTTCACATGAACAATACCCGAGGTAATGTTCTTGCGTTCGCGGCGGCGGATACGGTTTGCTTCGCGGGCCATGTGGGCTCAGTCCTACTTCTTCTTGCCGGCGATCGGCTTCGCGGGGCCCTTGCGGGTGCGCGCGTTGGTGTGGGTGCGCTGGCCGCGGACGGGCAGCTTCTTGCGGTGGCGCAGGCCGCGGTAGCAACCGAGGTCCATCAGGCGCTTGATGTTCATCGAAGTTTCACGGCGAAGGTCGCCTTCCACCATGTAGCCCGCGTCGATCGTCTCGCGGATCTTGATGACTTCAGCGTCAGTCAGCTGGTTTACACGGCGCGATTCCTCGACGCCGACCTTCTCGCAGATTTCCTTTGCGAAGGCTGGGCCGATGCCATGAATATAGCGAAGCGCGATGATCACGCGCTTGTTGGTCGGAATGTTTACGCCTGCAATACGGGCCAAGGCCGTGTCTCCTCAAGCGGGTTTAAAACATGAAATGCGCGCCAACCGGGCGAATGAGCCCGTCGCGCGCACCGGCGGTTAAGCCTGAAGCTAAGAAACGAGGCTTATAGCCGCGCTTTTTCGCCCGTCAACAGAAGAACTGCGCGGTTCAGGCCGATTGTTTCAGGGCCGCATCAATTGACGCAGACACCTCCTCGATCGTGCCCATCCCGTCTACTTCGACAAGAACGCCCCGTTCCGCATAGAGCGGGACCAGGGGGGCCGTATCCTCATAATAACGCTCCAGACGGCGCGAGAAGGTGGCCGGATTGTCGTCCGCCCGCCCCTGCTCCTCGAAACGCCTGGTTACCCGGGCCAGCAGACGCTCGTCGTCCACACGCATCCGGATCACCAGATCCACTTTCTCGCCGCGCGAGTCCAGGAGGCGGTCGAGCGCCTCTGCCTGGCCGATCGTGCGGGGGAAACCATCAAAAATGAAGCCCGGCGCACCGGCGCGGGCTGTCAGCTGTTCATCGATCAGGTCGATGACGATCTGGTCCGAGACCAGCCCGCCCTCATCCATGATCTTTGCGACCCTTTGGCCCAGCTCCGAACCGGAAGATCGCGCGGCGCGCAGCATGTCGCCGGTGGAGAGCTGAACGAACCCGCGGCCTTCGACCAGGCGCTTGGCCTGGGTGCCTTTACCGGCCGCCGGCGGGCCGAACAGAATCAGATTCACTTACGCTTGCCCCCGAGCTTCGACTTCTTGATCATCCCCTCATACTGGTGGGCAATCAAGTGCGACTGAATCTGCGTGACGGTGTCCATCGTCACGGAGACGACGATCAGCAGCGAGGTGCCACCGATATAGAACGGGATCATCGGGAAATAGCGGCGCAGGAGCTCGGGCAGGATACAGATGAAGACGAGGTAGAAAGCGCCAATGGTCGTCAGGCGGGTCAGGACATAGTCGATATACGCGGCGGTGTTCGAACCCGGACGGATGCCGGGAATGAAGCCGCCATACTTGCGCAGGTTGTCCGCCGTTTCCTGCGGATTGAACATGATCGACGTGTAGAAGAAGGCAAAGAAGGCCACCAGCACGGCGTAGGAGATGATGTAGGTCCACGAGCCGGGCGAGAAGTTCGCGGCCAGCCAGCCGAGCACGCCGGTGGCGGCGGTGGGATCGGCGGCAGCGCCGGCGCCGAGGAAACCGACAGCCGTCATCGGCAGCATCAGGAGCGCGCTCGCAAAGATCGCCGGGATGACGCCGGAGGTGTTGATCTTCAGCGGCAGGAAGCTGCGCTGGCCCTGGGCAAAACCCTGGCTCTGCTGGCGTTTGGGATAGTGAATGATCAGCCGGCGCTGCGAGCGCTCGATGAACACGATGAAGACGATCAGGGCGAGGACCATCACGATGATCGCGAGCACGAAGCCGATATCGATCGAAGTGGTGCGGGCCTGGGCGATCAGGTTGAAGATCGCTTTCGGCATTTCCGCGATGATGCCGGCAAAGATGATCAGCGAGATTCCGTTGCCGATGCCGCGCGCCGTGATCTGCTCACCCATCCACATCAGCAGCATGGTGCCGCCGGTCAGCGTCACGACGCCGGTGAGGATGAAGAACCAGGACGAGATGCCTTCAAGGCGCACGGCGGCGAGGCCCGCCGCGATGGCGAAAGACTGCACGAGGGCGAAGACCAGTGTCAGATAGCGGGTGTACTGGTTGATCTGCTTTCGGCCCGCCTCCCCTTCCTTCTTCAGCTTTTCCAGCGTCGGAGAGGCGGTTGTCATCATCTGGATGATGATCGAGGCAGTAATGTAGGGCATCACGTTCAGCGCGAAGATGCCCATGCGTTCGACGGCGCCGCCGGCAAACATGTTCATGGAGCCGAGGATTCCGCCCGATTGCTGTTCGAACAGGTAGGCGTACTGGGCCGGATCAAGACCCGGGATCGGAATGAAGGTGCCCAGCCGGTAAAGGACGAGAATGCCGAGAGTAAAGAGGATACGGGCCTGAAGGTCCTTCGCTTTCCCGAACGTCGAGAAATTGAGGTTGCGGGCCATTTGTTCCGCAGCATTCGCCATCGGCTGTACGAGCCTCCCTGAAAGACGTTCGCCGCCAAAGATCGGCGGCGACGCATGGTTTGTGAAGGGGCGTTAAGCAAAACCCCCGGATTATTCCGCAGCGGCTTCCTGTGCTGCGCCCGTAACCGTAACCTTGCCGCCAGCCTTTTCGACCGCTTCCACGGCCGCTTTCGAGGCCCCGGTGACAGTGATTTTCAGCTTTTTCGGGGCTTCGCCTTTGGCCAGCAGGCGCACGCCGTCGCGGACGTTGCGCACCAGGCCAGCGGCCACGAGCGACTCTTCGGTCACGTTCGAGGCATCGAGCTTGCCGGCATCGACGGCTTTCGCGATGCGGCCGAGGTTGACCCAGGCATGCGTCTTGGCGCCCGGCGCCTTGAAGCCGCGCTTCGGCAGGCGCATGTAGATTGGCATCTGGCCACCTTCGAAGCCGTTCACGGCCACGCCCGAACGCGCCTTCTGGCCTTTCACGCCGCGGCCAGCCGTCTTGCCCTTGCCCGAGCCGACGCCGCGGCCAACGCGCATGCGCTTCTTGGTGGAGCCTTCTGCGGGGGCGAGATCATTGAGTTTCATGACACTGGACTTTCAGGTTCAGGGATAAGAGGCCGGCAGGCGGAAAAGCCTATTCGCCGACCACTTCCACGAGATGGGAGACCTTGCGGATCATGCCGCGCACTTCCGGCGTATCCACGAGTTCTTTCGAGCGGCCAACCTTGTTCAGGCCGAGGCCGACCAGCGTTTCACGCTGGCCAGGCTTGCGGCCGATCGGGCTGCCGATCTGACGGACGGTGAGGGTTTTCTGAGCCATGTGACCGAAATCCTTCTCAGTTAGCCGAATCGGCCATGCCGGCTTCGGAGACGCCATCGGTGCGGCGGGCGATAACGTCCTGCACTTTCAGGCCGCGCTTCGAGGCGACCGTGCGCGGGTTCGCCTGGCCCTTGAGAGCATCAAACGTGGCGCGCACCATGTTGTAGGGGTTTGACGAGCCGATCGACTTGCCGACGACGTCCTGGACGCCGAGCACTTCCATGACCGCACGCATCGGGCCGCCGGCGATCACGCCGGTACCCGGAGGGGCCGCGCGGAGCACGACCTTGCCGGCGCCGTGACGGCCATTGCCGTCATGGTGCAGGGTGCGGCCTTCGCGCAGCGGGATGCGGACCATATTGCGCTTGGCTTCTTCGGTCGCCTTGCGGATGGCTTCCGGAACCTCGCGGGCCTTGCCCTTGCCGAAGCCGGCACGGCCCTTCTGATCGCCGACCACGACGAGCGCAGCAAAACCGAAGTTCTTGCCGCCCTTCACGGTTTTCGCGACGCGGTTGATGCCAACCAGCTTGTCTACGAGTTCGGAGGCTTCCTCTTCACGATCACGCGGTTGCTCGCGATCACGGCGGCGGCCCCTTCTCTCTCCTCTTTCCTCAGCCATCAGGCAGACTCCTTAGAATTTGAGACCGCCCTCACGGGCGGCATCTGCCAGAGCTTTCACCCGGCCGTGGAACATGTAACCGCCGCGATCAAACACGACGTCTTCGACGCCGGCTTTTTTCGCGCGTTCAGCGATTGCCTTGCCGACGAGGGCAGCGGCTTCAATGTTGGCGCCGGTTTTGGCCGAGCCGAGAACGTCTTTCTCCAGGGTCGAGGCCGAGGCGAGCGTGATGCCCTTCTCGTCGTCGATGATCTGCACCGAGATGTTCTTGTGGCTGCGGGCAACCGAAAGGCGCGGAAGGCCTTCGGCAACCCGGCGGAGCTTCGTGCGGACCCGCTGTGCGCGGCGCTGCTTCTTGTCGCGTGCTGTCTTCATGGCCTTACTTCTTCTTGCCTTCCTTGCGGCGGACGTATTCGCCCTGCAGGCGGATACCCTTGCCTTTATACGGCTCCGGCGGACGGAACTTCTTGATCTCGGCAGCAACCTGGCCAACGGCCTGCTTGTCGGCGCCCGAGATCACAATCTCGGTGGGCTTGGACGAGGCAAGCGTAATGCCTTTCGGCGCCTTGTAGATCACATCGTGCGAGTAGCCGAGCGCCAGTTTCAGGTCCGTGCCCTGCATCTGGGCGCGGTAGCCGACGCCGACGAGTTCTAGGGTTTTCGAATACCCCTTGGTGACACCTTCCACCATGTTGGCGGCGCGGGCGCGGGCGGTGCCCCACTGGGTGCGCGCATCCGGCGACAGCGACTGGGCGAAGGTCGGCGGACGCTTGCCTTTCGCTTTCGCGGATTCGATCACTTCGTTGGCAGCCTCGACGAGATCAGCCCGCGGCAACACCGAGAGCTCGTTGCTCTCGAGTTTCGGCGTGATGACTTCCGGCAGGACGAGCTCGAGCTCACCCTTCGGGCCTTTGGCCTTGATCGTCTGTCCACTGACGGTGACAGTCGCACCAGCAGGAACCGGGATCGCAAGTTTTCCGATACGGGACATTGAACTTGCCTCCTAGAATACGCGGCAGAGTACTTCGCCGCCGACATTCTTGGCGCGCGCGGCGTTATCGGACATCACACCCTGCGAAGTCGACAGGATGGAGATGCCGAGGCCGTTACGCACCAGCGGAATGTCCGACACGGACGAATAGACCCGGCGGCCAGGCTTCGAGATGCGTTTGATCTCGGAGATGACCGGCTGGCCTTCATAATATTTGAGTTCGATCTCGAGGGACTTGTGACCGTCCTTCTCGATTTCGGTGTACCCGCGGATGTAGCCTTCCTGGACGAGCACATCGAGCACGCGGCCGCGCAGCTTCGATGCCGGCGTCACGACTTTCGTCATGCCGCGCATCTGGGCGTTGCGGATGCGGGTCAGCATATCGCCGAGGGGATCGGAAATGTTCATCTGCTTCCCTCCTCTCTTACCAGCTGGATTTCACGAGGCCGGGGACCTGGCCGCGCGAGCCGAGCTCACGAAGCGCAATCCGCGACATCTTCAGTTTACGATAGTACGCACGCGGACGGCCGGTGACTTCGCAACGGTTGCGAACCCGGTTGGCTGCCGTGTTGCGCGGCATCTGGGCCAGCTTGATGCGGGCCTTGAAGCGCTCTTCCAGCGACAGGTTCTCGTCCATCGCGGCCGCTTTCAGGGCAGCGCGCTTGGCGGCGTAACGCTCGGCCAAGGCCTTGCGCTTGTTGTTCTTCTCGATTGCGCTCTTTTTTGCCATCTAAGCAGTCTCCTGGCGCTAATTCCGGAACGGGAAGCCACACTCCGCGAGGAGTGCCTTGGCTTCTTCGTTCGTTTCGGCGGTGGTGCAGACGATGATGTCCATACCGCGCACTTCATCCACCTCGTCGTAATTGATTTCCGGGAACACGATGTGTTCCTTGATGCCCATGGCATAGTTACCACGGCCATCGAAGCTCTTGCCGTTGAGGCCCCGGAAGTCTTTCACGCGCGGCAGCGCGATTGTCGTCAGGCGGTCCAGGAACTCGTACATCCGGTCACGGCGAAGCGTGACCTTTGCACCGATCAGCATGCCTTCGCGCAGCTTGAAGCCAGCGATCGACTTGCGGGCCTTGGTGGCCACCGGCTTCTGACCGGCGATGCGCTCCAGCTCGGCCAGGGCCGCCTTGATCTTCTTGGAGTCGTTGACGGCTTCGCCCACGCCCATGTTGATCACGACCTTGTCGAGTTTCGGAACCTTCATCGGGTTCGAGTAGTTGAACTGCTCCTGCAGCTTCGCCCGGATCTGTTCCCGGTACTTCCGCTTGAGGCGGGGTTCATAAGCCTCAGACATCGATCGATTCCCCTGAACGTTTGGCCACGCGTGTCTTGCGGCCATGCTGGTCAATCTTGAATCCGACGCGGACGGCCTTGCCATCGCGCGGGTCGGCATGGGCGACGTTCGACACATGGATCGGCGCCTCGAAGGATTTGAGGCCGCCCGGATCCATCTGGGTCGGTTTCTGATGGCGCTTCACGAGATTGACGCCGCGCACGACGACGCGGTTCTCTTCCGTGAGCACTTTCAGGACTTCACCCTTGGTGCCCTTGTCCTTGCCGGTGATGACGACGACGGTGTCGCCCTTCTTGATCTTCGCGGCCATGGTTACAGGACCTCCGGCGCCATGTTGGCGATCTTGACCTGGTTCTTCGCGCGCAGTTCGCGCGGAACCGGCCCGAACACGCGGGTGCCGATCGGCTCGCCATTGTTGTTGATCAGGACGGCAGCGTTCGAATCGAAGCGGATCGTCGAGCCGTCGGCCCGGTTGATATCCTTCGACACGCGGACCACGACCGCCTTGCGGACGTCGCCCTTCTTCACGCGGCCCGTCGGGATCGCTTCCTTGATCGAGACCACGATCACATCGCCCACCGAGGCGTAACGGCGGCCAGCGCCACCGAGCACCTTGATGCACATCACGCGGCGTGCGCCCGAGTTATCGGCGACCCGCAGGTTGGTTTGCATCTGGATCATGCGTCACTTCCTTCACCGGTGACGAGTTCCCAGCGCTTCAGCTTCGACTTCGGCGCGCACTCGCGGATGGTTACGGTCTGGCCCTCGACGGCGACATTGCCTTCGTCATGGGCATGGTACTTGTTCGAACGGCGAACGATCTTCTTCAGCATCGGGTGCGTGAAGGTCCGTTCGACGCGGACAATGGCGGTCTTGTCCTGCTTCGCGGAGACAACAACGCCTTTCATAATACGCTTCGGCATGGGTCTCTCCTTACGCCTTACCTGCCTGGGCCTTTTCGCGCAGGATCGTCTTGATCCGGGCGA
Organism: Hyphomonas sp.; assembly: GCF_046313975.1. Taxonomy (GTDB): domain Bacteria; phylum Pseudomonadota; class Alphaproteobacteria; order Caulobacterales; family Hyphomonadaceae; genus Hyphomonas. The sequence continues at coordinate 5,387 of NZ_JBKBXB010000009.1, read as the reverse complement.
TGTCGCGGCGGATTTCCGTCACGCGGCCAGTCTTTTCCAGCTGGCCGGTGGCCGCCTGGAAACGCAGGTTGAACTGTTCTTTCTTCAGCTTCACCAGCTCGTCATTGAGCTGGTCAGCGGATTTCGATCTGACGTCAGCAGCTTTCATGGCTTAGATCCCCTCGATGCGCTTGACGACTTTGGTCTTGATCGGAAGCTTGGCCGCGCCGAGCGCGAGCGCCAGGCGTGCGGTTTCTTCCGGGACACCGTCGATCTCGAACAGGATACGGCCCGGAGCAACGCGAGCGACCCAACGCTCGACGGAACCCTTGCCTTTACCCATCCGGACTTCGATCGGCTTCGCGGTGACCGGAACATCCGGGAACACGCGGATCCACACTTTGCCCTGGCGCTTCATCTCGCGGGTGATGGCACGGCGGGTCGCTTCGATCTGGCGCGCGGTGACGCGTTCCGGTTCGAGCGCCTTGAGGCCGAACTCACCGAAGGCCAGCGTGAAGCCGCCCTTCGCCTGCCCGCTGATCGAGCCCTTGAAGGCCTTGCGGAATTTGGTTCGCTTCGGTTGACGCATGACTGATTACGCTCCGGCAGCTTGCGCGCCCGAGGCCGGGCCGCGCTGGTTGGCGTTGGCGCGTGCGCGCGACTGGCCCGAGGTCTCAAGACGCTTGTCCTGGGCCATCGGGTCGTGTTCGAGGATCTCGCCTTTGTAGACCCAGACCTTCACACCGATGATGCCATAGGTCGTCTCGGCTTCGGCGGTGCCGTAGTCGATGTCGGCGCGCAGCGTGTGCAGCGGAACCGAACCTTCAGCATACTTCTCGGTGCGGGCGATCTCTGCGCCGCCGAGACGGCCGGAAACGACGACCTTCACGCCTTCAGCGCCGAGGCGCATGGCGGACTGGATCGAACGCTTCATGGCGCGGCGGAACGAGGCGCGGCGCTCGAGCTGGCGGGCGATGTCATCGGCGATGAGGGTCGCGTCGATTTCCGGCTTGCGTATCTCGACGAGGTTCACGCGGACTTCATCGGTCGTCATCGAGGCGAGCTCTTTGCGGAGCACTTCGATGTCGCCGCCCTTCTTGCCGATCACGAGACCCGGACGGGCCGTGTGGATCGTGATGAGGCATTTCTTGTGCGGACGCTCGATGATGATCTTCGAGATGCCGGCCTGCTTCAGCTTCTCGCGGATCGCTTTGCGGATCGCGAGGTCTTCGTGCAGGAGACGGCCATAATCGGAGCTGTCGGCATACCAACGGCTGTCAGACGTGCGGTTGATGCCCAGGCGAAAGCCGATCGGATTAACTTTCTGACCCATTATGCGGCCTCCGCAGTCTGGCTGACGTCCCGCAGGACGATGGTGAGTTGGGCGAACGGCTTCTGGATCGGCGCAGCGCGGCCACGGGCGCGGGCCCGGATGCGCTTCATCACCAGGTTCTTGCCGACATGGGCTTCGGCAACGACGAGGCTGTCGATGTCGAGGCCGTGATTGTTCTCGGCGTTCGCGATGGCGCTCTGCAGCAGCTTGCGAACGTCCTTGGCCGGACGTTTCGGCGAGAACTGCAGCTCTGCCAGGGCGCGCTCGACCTTCAGTCCACGGATCTGCTGAGCCAGGAGGTTCAGCTTCTGCGGGCTGGAGCGGTACATGCGCAGCACGGCGCGCGACTCGTTAGCCGCCTGCTTCGGAGGATTCTTGGCCTTTGCCATGACTATTTCCTCTTCGCTTTCTTGTCTGCGCCGTGGCCGTAATAGGTACGGGTCGGAGCGAACTCGCCGAACTTGTGGCCGACCATCTCTTCCGAGACCGTGACCGGGATGAACTTGTTGCCATTGTGGACCTGGAAGTTCAGGCCAACGAATTGCGGCAGGATCGTCGAGCGGCGCGACCAGGTCTTGATCACGGCGCGCTTCTCCGAAGAACGGGCTTCCTCAGCCTTCTTCAGGAGGTAGCCATCGACGAACGGGCCTTTCCAGACAGAACGGGGCATGTCTCGTGGCTCCCTTAGCGTTTCGCGTTACGGCGGCGGATGATCAGGCGATCCGTCGCTTTGTTGTTACGGGTCTTCGGACCGCGGGTTTTCTTACCCCACGGGGTGACCGGGTGACGGCCACCGGACGACTTGCCCTCACCACCACCGTGCGGGTGGTCGACCGGGTTCATCACGACGCCGCGGACAGTCGGACGAACGCCGCGGTGACGCGTGCGGCCAGCCTTGGAGCTGACTTCGTTCATCTTGTCCGGGTTCGACACAGCGCCGATCGTGGCAAGGCAGGTATCCAGCACCATGCGCAGTTCGCCCGAAGCGAGCTTGATCTGGGCATAGCCGGCATCGCGGCCAACGAGCTGGGCATAGGTACCGGCGGAGCGGACCATCTGCGCGCCCTTCTGGGGCTTCAGCTCGATGTTATGGATGATCGTACCGACCGGGATCGATTTCAGCGGCAGGGTATTGCCCGGCTTGATATCGGCGGTGGCCGAAGTGATCACGGTGTCGCCGACTTCAAGGCGCTGCGGCGCGATGATGTAGGACAGCTCGCCGTCCTGATACTTGATCAGGGCGATGAAGGCCGTGCGGTTCGGATCGTATTCCAGACGCTCGACGGTCGCCGGTACATCCCAGCGGCTGCGCTTGAAGTCGACCTTGCGGTACAGACGCTTCGCGCCGCCGCCCTGGTGGCGAACGGTGATGCGGCCCTGGTTGTTACGGCCGCCTTTCTTCGTGAGGCCTTCGGTGAGCGCCTTGACCGGCGCGCCCTTGTGCAGACCCTTGCGGTCCACCAGCACGAGCTGGCGGCGGCCGGGAGAGGTCGGATTGAATGTCTTCAGTGCCATTTGCTTCGTCCTTCTCCCTTAGAGGCCCGTCGAGATGTCGACCGACTGGCCTTCAGCGAGGGTGACGATGGCTTTCTTCACGTCAGAGCGACGGCCGAGGAAACCCCGGAAGCGTTTCGTCTTGCCCTTCTGGACCAAGGTGTTGACCTTCGTCACTTTCACCTTGAACAGGGCCTCGACGGCCTCCTTGATCGCCTGCTTGTCGGCGCCGGGCGCGACTTCAAAGACAATCTTGTTCTGCTCGGCGACAAGCGTCGATTTCTCGGTGATCAGCGGGCGGCGGATCACGTCATAGTGGTGGGGTTTCACATCGGCCATTATTCAGCCTCCGCTTTGGCGCCATCGAAGCGGGCTTTGATGCCCTCGGCGGCTTCCTTGGTGATGACGAGCGTGCGGCGGCGCAGGATGTCGTAGACATTCAGGCCCGCAACCGGGAGCACGTCGATGTTCGGGATGTTGCGCGCGGCGCGGGCGAAGTTCTGGTTCACTTCGGCGCCCGAGATGATCAGCGCGTTCTCGATGCCGAGGCCTTTGAAGGCGCTGACCAGTTCCTTGGTCTTCGCGTCTTTCAACTCAGCCTTGTCGATCACGATGATCGCATCGCCCTTCACTTTCGAGGAAAGCGCGTGGGCGAGCGCCATCTTGCGGATCTTTTTCGGCAGGTCGTGCGCATGGCTGCGAACGCGCGGGCCGTGGGCCGCACCACCACCGACGAAGATCGGGGCGTTGCGCGAGCCGTGGCGGGCGCCGCCCGAGCCTTTTTGCTTGATCGACTTTTTCGTCGTGCGGTTCACTTCCGAACGCGACTTGGCCTTGTGCGTGCCAGCCTGACGGCGGGCGAGCTGCCAGCGAACGGTGCGCTGCAGGATGTCGCCGCGGATTTCGTCAATGCCGAAAATCGCGTCGTCCAGCTCGATCTTGCCGGCAGCCTTGCCGGCCAGGGTTTTTACGGAGAGTTCCATTAGCCTTCACCCCCGGCGGTCAGCTTCTCTGGTGCCTTGAACGAACCGGCGGCCGGCGCGTCTTTCGGCAGGGCTTTCTTCACAGCGTCGCGGATTTCGACGAAGGCGCCATCGACGCCCGGGACCGAACCCTTCACGAGGATCAGGCCGCGCTCGACATCGGTGCGCACAACCGTGAGGTTCTGCGTCGTGATGCGGTCCACACCGAGGTGGCCGGCCATCTTCTTGTTCTTGAACACGCGGCCCGGATCCTGGCGCATACCGGTCGAACCATGCGAACGGTGCGAGATCGACACGCCGTGCGTGGCGCGCAGACCGGAGAAGTTCCAGCGCTTCATGGCGCCCGCAAAACCCTTACCGGTCGAGATTGCCGACACGTCGACTTTCTGACCCGGCACGAAGTGGTCGGCCAGAACGGTCGAACCGACTTCCGGCAGGTTGCCGGTGACGCGGAATTCCTTGAGTTTCGCTTTCGGCGCAACGCCGGCCTTGGCGAACGCAGCGCGCTCAGCCTTGGGGGTGCGCTTTGCTTTTTTCTCGCCGGTGCCAAGGATGACGGCCTTGTAGCCGTCGGTACGGGTGACTTCCCCGCCCTTCTTGGTTTTCACGGTGCGCACTTCTTCGGTGCGCACGCCGACGACCTGGCAGCCGTCGAGCGACAGCACGGTCACCGGGATGTGGCGTCCGTCGTCACCGAATACACGGGTCATGCCGACCTTGCGTGCGAGCACGCCGGAACGGGCAGCTGGCTGTGCCATTAACGGCCTCCCTCGAGTTTGATCTCGATGCCGACACCGGACGACAGGTCGAGCTTCATCAGAGCATCAACGGTCTGCGGGGTGGGGTCGACGATGTCGAGAATGCGGGTGTGTGTGCGGATTTCGAACTGGTCACGCGAAGCTTTGTCGATGTGCGGTGACCGGATGACCGTGAAGCGCTCAATGCGTGTCGGCAGCGGAACCGGACCGCGGACCTCAGCGCCGGTGCGCTTCGCCGTGTTCACGATCTCCTTCGCCGACATGTCGAGCGCGCGGTGATCAAAGGCTTTCAGCCTGATCCGGATATTTTGTTTTTCCATCTTGCTTCCGTCCGCGCAAAACACTTTTGCCCCGGGCGCGCAGCTCGTCAGCTTCGAGCGGCCCTGGGCTTGGGTGAGGTTAAATTGTCTGTTTCGAGGGAGCGTTCGCTCTTCAAAGCGCAGCCTTCCCGGCGAAGTGGGGCGTATACGCGCGGGAATCGGATGCGTCAACAGCCGTTAAGGGGGAATCTGCAGGCATTCTGGCACACCCTGGCCCCTGCCCTGCCGGCTGTGGAAATCCGGCCATTTTTGACCCGGATTTCCTTGGGACGACTTGGTGCTGGGCCGCAGCAGACCGGAGATACCTGCGCAGGCAGGTATCCAGCGCACCAAGAGACTTGGACCCCTGCCTTCGCAGGGGTCTTCGGAGAGGGTGGAGTTCAGGGGCCTCTGGGTCCTGGCTTTCGCCGGGATGACAGCAAGGAGAGCGAAGGGGTTTGGTTCGCTCGCGTGTTTGTATTGGCGGATTGCCGGCCGTTACAGGCGATTCCAGCTTTTTACAGGTTTGCCTTCAAGCAAA
>NZ_JBKBXB010000008.1:0-88934 GCF_046313975.1 Hyphomonas sp. | reverse complement strand
TTCGCCCCCAGCGCCATCTCCGACCGGCGCACCTCCGCCGTCGTCAGCGCCTCGCCGGCCTTGTATTTCGCAATGATATCCTTCGGAAACTCCGCTTCGAACCAGCCGCGCACCTCGCGCCGGAAGTTCTCGATATGCGCCGGAAAATTCAGATGCATGGCCCATTCCTCCGCCCCCCACGCTACCCGCCGACCACCCCCACGCAAGGGGTCACGCAGAGGGAGGCAGCCACCCTCAAAGCCCCTTCTCCTCCCCTGCGAAGCGGGGGAGGTGGCATCCTGCGAAGCCTTTGGCGAAGCAGGATGACGGAGGGCGCGGCCCCGCCTTCCGCCCCCCCTCCTGTCATCCCGGCGCAAGCCCGGACCCCGGTGTGGCGGCGGGGGCGGGTACCCGCGTTCGCCGGGGGGACCAGAAACAAGGGACACCAAATTTGAAACGGCCACCGCAAACTTACGCCTACATCCCGCCGCCAGAAACCCGAACCAAATCAACCCCAAAAAAGAAATCCACAGGAACTTACGCAACCCCTACCAGGCCATGAGATACTGCCCTCATGTCAAAGCCGCTCGCCCCCAACTCGCCGCATGCCGCCCTCATCGATGAGGCGGGGCCGCTGCTCGGCTGGCTGATCGACCAGCTCTCGCGCCTGTTCGTGCCGGGCGCGGCGGTCAGCCTCGGCGGCCTGCGCCGCGCGGTGCGCCACTATCTGGTGCCCGCCGAAGCCGCCATGCGCCGCGCGCTCTACCTCATCGCCCTCACGCTCACCCTGCCCGCCCCGCGCACTCTGGCAAAAACCACCGCGAATCCCCGCGCAGGCGGGGACCTTAGTCAGACCTCAACCCGCCCCCGCACGCCCCTCTTTCGTTTCACCGAAACCGCGCCCGCTCCGCCTGCGCACAAAATCCCGGAAGACAGGCTGCCGCGCATCTCGATCCCCGGCATCACGCCGCGTCCTGTCCCGCCCCCGCCCAAGCCACGAAACCCGCCAGACTTCGCCGCCTATGAAGCGCGCATCCTGCGCCGCTTCAACGCGCTCGAAGCCGCCTTCCTCGATCCCGACCGCGCCGCCCTGCGCCTCGCGCGCCGCCTCGCCCGCCAGGAAAAACCGCGCCCCGGCCTATCGCTCATCCACATCCCCGGCACGAACTCAAAGAAGCTCGCCGCCCCGATCCGGCACCTTCTGCTGCGCCTCAACGAAGCCGCCCTCACAGAAGCCGTCCGGCCCCTCCTGCCCGACACTTCCTGAGTTTCACTTGATCCGCACACGCATAAACCGGAAGGCAACAGCCTCTCCGGCCAAACGTGCTGCGCGCAATGGGGTTTGTCATCCCGGCGAAAGCCGGGACCCAGCGCTCCACTTCGCTCCCTCTTAGAGCTCATCCTGAGCGAAGTCGAAGGAAGGGCATATGCCGCAGCGTTCGGGAGCCCGCTCTATCCTTAGACTTCGCTCAGGATGAGCTCCGTGATGCAGATAGGGCACAAACCTAATCCTCCCGCGCCAGCGTCACCCCCGCCTCCGTCGCCACCACCGGCCGGATCGTCCCGTCCGAATTGAAGTACAGATGCTCCGCCCGCACCGAGCGCCGCCCGAGCGCGCCCTCCACCCCGCCGATGCTGTGCGCCGCATTGTGAAAGAAGAGATACCAGTTGCCCTTGAACTCCACGATGCCCGGATGGATCGTGAAACTGTTCTCGGCGATGCCCATGATCTTGCCCTGAAAGGTCCACGGGCCCGTAACCGACGGCGCGGTCGCGTAGTAAATCTGCTCCCACTCATGCTCGGCCTCGTCGATGCCGGCATAGGCGAGGTAGTAAATCTCCCCGCGTTTGAACAGCCACGGCCCCTCCACGAAGAACGGCATCGGCTGTACACGGATCACATCGGCAAGGCTGATCATGTCCGGTGCCAGCGGCGCATAGTAGAGGTTCGCATTGCCCCAGTAGAGCCAGACCGTGCCGTCCTCATCCTCGAATGCGGTCGGGTCGATATCATCCCACCAGTGCGGTCCGTCCGGCGTGTCGGAATTCTTCACCAGCGCCGAGCCGCGCGCATCCACGAACGGCCCCGTGGGCGAATCCGAAACGGCGACGCCGATCGCCTTGCCATGATCGCTCTCATCATGCTCGACCGTGGTATAGAACCAGAACCGCCCGTCCTTCTCGATCACTTCCGACGCCCACGCGTCCCGGCTCGCCCAGGCAAAATCCGTCGGCTTCATCACCGGCCCATGATCCACCCAGACCGTCATGTCCTCGGTCGAATAGACGAGCCATTCGGTGATGTTGAACATCTCCCCCTCGCCCGCCTCGTCATGGCCGACATAGAGATAAAGCCGCCCGTCATGTACCAGCGGCGCCGGGTCCGCCGTGAACTTGTCGGTGATGATCGGATTGGTCCCCGCCGCATTCGCCACCGGCAGGGCGTCATACGGCCCCGCAAACCCGCCCATCCCCGCCGCCAGCACACAAGCCAGAACCATCCCGCGCATCGCCGCCGCCTCCTCCGTTTTCCCGACAGTCCGGGACCGCGGCGGCAGGGTCAAGAAATTTCTGTTAGCGATATCACGTCCGCTGTCGTCCTTGCGAACGCCGGAGCTTCCCCTTCAAACAAAAAGCCCTCCCCGTTTCCGGAGAGGGCTCATCTTGCAACAGCGAGAAAGCCTTACTTCGCCGCTTTCGTGTCCGCGATCCAGCGGTCCACTTTCGCGTTCAGCATCTCCAGCGGCAGCGCGCCGCCGCCGAGGATCGTGTCATGGAAGGCGCGGATGTCGAACTTGTCGCCGAGCGCCGCTTCAGCGCGGGCCCGCATCTCTTGAATCTCGATCATGCCGATCTTGTAGGCGGTCGCCTGGCCCGGCATCACGATATAGCGCTGCACTTCGGAACGGGCCTGACCTTCGGTGATCGCCGAGTTGGCGAGGAAGTATTGCACCGCCTGCTCCTCGGTCCAGCCTTTGGAATGGAGGCCGGTATCCACCACGAGACGGATCGCGCGCCAGATTTCCGAACCGAGGCGGCCAAAGTCCGAGTACGGATCTTCAAACGTGCCCGGCATTTCCTTGGCGAGCTTCTCCGAGTAGAGGCCCCAGCCTTCGGAATAGGCGGTGAAGCCCGCCTGGGTGCGGAAGGTCGGCACGCCGGTCAGCTCCTGCGCAATCGAGATCTGCATATGGTGGCCCGGCAGGCCCTCATGATACGCGATCACTTCCAGCTCGCCCTTCGGCATGGATTTCATGTCCGAGAGGTGGGCGTAGTAGATGCCGGGACGCGAACCATCCGGCGTGCCCGGATAGTAATGCTGCGCCGCGCCCGGCTGCTCGCGGAAGGGCTCGACGCGCTTCACCACGAGATCGGCCTTCGGCAGCAGGCCGAAATATTGCGGCAGCACGGCCTTGATCTTCTCGATGGCGGCGGTTGCATCCGCAATGTAGGCCTCGCGGCCTTCGTCCGTATCCGGATAATAATGGCGCTCGTCATCCTTCGCGTCGCGGATGCTGGCGAAGAATTCGTTCAGCGTGCCGGTGAAGCCCACCGACTCCTTGATGGCTTCCATCTCGCCATGGATCCGGGCCACTTCGTCGAGGCCCAGCTGGTGGATCTGGTCGGCCGTCATATCGGTCGTCGTCATCTGCGCGAGCATGAAGTTGTAATAGGCCTCGCCGTCCGGCTGCAGGTTCGCGCCCTGCGATCCGGCCGGGTCCGGCGAGTTCGCCATATCGGCCGTCGCGAACGCGATGATCTCGTTATACACCGCCAGGAAGTCGCCCTTCAGCGCGGCTTCGGCAGAGGCCACGAGTTCCGCCTGCACTTCCGGCGTGATCTTGCCATCGGCCACCAGCTTGGCGACATCCGCCTTGAAGTCCGCAAAGATCGCTGCATCCGGCCCGTTCGTGAACGGAGCACCCGTGATGATCTTCTTCGACTGGTCGATCACGCCCTGATAGGCAAAGCGCGGCGCATGCACGCCTTTTGCGGCGCTCTCCTTGGTGACGTCCAGCGCCTCGCGCAGCGCGCGGGCCCCCGCCGTGATCCGGCTGACATAGGCGCGCGCCGCCGTCTCGTCATCCACCTGGTGGAACTGCATCAGGAAGGTCGGCAGGAAGCTCTGCGGACCGTTCATCTGGTCGAAGGTGTAGCCATTGTAGCGGAACGGCACGCCGGCATTGGCGCGGGCGTTCTGGTAGAGCCACAAGTCGTAGGAATCCTTGTCGGCCGGCGACATGATTTCATAGTTGAAGGTCGCCTTCAGTTCTTCCGCCGCCGCGTTCGACCAGGCCAGCTGTTCGTCCTGGCAGGCGAAGGTGAAACAGTCGATCTCGTCCTGACGGTCCTTGCGGCCGCGGAAGGTCAGCATGACCGGCGAGAACTGCATCTGCTCCTCATACTTCGCATCGAACCATTCGTTCAGCTTCACGCTCTGTTCGGCAACGACGGCCGGGTCGACCACTGCGGTCTCGGTCGTCGGGGCACAGGCGGAAAGCGCAAGGGCAAGCGCCAGCGCGGAAACGGCACTGCGGATCATGGGGAAACCTCCGGATGGGGTATTTGTTGTTAAACGATAAGGACCGTTACGCCTCGGCGGAAGCCGCGTCAACCCCGTGTACTGGCCCGCCTTCAGGTCTCTGATTCCATTGGCAACCTCGCCCACGCCCGCTAGGGAGAGACATGGTCACACACCCGTCTGCCCCCCGCACCGTCCGCCTCGGCACCCGCGCCTCGCCCCTTGCCCTGGCGCAGGCCCACCAGATCGCCGATGGCATCACGTCCGCCTCCGATGGCGCCCTGTTCGCCGAGATCGTCACCTTCACCACCACCGGCGACCAGCTGACCACCGAGCGCCTGATCAATTCCGGCGGCAAGGGACTGTTCACCCGCGAGCTGGACGATGCCCTCTCGCGCGGCGAGATCGACTTCGCGGTGCACAGCCTCAAGGATGTCCCCGCCCTCCTGCCCGAGGGCCAGATCTTCGCCGCCTTCCCGCCGCGCGAGGACCCGCGCGACGGCTTCGTCTCGAAGACCGCCACCTCTCTGCACGACCTTCCCGCCGGCGCCCGGCTCGGCACCGCTTCGCTGCGCCGCGAAGCCCAGGCCCTTGCCCTGCGCCCCGATCTCGGCGTCGTCACCTTCCGCGGCAATGTGCAGACCCGCCTGCGCAAGCTGGATGAAGGCCAGGCCGATGCCACCTTCCTCGCCATGGCCGGCCTCAACCGCCTCGGCTATGGCGACGCCGCCACCCCGATCCCCATCGAGGACATGCTGCCCGCCGCCGCGCAAGGCATCATCGGCGTCGTCTGCCGCGAGGATGCCGATCCGCTCCTTTACGAAACCCTCCGTAAGCTGAACATTCCTGACAGCGAAGCCGCCGCAATTGCCGAACGCGCCTTCCTGTCCATGCTCGATGGCAGCTGCCGCACCCCCATCGCCGCCCACCTCTCCGCAGAGGGCGACCAGTGGCGCCTCACGGGCGAAGTGCTCAGCCTGCGCGGCGAGCAGCGCTGGCGCACCTCCCGCACCGCGCCGCGCAGCGCCGGCCTCGATGAACTCGCCCTCCTCGGCGAAGCCGTCGCCCGCGAAATTCTCGAAGCCGCCGGCGGCGCCCTGCCCCGCTTCACGGACGAGAAATGACCCTCAAGGTCATCGTCACGCGTACCGAGCCCTTCGCACAGGACACGGCCGACGCGCTGGAGACCCTCGGCCTCTGCCCGGTCATCTCGCCGATGCTGACCATTCACCAGAATCCGCCACATCCTGAGCCGATCGCCAGCGCCCGGCACCTTGTCTTCACCAGTGCCACCGGCGTGCGCCCCACCGCACACTGCCATCATGCTGAAGACGTCACTGTCTGGTGTGTCGGCCCGACCACCGCCAACGCGGCCGATGCTGCAGGCTTCCGGAAGGTGATCGAAGGCCCCGGCAATGCCGACGACCTTGCTGCGATGATCATAGGAACCCTTCCCCGCCCCCAGGGATTGTTTGTACACGTCGCAAATGAAGACGCCGCCGGCCGCCTCGTCGCGCAGCTGAAGGAGGCCGGCTTCGAGGCCGAATTCCTCGCCCTCTACCGCACCGAGCCTGCCCCCGCCCTCACCGCAGAAGCGCAGGCAGTCCTCGCGGGCGAAGACCCCTGCCTCATCCTCCTCCACTCCGCCAAGGCCGCTGCCGCGCTCGCCGCAACTCACCCCGATCTCTCCCGCGCTTTCATCGTCGCCATCTCCGAAGCCGCCCTCGCCCCCCTCAAGGGCCGCGCCGGCCTGGGCGAGCGCATCGCCCACAAGCCGCGCGAGTCCGATCTCCTGCACGCTGTCCTCGAAGCTGCCGCAATCCTGAAGCACTGACCCTTGCTTTGCCCTTACGGGCGGCCTGTGCCAAACTTTTCTGAAACCTGAACGGCCTTATATGAACGCGATGAGCGACGACCCTTTCAGCGACACGGACCGGCCGGGCGCCCCGATCGACGCCCAGTTCGAGCCCGCCCCGCCTGCACCCGAGGCAGCGCCCGCCCCTGGCGCGCCCGGCTGGCTGGCCCTCGCGGCGGTTGGCGTCGTCTCCGCCCTGATCGGCGCGGGCGCCGGCGCCTGGGGCGGCAAGGCCCTGTCCGGCGGCTCCGCTGACATCGCCCGGCTCGAAGCCCGCCTCGATGAAGTCTCGGCCGTTCAGGCCGGCATCGACGAGAAACTCTCCCAGCCCGCCGCCGCCTCCGCCGAGCTCGCCGGACTAATCAGCGAACTTGATGCCGTCTCCCAGCGCCTCGATCTCGCCCTTGCTGCCGGCGGCGACCCCGCCGCGCTCGAAGGACTGCTGGACCGCCTCGCCGCGCTCGAGGCCCGCGTGCCCACTGTGCCCGCACCGGATCCGCAGGTCGCCTATCTCACCGAACGCCTGCGCAATATCGAAGCCGAACGCGAAGCCGCCGAAGCGCAGTCGAAAGCCGCCGAAGCCATCGGCAACCGCGCCGACGCCGCCCTCGCCCTCTCCGCCATCGAAGCCGCGACGCGCCGCGGCGCCGGGTTCGAGGCCGACTACCGGGCCCTGCGCAAGGCCGCGCCGGACAGCGAAGCCGTCCGCCGCCTCGCGCCCTTCATCACCGGCGTTCCCGCTCTCACCGCGCTGCAGGCCGAGTTCCCTGCCGTGCGCGCCGCCGTGATCGATGCCGCCACGCCCGAGGCCTCTGAAAAACTCTCCTGGATCGACCGCTTCTTCGGCGACGCGGTCAGCGTCCGCCCCGCCGGCGGGTCGCACCCCGAAACCGCCAAGGCGCTCGACCGCGCCTCTGCCGCCCTCTCCGCCGGAGACCTTCCCGGCGCCGTCGAGGCGCTCTCGAAACTCGACACCGCCGCCGCCCGCGGCGCGGAAGGCTGGACCCAGCGCGCAAACCGGCGCATCACCCTCGAAGCGGCGCTCGAAGACGTGCGCCTCAGCCTTGCGGAAGGGGGGAACTGACGCGCGATGGGCCGCTTTTTCCTTTTCATCTCCGTCATCCTCCTCGTCATGGCCGGCGCCGTCCTCGCCTGGTGGGCATTCAGCCTGCCCGGCGAAGTCACCTTCCCGGTCGGCGATGAAATCGTCGCGGTCAAATCCGGCGCCGCGGCGATCTTCGTGGTGCTGCTTGGCGGCTTCCTCGCGCTCGCCTGGTGGCTCGCGACCGCCCTGCTCGTGCTGCCCGGCCGCATCACCAAGGCCCGCCATCTCAGCCGCGCCCGCAAGGCAAACGCCGCCCTCGCCGAAGGCCTGCTCGCGGCCGAAGGCGGCGACGCGAAAGCCGCCCTGCGCCTCGCCAAAAAGGCCATGCGCCATGCCGAGGACGAGCGCCTGAAACTGCTGCTGGAAGCGCGCGCCGCCGAAGCCAATGATGACTGGGCCGGCGCCGAGCGCGCCTGGGGCCTGCTGACCCGCCTGCCTGGTGGCCAGCTTGCCGGCCTGCGCGGCGCCGCGACTGCTGCCTCCGAGCGCGGCGACCTGATCACCGCCGAAGCGCGCGCCCGCGAAGCGCTCGCCCTGAAAACCGATGCCGACTGGCCGTTCAATTCCCTGTTCGACCTGCAGGTCTCGAAAGGCGACTGGGACACGGCGCTGGAAACCCTCGCACACGGAGAGAAGCGCGGCGAGGTCGAAGCCCTGAACGCCAAGCGCCGCCGCGCCGTGCTGCACACCGCCAAGGCGGTCGGTCTTCCGCATACGGAGAAACAGGCCGCCCAGAAGGCACTCGCCGACGCCATCCGCTCGGCGCCGGACTTCCCGCCCGCCGCCTATCACGGCGCCCGTTTCCTGATGACCGATGGCAAGGCGAAAGCCGCGCAAGGCGTACTCGAGCTTGGCTGGAAGGCGCGCCCCCACCCCGCCCTCGCCCAGCTCTCCCGCCGCCTCGTGCCGCAGGACACCCGCCAGAACATCAGTGCACGGCTGAAAGGCCTGATCGACGCACACCCCGCCCACCGCGAAAGCCGCATCCTCACCGCCGAGATCGCGATGGACAATGCCGACTGGGTCGGTGCCATCAAAGTGCTCGCCCTGCTGGTCGAGGAGAACCCCACTGCCCGCCTCTGCCTCCTCATGGAGCGCGCGCTGAAAGGCTATGGCGACCCGGTCGAGGCCCAGCGCTGGGGCCGCATGGCTGTCTCCGCCTCGCGCGAGGCGGACTGGTCGGACATCGACCCGAAAGGCAATGCCTTCGACTATGACCGCGCCGGCTGGAGCCGCATGGTCTACGCCTTCGGCGATGTCGGCGACCTCGTGCACCCGCGCTATGAAAGCTATGGCCGCGAGCTGGAAGCCGGCCGCGTGCTGGCCCTGCCGATGGCCGATGACGGCCCGCCCACCCCGCCGAAAGGCCCCCAGGGTCCCCTCACGCCCCCCCTCGACTACGCCCCGGACGAGGACTGAAAACGGCCTTGCACACCCCCGCCCCAGCCCGTATATGCGGGGCCTGCCGGAACGGCACGCCGCTTTAGCTCAGCTGGTAGAGCACATCATTCGTAATGATGGGGTCAGGTGTTCAAGTCACCTAAGCGGCACCATTCCTGTTCCTTCCGGACCTTTCCGCCCTGATTTTCCGGCCTAGGTCTGCGCCCATGAACGCGATCATCTTTGGCAGTTCCGGCGGCATCGGGCGCGCCCTGACAGAGGCCGTCCTCGCCTCCGGACGCCATGGCTCAGTCTTCGCCGCCTCGCGCTCCGGCGCTGCCATTCCGGGCTCGGTCAGCCTGCAGGCTGACTTCACAAACGAGGCCGACCTTGAAGCCCTCGCCCGCGAGGTGAACGCAGCAGGCCCGCTGACGCTCTGCCTCGTCGTCAGCGGCCTCCTGTCGGATGGCGCCGGGCTGCAGCCGGAAAAATCCTACCGCGCACAGAGCCTCGCCGCCTTCGAACGCGTCTTCGCGGCCAACACCTTTGCGCCCGCGCTGATCGCGAAACACATGCTGCCCCTGATGCCGAAAGAGGAGCGCAGCGTCTTCGCCGCGCTCTCCGCGCGGGTCGGCTCGATCACCGACAACCGGCTCGGCGGATGGCATGCCTACCGCGCCTCGAAGGCGGCGCTCAACATGCTGATGCGCAACTTTGCCATCGAGCAGGCCCGCCGCGCACCCGGCAATATCTGCGTCTCACTTCATCCGGGTACGGTCGATACAGCCCTGTCAAAGCCGTTTCAGGCGAATGTCCCGGCAGAGCGTCTGTTCACGCCGGAAGAATCCGCCGCGCACCTCATCGGCGTGATCGACCGTCTGACCCCGGAAGAGTCCGGCAAATGCTTTGATTGGGCGGGCGTGGAGATTCCGGCCTAGAGCCGGAACTGGCCCTCGATCACGGTGACCGCCGTGCCGGTCAGCTTGCAACGCTCGCCTTCGAGTTTCACGCCGATGCGGGCGCCGCGGCCTGGATAGGCCTGATAGCAGGTGGCGGCCGGCGTGCTGAAATTCTCGGCGAGGATGCGGGCGAGCATTGTGTGCCAGCTGCCGGTGGCGGGGTCCTCGTCGATGCCGGAGCCCGGCGCGAAGAAGCGCGAGGTCGCGTCCACCCCTTCCCCGCCCAGCGCGAAGCATCCGAAATTGCCCCGGTCGAATCCGCTGCCTTCGGCGCCGAGCGACTTAAGCGCGCGCTGGTCCGGCGCGAGGGCCTTCACCGCTTCCGGCGTTTCGAAGCGCGCCGCATAGAACATGCCGCCCCAGGCCTCCACCGGGCGCGCGCCGAGCGCTGCGGCGATTTCATCCGTGACCGGAACAGGCCGCACCGGCGCAGACGGGAAATCCATCTCCAGCGTTCCGTCCGCAAGGCGGCGCACGAACAGCCGGCCGGACTTCACCGTATCGAACGCGATCACCTCGCCGGCAAATCCGCCATGGGCGAACAGCACATGCGCGGCGGCCAGCGTCGCGTGCCCGCACAGCGGCACCTCGACGGCGGGCGTGAACCAGCGCAGCCGCCAGATACCGTCCGCCTCCGGAACAACATAGGCCGTCTCGGCCACATTGTTTTCCGCCGCGATCTTCTGCAGCACCGCGTCCGCAAGGAAGGCATCCATCGGCATCACGCAGGCCTGGTTTCCCTCGAAGGCGCGGGTGGCGAAAGCGTCGATCTGGTAGAGCGGAAAAGTCTGCATGGCACGGGCTCCGGCAAGGCGCGCGTCATCGCACGGCGCGGGCCGCCTGCCAAACGAGGAATTCTTACGAGGCGTTGAGTTTCGCTGCAGGCCGGGCCAAGGTGGGGCATGGCAAGGGGACTGACACGGCGCGGCCTGATGGCTCTGATCGGCGGCGCGCCGGTGGCGGCTTGCGCCGGCCTGCCGCACGGCGCCGCGCTGAGTTCCGCCCGGCCGACCGCGCCGCCGCCCTTTGCGCACGGGGTCGCCAGCGGCGATGCCGAGGCGCGCCGCGTCGTGATCTGGACCCGCCTCACGCTGCCGGAGGTAACGGGCGCGGCAGAAGTGGCGTGGGAAATTTCCGAAGACCCGGCCTTCACCCGGCTCTCCGCCAGCGGGCGGGCGGCTACCGGCCCCGGCTGCGACTGGACCGTGAAAGTCGACGCGAACGGTCTTGCTCCGGGTACGGCCTATTTCTATCGCTTCCGGTATGGCGACACGCTCTCGCCCACCGGCCGCACGAAGACGTTGCCGGAAGGCAAGGCACAGCACCTGCGCCTCGCCGCCGTCTCCTGCGCCCACCTCGCGCACGGCTATTTCAATGTCTACGACCATATCGCCCGGCGCAGCGATCTCGACGCCGTGATCCATCTTGGCGATTATCTCTACAGCCAGAAGGCCGGCGGCTTTGCCGGCGCGCCGGACGAGATTGCCGGCCGTGTGCACCGCCCTGCGCAGGAAGCGGCAACCCTCGCCGATTACCGGACGCGTCACGCTCAGTACAAGGAAGACCCTGCCCTGCAGGCGCTGCATGCGGCCCATCCGGTCTATGCCATCTGGGACGATCACGAGTTCGCCAATGATGCTTCAAGGGATGGCGCCCCGGGCCATGACGGCGACGCGGAAAGCTGGCGCGCGCGGCAGGCTGCGGCCCTCAAGGCCTGGCATGAATGGATGCCGGTGCGAGAGGCCGAAGGCGACCCTGCCCGGCGCTACATGACGGCCCGCTTCGGCGACCTTGCCACGATCTGCTTCCTTGAAACCCGCGCCTCGGCCCGCGATGCCAGCATCGGCTTCGGCGCCATGGCCGCGCAGGCGGCGGATGCAGACGGCATCGCCGCACTCAGGGCAGTGCTCGCGGACGAGGCTCGGCAGAAACTCGGCCCGGACCAGCTCGCATTGCTGGAGCAGGGTTTCAGATCCTCCGGGGACGGATGGCTGATCCTGGCCAACCCCACCCTGATGGCGCGCGTGAAAACACCGGATGTGCGCCCCTACCTCTCCCCGGATGCGCTCGCCGAACTGAAAGCGCGCTGGCCGGAAGCGGAAGGCTTCCTCGCGGCGGCCGAACACGGCCTGCCCCTGCTGCTGGATTCCTGGGACGGATACGCCGCCGAGCGCGAGCGCCTCTATGCTGCCCTCGCCAATGCCGGGCGCCATGACGCGCTGGTGCTGACCGGGGACACGCACAGCTGGTGGGTCAACACGCTGTCCTCCGCAGACGGATCATTGATGGGCGTCGAACTCGCGGTCAGTTCCGTCAGCGCGCCCTCCGCGCTCGGGCCCCGCCTCATCGGTAGCCGTTCGCGCGACCTTGCCCTGCTGGTGACGCGCGACAATCCGGCGGTGCGCTATGTCTCCGGCGAGACGCATGGCTATCTCGATCTCGAACTCGGACGCGAAGAGGGCATTGCCCGCTTTCTCGCCGTCGATTCGATCGCGGGGCCGGACTACCGCGTGTTCGAGGAGGCCCGCTTCCGCCTGAGTCGCAAGGAAGGACAGCTGACAACCGGCGGCCCGCGCGGGCTTGGCCTGCGCCAGCGCTGGCTGTTCCGCTGATAGCGCCCAACACGCAGGCAGACCCTGCGGCAGCCCTGCCCAAGGGCTGGGCAATTCGCGCCTGACACGAAAAATTCAACATCGGATGAAACGACACCGCTTGCCATGCTGCAGGCGCGAGGTAATTGTTGCATTGCAACATGACGTTTCGGCCGCACCGGGAAGGCCACAATGCCTTTGGGGGGCATTGTCCCGGAAGACGGAGAGTTGAAGCGGACCGTTGCGGGAGGAGTTTCCGGCCGGGCGCAACCCCGGCGCTAACTCTCAAAGGACTGATCCCATGCTGAAATCCACCCTTACCGTTCTGGCCGCGGCCGCGATGCTTGTTCCGTCTGCCGCCGCTGAAGGCCAGAAGGTCACCCTGAAGCACGATTATGACGTCTCCCTGCTCTCGGATGATACCGGCTCCGTGAAGCTGCTGTCGGAGCTGAAGCGCGCCGCCGCCCGGGCCTGCACCTCGCGCGTGCCGGCCTATGGCGGCCAGTTCACTGACCCGGTCTGCACCGAGGCCCTGTACGAGGCCGCGGTGAAACAGATCCACGAGACAGGCCTTGCCACCGGCATTGCCTTCGCGCCGAATTTCGAGCGCGCCGCACTGACCCAGATCGCCTCGATCGACTGAGGCCGCGCCTCACCCGGAACAACGCCTGACCTACGTTTCCTCCCGGTCATTGGCGTTGGAGGGGCCATCCCCGGCCAGGGATGGCCCCTCACTTCGGTTTTCAGTTTACTGATTACGCGTGCGGTTACGCGTCCGCCGTCGACTTGGCGAAGCGCTTGCGCACGTTCGGGTCGAGGTGGATTTTCCGCAGGCGGATGTTTTTGGGCGTGACTTCGACCAGTTCGTCATCCGCGATATAGGCGAGCGATTTTTCGAGCGTCATCATCAGCGGCGGCGTCAGGCGCACGGCTTCGTCCGAACCCGAGGCGCGCATGTTGGTGAGCTTCTTGCCCTTGAGGACGTTCACTTCGAGGTCATTGTCGCGGTTATGCTCGCCAACGATCATGCCGCCATACACCTTGGCGCCGGGATGGATCATCATCGGCCCGCGGTCTTCGAGGTTCCACAGCGCGAAGGCCACGGCCTCGCCCTGCTCCATGGCGATCAGCACGCCGGTATGGCGGCCGGTGATCTTGCCCTTGTGCGGGGCATATTCGTGGAAGATGCGGTTCATGATCGCGGTGCCGCGCGTGTCGGAGAGCAGCTCGCCCTGATAGCCGATCAGGCCGCGCGTCGGCGCGTGGAAGATCAGGCGCGTGCGGCCGACGCCCGAGGGGCGCATGTCCAGCATCTCCGCTTTGCGCTCGGAGAGCTTCTGCACGACGATGCCGGAATGCTCGTCGTCCACGTCGATGGTGACTTCCTCGATCGGCTCGAGCTTCTCGCCGTTCGGGCCGTCCTGCATGACGACCTGCGGGCGCGAAACGCCGAGTTCGAAGCCTTCGCGGCGCATGGTTTCGATCAGCACGGAGAGCTGCAATTCGCCCCGGCCGGAGACAGTGAACGCCTCGGCATCGGTGGCGCGCTCGACTTTCAGCGCAACGTTGCCTTCGGCTTCTTTCACGAGACGGTCCCAGATCATCCGGCTGGTGACTTTCGTGCCTTCGGTGCCGGCAAGCGGCGAGTCGTTGACGCGGAAGGTCATCGAGATGGTCGGTGGGTCAATCGGCTGGGCGGCGAGTGGTTCGTTCACGGACGGATCGCAGAACGTGTCGGCGACGTTCGCCTTGGTCATGCCGGCCAGCGAGACGATGTCGCCGGCAGAGGCTTCATCCACCGGCACGCGCTCGAGGCCGCGGAAGGCGAGCACTTTCGAAACACGCCCCTGTTCCACCAGGCCGCCCTCGCGGTTCAGCACCTTGATCGACTGGTTCGGCTTGACCGAACCGGACAGGATGCGGCCCGTGAGGATGCGACCGAGGAAAGGGTCTGCCGAAATCGTGGTGGCCAGGAAACGGAAGGGGCCTTCAGCCACTTTCGGCGTCGGCACATGATCGACGACCAGCTGGAACAGCTCGTCCATGTTCGAGGTCGGCGTCTCGTATTGCTTCGACATCCAGCCCATCTTGCCGGAGCCGTAAAGGACCGGGAAATCGAGCTGCTCGTCGGTGGCATCGAGGTTGGCAAAGAGGTCGAACACTTCGTTGAGCACCTCATCGACGCGGCGCTCGGCCTTGTCGACCTTGTTGACCGCCACGATCGGGCGCAGGCCGACCTTCAGGGCTTTCGAGACCACGAACTTGGTCTGCGGCATCGGGCCTTCGGCCGAGTCGACGAGCACGATCACGCCGTCAACCATGTCGAGGATCCGCTCCACCTCGCCGCCGAAATCGGCGTGGCCGGGGGTGTCGACGATGTTGATGCGGTAGCCGTTCCATTCGACCGAGGTGGTCTTGGCAAGGATCGTGATGCCGCGCTCTTTCTCGAGGTCGTTCGAGTCCATCATCCGCTCGGCGGTCTTCTCGTTGGCGCGGAAGGTGCCGGACTGTTTCAGGAGTTCGTCAACGAGCGTGGTCTTGCCGTGGTCAACGTGGGCAATGATGGCAATGTTGCGCATCTTTTCGAGCGGCGTCGTCATAGGGTCAGGCTTTCCGGCGGGCGGCGTTCGGGAGGAGAACGAGCGATGTTTCGGGTGGATTTGGGCGCGCGATAGCAGAAGCGGGGCGATTTGCCTATGCCGAACCGGCAGGGCGGGCAGCGCTTGACGCAGGCGGCGGGCCCGGCCAGCACTGGAAGCATGCACCCGCCCGTCTCGACCTCGCCCGAACTTGCCGGTCTTTCCGGGGTTTCCCATGGTTTCTTCGGCCGCCGGGGCGGGGTCTCTACCGGCATCTATGACAGCCTGAATTCCGGGGAGGGATCGGCCGATGCCCCCCGGAATGTGGCCGAGAACCGGGGGCGGATCGCCGCCGCCGTGGGCGCGCGCTGGCTGCTGTCCTGCTACCAGGTCCACTCGCCGGACGTCGTGCGCGTGACCGGGCCCTGGCCAGAGCGGCCGGCAGCGGACGCGATGGTGACTGACAGGCCGGAGTTCGGACTGTGCATCCTGTCGGCAGACTGCACCCCGGTCCTGTTTGCAGACCCAGATGCCGGGATCATCGGCGCCGCTCATGCCGGCTGGAAGGGCGCGCATGCCGGCGTGCTGCTGAGAACCGTCGAGGCGATGGAAGTCCTCGGCGCGCAGCGGTCCCGCATCCGCGCCGCCATCGGCCCGACGATCCAGCAGGCGAGCTATGAAGTCGGCCCGGAATTCAGGGACGCCTTCCTCGGCCTCGACGCGGCCAGCGCGGACTTGTTCCATCCCGGCAAGGGCGACCGCTGGCAGTTCGACCTGCCGGCCTTCTGCGCCCGCCAACTCAGTCAGGCGGGGTTGGGGGCGGTTGACAATCTGGGCCACGACACCTGCGCGATGGAGGAAACCTACTTCTCCAACCGCCGCCGCACCCTGCGCGGCGAGCCGGACTATGGCCGGAATGCCTCAGTCATCGTGCTGAAAGGGTGACGCGGGGAGAATACGGTTTCCTGTGACTTGCGACTCGCAGGCGCCTGTTACAAAAGCGTCGCGAGCCGGGCAGCAGAGGGTCGAACGCGCCATGAAACTTATTTCCTGCAACGCAAACCGGCCCCTTTCCGAAGCCATCGCAGATTACCTGGACATGCGGCTGACCCGCTCGGAGGTAAAAACCTTCGCCGATCAGGAAATCTTCGTGCGCATCGACGAGAACGTGCGCGGCGAGGATGTGTTCGTCATCCAGTCGACCTCCTACCCTGCCAATGACAACCTGATGCAGCTGCTGATCATGATGGACGCGTTGCGGCGCGCCTCGGCCCGGCGCATCACGGCGGTGATCCCGTATTTCGGCTATGCACGGCAGGACCGGAAAACCGATGGCCGCACGCCGATCTCGGCGAAGCTGGTGGCAAACCTCATCTCCGCCTCGGGCGCCGACCGCGTGCTGACCGTGGATCTGCATGCCGGCCAGATCCAGGGCTTCTTCGATATCCCGACCGACAACCTGTTCGGCGGGCCGGTGATGATCGACGATATCAAGGAGCGCTATCCGCGCGACAAGATCGTGATGGTCTCGCCCGATGTCGGCGGCGTGGTGCGCGCCCGCGCGCTCGCCAACAAGCTGAACGCCGACCTCGCCATCGTCGATAAGCGCCGCCCGGAAGCGGGCAAGTCCGAGGTGATGAACATCATCGGTGATGTCAGTGGCAAGGCCTGCATCATGCTAGACGATATCTGTGACTCTGGCGGCACGCTGGCCAATGCGGCAGCCGCGCTGAAGGACCAGGGCGCGACATCCGTGTCCGCCTATGTCACGCATGGCGTGCTTTCGGGCAATGCGGTGCAGCGGATCGAGAAGTCCGTACTGGACGAGCTGGTGATGACCGACACGATCCAGCCTTCGGAAGCAGCCCTCAAATCCAAGAAGATCCGTGTGCTGCCGATGTCGCCCCTGCTCGGCGAAGCCATCCGCCGGATTGCCAATGAAGAGAGCGTGTCGAAACTGTTCGACCGGTAGGCAGCTCAAACTCCTCGCCCGCTCCGTGGGAGAGGAGTTTGTTGAATTATGCCACTGCCCGGGCGAGGGCGCAGTGCGACCAAAGTTCGGACAGGGCTTCGACCAGGTGGTTGATATCCTCGTCCGTGTGCACCGGGCTCGGCGTGATGCGCAGGCGTTCGGTGCCCTTGGGCACCGTCGGATAGTTGATCGGCTGGACGTAGATGCCGTGCTTTTCCATCAGCCAGTCTGACAGCATCTTGCACTTCACCGGATCGCCGACCATCACGGGCACGATATGGCTGGGATTTTCTAGTGTCGGGATGCCGATCTGGCGGAGCCGTACACGGACTTTCTCCACCCGGTCGCGCTGGCGCATCCGCTCCCAGTTGCTCTGCTTGAGATGCTGGATGGAGGCGCGCGCGCCGGCCGCGATATGCGGCGGCAGGGCGGTGGTGAATATGAAGCCGGAAGCGAAGCTGCGGACAAAGTCCACCAGCGCCGCCGAAGCCGCGATATAGCCGCCCACGACGCCGAACGCCTTGCCGAGCGTGCCTTCGATGACAGTGAGCCGGTCCATCAAGCCTTCGCGTTCGGCGATGCCGCCGCCATGATCGCCGTAGAGGCCAACGGCGTGCACTTCATCGAGATAGGTCATCGCGCCATACTCGTCCGCAATGTCGCAGAATTCCTTGATCGGAGCGATATCGCCGTCCATCGAATAGACGCTTTCGAACGCGATCAGTTTCGGTGCAGCAGGATCGAGCGCCGCAATCTTCTCGCGCAGGTCTTGCGGATCATTGTGGCGAAAAACGACGCACTTGGCGCGGCTATGGCGGATGCCCTCGATCATCGAGGCATGGTTCAGCGCGTCCGACAGGATGATGAGGCCCGGGATCTTGGCGCCGAGCGTGCCGAGGCCCGCCCAGTTCGACACATAGCCGGAGGTAAAGAGCAGCGCGGCTTCCTTGTTGTGCAGGCTTGCAAGCTCCCGCTCCAGAAGGACGTGGTGGTGGTTGGTGCCGGAGATGTTCCGTGTACCCCCTGCCCCGGCGCCGCAGCTGTCGAGCACCTCATGCATTGCCTCAAGCACTTTCGGATGCTGGCCCATGCCGAGATAGTCGTTCGAGCACCAGACCTTGACCGGCTTCTGGCCGGCAGGACCGTGGAAGACAGCCTTCGGAAAGGCGCCTTTCTCGCGCTCGATATCAGCGAAGACGCGGTAATTGCCCTCTTCCTTGAGTTTCGTCAGCTCGGTCTCGAAGTAAGCTTCGAAGTTCATGGGTCAGGCCCTCCAGTCCGTTTTCGTTTTTGGTGTCGTTGAAGATGTTGAAGCCGGCTTCAAGGCCCAGCCCCAGAGTGATGGATCGCGCACCGGCAGGATGAGCACCCAGTGCTCGATGACGGCAAGAATGGCGAGTGCGGTGAGCAGCAGAAAGCCCGCCGAGGCGTGGCTGCCGGCCGGGTGTGCGAAGGCAGTGATGGCCAGCAGCACGGAGACGGTGGTGATCGTCACCAGCGCGGCGGCGAAGACACTGCCCGGCGCACGGCGCGAGAAATAGGTTTTCATATAGTCGAGATGGCGCGGCATAAACTGGTCGACGAGGTTCGGCGCACCGGTGAAGACGACCAACTTGGCGCTGATGCGCATGCCCCAGAGGATGAGGAAGGTCCACAGGGCAAACTGGTTGGCCGCGCCCCAGCTGAGCCAAACAATGAGGCCGGCATGGGCGATGATGGCGAGCTCGTGATGCAGGACGGCGGCAACGCCGGCGCGAAAGCGGGCAAAGCCGGTTAGACCCTCCGGACACGGAACACGCGACGGGCCGGTGATGAACCCTGTCAGGAACATGACCTCATGCCAGGCCCAGAGCGCAAGACCGGCGGCAAAGCCGGCATAAGCGCCGGTGACGCTGGTGTCGGCGCGCAGAGAGACCAGCATGAAGGTCGCGCCGGCGAGGATCGCCGTGGCGCCGAGTGCGGTCCAGCGGTGCGTCGCGCGCGGCAGGCCGATGAGCCAGAAAATCGCCCCCGTGCTCAGCCACCAGGCGAGCGCAGCAAATACGATGGGGGGCGCGTAGTCGGCCATCTGAGCGGTCGCTTCCCTTCCCTACCAGGCCGGCTGGAGCCGGACCTTCGCCGGCAGCTTGTTCCTGCGCACAGGCAGGAAATAGAGTTTCAGGAAGGTCATTCCGTTCGACAGCGCGTAGCCCTTCTTCTGCAGCCAGGCGATAGGGCCTTTGCCCGTGACCGCTTCCATCTTGTCCGTGTTCTGACGGATGCGCTCGAGGCCCTCGCGGAAGGCTGGCGCATTGATGTCGAGCTCCACCGGATAGACCTGACGGGCGATCTCGTTGGTGACGCGGAAGACCTCATAGTCATAGTCCGTCGGGTCGACACCTAGGGCGGCGTGGAAAGCCGGGCGGCGATGGTCGCGCACATACATCGTGGCGTAGACGGCGAGCAGGAAGAAGCGGATCCAGTATTTGTTGCCGCCTTCGAGCAGGTGCGGGTTCGCCCGCAGGATCATCGCGAAGGCTTCGCCATGGCGGAACTCGTCATTGCACCACTGCTCGAACCATTTGAAGATCGGGTGGAAGCGGAACTCGGGATGCTTTTCAAGCTGGCGGAAGATCGTGATGTAGCGCGCATAGCCAATCTTCTCGGACAGATAGACCGAGTACCAGATGTATTTCGGCTTGAAGAAAGTGTACTTCTTCTTGCGCGTCAGGAAGCCAAGATCGACGCCGATGCCGAAATCCTTGAGCACGAAATTGATGAAGCCGGCATGACGGGCCTCGTCGCGCGCCATCAGGCGGAACAGGGCTTTCATGTCCGGATTCTCGACCTGGCGCGTGATCTCGCGGTAGAGGACGCAGCCGGAAAACTCGGATGTCAGCGAGCTGACGAGGAAGTCCACGAACTCGGCGCGCAGCTCCGGCGAGAGCTTGCCGAGGATATTGTCGAACTCGTCCGTGCGCTTGAAATGGTTGCGGTTCGGATCGGATTCCATTTCCGCGATCAGCGCGTCCCACTCTTCCCGCACGCCGGACACATCGACCTTGTCGACCTCGGCGAAATCGGTGGTGTAGAAACGCGGCGAGAGCATCGTCTCCTGCATCGCAAGCTGGTTCGTATCGAAGGCCGGGGGCGCCTCCAGCACACGCATCTCTTCGTCTGTCATCACGGCCAGGCTCATCGCTCAGACCCTCCCATCACTGAAGCTCACTTCGTAAAGTTCGGTGAGCTCAAACATTGACTTGAAGCGCACCAGGGCGCGCTCGATGAAATTGGCCCGCGTGACAGTCGCCTCGCGGCGTAGCACCAGGCTGCGGCCGAAGGGCACGCTGACCGGCGCGCCGTGCACGAGGATACGGTCGCCGACACCCGGCTCGATGCCGCCATCCAGTTCGACATGCGCTTCAAGCGACTCGTAAGTATGCTCGACGCGGATGGTGCAGGGCACGGTGAAGCTGCGTGTCATGAGCCGGACTCCGAAGCGGGGAACAAAGCGCCGAACTCGCCGGCATTCGGTCCGCCGAAGGCATCGAGGCTGACCCATTTTCCGGTCTCGGGATCCTCGAGGATCAGCTTGCCGCTTTCCGTCCGGTGCAGTGTGAAGGCCGGCGCCGGGCCGATCCCCATCTGGCGACGCTCCAGAGCGAGCGCGCGCATCGCCGTGCGCACGAATCCGCCCGTTTCCGGCGGCCATTCGCGAACCACTGCGCCTGTCTCAGCAGTCCGGACGATGACGCCGCCATCGGCAGCGTCCTCGAAGGTCAGCGACAGGTTTTCCGCGGACAGGGCACGCCAGTCGGTCGCCCGCTCCAGCCCGGCAAGCCGTGTGGCGCCAACCCCGATCAGCGTGAACAGGACCAGCGCGCCGACAGCCATGAGCAGGCCGCGCGGCGGGTGAAGATCATGGGCGTGTGCGGGGTTGGGAAGCGGAGCGTGGGTCATGGCAGGTCCTCAGGTGGCGCTTGCCGCAAGGCCGGGGACTGCGCGCGCCGGACGCGGTTCAGCCTCACGGGCGAGGGCGACACGCGCTGGCGCATGCGCCGAGATCGCCTCGGACAGCCGGGCGGCAACGGTGCGCGCATCACTCAGCCCACGGAGCATGGGCTGCGGGCGGTTGAAATGCATCGGGCGCACATGCGGCCAGAGCCGGAGGTAGCCGAGGCCGCCACTCGAGGCGAGCTTCAGGACAATGTCGCCCTTGCCCTTGCCATAGGTGCGGATATCGGCCGAAGCGACCTGGTCGAACGGCAGGTTGACGTACTTCCGGATCGCGACGCCGTAGCGCAGGACAATCCGCTTCGACGAGATCGAATAGACGGTGGCTTGCGCCATCGCCCAGGCGATCAGGAAGAGAAGGCCAAGCCCCGCCACCGCGCCGATGCCGGAATTGATGGCGACGCGCGCAAGCTCGGTGCCGCCGGCGCCCGTCGATTCGAGGTGCGCAAGGCGCCAGCCGGTCGCCAGCACGAAGTAAGCCAGCACGAAGCGGACATGGAAAGTGTGGACAGCGAACGCCAGCGTGCCGGGCCGGCCCTGCCAGATCAGCTGTTCCCCTTCCGGCAAGACCTGGGGCAGCCCGCGAACGGGCTCGCCCCCGGTTTCCTCTTCATCATGAAGCCGTATCACAGCCAGGGCTCCTGACGCTGCGGCGTGGCATAGAGCGTGCCGCCGCCATAATAGCCGCTGATCATGTCTTCCTCGAGCCGGGTGATCCGGTCCGGAGACTTCGTGCGCGGCACATCGGCGAAGTGCTCGGCCTTGACGGCATTGACTTCGACACGGCGGCGGGTGCGCGAGACATTCGCGAACGGCACCGGAAGCAGGACGTGCACCCCGGAGCCTTCCAGCTGGACTTCGAGATAGCGGATGACGGCTTCTGCGCGGTCCACCCAGAGGTCTTTGACGACACCGGCCACCTTGCCGTCGAGGCCGACGACTTTCAGGCCGCGCGGATCAACATCCTTCGGCGAGACGGTATAGTCCGGGTTCAGACGATAGGGCGCGATACGGTCCTGCCCTTCCCAGGTCAGGTCCGGCTCATCGAGCCGCATGGCATAGGAGGCCGGGCCAACACCGTCCTTCATCGGATTGCCCGAAGGCGCATACGGCGCGCCGGCCCAGGGGGCCGTGCGGTCGAGGGCAATGTCACGGGTATCGGCCGGACCATAGTCCATCTCGATCGTGCCGCGGCCATTGGGCAGGCGGAAGGTTTTCTTCGGCGGGACGAAGAAGAACGCAGCGGCTTCCTTGCGGCCGGAGGGTTCTTCCTCGAGCGGGTAGCCTTCGCGCATGCCTTCGCGCTGCAGGTAATAGATCAGCCAGAAGAAGAAGATCGTGAATGCCCAAAGGCAGATATCCACGAGATCAACTCCGTTGACGAACTCTCCACTGAATATCATGACCATTCTCCTTAGGGGTCGTATCAGCCTGGGTGGGCAGCCAGGCCGAATTTTGTGGAAGGGGTTGCAGGCGAGGCCAGCGAGTGGCGGGCAAGAGGCCCGATCACCGCCAGCGTTACAAAGAGCAGCAGAATTTCGATGTGATACACGGCGCCGTAGCCCGGCGCGGCTCCGGTGAGGGCAGGCCCCAGCTGGCCACTTTCGGCGAGGCCGGAGACGACATCCCGGATCGCGCCGCCGAGGGCGACCGCCACACCGGTTGCGGTTGCCGTGACTGCGCCCCAAGCGCCGAGGGCGATGCCGCTGTCATGCTGGCGCGCAACCGCCATGATGGCCGTCAGTGTGCCAACAGAAAACAGGCCGCCGCCGAAACCGATGAGGAAGGCGCCGCAGAGGAAAGTGAAGAGCGAGCCTGCCGGATAGGCAATCACGACAAGGGCAAAGGCGAACACGCCCGCCACGGCCCCTGCCCCGGCGAGGCGGTGAGGCTCTCCGCCGCGGCTCAGCTGGTTGGCCGATATGGCGAACCCGATCAGGGCCCCGAAGGCGGACAGGGCGGTCAGGCGTGTGGTTGCCGAGACGCTCATGCCGAGCACTTCTGCGCCGTAGGGCTCGAGCAGCACGTCCTGCATTGCGAAGGCCGCCGCGCCGGTGCCCGCGGCAATCAGCAGGCGGACGGTGTTGCGATCCCCGAGGAGGCGGGCCCAGGTTTCGGCAAAGCCCGGCTGCGCGCGGTCAGGCGCCGTCAGCGCCGGATTGCGGGTTTCCTGTTTCCAAAGCGCGATGACGTTGAGGACCATGGTCACAACGGCTGCGCCCTGGATGACCTGTATCAGGATCAGAGTGTTGAAGTCCCGCAGCAGCCAGCCGAAGAGGAGCGAGCTCGCCACCATGCCAGCGAGCAGCATGATGTAGAGGAGCGCCACGACACGCGGACGCGTCTCGTCGCTGGCAAGGTCGCTGGCGAGGGCGAGGCCGGCAGTCTGGGTTGTGTGAATGCCGGCGCCGACGAGCAGGAAAGCAACCGCCGCGCCCGCATGTCCGATCCAGGCCGGGCCGGTCGAATCGCCGGACAGGAGGATCAGCGCAAACGGCATCAGCGCGAGACCGCCGAACTGGAACAGCGATCCGAACCAGATGAAGGGCACGCGGCGCCATCCGAGTACGGAGCGGTGCGTGTCCGACTTGTGGCCGATCAGGGCGCGCAGCGGCGCGAAGACGAGGGGCAGCGCAACCATCAGCGCCACCAACCAGGCCGAAACGCCCAGCTCCACGATCATCACCCGGTTCAGCGTTCCGGTCAGCAGCACCATCGCCATGCCGACCGAGACCTGGAACAGCGACAGGCGCAGGAGGCGGCCCAGCGGCAGCTGTTCGCTGGCAGCATCAGCGAAGGGCAGGAACTTCGTTCCCACACTCATCCAGAGGCTTGCGAAGGAGCGCCGCTCGGGGGTCATGTCCGCACCACCTCCGCAGCTTCGGAGAAGTAGAATCCGGAATGGACCCGGTGCGTGCGCGACACGCGGAAGGCGCCGTCTGTCAGCGCCTCGATGCGACGGGCGAGGTTTGCGCCCGAGACGGGCACGATGGCGGGGGCGCGGTCTGCGCGCGGGAAAAGCTTTCCGGCGCCATGCATGGCGGAGAGCAGCGCAGTGCGCGGCGCATGGGTGAAGATCAGCGAATAGCGCACGCGCGGCAGGATGCGCGCGATCATCGCGGCCATGTCGGCTTCTTCATAGTGGATGACCGAATCCATCGCGACCGCATGGTCGAACACGCCGAGCTCGGGCGAGCTCATGTCGCCGACGCGCCAAGTGATGCGGGAAATGATCGCGGGATCGGTGAGACGTTCGGCAGCGATCTCGACAAGCGGGCCGGCAATGTCCACGGCGAGTACTTCGGCGCCGCGCGCCGCAGCGGCGGCGGCAAATGTGCCTGTGCCGCAGCCAGCATCGAGCACGCGGCGGCTGGAGAGGTCTGCCGGCAGCCAGGAAAGGATCGTGTCATGCATCGAGGCGCGCCCGGCCCTCACGGCAGCGCGGATGCCGCTGACCGGCGCCGCCGAGGTCAGCGCTTCCCACGCGGCCGCGGCGGTGTCGCCGAAATAAGCCTGCAATTCTGCGCGCCGGGTCTGGTAAGCCGCTTCCATCAGTCGAACCCCAGGAAGTCAAAGATTTCGCGGTCCTTCATAGGAACCGCCTCGACAGGATCCCCGCCCAGCCAGAGCGCGGCGGCGAGGCGCAGATACTCTTTCTGCACTGCTTCGAGTTCCGGCGACGGCTCCATCTCGAAAATGGTCGACTTCTTCAGGCGCGAGCGGCGGATGACATCGAGGTCCGGGAAATGGGCGATGCGCTGCATGCCGGTGGCGTCGCAGTAGCGGTCGATCTCGTCGGTCGCCTTCGAGCGGTTGGCGATGACGCCGCCGAGACGGACAGCATAGTTCTGCGCCTTGGCCTGGATGGCCGCGACGATGCGGTTCATGGCGAAGATCGAGTCGAAATCATTGGCGGTGACGATGATGCCGCGCTCGGCGTGCTGGAGCGGCGAGGCAAAACCGCCGCAGACGACATCGCCCAGCACATCGAAGATCACCACATCCGTGTCTTCCAGCAGGCGGTGCTCCTTCAGGAGCTTGACCGTCTGGCCGACGACATAGCCGCCGCAGCCCGTTCCGGCCGGCGGTCCGCCCGCCTCGACACACATGACGCCGTTATAGCCCTGGAAAACGAAGTCTTCGGTTCTCAGTTCCTCCGAGTGGAACTCGACCGATTCCAGGACATCAATGACGGTCGGCATCAGCTTCTTGGTCAGGGTGAAGGTGGAATCGTGCTTCGGATCACACCCGATCTGCAGCACACGCTTGCCGATATTGGAGAAGGCCGCGGACAGGTTGGAGGAGGTCGTGGATTTTCCGATCCCGCCTTTTCCGTACACGGCAAAAACTTTGGCGCTGCCGGTTTCGAAGCGGGAATCGAGCTTCACCTGCACACTGCCCTCCCCGTCGGGACGGCGGGCACCGGGCCGGTTGAGTGCGAGACTCGTCATGCGGCGGCTCCTTGTGATGGGGTGATGCCTTCGAGGCGATCTTCGATTTCGGCGCTCGCGGCGCGCAGCGCGGCCAGTGTTTCGGGATCCGGCGACCAGTAGCGGCGCTCGGACGCCTCGATCAGACGGCCCGCGACATTCGCGGTCGCTGCCGGGTTCAGTTCCGACAGGCGGCGGCGCAGCGTTTCGTCAAGAACGAAGGTTTCGGTCATCTGCTGGTAGACCCAGGGCGCGACCTGGCCGGTCGTCGCCGACCAGCCCATCGTGTTGGTCACCTGAGCTTCGATCTGGCGCACGCCTTCATAGCCGTGGCGCAGCATGCCTTCATACCATTTCGGGTTCAGCGTACGTGAGCGAGTTTCCAATGCGACCTGCTCTGCCAGTGTGCGGACTATGCCGTCGCCGCGTGTCTGGTCGCCGATGTACACGGAGGGTTGCTCACCGCGCGCCTTGGTGGCGGCGCGGGAAATGCCGCCGAGCGTATCGAAATAGTGATCGATGGTTGTCAGGCCGGTCTCGACCGATTCGAGATTCTGGTAGGCAACCTCGACACCGGAAAGCAGGCTGCTCAACAGCGCCGGCTGGGCATGCGGCCGGCCATCCCGTCCGTAGGCGAAGCATTTGCGCGTAGCGAAGGCATCGCCCAGCTCGTCCTCATTGTCCCAGGTTCCGGCGGAAATCAGATAGTTGACGTTGGCACCATAGGCGCCGTCGGCATTCGAGAAGACGCGCAGGGCGGCGGTTGCCATGTCTGCGCCGGAACTCGCCTGCCAAGCCAGCGCATGCTTGCGGATGAAGTTGAGGTCGGCGGGCTCATCGGCATGGGCCGCTGCGAAGGCGGCATCGGCCAGCATCCGAGTCTGCAGGGGCAGAAGATCGCGGAAGATGCCGGACAGCGTGACCATGACATCGATGCGCGGACGGCCGAGCTTTTCGAGTGGGATCAGGTCTGCGCCGGCAAGCCGTCCATAGGAATCGAAGCGGGGCGTTGCGCCGAGCAGCGCCATGGCCTGCGCGATCTGAGCGCCTTCGCTTTTCAGATTATCCGTGCCCCAAAGCACGATCGCCATCGTCTCGGGCAGGCGGCCGGTCTCCGACCGGTGACGTTCGATCAGCCGGTCAGCCTGGCGCCGGCCATCGGCAACCGCGTAGGCGCTGGGCAGCCGGAACGGATCGAAGCCGTGAATGTTGCGGCCGGACGGCAGGATGTCCGGCGAGCGGATCAGGTCGCCGCCCGGTACGGGCGGTGTGTACCCTGCATCCAGCGCGCGGATGAGCGCGGCCATTTCATGATCTTCCGAGAGCAGACGATTGGCACGGGCAAGGCGCTCCAGCTCGGCAGTGCGTGCTTCGAGCCTGTGCCGGGCGGCAATCTCCGACGGTGCAGTCCCGGCAACCAGCGCATCGAGAACTACGTCCGGAAGCGGAGCGTCACCCTCTGCCGGCGGCATCGCGGCGAGCAGGTTGCGGCGCGCCTCCGGCCCGAGCCCCTGCCCCGCGACGTGCAGGCCCTCGGGGATCAGCGTGCCCTCGATTTCCAGGAGTTTCAGCCGGATGGCTTCAATCCGGTCCTGCGGACGGTCGAAGGATGCCGGCGGATCAAGATCAAGATCGCTTGCCTGCTGCGCAATCAGCGCTTCAAGGTCCGCCCGCTCCGAGGTGGCGGCCGGGTCCAATCCGCGCCAGCGCTGGATGGTGGCCGACAGGTCCGACAGGCCTCGGTAGAGACCGGATTCGGCAACCGGCGGCGTCAGGTAGGACACGGTCGTCGCGTTGCCTCGGCGGCGCGCGATCGTGGCTTCGGACGGATTATTTGCCGCGTAGAAATAGATGTTGGGCAGGTCGCCGATCAGATAGTCCGGCCAGCAGTCGCCCGAGAGGCCGGTCTGTTTGCCCGGCATGAACTCCAGCGCGCCATGTGTTCCGAAATGCACGACAGCGTCGGCGCAGAAGGCCTGTTTCAGCCAGGAATAATAGGCTGCGAAGGCATGCGTCGGCGCAAAGCCCTTCTCGAAGAGCAGGCGCATCGGGTCGCCTTCATAGCCGAAGCCCGGCTGCAGGCCGACAAAAACATTACCGAACTGTGCGCCAAGCACGAACAGCGCGCGGCCATCCGTCAGTACACGGCCGGGCGCCGGGCCCCAGGCCGCTTCGATATCTTTCAGTCTCCGTTCGCGCCGGACATGATGCGCCACCGGAATCTCGGCGCCGACATTGGCCTCCGTGCCGTAGCGCTCCTTGTTTCCCTCGAGCAATGCTTCTTTCAGGTCATCGACCGTTGCAGGCACGTCGACAGAGTATCCCTCGGCGGCCAGCCGCTTCAGGAAATTGTGCAGGGACTCGAACACCGACAGGTGGGCGGCGGTGCCCACACTGCCGGAGTTTGGCGGGAAGTTGAACAGCGTGATCGCGACGCGGCGGCTGGCGCGCGCGGAGCGTTTCAGGCGGATCAGGCGGTCAACCCGGGCGGCGAGCTGTTCGGCGCGCTCCGGGCAGGACCGCATACGACGGTTGTCATCGGCGAATGTGCAACGGCGGGCGCAGCCGATACACGTCGTGCCATGATCGGCGCGCCCGCCGATGACAATGGACCCTGTGGCGCCGTCTAGCTCGGGAAGAGCGACCATCATCGTGGTCTCGATCGGCATCAGTCCGCGCGAGCCCGAACCCCAGTCCGACAGGGACTGGAACTCCGAAGCAAGGGCGCAGACATAGGGAATATCGAGGGCTTTCAACATCTCGACAGCGCCTTCAGAGTCATTGAAGGCCGGGCCGCCGACAAGGGAAAAGCCGGTAAGGGAAACGAGCGCGTCGATTGTGGGCGTTTCGCCGCGCATGAAAAAGCGCCGGATGGCCGCGCGGGCATCAAGGCCGCTGGCAAAGGCCGGAATGACTTTCAGGCCGCGGGCTTCGAGCGCCGCAATCGCGCCGTCATAATGCCCGGTATCGCCGGACGAGACGTAGGAGCGCATGACCAGAAGGCCGACAACGGGTTGGCGGGGGGCGCCTTTCGGCAGGGCATCCAGGCGTTCGGCAACGCCGCCCTTGATGCCGGGATGATAGAGGCCGGTGTCCGGATACTCTTCCGGCGGGGCCGGATTGAGCGTACCGCGAAGATGGGCCCGCGGACCTGCGGCGTAGCGATCGATCAGGAAGCGGACGGCATTGGCGATGTTGCGCTCCGAGCCCGCGAGCCAGTATTGCATCGTCAGGAAATAGGCGCGCACGTCCTGCGCAACGCCGGGTATGTAGCGCAGGATCTTGGGTAGGCGGCGCAGCGTCTTCATCTGCTTCTCGCCGGCCTTGGCCTTGTCGCCCGAGCCCTTGAGACGTTTCATCAGCGCGATCGGCCCGCTGGCGGGACGCGACATGTCAAACCGGTCGAGGCGCGTCAGCTGCACGATCTCGGACGCCGACATGCAGCCTACAAAAGCGTCGCACTGCTCGCGCCGCGCCTTCAGCGCCGGGAGCACGGCCCGGATATGCTCCTCGATGAACAGCATAGAGGAGATAATGATGTCGGCGCACCCGATATCCTCGATCGCTGCGCGCAGCGCTGCAGGGCGGTGATCCCATTCGGAGGCAGCGTGAAAGTCGAGGGACAGCGCCGGCAACGTGCGGCGAAGCTCGGATTCGGCTGCGCGCACGGCTGCGCACAGATGCGAATCCAGGGACAGGATCACGACCCGGACGGGCGTCTTGTCGACAACGAGTGCGCGCTTACCGGCCATACCGCGCCTTTGCATCATAGAGGGTCTCGAGCGTGATGGTGCCGAGATGCTGATCGCGGGCGAAGGCCTCCGTGTTGCGCTTGGCCTTGCCGCGCACGAAGAAGGGGATCTTCTTCAACTCACTCTCGGCCTCCGGGGCCCAGGCGATGACGTCTGATTCAAGGCCCACTTCAGCGGCGTCTGGACCATCTTCCTCACGGGATTTCTGCGCGGCGCCATGGCCGCCGAGATGCGACGCGCCGGCCGCATCGTTGAACTCGAAATCTTCGCGGAACATGCCGAGCAGGTGCTCTTCGAGACCCATGATCAGGGGATGGACCCAGGTGTCGAACAGGACGTTCGCGCCTTCAAAACCCATCTGAGGGGCATAGCGCGCGGGGAAATCCTGAACATGCACGGGAGAGGAAATGACCGCACACGGAATGCCGAACCGCTTGGCGATATGGCGTTCCATCTGCGTGCCGAGAATCAGTTCGGGCTGCAGCCTCTGGATCGCCGCTTCGACTTCCAGGTAATCATCCGTGATCAGCGCTTCGAGGCCGAGCTCAGAGGCGGCTTCGCGCACGGGGCGGGCGAATTCCCGGTTGTAGCAGCCGAGGCCGACGACCGTGAAGGCCAGTTCGTCCGAGGCCACGCGGGCGGCGGCCAGCGCATGGGTCGCGTCGCCGAAGATGAAAACGCGCTTGCCGGTGAGATAGTTCGAATCGACCGACCGGGACCACCACGGCATGTTGCTTTCGAAATCCGACAGGTCGGGCACGTCGATGCCGGCCAGGGCGCAGACCTCATGGATGAAGTCGCGCGTGGCACCTGCCCCGATCGGGATGGTCTTGGTGTAGGGCTGGCCGAATTCCTTCTCGAGGAAACGGGCCGCGACGTCGGCGATTTCCGGATAGAGCAAGACATTGAAGTCTGCCGCCGGAAGCCGGACGAGGTCTTCTGGGGTTGCACCCATCGGCGCGACGACATTGATCTCGACGCCGAGATGGCCCAGCAGGCCGGCAATCTCGCGCAGGTCATCCCGGTGCCGGAAGCCGAGCGCTGCCGGGCCAAGGATGTTGCAGAGCGGACGCGTCATCCTGCAGGGTTTGGCCTTCGGTTGCGGCTGCGAGAGCCCGCGTACCAGGCGATAGAAGGTTTCCGAGGCGCCCCAGTTTTCCTTCTTGGAATAGGAAGGCAATTCCAGCGGAATGACCGGCACGGGAAGGTCCAGCGCCTTTGCAAGGCCGCCGGGGTCATCCTGGATAAGCTCTGCCGTGCAAGATGCGCCGACCATGATCGCCTGCGGGCTGAACCGTGCATAGGCATCGCGTGCGGCGCGCTTGAAAATTTCAGCAGTATCCGAGCCGAGATCGCGCGCCTCGAAGGTCGTGTAGGTCACCGGCGGGCGCTTGCCGCGCCGCTCGATCATCGTGAAGAGGAGGTCCGCATAGGTATCGCCCTGCGGCGCGTGAAGGACATAGTGCAGGCCTTCCATCGCCGTTGCGATCCGCATGGCGCCGATGTGCGGCGGGCCTTCATATGTCCAGACCGTAAGTTGCATCAGACTGCGAGCCTCGTTCGCCGGACAAGCGGGCGCGCGAACAGCTCGGCGAGGTCACCAGCCTGTTCGTAGCCCTGGATGGGAGTGAAGACGAGTTCGATCGACCATTTCGTGGTCAGCCCTTCCCGCTCGAGCGGGTTGGCGAGACCCATGCCGCAAAGGGTGATATCCGGGCGCACATCGCGGCAGCGGTCGAGCTGCAGATCAACGTCCTGACCTTCACTGATCCGCGCGTCTGCCGGCAGGAGCGCCAGCTCGCCAGCCATGTGGGCGGCGTGCAGATAGGGCGTGCCGACTTCTTCCAGACGCATGCCAAGCTCACGCGACAGGAAACGCGCCAGCGGCACTTCGATCTGCGAGTCTGGGAAGCAGAACAGGGATTTACCGGCGAGGGTTTCCTGGTAGCGCGCCAGTCCGCGGGCGGCACGGGCGCGCGGCATCTCGGTGACGGCATGGAACCGCTCCGGGCTGATGCCGAAAGCGTCGGCCGCTGCCTTGAGCCAGGCGGTCGTGCCCTCGGCCCCGTAAGGAAAGAGCGCGGGCAGATGCACCGCGCCGCGCGCCTCGAGCGAACGCGCTGTATCCCTGAGCCATGGCTGGGCAAGCAGGAACTTCGTGTTCGGGCCGACCGGCGGCAGCGCGCCGGCACGCCGGCTCGGGAGGAAATGCACCGGGCCGATGCCGAGCGCATCAAACATCCGCGCAAACTGATCTTCAACAATATCCGCCAGCGCGCCGGCGACGATCAGTGCAGTGGCGCCTTTCGTATCCTCCGGCAGTTCCGGCACGAGCGCCGTGAGGCAGGCATCCTCGCCCTGTGTGAAGGTCGTTTCGATTCCGCTGCCGGAATAGTTGAGGATGCGCACCTGCGGCGCATAGGTTTTCGAGAGCCGCTCGGCCGCCCGGCCTAGATCGAGCTTGATCACTTCCGAGGGGCAGGACCCGACGAGGAACAGGAGCTTGATTTCCGGCCGGCGCTCCAGAAGGCGCGCCACCGTCTTGCCGAGTTCCTCGTTCATGTCGGCCATGCCGGCAAGGTCGCGTTCCTCGATGATTGCCGTGGCAAAGCGGGGCTCCGCAAAGATCATCACGCCCGCCGCCGATTGCATCAGGTGGGCGCAGGTGCGCGAGCCGACGATCAGGAAGAATGCATCCTGCATCTTGCGGTGCAGCCACATGATCGAGGTGAGGCCGCAGAACACTTCCCGCTGCCCCCGTTCGCGCAGTACGGCGCGCGCAGGCGGTGCGGCGGAGCCGGACTGGGTCGCGGAAGGGATCAGTTGGGTCATGCGGCCGCCTCCCCTGCCATCACAGGTTCGAGGCGGGCGAGGCGCAGCTTCCAAAGGAACTGCACGGCATTCACCACATATGTTGCATATGCCGCGAGCGCGACGGCGATCTGCGCGACGGGAGAACCGATGCCGCCAAGCAGCATCACCAGATAGACCGTGTGCAGAGCAATCACGATCATCGAAACGGCATCTTCCCAGAAGAACGGCCCGGCAAACAGGTATTTGCCGAAGACTTCCTTCTCCCAGATCGAGCCGGTGATCATGATGGCGTAGAGCACGAACGTCTTTAGGACGATGGAGGCGGTCGCCACGGCAAGGCCGTCACCCGAGACCAGGTAACGGATGACCAGAATCAGGCTGACCAGAAATACGAGGAATTGAAGCGGCGCCAGGATGCCCTGCACGAGAGTCCAGGGCGAAGCATCCCGGCGGCGGCGCTGTTCGGCAGTATACAGCGGCTTCCTCCCTGCATCGATGGGGTGTTCCAACATGGTCCGAGGCCCTGTCTTTCCCATTCTCGTCTGAGCACGACGATAGCCTCGGACTCCGATATGTCAATCTGTGTTGACGTCAAATCCGATTGACAATTCACCGGAAAGGGGGGAGTTTCCCCTTGTCACCTGCTTTTGGATGGATTCAGAAAACCACCCATGATACCTAAGGGCAGGAAATGGTTATCCGGCTTTTCGGCGCATGTGCCGTCCTTCCGGAGTGTGCTGAAGGTTACCCGCCGTTCCTGCGACCTCCCACGCAGTCAAGGCTTCACGGGAACATCCGCCTACGGATGAATTCCCGCTATTTGATCAAGCCGGGATGGTTCTTTTCCGGCGACATGTTGCAGGGCTATAAGGAGCCGTGTTTTCCCGGCGTGCTGACAACGCGCGCCCGGTGCATGGCTGAACGGAGGAACGCATGGCGCTCAACCAGGAATCGAGATCCGGGCCAGGTGCAGACAACTTTGCGGACGTTATCATACGGCCCATTCCCTTCCTTGTCGGATTATGGCGCCAGCTCGGTGCCGAGCCTTCAGCAAAACCCCTCTCTTCCGACCAGCCCGAGCTGTTTGCCGCCCTGCAGTCGGAGATTATTCCGCGCCTGATGATTGCCAGCCGGATGCCGGCGCTACCGCGCGTGGCGCATCGCAGCAGCGTTGAAGTCCGGGGCATGGCGTTCTCCGCCTCGGAACAGGACGCTTTCGTGGAGGCCCTCCTTTCCGAGGACAGCGACCGCGCCACGCAGCTTGCCGATGCGCACATCGCCCGCGGTCATGAAACATCCAGCCTGCTGGTCCAGCTGTTTGCCCCCGCCGCCCGCGAACTCGGCGAGATGTGGGCGAATGACCGTGTGAGCTTTGTCGACGTGACCATCGGGGTGTGCCGGCTGCATGAAATCGTTCATCGCATCTCGGGAGACGCCGTACACACGACTGACCTGAGCTCCGAAACGGCCCCGAGCATCCTGATTGCGAGCGCGCCGGGAGAACAACATGTGTTCGGTGTGCTGGTCGCCTCCGAACTCTTCCGCCAGAATGGTTGGGCCGTCACATCGGACACGTCCGGAGACCCAGCCACCCTTCTGCGCACCCTTTCGAATCACCGGTTTGACATGGCCGGGTTGTCCGTGGCGAGCGACCTTGTTGCGGGTGATTTGCGGGCGATCGTGTCATCCTGGCGCAAGGCGTCGCGAAACAACCGGCTCAAGATTCTTGCTGGAGGGCATCTTTTCCAGCACTCACCGCATATTGCGCTGGAAATCGGCGCAGACGCTATCGCTGGTAGCGGACTGGATGCCCCGGACCTTGCAAGGAAACTGTTGGCAATGTCATAGCTGGGCTGCTAGGGGCTTTCGCGGGTTATCACCGTGGTCTGTTTGGAACCAAAATGGATGCATCGTCGCAAGCCTCGCCCCTCAAATCCTCGTTTCGCGACGCGGAGCAGCATCTTTCGGGATTGAGCGCTCAGACTGTTGCGGCACTTCTGGAACAGGCGGCAGACATCGTCCTTATCCTGCAGGACGGGGTGGTGAAGGATGTTGGCATCGCTTCCGAGGAACTGCGCAAATCGGGCTTCGCTGCAGGTTGGATCGGGAAAGCCTGGGCCGACACGGTCGCCCCTGACAGCCGGCCCAAGATCGAAACCCTGCTGAAGGACGCTGACGGCAAGACACAGGGTCGGTTGCGCCAGGTCAATCATCCCTCCGGAAGTGTGCGCGATATCGCGATTGCCTATCGCACCATCCGCGCCGAGGCCGGTGGCCCGGTCGTCGCCTTCGGGCGCGACCTCAGAGACATTTCCGACCTGCAGCAGAAACTCGTCCGGGCGCAGCAGGATATCGAGCGGGACTATTCGCGGCTGCGCAAGGCGGAAGCGCGCTACAAGATGATCTTCGAGGCGGTTGCCGAGCCGATCCTGATCGTGACGGGGGACGATCTCCTGGTCGAAGCGGCAAATCGTTCGGCCGGCAAAGTGTTCGGCACCGATGCAGAACTGCTGGCGAGCCAGGACTTTCCCGGACTGTTCGCGCCGCGCGCCGCAAGATCGGTGGAGCGTATGGCGGCCAAGGCGCTCGCCGCCGGAAGCGCCTCTGCAGAAAAGATCGAGCTTGCCTCCGGCAAGAAGGTGATGCTGTCTGCATCCGTCTTTGGCCAGGGCATGGACTCGCGTCTCGTTGTCAAGGTTGGCAGCGATGCCGTTGCCGGCAATGACGACAAGAACAGCCGCGAAAAGCTGATGCAGACGCTGGAAAGCCTGCCGGATGCATTCGTGGTGACGGATGACGAGCTGAGGGTCCTCGCGGCCAATCACGCCTTCCTCGAGATGGCGCATCTCAGCGAAGAGGATCAGGCCGCCGGTGCGCGCCTGTCTCAATACCTCGGCCGCTCAGCGACGGACCTGAACGTGCTGGTATCGACCCTCAAGAACAATGGCTCGGCCCGCAACTTTGCGACGGTGCTGCGTGACCGGTTCAATACCGAGGAGCAGGTCGAGGTTTCGGCCGTGTCCACGGGCGCGGGCCGGGCAGCGTACTATGCATTTTCGGTGCGCATCGTGAGCCGGAGGCTGGCTGCCGAACCGCCGCCGGGAGAGGAACTGCCGCGGTCGGTGGACCACCTTACCAACCTCGTTGGCCGGATGCCGCTGAAGGACATCGTGCGCGATTCCACCACCCTGATTGAACGACTGTGCATCGAAGCGGCGCTGCGGCTGACCGATGACAACCGTGCCTCGGCGGCAGAGATTCTGGGCCTGAGCCGGCAGGGTCTCTATTCCAAGCTCAAGCGCTTCGGAATCGACGACAAGAATTGACGACGCCTGCCGGTTTTAGTCCGCAGACGGACTATTTTCAGGCCACGCACTGATGCGTCAATTCGGATTGACACCGCGGTACGCCAACCGTAATTTACACTCATGGTCGAGACGCCCCTCCCGGTTATGGCCCGGCACCTGCCCGAACCGCGGGCGGTGCTGGAACTTTTCAAGCCGGTCACCTGGTTTGCCGCGATGTGGGCCTATATGTGCGGCGCCGTATCCAGCGGCCAGCCTCTGGCTCCGAACCTTCACCTGCTGCTCGGCGGCATGCTTCTGGCTGGCCCCATGGTGTGCGCCTCCAGTCAGGCGGTGAATGATTGGTATGACCGCCATGTCGATGCCATCAATGAACCGGGCAGGCCCATTCCGTCGGGGCGGATTCCGGGGCGGTGGGGCTTCTATCTGGCGGTGCTGTGGTCGGGGCTGTCGCTGCTGCTCGGGCTGGCGCTGGGCTTCTGGGCATTTGCGGCGACACTGGTCGCCGTGTTCCTCGCCTGGGCGTACAGCGCGCCGCCGCTGCGCCTCAAGATGAATGGCTGGTGGGGCAATGCCGCAGTCGGAATTTCTTATGAAGGCATCGCCTGGTTCACCGGCGCCGCCGTGATGCTGGGCGCCCTGCCCCATCCGCTGATCCTGATCCTCGCGCTGCTCTACTCTGTCGGCGCGCACGGGATCATGACGCTCAACGACTTCAAGTCGATCGAGGGCGACACGAAGATGGGGGTGCGCTCCCTGCCGGTGCAGCTGGGGCCTGACCGCGCGGCACGGCTAGCCTGCGTCGTGATGGCACTGCCGCAGATGGCGGTGATCCTGCTGCTGATCGGCATCGGCAGGCCCGTGCATGCCGGCATTGTGCTGGCACTGCTGGGCGCGCAGGTCTGGCTTATGCGCCCGCTGCTGGCAGATCCGCGCGGCAAGGCGATCTGGTACTCGGCGTTTGGCGTGCTTCTCTACGTTCTCGGCATGTTGGCGAGCGCCTTTGCGGTTGCGCCCTGGTCTGCCGGATGACCGGCGCGGCGCCCCCTTTCGGCTGGCTCGGCATTGTCCGCCTGGGACTCGTCCAGACCGCGCTCGGCGCCATCGTCATCCTGATGACCTCCACGCTGAACCGGGTCATGGTAGTCGAGCTTGGCCTTGCGGCCGCGATTCCGGG
This sequence comes from Hyphomonas sp., assembly GCF_046313975.1. GTDB lineage: Bacteria > Pseudomonadota > Alphaproteobacteria > Caulobacterales > Hyphomonadaceae > Hyphomonas. The sequence goes on along the minus strand of NZ_JBKBXB010000008.1, from coordinate 52,521 downwards.
ACTGCTGGTCAGCTGGCACTACGCCGTGCAGATGTCGCGCCCCCGTTGGGGATACGGCGCGGATACAGGCGGACGGCGCGCGCCGTGGATCCTCGGCGGCATGGCCGTGCTGGCAGCGGGCGCAATCCTCGCGGCGCTGTCAGCCGCCCTGATGACCTCGCACTTCTGGGCCGGATTTGCCGCCTCTGTGCTGGCCTATGCCCTGATCGGCGGAGGCGTCGGCGCAGCCGGCACGAATCTCCTTGCCCTGCTGGCCATCCGCACACAGCCTTCGCGCAAGGCGGCGGCGGCAGCGATTGTCTGGATCATGATGATCATGGGCTTTGTCCTGACCGCCGGGATTGGCGGCGGCTTCCTGAAGCCCTTCAGTTTTGACCGCCTCATCCTTGTGACAGTTTGCGTTTGCGCGATTGCGCTGGCGGTCACTTTCCTCGCGCTGAGGGGGCTCGAACCCGTCCAGAAACTGTCCACACGCCGGGCCGGATCTGGTGTAGACTCTGCTCAGGAAAACGCAGCCTTCCGGGTCGCCCTGATGGAGACCTGGAATGATCCGCAGGCACGCCGGTTCACGGTCTTCGTCTTCGTGTCGATGCTGGCTTACAGCGCGCAGGACCTGATCCTCGAGCCCTTTGCGGGCTTCGTCCACGGCTATGATGTCGGCAGTTCCACGCAGCTGTCCGGCATGCAGAATATGGGAACCCTGCTGGGCATGATCGTGACCGCGATCGCCGGCACGGTAATCGGCAAGTCCCGGGCAGGCTTCATGCGGGCATGGACCGTGGGCGGATGTATCGCCTCGGCCAGCGCGCTGCTGGCGCTCGGGCTTGGCACTTACAGCTTTGGCGCGGACTGGCCGCTGGCGGCGAACGTGATCGCGCTCGGTATCGCCAACGGCGCATTTGCTGTTGCCGCGATCGGGTCAATGATGACGCTGGCGAGCGCCGGGGGCACACGGCGCGAGGGCACGCGGATGGGCCTGTGGGGCGCCTCGCAGGCCATTGCCTTCGGCCTTGGCGGATTCCTGGGCGCAGCGGCCGTGGATGTTGCCCGCGCCCTGATGGACAGCCCTGCCCCGGCCTTCGCACTGGTCTTCGTGCTGGAAGGCCTGACCTTCATCGTGGCCGCCGCCCTGGCGCTGCGCGTCGGGGCGACCCGGGCCGATGACGCGCGGCTGCCGTCCATGCCCAGCCATGAATTCCTTACCGTCAGAACCGGGGACGCAACATGAACCCTCCGAATACAGATGAAATATATGACTGCGTCATCGTTGGCGGCGGGCCTGCCGGCGCAACGGCCGCGCATGATCTGGCCAGATCCGGCCGCCGCGTGCTGCTGCTCGACAGGGCCGGGCGGATCAAGCCTTGCGGCGGCGCAATCCCGCCCCGCCTGATCCAGGATTTCAATATTCCGGACTCGATGCTGGTGGCCCGGGCGAGCGCGGCGCGTATGGTTGCGCCTTCCGGCCGGGTGGTCGACATGCCGGTTGAGGGCGGCGCCGTCGGGATGGTGGACCGCGAGCACTTTGATGAGTGGCTGCGCGCCCGCGCTGCCTCTGCAGGCGCAGAGCGGCAGGCCGGGAGCTTTTTGCGGATCGACCGCGACACACACGGCGGCGCAACGGTTGTCTATACGCCGAAGGAAGAAGATGCGGGCACCGTCAGCGTCCGCACCCGGACCATCATCGGCGCAGATGGTGCAAAGTCACGCGTTGCGGCCGAGGCGATCCCCGGCGGCGGCGAGACCAAATGCGTGTTTGCCTATCACGAGATCATCCGATCTCCGGCTGCGACGGACGGCTTTGATCCGTCGCGCTGCGACATCTACTATCAGGGCCGCCTTTCGCCGGACTTCTATGCCTGGGTGTTCCCGCATGGCGAAACGACAAGCGTGGGCGTTGGCAGCGCCAACAAGGGATTCTCCCTGCGAGAGGCCATCCGCACACTGCGCAAGGATATCGGCCTCGACCGCGCAGACCTCGTCCGCAAGGAAGGCGCGCCGATCCCGCTGAAACCCCTCAAGCGCTGGGATAATGGGCGGGATGTGATCCTCGCCGGCGATGCCGCCGGTGTTGTCGCGCCGGCGTCCGGCGAAGGCATCTACTATGCGATGCTGGGCGGCCGCGAAGCCGCCACGGCAATTGATGAGCTGCTCAGCACCGGCGATGTCCGCGCGCTGGCCGCGACCCGCAAACGCTACATGAAGGCGCACGGGCAGGTTTTCATGATCCTCGGCATCATGCAGCATTTCTGGTACCGCTCCGACAAGCGGCGGGAAGGCTTTGTGGCCATGTGCAATGACCGGGATGTGCAACGGCTGACCTGGGACGCTTATCTCAACAAGCGCCTCGGCAAGCCGGACCATATGGCCCATCTCAGGATCTTTCTGAAAGATACCGCGCACCTGCTTGGCCTTGCGCCAGCACGGCACGGGCAACCGTGATTCAAAAACGTCCGGTACTGGTTGCGTCTATCGCTGCGCTGGCGACCGCAATTGCCGGCGGCGCGATGACCCGGATCGACGTATGGTACCGCGGACTCGAGAAGTCTTCGCTCAACCCTCCGGACTGGGCATTTGCGCCGGCCTGGACGATCATCTACGCGCTCGCCGCGCTGGCTGCCGCGACGGGATGGAGAGCTGCCCGCACGCAGCGCGACCGTTCCCTGCTGATCATCCTGTTCTTTTTCAACGCCGTGCTGAACATTGCCTGGAGCGGCGTGTTCTTTACGCTTCGGCGGCCGGACTGGGCGCTTGCGGAAGTCGCGACCCTCTGGATATCTGTCCTTGTGCTGATTGTCTTCCTGGCGCGCTTCTCACGGCCAGCCTCAATGCTGATGTGGCCCTATCTTGCCTGGGTGTCGTTTGCGGCCTGGCTGAACTATAAGGTCGTCGCCCTCAATGCGCCGTTCGGATAGGCCTGCAGATGCGCCTTGAACCCTGGATGTTCGATCTGGTGCTGCTTGGCGTGGCGGCAGAGGGCGTGCTGATCTGGGCCCTGCTGCGCCGGACCCGTCAGAAGGTCTGGACCGGACCTGTGGCCTGGTTCCTGGTTTCCGGCGCCCTGCTGATGGCCGCGGTGCGCGGCGCAATTGCGGGCCTGCCACACGCCGCGATTGGCGGCATCCTGTTTGCCAGCCTGCTGACGCATCTGGCCTGCCTCTACAGCGCGTGGCGTCTGATCCGCGCGAGAGACTGAGCTCTCACCTTCAGACCAAAAAGGACCGGACCCGGATAAAACGGGCCCGGCCATTAAAAGCTGGGAGGCACCAGCTCAGTTATACGAAGCAGCATGCGGCGGAAGGAAGTCCGGCTGCCGCTCCGTTTCGCCCGGCTTCGGCATCAGAAGCGAGCGAACCCGTTATCGGCGCCCCAGAGGAACCAGTTATCGACAACTGTGCCGGTCAGCAGAACACCAATACCGCCGGTGATCGGGCAGAGGATGGCGAACCACCAGGCCCAGCGATGGATCGACTCCATCGAGGCATTGAAGCCCATCGTCCAGCGCCAGAACAGAGCTGCGCGCTCTGATGCTGTGCCGCGGTCCGTGATCTGCTCGATCTCCCGCTCACCGCCATACCGGCTGACGGCAAGGATCGTGGCCCCGTGCATCGCGAACAGGAGCGCAGATCCGTAGAGGAAGGCGATCGAGAGCATATGGAACGGGTTGTAGAAGAAGTTGCCGTAGACGAGCGACAGATTGTTGGTCCAGTCGAGATGCGTGAAGATGCCGAAGGGCACGGCCTCGTTCCAGCTTCCCATCATCACGGGACGGATGAACCCGCAGACGAGATAGAGCCAGATCGCCGCCGCGAACGCCCAGCAGATGTGCGTACCGAGCCCGAGCTGTATGGCGCGCCGGTACGACCTCACCCACCAGAGGATGATTGCGGCCGTCAGGAAGAAACCCGCCATCAGCCACCAGCCGCCTTCATTCAGCGGCATGAACAGCTTGAGGCCGTGTTCCGGCAGGGGTTGGTCCAGCGACAGCCAGGGCAGCTGGCCGATGAACCGGATGGGATCCCAGCCGACGCTGGCCCACATGTTGAGCCCGATGATCTCGATGGCGATGAAGCCGCAGATCAGCGAGGCGACACCGGACCAGCCGAGATAGATGGGCCCGAGCTGGGCGTCACCGATGCGGCCGAAGAGGTGGCTGGTGCCGGTCAGCTTGAGGCGGGGTTCATCCCCCTCCCCGTGCACGACACCATAGTCCGTGTGCCCACGAACCTGAACCTGAGTGAAGATATTCTGATAGTCAGCCATGTTTCCAGCCTCCTAGACGCGCCAGATGGCGAGGTTTTTCCAGCCGTCCCACCAGTCGACCCATGAGCCTTCATACAGCGGGCCGGAGATGACGATGCAGATCGCACTCCAGATGCCGGCAGAAAGGGCGAGGAACAGACCGAGGCGGTGGATGCCGAGTGTGCCGACCGAATAGCCGATGAAGTCGCGGAAGAACGCGTTCTCGTGCTCCGGTGTCTTCACCGTCTTGCCCTTGCCCGGATTGGTGGCCGACAGGACAAGGCCGCCATGCATGGCGAGCGCGAGACACGTCGTAAAGAAGAACGTGATCGCGACCATGTGGGCGGGATTGTAGTGGAAGTTGCCGTAGGTGTAGCCGGTGGTCGACACCCAATCGAGATGGCTCATGATCCCGTACGGGAAGCCATATCCCCAGGCGCCCATCAGGAACGGCCGGATGACGACGAGGGTGACATAGGCGAAGATGGCCACGCTGAACGCGATGGGCACATGCAGGCCCATGCCGAGCTTGCGGGAAATCTCGACCTCCCGCAGCGCCCAGGAACCGAACGCGCCGATGGCGCAGATCGTCACAAGCTGCCAGATGCCGCCATCCGCCATGGGCGCAAGCTGCAGACCATATTCTATCGGGGGCGGATCGATACTGATCAGCCAGGGGTTCCAGGTATCTCCCATCGAGGCGCCGAGAAAGATCAGCGCTGTACCGAGGAAAGCGAAGAACAGCGCCGTCACGCCGAAGAAGCCAACATAAAACGGGCCGACCCAGAAATCGAACAGGTCACCGCCAATGAGCGTGCCTCCGCGGATCCGGTATTTTCTTTCAAAGTTGAGTAGCGCCATTGCAGGGCTCCTTGATTGACGTGCGACCCGGAAAGCCGGGCCGGCGCGCCGCTTTTGTCCTTCATGCGTGTGGCAGGTGGCGGACGGGCTGAGCCCGCCCGCCATCCGCCGATGGATCAGGCACTCTGAACCGCATCAACCGTCAGCTCCGCTGCAGCGGCCGGCGCAGTGCCGAGCCAGTTGAAGCGGGGTGTGCTAAGCAGGATGAAGTGGATCAGCAGTGCGAGCACGAAAAGGAAGACCGAGAGGGCCACCAGAACGCGTCTTGGATCGAAGAGAAGCCAAAGTCTCCACATAGGTCAGTTCTCCTTCAAGCCTTGAGGCTCACGAGCGAGCTCGCGAGTCTCAGTCCGTCCTCAATCATGGCGTATCCGTTGGGTCCTGGAATCCAGGGCCGCCACGACCATACGAGGAAGTGGGCACCAACTGCGATCAGCGTGAAGATGATGAAACTCATCATGAAGAGTTTGTGAAACTCTTGTGCTTCTGACGCTGTCAATCCAGTCAGTGACCCAGTCCTTTCATTTGCATTATCGGCCATTCACTTTTCTCCGTTCCTGGGCCTAGGTCTGCGACCGCAATTGCGCCCGATTGCGGTCCAATTGACGGCCCGGTTACCCGATCCGCCAAAAGCTCGTGTCCATCGTACACGGATGAAGGTTGCTTCCTTCATCCGTGTGCGAAGAACCATGGGACGACGCTCTGGGTCAGGTCTGCCGCTTCAGCGAACACGGACCGCCCGGGCGAGGCCCGGCGTGCGTTCGACCTGAAGCCCGGCACCAGCCGCCCGAGCATCGCAACGATCAGGAAGACGGGATAGATCAGCGCCATATAGGCAATCATCGATTGCCTGTTGCGGTCCCGTGGATGTTGGGATGTTCCTGCTCTTACAAGGGCCATCTCTATTCCTCCTTCTTTCCTCCACCGCCCGGCCTGTCTCCTCTCGGAAGATCAGGCCGCACGGTATCCTTCCAGTTCTGTCCGGCTTCGCCTGACAGTCTCAGCCGTAACCCGACCGGTCCCTTCCCGGCTTGCCAGCGCTTCCGCGTGATCGCGAAGCCGCTTGGCAGCCGAAATCCGTGTCAGGACGGAATGGCGGGCGATGTAGGTTTCAAGTTCCTCGCTGGCGCCCGTGTCCCAGACGACCTGGCTTGCCGCCCGCGTAGGCGTTGCTTCGGCGCGGTCCATCGTCGTGGCCAGCGGCAGGATGTGGAATAGCGCATCGAACAGCGCGTTGCAGTATTCCTGGACGACATAAGTCGCCCCGGAATAGCCCATGAAGGGCGTACCAGTATGCCGGCGGATGAGCGCGCCCGGGAAAGAGGCCGGAACCCAGACGGACTTTGCCCCACACTCCTGCAGGTACATGCGCTCGTTGAAGCTTCCGAAGACGACGAAGGGCGCGTTTTCGTGAATGGCGGCCCGCACAGCGTCGTTATCTGTCTTGCGCCCCGCAGCCCGCGTGAAGGCAAAGCTGCAGGGAATGCCCAGATCGGTCTCGAGGAAGTTGCGCAAACCCCTTGCATGCGTCTCGTTGGCGACGATGCCGAAGGAGGCGGTTGCGAAGAAATCCTGGGTAACCGAGCGCCAGAGATCCCAGAGCGGCTTCAGCGTCGAGTGCTTCTCCGACTCGATGAACGGCTCGGGATCAAGTTCCGTCAGGTCACCGAGGGAACGCAGGAATTTCGTGGTCGAGTGAAGGCCGACCGGCGCCTGGAGGTAGGGCTGCCCGAGCGCCTCGCAGAGGGCGCGTCCATATTCCCGATACATGCAGACATTCACGTCGGCATCAATCAGCTTACGGACATCTTCGATATGACTGCCCAGCGGAAAGACCAGATTGATCTCGGCGCCGATGCCCTCAACGAGGCGGCGGATTTCCGCGAGATCGGAGGCCATGTTGAACATGCCATAGGCCGGACCGATGATGTTCACTCGCGGCTTCGATCCCTCGACCCGTCTGGACGGCTTCGGATTGCGGCCTTTGGTTTGCGCAAATTCCGTCCACAGCCAAAGCAGCGCACGGTCCGCGCTCTGCCACTGGTCCTCATCGATAGTGCGCGGCAGGAAACGCTGGATGTTCGAGCCTTCGGGCGTCACCCCGCCGCCGATCATTTCGGCGATCGAGCCGGTGACCACGACTGCAGGAAGCGCCGGATCGAGCACGGAACGGGCGCGTTTCATCGCTGCCTCAGTGCCGAGTTTTCCAAGTTCCTCTTCGCCAAGTCCCGTGACCACGATGGGCAGTTCGTGCGGCGGCAAAGCATCCGTGTAATGAAGAACGGATGTGACGGGCAGGTTCTCGCAGCCGACCGGGCCATCGATGACAACCTGCAGCCCCTTGAGCGCAGTGAAGACATACACCGCGCCCCAATAGCCCCCTGCCCGGTCATGATCCTGGATCAGCATCCTGTGGTTGCCTCCAGGTTTGCGGCCTGCTTCGCTTTCGCGGCAAGCTTGCGCTTCTGATGTTCGCGGAAGCCGGTACGGATTTCCGGCGTGCCCTCCCAGACCCCGGCTGTATCACCAGAGCCAACCCCTTCGAAGAAACCCTTCATCACATCGAACCGCGCTCTGCCGGCGATGGCCGCATTGACGACATCGGCGAGTGATCCGGCGCCTGCCGGGCCCATGAGGGGACGCGCGGAGATCAGGTTGGTGAAGTAAAGGGCGGGGATCGCCCGCTCCTTTGCCGCCTGCACAACCGGGGTCGTGCCGATGGCGAGGTCTGGTGCGAAATCCAGCATGGCCGCGAGGTCCTGCTCCAGCGAGGCGCGGAACTGAACCTGGATGCCTCTTGATTCGAGCCATTCCCGGTCCGGATCAGACCAGCGCGTGCGTGGTAGCGCCGTGCCGACATAGCGCACATCCGCGCCACTTTCGATCAGTAGACGGGCGACAAGCAGCTCCGAGCCTTCATATCCGGAAAGGGTGATCCGCCCACGGATCGGTTTGGAGGCAATCGCGGCAGAAATGGCCTGACGGAAAATGCTGCGGGCTGCATCGACACGGGCGGGCGGAACATTCGCGGCATCACCGATGGCCTTCAGCCAAGCATCTGTCCCATCAAGCCCCACCGGCGCCGAACCGACGATCGGGCGACCGGCGGCTTCAAACTCGCGGATCGAAGCGGTGTAGAAGGGATGGATGGCCGCAACAACCACGCCGTCAAGCGCCGTGTAGAGCTCGCGCCACTCGCGGGTCGGGACCACGGCGCCTGCGGCGAGACCCAGAGGCTCGAGCATGCGCCCGATGATCACCGGATCTGCCGGGAACATTTCGCCCAGCAGCGTGACCTTCGGCATCTGAGCCGTATCATTTGCGGCGCGCGGAACGGGCCCCGCCTGGGCTTCCTTGCGCGCATAGGCGAGCATGGCGCCGGCCAGCACATCCTTGGCCTCTGCATGGGTTGGAACACCAAAGCCCGGCACATCAATGCCGATGATCCGTACACCATTGATCTCGTCCGGCAGCAGACGCAGTGGTACGCCCGACGCTGTCGGCACGCAGAGATTTGTGATGACGACAGTGTCGTACTTTTCGGGATCGGCGGTTGCCTCGACGGCTTCCTTGATGTCCTCGAACAACTTGCCGGTCACCAGCGTCTCGGAGTTGAACGGCACATAGCCGACCGAGCGCTTGGCACCGTAGAAATGCGAGGTGAAGGTCAGTCCATATACGCAGCAGGCAGAGCCGGAGAGTATGGTGGCCGTACGCCGCATACGCAGACCGACCCGCAGGGATCCGAATGCGGGGCACATGCTCTGGGGCTGGTCATGCGGGCCTTGCGGATAATCCTTCGCATACTGATCGAGGATTTCCGATTTTCCAGCCGCCTCCGCTGCAGCGCGTAGTTCCGCCTTGCCCGCATGGCATCCCGAACCGGCAGCTTCCGCCACAGCAGGTGCCGCAGCCTTCGCCTCCGGCGCCGCGACGCGCTCACGGTGTTCAAGGAGGGTTCGGCGCTGCGACATGCGGGGTCAAATCTCCTCGTACACGACTTCGAGCGTGCGTTTTTCCGCTGCGCTCACGCCGCACATGTCGGCAATAGTCGCCGGCTCCAGCACGATGTCTCCGCCGGTATCCTTCGATGAGAAGAGGCCGAGGAGACCGTCCGAGGTCAGAGGATTGGGGCGGTTCGGTATCGAGCCGTGAATATTGGCGGCAAGTTCCGCAAACAGCGGGCCCCACTCCGATGTACCGGTTCCGACAATCTGGTAGTTGGCCGACTTGCGGCGGATGTCGTCATTTGCGGGAATGGTGGCGAGGACCGGAATGCCTACAGCATCTGCGAACGCCGCCGCCTCACCCGTTCCATCGTCCCGGTTGATGACCATGCCGGCGACGCCGACATTGCCGCCCATCTTGCGGAAATACTCGACCGCCGAGCAGACATTGTTGGCGACATAGAGCGATTGCAGGTCGTTCGATCCGACAACGATGACCTTCTGGCACATGTCGCGCGCAATCGGCAGACCGAAACCGCCGCAGACGACATCGCCGAGGAAGTCGAGCAGTACATAGTCGAAGTCCCACTCGTGGAAGCCGAGCTTCTCGAGCAGTTCGAAACCGTGGATGATGCCGCGTCCGCCGCAGCCGCGCCCGACTTCCGGGCCGCCGAGCTCCATCGCGAAAACGCCGTAACGTTTGAAGCAGACATCCCCGATGGTGACCTCTTCGCCCGCAAGCTTCTTCTTCGAGGATGTCTCGATGATGGTCGGGCAGGCCTTGCCGCCGAACAGCAAGGAGGTCGTATCCGATTTCGGATCACAGCCGATCAGCAGGACCTTCTTGCCCTGCTCCGCCATCATGCAGCTCAGATTGGCGAGCGTGAAACTCTTGCCGATGCCGCCTTTGCCATAGATGGCAACGATCTGCGTTTCTTTCTTCACGGGTCCGGTCGAAACCGGATCGGGGTCAGCCGACGCTTCCGCGCGCAGCGCATCGTCGTAGGTGCTTCCACCCCCCCGCGGGGTCAGGCGCAGGTCATCAGGCATCGGAGGACTCCCAGTCGATGATCATTTTGAGGCAAGCCGGATCGGTGAAGGCGCGCGTATAGGCGCTGGCGGCTGCCGAAGCGGGCGAAACATGTGTGATCAACCCCGCAAGCGAGAGGCTGCCTGTAGCGACAAGGCCGATGACGGCATCGAGATCTTCCGGACGCCATTCCGCAGCGACGCGCAAGCGCATTTCCTTCCGGAAAGCCAGCGGGAATGAGAAATCCGGCCGGTCAGAATAGAAGCCCGCAAGGCAGATTTCAGCGCCGTGCCGGCAGTGCGGCAACACCCTGTCGATGATCCCGGCATCGCCGCTCATATCGCAGATGGACGCATAATCCCGGCGCGGATCATCTTCCGGCGCGATCACCGGATAGCTTGCGCCTTCCCGGCGAGCGGCATTGGTTTCCCAGACGACCGGGTCGCCGCCGAGAGCTATCGCGAGCCGGGCAGTCAGGCGGCCGAGCACTCCGTGTCCTATGATCAGATCCGGCAAGTCGCCGCCCGCCAGCGCATGATGTGCGGTGGCAGCGAGCGCAAGCAGCACGCCTTCGCGCGGCTCCTGAAACTCAATCGTGTGCGCCCTGGCGGCCGGCACGACCAGCCGCGAGGCGGCCCCGCCGAACAATCCATACGCGCCTTCGAAACACCGCGCGCCCGGCACAAACACGATCTCGCCGATACGGTCCGGCGCCGCATCCGATGCAACGACCTGGCCGACGGCTTCGTATCCCGGCACTAGCGGATATCCCATGCCCGGAAATGCCGGCATGTCGCCAGACCACATCAGGCGCTCGGTTCCGGTACTGATGCCCGACCACAGCACATCAACCACGAGTTCATCCGCCTGCGGAGCAATCAGGCCAAGCCACCGGAGCGTGGCAGATCGTGTTCCATCGAAGACAATTGCAGCGGCGCGCAGTTCCAGCCGGCCAGACGCCGAGGGCCGGAGCGCCCCGACGGGCATGCTGGGCTTATGCCCCTGCGACTCGATGACGCCCGTTTTCATAGTTGTCACTTTAGTTTGACAGTTGATAGTGTCAATCTTGATTTACGATCTCTGCCCGAATTCAGGGCAGATTCATGATCGTCACTGCGCAACCAGCACGCTGACCAGCATCGGCTGGGCGGTCGGGCGCTGCCGGATCCGCCTGAAGCCTGCCTCCTGCAACAATTCGGCAAGCTCATCTGGGCGACGGGCCGTACCGCGACCCATCGCCCACAGGTAGAAACCGAAATAAGCATCCGCGACCGTCTCAGCGCCGCGGACACCGGCCATTGGCTCGCCGATCAGGAGCGTTCCGCCGGGCGCCAGCGCGCGCCGGATGGACGATAGAAGCAGGCGTACCGGGCGATCATCATGGTCGTGCAAAACCCGGATGAGCGTGATCAGGTCGGCGCCATCGGGGAGAGGCTCGCGCAGCATGTCCCGCGGCTCAATTCTAACACGGGTGGCAGCAGGCCGCCCGGCGATCCGGGTCTGCGCGATCGCTGCAACAGCGGGCAAATCGACGAGGACCAGTTCAGGCTGCGCATGCCGCGCTGCGACCGCGGACAGAAACGCCCCTGCCCCGCCGCCGACATCCATGATCGTCCGGTGCCGGCCAAAATCATACGCATCGAGCACATTGCGCGCGATCAGGGCCTGCGTCTCCGCCATCAGCGAGGAATAGGCCGAGGCGTCATACGCATGGGCTGAGGCGCCATAATCCCAGAAGCGGGCGAGCTCCGTGTCGCGGTCACGCGCCCGCAACAATCCGACCGGATCTGCCATGTCGCGATAGAAAGCCGCGTGATGGCGGATCATGGCGAACACGGATGAATTTCCAAGCAGGGCCGCGCCGGCTTCACCGATGGCATACCGGCCATCAGATCGACGCCGGACGAGGCTCAGGGATGCGGCGGCGCGGAGCAGGCGCTGCGCTGCTTCCAGCGGGAGATCCGCCTTTGCAGCAAAATCGGCCTCGCGCACGGGCGCTGTCCGCACGGTTTCGAGAAGGGCTGTTTCAACACACGCCGCCAGCACCTGCGAATACACAAAGCCGGCCACCAGATCGAAACTGGCCTTGGCCTTCTTCTCGGCAATGCGGCGTGTGAAGGGATTGCGCGCGGCCCATAGCTGGAATTTCGGATCCGCGATCAGCGCGTTGCGCCAGGCGGCCCATTTGTCAGAGAGGTTCATATCCCCAACCTCTCTGCCTGCGGGTGACGGTTACGCGACCTTGCTGAGCAGGCTTTTCGGCATCAGCCGAACCGCCTGAGCCTGCACGATCTGGCGCAGCATCGGCGCCCCGGCACATTCCGGCACCGCATCAGAGGCGTCGGCGACAAGGGATTTCAGACGCGCCATGGCACCCGCAACGCCGAAACTTTGCACCGCATTCGGACGCAGCAGTGACGCATCCTGACCTGCCGGTTTGCCGAGTTCTTCTTCCGACAGCAGCACATCGCGCAGATCATCTGCCACCTGATAGGCTTCGCCCAGGCGCTCGCCGAGGGCCCGCCATGGCGCAGGATCGAGACCCGCAGAGGCCGCGCCCGCCATCGAAGCCGCAATGAACAAGGCGCCTGTCTTTGCCTGATGATATGCGCTGAGATCGATTGTCTCTTCGCTTTCCCAGGCCTGTCCTGCCACAATGCCGCGCGGCGCGCCGACGGCTTCGATCAGGATTGTCATCAAGGGTGACAGGACTTCGGGGGATGTGGCGCATTCATTCAGCAGCGTTTCGAACGCCATGACGATCAGCGCGTCCCCGGCCAGAACAGCGAGGGGCTCACCATAGGCCGAATGCACGGAAGGCTGGCCCCGCCGGATGGCCGCACCATCAAAGGCCGGCAGGTCATCATGGACGAGCGATGCGCAATGCATCAGCTCCAGCGCGGCACCGGCGCCGGCGGCCGCGTCCAGTCCACGGCCATCGCCGCAGGCTGCCGCAACTGCGAAGCACAATTTCGGCCGAACCCGCGCCCCGCCCGGAAACACGGCGTGCCGGATGGCCTTTCCAAGTAAAGGAGGCGCAGACGGGCTCTCGCATCGCTGCACGGAGCGTTCGAGAACGCACTCGATCTTGTCATCAGCGTCCATGGGGCCTCCTATAGCGTCATCGTATATTGTCATTCTTGACTGTCAATTTGAATTGACGTTGTTTGTTCCGGAGAGAGGGAGCGCGGATGGCGAATTCGATTCAGGCGCCACCACCCCCTGCCCGGCTGCTGGATCCGGCAACCCCGCCAGGCGGTTACACATGGTGGTATGCTGACGGCCTAAGCCGAGACGGAGAGTATGGATTCACGCTGATTGCCTTCGTCGGCAGCGTGTTCTCTCCTTATTATGCCTGGTCGGGACGCAAGGACCCCTTCAATCACTGTGCCGTGAATCTTGCCCTGTACGGGCGAAGGCATGCGCGATGGACGATGACCGAGCGCGGGCGGGGCGATCTGCAGGCGGAAGATTCGTCGATCTCGATCGGACCCAGCAGCCTGCACTGGGACGGGTCAGAGCTGATTGCAGACATTGCCGAATATACAGCGCCGCTGCCCCTTCCGGTCCGCGGGCGTATCCGGCTGCGACCGCGCGCCGTGAATGAAACCGCCTTCGGTCTCGACAGTGCCGGCGCCCACACCTGGCGGCCGGTTGCGCCATCTGCTGATATCGAACTGGAGTTCACCGAACCGCATATTCGTTGGCGCGGAGATGCCTATTTCGACACCAATCGCGGCACCACACCGCTGGACGAGGCCTTCCGGTACTGGGACTGGTCGCGTCTTCAGTCCGACGAAGGGCGCACCGCCATTCTCTACAATACCGAGGAGCGCAGCGGATCAAAACGCAATCTCGCCCTACTGTTTCGCCCCGACGGAACGTATGAGACATTTGATCCGCCTGCCGAGTCGGTGCTTCGCCCGACACCGATCTTCCGCATACCGCGCCGGACACGCGCTGCGGCGGACTCGCACACACGGCTCGGACGCACGCTGGAAGATACCCCGTTCTACAGTCGCTCGATTATCGAGAGCGACCTGCTCGGCGCAAGGTCTGTCGGCATTCACGAGAGCTTTGATGGCGACCGCCTGAAGCAGACACTCGTCCGGCTGATGCTGCCCTTCCGGATGCCGCGGCGCCCGATCCGGCTCTGATCGGGGTCAGACCTGTGGCTCGCCTTTTTTCTGCGCGGCCTCTTCAGCCTCGCGTTTGCGGATCGCGCGCTGGGTGCTCCACAATTCCCAGGCACCAATCGCCAGCGCTGCCCCGCTGAACAGAAAAACTTCCAGAATGAACAGGTTGTGCATGGCCCCTCACCCGGCCTCGGCCTGGAGGTCGCGCTGCTCAAGACGCAGGAACAGGTCGATGGCCCAGGGCGCCGTGCCGGCACGAGGGATGTCCGCAGCCTGCGGTCTCGGCAGCGGGGCGGCGGCGACCGCCTCGATCAGAAAGGCGCATTCCGGTGCCGGGGGCAGGTCTGCATCTGCCTCTTCCGTCCGTACCGGGATGAAGGAGCTCGCAGCCAGCGCAATCTTCCGGCGCTTTGAGACCACAGCGCGCCGCGCAATCGTATCGTGTCCGCCGCGGGCGATCTCCGCGCCGATTTCCGCATAGATCGACGCCGCCGCGCGGATCGCCGGCCGGCAAGCTTCAGGCAGAAGGGCAATGCCGCTGACACCGCTGCGATACAGCGGCCGCGCCGCATCCAGCATCCGGGCGGTCAAGGCGCGAACCGGGCTGTCGGCTTCGGCTAACCCTGCAAGGTCGGCGGACGAAAGCCCCGCTTCGCGCAGCCATTCGAGGGGAAGGTAACACCGCCCCGCCCTCGCATCCTCACCGATATCACGCGCGATGTTGGTGAGTTGCATTGCCATGCCGAGATCGCAGGCCCGTGCCAGCGCCTCGCGGCTGCGAACGCCCATCACAAGCGATATCATGACTCCCACAGTTGCGGCAACTCTCGCCGCGTAAGTCTTCACATCGCTGAGCGTCTCGAAGTTGCGCCCGGCTGCGTCCCACTCAAAGCCTTCCAGCAAAGCTTCGGGCAGCGCGGACGGGATGCTGTAGGCACTGATCACCCAGGCAAAGGCGCGGTCGACGCTCGAGGGATCAGGCTGCCCGGCATAAGCTTGGCGTAGCCGGCAGCGTACGCTCAGGAGCGCTCCGGCAGGATCAGCGCCAAGATCCACCGCATCATCGGACACCCGGCAGAACGCGTATAACGCATAGGCGGCCGCCCGCACGTCGCGGGGCAGGAGCAGGGACGCGGCATGGAAACTCTTGGAACCGTCCCGGATGATTCGTCCGCAGGCGGCGAAATCGCCTGCAAGCTCTGCGGCCTGATCCGGCGAAAGGGCGAGACGGGACTGCATACGGATCGCGTATTCCTCATTGCGCGCACCGGCAAGACCTATGGCCAAGCCAGCTTCACAACGCCATGCTACGCTTTACATCGCAGAGTGTCATCCCTAGCGGACAAAATGTGAGCGAAACTTGAGCCGGACCCCTCATATCCTGATCATCGGTGCCGGATCCGGCGGCCTCGCCGCGGCCTGCGACCTGGCCGGGGCAGGACTTCAGGTGACCGTGCTTGAGCGCGCGGCGCAAGAGGGCGGCAAGATGCGCCAGGTCGATGCCGGCGGGGCGATGGTCGATGCGGGACCCACGGTCTTTACCATGCGATGGGTGTTCGACAGCTTGTTTGCGGCCCGCGGCGCGGACTTCGGCCGCGAGGTGGCGCTGACCCCAGCGACGGTGCTCGCACGCCACGCCTGGACAAGTGGAGGCGCGCTTGATCTCAATGCGGACCCTGACGTAAGCGCCGAAGCGATCCGCAACTTTGCCGGACCCGGCGAAGCAGACGCTTTCCGCAAGTTCATGGCGGAGTGCTGCGACATCCATAACACGCTCCGCCCGGCGTTCATGGCGGCGCAGAAACCTTCTCCGCCTGAGCTGATGCTCCGTGTGGGGAACATGCAGGCGATGTTGCGAACCCGCCCGTTCGACACGTTCGGGAAAAGGCTTGAAACCCACTTCAAGGACCCGAGGCTCAGACAGCTGTTCGGGCGATATGCAACCTATGTCGGATCCTCGCCCTTCCTCGCACCGGCAACCCTTATGCTGATCGCGCATGTCGAGCAGGACGGTGTGTGGATACCGGCAGACGGCATGAAGTCTGTGGCCATGGCCATGCGCCGGCTGGCGGAAACGTCCGGGGCTGGCTTCAGAATGAATGCGCATGTGCAGGAAATCCGCATCCGGAACGGGCGCGCCGCAGGCGTTCTCCTGTCATCGGGAGAAGAAATTGCTGCAGATGCGGTTGTCTTCAACGGAGATGCCGGCGCCCTCGCCGATGGCGTGCTCGGCGAGGGCGCACACCGCGCGGTGAAACCGGTTGACCTCCGCGACAGATCCCTCTCGGCAATCACCTGGTGCGTTCGGGCACGCACCAGCGGACTCCCCTTGTCCTATCACAATGTCTTCTTTGCAGAGGACTATCCCCGCGAGTTCAATTCAATTTTCCGGGAGCGGACGATCCCCGCAACCCCGACGGTTTATGTGTGCGCGCAGGACCGGCAGAACAATGTGCTGCCGGATGGACCAGAACGGCTCCTGATCCTGATTAATGCGCCGCCCGACGGGGATCTGCCCCAGCCTGCCCATCCCCTTACGGAATCGGCCGCTGCTCTGGCGCTGGAGGTCCTACGCAAATGCGGCGTCGGGATTGAGGGCGGACTGCCAGGCGCTGCTGCCACTACGCCTGCGGGCTTCCATGCGCTGTTTCCTGGCACCGGCGGCGCGCTATACGGCCGCGCGAATCATTCCGCTTTCGCAAGCTTCAGCCGGCCCGGCGCAGCGTCGCGCATTCCGGGACTGTATCTCGCCGGCGGGTCAGCACATCCCGGCGCCGGTGTGCCCATGGCCGCCCTTTCAGGCCGCCTCGCCGCCGCCCGGCTGCTGGCCGATTTCGGAATCGCGGATCAGACGCTTCGCATCAGCTGAAACTGCGCCGCATCCGGCACCAGCTTGTCGACGGCCTTGGCTGAACACAGCACACTCGGCACCCCTGCTCCAGGATGCGTGCCGGCGCCGACGCGGTAGAGGCCGTCGACATCCGCGTGGCGATTGTGCGGCCGGAACCACGCGCTTTGAAACAGCAGGGGCTCAGGCCCGAAAGCCGCACCATCAGTGGACCTGAGACGGTCGCGGAAATCCAGCGGCGTCATCAACCGTTCACTGACAATATGCTGGCGCAGCCCGGGCAGCATGACGGCCTCAAGCCGTTCTGCGACTTTCTCCCGGTAGAGCGGCGCCATCTGCTCCCAATCTGTTCCGCTGGCAAGATTCGGCACCGGCGCGAGCACATAGAAGGCATCGCATCCCGGCGGCGCGAGTGAGGGATCGCTCGCGGTCGGACGGTGAAGATAGAGGCTGAAATCTTCCGCCAGAATCTTGCGCGTGAAGATATCACCCAGAAGATCCTTGTAACGCGGGCCCAGGAGTATCGTGTGATGCCCCGCCCCGGGATACATCCGGTCCGTACCGAAATACCAGACAAACAGGCTCATCGACTGGCGCAGCGCGCCCGCGCCCCTCCCCCGTACGGGCGCATTCCGCAGCAGGACTGAATCGGTGTGGCCGACTTCCGCATTCGAGACGACAATGTCCGCGTCAATCGTCTCACCCGTTGCAAGGCGGACGCCGTTGACCCGCCCCTGCCGGGTGAGGATTTCATCCACCGCACAATTGTATCGAAGCCTGTTTCCCTGGCCTTCGATCAGGTTCACGAGCCCGCGCACCAGCGCGCCTGTCCCGCCCACCGCATAGTGCACGCCCCAGATCCTCTCGAGATGCGAGATCAGGCAATAGTAGGCAGACGTGGTGTAGGGATTTCCGCCAACGAAAAGCGGGTGGAACGAAAAGGCAATCCGGAGCTTTTCATTGCGGAAGAAATCCGAGACCCGTCCGTAGACGGATCTGTATCCGCCGTGACGCACCATATCGGGCATCGCCGCCAAAAGTGCGGACAGTTCGTGAAAGGGTTCCGCCGCCAGCTTCTCATAGGCCGCCCCGAATATGCCGGCGCTGGCTTTCTGAAATCGCTCGAACCCGGCAAGGTCACCGGAATCGATCCGCGCAATCTCCGCACGCGTCGCGTCTTCGCTGGCGCAGGCCGAGAATTCCGACCCGTCATCAAAGCGTATCTTGTAGAAGGGATCGAGAGGATGCAGATCAATCGCGCTCCGGAAATCCTCTCCGCACAGAGACCACAATTCCTCGAAAAGATGTGGCGCGGTCAGGATGGTCGGGCCTGCATCGAAAGTGAACCCGTCCTGCCGGAAGGTATAAGCCCGTCCGCCGGGGCCATCGAGCGCTTCCAGCACAGTGACACGGTAGCCTTTCGCGCCGAGCCGCACGGCCGCCGCAAGTCCGCCAAATCCTGACCCGATGACGACCGCATGCGGACGGTCGTCATCGGGCGGGTAACCGCTCATCCCGTCCATGCTGCGCCGCCTTCCCTCTTCATGTGCTGCCGGAGACGCTTTTCTCGCGCTGCTCCAGCTGCCGGCGTGTGTGCCACACTCCGGCAATGGCCAGCGCCAGGGAAATCGGCGCCGCAATACCCATCGCAAATTTCGGATCGATCTGTACGCCGATGGCCTGCAACCCGCCGGCGAAGTAGCCGACGACGCCGACGACATAATATGTGATCGCCGCCACCGAAAGGCCTTCAACGGTCTGCTGCAGGCGCAGCTGCAATTCTGCGCGCTTGTTCATGCTCTCCAGAATTTGCCGGTTCTGGGTCTGCAGCGCCTTGTCGACCTTGGCAGAGAGGAGCTGCGCCGCGCGGTCGACCCGCTCGGACAATTCCGCCTGCCGCCGGGCGGTCGACTGGCAGGTGTCCATCGCAGGCGCCAGCCGGCGCTCGGTGAACTCATTGAAAGTCTGCATATCCGCCAGCCGGTCTTCCCGAAGCTCCCGGATGCGCCTCTGAACCAGCGCGTAGTAAGCGGCGGCGGCGCTGAAGCGGAACTGCGTTTCCGTATGGCTCTTCTCGATGGCGGCCTGAAGCCCTGTCAGCCGGCCCAGAAGGCGCGCTTCATCATCAGCGCCCGAAGCAGTCATCTCGGTTGTGACCAGTGACAGGTCTGTCTCCCAGGCTGAAAGTTTCGGCGTCAGCGCCTGCGCGACCGGCAAGGCCATCAATGCCATGATGCGATAGGTCTCGATTTCAAGCAGACGCTGGACAATCCGTCCTGCATGCCACGGCGTCATCGACCTGTTGATGACAAGGAAGCGGGAAAACCCATCCGCATGCAGACGGAAATCTGTTGCCGAGATTGCCGCGCCGCCGGCGATGGAGGCACCGATCAGCGCGTTACCGCTGAAATGCTGCGCTGAAAGGCCTGCATGCGTCGGCATCTCCTCGCCGGCTGGCAGCAGCACAGCATGCGTTGCGACAATCAGCTCCCCCGGCAGTTTCGCAATCCAGTCCGCCGGCGCCGCCTCGATGGCACTGGGCGAGAACGCCGCCACGCCTGCCTTGACCGGAACGATGAAGGTATAACGCGTAAACTCTGTATGCCGCTCCCAGATCAGCCGGAAGTCCCTTAAGTCGACGCTGTAATGCTTGACACCTGGCCCCGGCGGCGTTGCGCCATAGCGGCGGGTCAGCTCCGCGACAACTTCCTGGTCGGCATCCGAGTAGGGCCAGTTCGTGGTCAGTGCGATGCAGGACAGTTTCACGGGTCCTTCAAGCGGCTCCGGAGGCCGGGCATGCACCTCATTGCTGAGGCCGTACCTCTGCTCATGATTGGGCGGGAGCGTCAGCATCGGGCGGGCTCCCAAGCCTGCAGCCTCAATCCATCTGCCTGGGTTCGGGATGTCATGCGCCTGCTTTCCTTTTGAGCCGCACGTCTGATCCGGCTACGGACAGGATGGCTGCGCAGATTCGGCCGGCATCTTCCTCATGCGACAGGTGGCCCAGTCCCGCGAGAACCTCCACCGTCACGCGGTCGCTGCGCCGGGCCAGTATCTTTGCCTGGCTTGGCGGAACGGCGCGGTCAGAGGCGCCGACAATCTGGTGCAGTGGCATACCGGATTTCAGGAACGAGTCCGCAACACCGGAGATATCCCAGTGTGCCATCATCGACAAGGTTCCGGAAACGTGGCCGGTATTGCCGAACAGCCGACCGTAAATTCGCAGGTAATCCGGACCCGGACGGGACCCTGTTCCCTTGATCAGGCGCGAGACCCGCGCCGGATTTCGTCCGCCCTGCGCCAGCGCGTGAACGACGAGAGGATTGACCGAAAGCGCCCTGGCAGCCAGCGGCGCCGCCCAGGCAGCCGCCCCGGAGAAGGGTTGCAGCGCACCGTTGAGCGCAATCACCTGACGCGGCGCAGGGGTCAGCTCTCCCGCAATTGCCACCGTAATCGCGGCGCCCGCAGAATGGCCAACCAGAACTGAGGGCGAGAAACGCTCGACTTCGAGAAGCGCCTTCAGCGCGCGCGTCATCCCGAGTAAGGACGCATCCAGGCGCCTGAGCGGGCGCGTGAAGGCATGGCCCGGAAGGTCGACCGACAGCACGTCGAATCTCTGCGCCAGTTCCGGCAGCAGACCCGCCCATGAATGCGTTGAGGCTCCGGTACCGTGCACCAGCAGTAGCCCCTCTCCGCGCCCCGCGCGCTGCACATGCCAGCGATATCCGCCTGCCT
This sequence comes from Hyphomonas sp., assembly GCF_046313975.1. Lineage (GTDB taxonomy): Bacteria > Pseudomonadota > Alphaproteobacteria > Caulobacterales > Hyphomonadaceae > Hyphomonas. The sequence continues at coordinate 31,725 of NZ_JBKBXB010000008.1, read as the reverse complement.
CCGTAAACCGGCTCCACGCGCGGTTCGGCCAGTCTGCTCCATCCGTTGACCAGTCCAGCGCGCCGCTCATGCCTGCCTCATGACAAGAGAAGCGTGCGAACGGTATCGAACACCCGTCGCGCGTCTGCTACCGGCAGCGGTTTGTAAAGTGCGCCCATCTCGGCACTGATCTTCTGTGCTTCGAGACTGGGCCGCTTGGAGATGTCGAAGAACAGGACCGGTTCTGCCAGCGCTTTCAGCCGCCGCGCCATGTCGCGCGCATCCTCCGTAGACTGCTCTCTCCCCGGCGAGCCGTCGAGCGCAATATTGCCCTGCCCGTCCGAAAGGAAAACAATGTGGGGCGATCTGCGCCGCTGCCTTTGCAGGCGGGCGAGCTGGGCAGCGGCCGCTATTCCGGCGGCGAGCGGCGTGCCTCCCCCGCCGGGCAGGCGTGACAGCGAGCGCTTGACCCGGGTCAGCGAACGCGTCGGCGGCAGAAGCAGGTCGGCTGTTTCCTTCCGGAACGCAATCAGCGCAACCGATTCCCGGCGCGCATAGCATCCGCTGAGCAGGAGCTCGATGGCGCCCTTCGCTTCCGCAAGCCGGTTCATCGCCGCCGACCCCGAAGCGTCCACGACAAAGATCACGACTGCCTCGCTGCGATGGCGATACCGTTTCACCCGGAAATCTCCGGCGCGAACCGCGATGGCCGACCCTCCGGGCGCAGGCGTGCGCAGGCGTTGCCAGGGCGCAGCGGCGCGCAGTGTCGCAAGTATATCCAGCCGGCCATCCCGGCGCGGATCGCCGGGCCGCGCGCCGATCCGGCTGCCCCGCATCCGCGAATCCACGGTGTCTCCGGACTTTCCGGCAGCCACTTCCTGCAGCGGCGTCTGCCTGCGCGCCCGGTCTTTCGCGGCAATATCCAGTACCATCCGTACGCGGACCGCTTCGACGAGAACCTCTGTCATGGCGTCCGGCTGGCTCTGCGGATTTCCTTCTGCGTCGCTGTCTGTCTCGTTCTTAGGCGGCGGTGGCGCCTGCTCTTCCGGCGGCGGAAAGAACCGGGCCCGGCTGGCATAGACCAGCTCTGCCGCGAGGGCGGCATCTGCCTCGGTTACGGCCTTCCGGCCGGCAAGCGCGGCAATGCCCCTTGCCGCCGCAAGGCAGAAGCCGGGCGCGCGCATGGAGGCGATCCCGAGCTGCAACGCGGAACCGATGATCGCGTCGATCACGTCGTCCGCCACGGTAATGTCCGTGAGCCCTTCGCGCGCCGCTGCGATCTGTTCCCGGCCGAGCGTTCCGGCGCGCGGCCGGGCGGGTGACACGTCGTGCAGCGCAAGACCAAAGGCGAGCCGGTCGCCAAGACCTGAAGGCAGGACTTCGCCTGGCTCATCCGGATCAGAAATCGCAAGCGTCACGAAGGACGATGCCATCCGTACCGACAGTCCGTCACGTTCTGTGCTGACCTCGCAGGTATCTATGACACGCGCGAGCTGCGCGGCGGACCGTCCAGGCAGGCGCTCGGCCATCGCCACGACAAGAATGCTGCCATTTGCCCGCGCCAACAGGCCGGTCTCCGCAACCGGCCGGCCCATTGCGAGTGTTGCAGCAAGATCGAGCCCGCCCATCAACCGGTCGTCCGTGATCGACACCGGCATGCGGTAAACGGCCGGTGATCCGTCCATCCGGGAAGCCAGCCTGTCCTGGATCAATCCGGCGATTTCGGGCGCCGCGCCCTCGACAACCATGCCCCTGAGGCGCTGCGGCATCAGCGCGAGCAGCGCCGCAGCCAGATCCGCCCGCGCCCACTGCCTTGCATCTTCACGCTCCAGCACATCCCGGCGGGCCTGCCAGCCGGTGGGCCCAGATGGCGCATGCGCGGTCACGGAATGAACACCTCTTCGACAGCGCGTTCCACGCGGACAGACGCATCCGTATCGTCCAGCGGGTCCTTGCGCAGCCTGTGGCGCAGGGCGAGCGGCGCAACCGATTTCAGCGACAGCATCGAGACAGCCGGTTCACCTGCCAGCGCGGCGCGTGCGCGCGCAGCCCGCATCAGTGTGAGTTCACCCCTGAGGCCATCGGCCCCGAGCGCCATGCATAGCTGGACTGCCTTTTCCAGGACGTCATCCGGCATGGCGACCTTGCTCACCTTGTCGCGCGCTGCCACAACCCGCCGCCTGAGCGCCGAGGTTTTCCGTGACCAGTCGCGCACAAATCCGTCCGGGTCGCGCTCGAACGCATCGCGGCGGCGGACAATTTCCATCCGTTCACGGAGATCTGCAGATGTCCGCACGTCGACGCAGAGCCCGAACCGGTCGAGCAGCTGAGGACGCAGGTCCCCCTCCTCCGGGTTGCCGCTTCCGACGAGGACAAAACGCGAGGGGTGACGAACCGACAGACCTTCCCGCTCGACAACATTCTCGCCCGAGGCCGCGACGTCGAGCAGCAGATCCACGAGGTGATCGTCCAGAAGGTTGACTTCATCGATATAGAGGAAGCCGCGGTTTGCCCGGGCGAGCAGTCCGGGTTCGAAGGATTTCTCGCCGCTCGACAGGGCCCGTTCGAGATTCAGGGCGCCGACAACCCGGTCCTCGGTTGCCCCGAGCGGCAGGTCGACGACCGGTGCCGGCATCCGCTCCGCAATCCGCTCCGCCCCTTCCGCACAAGCGGGGCAATGTTCCGCAGGCTGGACGGGTGAGCACCGATACGGGCAACCCCGGACAACTTCGATTTCCGGAAGCAGGCTGGCAAGCGCCCGGATGGCGGTCGATTTGCCCGTTCCGCGGTCGCCAAGGGCGAGCACACCGCCGATGGAAGGTTCGATCGCCGCCATCAGGAGCGCCTCTTTGAGCGGCTCCTGTCCAACGATCGCGACGAAGGGATAGATGGCCAACCGACGAATCCAATCCTGATTGTGTCTATCGTAATTGACACTAGCCTATGTCAACTTGACGCATAAGAAAAGCCGCCGAAACTGATTCCGGCGGCTTTCTGGTCGTTTCGTGGGGTCAGACCCTCAGAATCAGCTCGGATTCTTGAGGTAGGCAATGACGTCCGCGCGGTCCTGCGGGTTGCGAAGACCCGGGAAGGCCATGATCGTGCCGGGGATATAGGCCTGCGGATTCTCAAGGTATTCGAACAGGTTTTCCTCGGTCCAGACGACATCGGAATTCTGGTTCGCGGCGGAATACTTGAAGCCCGGGATCGTGCCGGATTCGCGGCCGACGATCTGGTAGAGTGACGGGCCGACATTATTCCGGCCTTCTTGGACGGCATGGCAGGTCATGCACTGGGCGAAGACGCGTTTGCCTTTGGCAGCGTCGCCCGTATAGGCCGCATAGCCTGTGGCGCCTGCCGCAGGCGCCGCCGCTTCCTCGACGGGGGCGGTCTCTGCCGGAGCGGCCTCAGCGGTTGCCTCAGGCGCAGCTTCGATTGCAGCCGGTTCTTCCGTTGCGGCTGCGGGCTCGGCCGACGGCGCCGGCGCAGGGCTTGACGTTTCCGAACCGCCACAGGCGGCAAGAACGAGTGCAAATCCGCTGGCCAGGCTCAAGGCCAGAAACTTCTTGTCCATTCGCATGCGTTTTCTCCCAATCACAAGCGTCTCTTCATTCTAGATTGATTGCAGCGCCCGGCAATTCCGGACGCCAAAAAGACTGCAGATTCCTTCAGACACGCGCCCTCCAGGCCACCAGCTCCGGCATATGCGCCGTGAAGTAATGGCGCAGCCAGGCACTGAACGCTTCAGGCGCAACCGTGATCTCATCCCGGAGGTCTTCCAGATCGATCCAGCGCACAGCCTGCACTTCAGCCGGGTTCAGCTTCGGGCCCGCTGCGGTGCGCGCAAAGTAGAGGTAGGGGATCTCGTTCTCGATCATGTCATTGTCGAGCTGCGCAACATACCGGCTCTTGAACCCGAAGGTCAGCGGCAGGCGAAGCCCCACCTCTTCTTCCAAACGCCGTTCGGCAGCAGCCAGCGTTGACTCGCCCGGTCTCGGATGTCCGCAGCAGGAGTTCGCCCATTTGCCGGCGGAGTGATACTTGCCCCGCGCGCGTTGCTGGATCAGGCACTTTCCGGCCGTATTGAACACGAACACCGAAAAGGCCCGGTGCAAGAGTCCGTCCTGGTGGATCTGCCATTTGTCGCCGTCACGCAGCGGGCGATCCGCTTCATCAACGAGAATGACCTGTTCGAACTCATCCGTCACGGGATGCTCCTTCGGGGACAGGCGTAACGTAAGCCCAGTTTGTCGTCAATTAAGATTGACGCCCCTACTCTACCGTCCAACCTCGCGGCGTGCGCCGGGCGTTGAGCGTGACAGGCGCTTCTTCAACGCGCGCCGGAATACGGGCGGGCGGGCGCTGGCTGACATAGCGCAGCAGCAAGGCCGCCGCGGCCAGCATCAGTCCGGCGAGCGCCGTCATCATGGCAATCAGGCTGGCGAAGAACACGAGCACTGCACCCACAAGCACCTGCGTCGCGAAGCCGAGGCCGGCGCGAAACGAAGCCAGCACGCCCGGAAGGGAGCGTTCGGCGCGGGGGGGAGGAAGCGTGTGATCCATATCTTCGAGTTTCACCTGTGAAGATGGCCAGAAGAGGGCCGGTCGTCAACGGACAGAGGGCGGGAAAGGGTATTCCCGGGGCCGATGATCAATCCTGGCGCACCAGCAGACCGCGCTCGGCGCGGATGCGTGCATAGGCGGCGGTGATGGCAGCCGCCTTGGAATGGGCTGCATCCTCGAACTCGCGCGGCGCGCCCATCTGCACGATCCGGTCCGGATGGTGATCCGCCATCAGGCGGCGATAGGCGCTGCGGATATCGGAGAACTCGGCATCATGGGCGACCCCGAGGATGTGATAGGGATCGTCGCGCTCCGGCCCCAGATGGCTCGCCTTGATGCGGCGGAAGGTGGCAGCATCGAAGCCGAAGGCCTCGGCGACATTGCGCAGATAGGTGAGTTCGTCGTCAGTGACGACGCCGTCAGCGCCGGCAATCTGGAACAAGCCATCGAGCACGCCTTCGAGAAGGCAGGGCCGGTCACCGTACCGTTTGCCGATCCGGCGGGCGTACGCTTCGTAACCCCGCACAGTCTGGCGTGCGAGCATGAACACACGGCGGACATTCTCCGCATCTTCGGGCGGCGCGCGGAAGACGCGGGAAAAGGCCATGATCTCGCTGTCGCTGACCGTACCGTCTGCCGCCGCCATCTTGGCACCGAGACCAACAACAGCCGCCGTGAAGCCGACATCGTTCGGATCCGGCGCACATCCGTCCGCGCCGGCACTGTCGATACCGGGTTCCGGACCGCTGTCGAACAGGCGGCGACCGGAGTTAAGGAGGGTCTGCCAGAGGCTCATCTTGTTTTGTTCTATAGCAGGTGGAAGGCGGGCTTGCACAGACAAGCCTGCTCAATTGCCTGTGAACCAGGGCTGAAAACACCGCTTCAAGGTAATTAAACCCTGTTGATATTGCAGATTTTCAGCCGCGCGCGGCCAGCATTTCCTTCAGGGAGCGGATTTCCGCATGCATCTCGCGGATCATGCGGGTCATTTCCAGGCGGTCGCTTTCAGCCTCTTCCAGTCCCTCTTCGACATGTCCGAGCGCTTCCTCGATCGATTCGTCCCGGGCGCGGATCTCCTCGATGGCATGGGTCACCCCTGCCGATCCGCCATGTTCTTCCATCACCGCTTCGATCTTCTCCTCGATCGCGGCCTTCTGTTCCGCCTGCAGGGCTTCGACAATCAGGGCGATGAACAAGTTCAGCACCGCGAAACTGCCGATGAAGATGAACAGGATGAAGAACACCCAGGCATAGGGATGGCCATCCTCGGTGACGGCATCGAGCAGTTCCGACCAGCCATCCATCGTCATCAGCTGGAACAGGGTACGCGCCGAATCCGGCAGCGTGCCGAACATTTCCTTCACTTCAGGATTTGACGTGGCGCCGTACATGTTGGTCGCCATGACCGCGCCGACATAGATGACCAGCACAATGACCGCGAGGATCGCGCCCATTCCGGGGATCGATTTCAGCAGCGCCTCGGTGATGCGCTTCATCATCGGCACAAAGCGCAGGAGCCGCAGCACCCTCAGCACACGGAGCGCCCGCAGCACGGTGAAAGCCGAAGCGCCCGGCACCAGCGACACGCCGACCACCAGAAAATCAAACACGTTCCAGCCCAGCCGGAAGAATTGCAGCCGGTAGACATACAGCTTGGCCGCAATCTCGGCGACGAACACCCAGGTGATCGCGGCATCGAGGAAAACCAGCAGGTCAACCATGCCTTCCGGCAGACTTGCGCGATAGGTCAGCGCGCCCAGAATGATGGCATTGGCAATGATCAGCGCAGTAATTGTGGAGCGAATGGACGGGCGCTCGAGAAACGCCTCGATCTCGGAATTGGAAGTTTCATAGTCAAGCGTTGCGCGCGGCATCCGGCTGTCCCCTTGGAAATGATACGCGTGAGGAAGCCGTGTTTGCCGTGCGCCGCAGCGCCTGCCAACTCGTCTTCCGGAAAGCCCTGCTCCCCTATTCCTCCGCCGAGGTCGTGGTGTCCGAGATGATCACCCAGTCGCCTTCCGCCTTGCGCAGCACGAGGGTGTAGAGCCCGCCGGGCGCATCCTTATCGCGTGTCAGCTGCCAGCGGCCATGGGCAACCGCGGCATCCGGCGAAAGGAGGATGATCTCGTGATCGGTCGTCTTCAACGTGCCCATCAGGGCGCGGTCGGAATAGCGCGCCTTGTAGCGCGCCAGCGTGCCGGCATAGCCGCGCGTGACATCCCCGCCGGAAGCGAAACGCAGGTCCTCCGACTGCCAGTAGCCCGCCATGAAGCCATCAATGTCGCCGCGGTTCCAGGCTTCGTCTTGTGCTTCAAGCAGCGCCAGGATCTTCGCGCTTTCACGGGCCTCAAGATCCGCTGTCACCGCCGCCGGAACCGAGGCGCAGGCCGCCACCATCAGAACAGCCAGACCAGCGATCAGCGCACGGAGCATGGCAGCCTCAGTTTGCGGGTTTGTAGTCGCCGGCGCCGGCAGGCGCCGGCTCGGCATCACGGACTTCGCCCTCGACCGGTGCAGCCGCTGCCGTTTCCTCGGCCACCTCTTCCTGAACCTCGTCTTCTTGCTTGCGGCCGAAACCGAACAGGTTCTTGCGGGGCTTCTCCTCTGCAGCAGGCTCGACCTCTGCAGCCTTCGCGACTGGCTTCTCCTTGCGCCGGCCAAGCGGGCCGCGCGCATCCGCGTGGCGGTCATACTGCATCGAATAATATTCCCAGGCGGTGTGCGTCAGCGGCTTCGGCGTCAGCTCCAGGCCGTACATCCGCAGGCGTTCTACGACTTCGTCACGCAGGTGCATGTTCGGGAAGGCATCCGCCTTGAAAGCATGGCCCTTCATCCAGTCGCGCACGTCCCAGCTGCGCACCCGGCCGATCTCGCGGGGCAGCGCGCCCTTGTGCACTTCCCATAGATACAGCGCCGCGATGCCGTTGATGGTGGCGTCCATTGCATCATCGAGCACTGCGCCGGGCTCCTTGCCCTGGGCGAGCTGGGCCCGCAGCGACAGCTTGCGCGCCTCGAGTTCCTGATAGGTCACGCCGACGACAGCGAGGCCGTGGCGGTTGGTGTTGATCAGCGCGCGGTTGACCCCGTCCAGCTGCGGATAGCGGATCGGCAGCAGCACATCCGGCGCGACACCCGGATTTGTGGCGACCTGGGAGAGTTCGCTGATCATGCGGTGAAGGTTGATGCGCAGCTCATGGCTGACACCCTCAAGCGCCGACAAGCGGCCCGCCCGGCTGTCTTCCCGCATGCGCCAGAGATGCCAGGCGACCAGAGTCAGCAGGGCCACCATCAGGCCGAGGCCGCCGGTAAGGAAGGTGTAAAACTGTGCTACGCTCATTCTGAGGTCCCCCGAGACATGCCGAAGCAAGCAAGGCGCGCGCCAGAAGTGCCCGGCACGACAGGAAAGTCTTAACCGCCGAGAACGCGCCCGGCAATGACCCGAAGCCTGTCAATAAGTTCAGGATTGCGCGCGTCGGCTGTCGTAATCAATGCAGAATCAAGGCTGTTTTCGATACCCTGCGGCGAAGCGGTACGCACCGTGCCGCTCAGATCGAGGGCAAGCTGGTGGATCGCACGGCGGGCGAGTGCGCTGTTCTGGTGCATAACCTGCAGCACCTCGGTCACCGTCACAGCCTCCTCCGGACTGCGCCAGCAATCATGGTCCGTCACCATCGCGAGCGTCGCATAGGGCAGCTCCGCCTCGCGGGCGAGGCGGGCTTCGGGCATATTGGTCATGCCGATCACGTCCGCGCCCCATTGCCGGTAGAGCGCCGATTCCGCCCGTGTGGAAAATTGCGGGCCTTCCATCGCGATATAGGTGCCGCCCCTGTGTACCCTCCCCCCGGCCGCCTCCACCGCATCCGCCGCGAGCGCCGAGAGCCGCCGGCAGACCGGATCCGCCATCGAGACATGCGCAACGAGCCCCTCGCCGAAAAAGCTCTGCGGACGCGCCATCGTGCGGTCGATGAACTGATCCACCGCCACAACATGGCCAGGGGCGTAGGCTTCCTGCAGCGAACCGCAGGCCGAGACGGAGAGGATGTCGGTGCAGCCCGCCATCTTCAGCGCCGCGATATTGGCGCGGTAGGGCACATCGGACGGCGACAGGCGGTGGCCCTTGCCATGGCGGGGCAGGAAGACAAGCTGGGTCTGCCCGATACGCCCGCGCACGAGATGATCCGAGGGCAGGCCCCAGGGCGTCTCCGGAGTGAAGATCTCCCAGTCCTCGAGCCCGTCGATGGCGTAGAGACCCGAACCGCCGATGATGCCGAGCGTCCAGCTCATATGCTGCTCCTCAGAACCCCTTGCAGAAACCTTACGCCCGCCCGGTCGCCCCGCGCCACAACGAAAAAGCCATCCGCCGGGCTTGCCCTGCGGATGGCTATGTCAGTGTGCTGACTTTTGGTCAGAGCCTAGTGCTCCACTTTCCGCCAGATGCGTTTGTAGGAGAACCAGAGCAGGATCGCGAGGATGCCGAGATATACCATCGTCGCGATGCCGACTTCCTTGCGGGCCTGCATCTTCGGATCGCCGGCCCAGGCGAGGAATTGCGCCACGTCATACGCCATCTGGCTGATCGTCGCTTCCGTGCCGTCGGTATACTCCACCCGGCCATCCGTCAGTTGCGGGCCCATCGCGAGGAAACCGCCCGGCGGCGCGTGACGCGGATCGCCGGCATAGTTCGGGCGCGTGTCACCCGGCATGTACGGATTATAGTACTGACCCGCCGGTTGCAGCAGATAGGCCGTCGTTTCCGGCTTGTACTTCCCGAGCTTGTCAAACTTTGACATGTCGATGACGGTCTCGTAGATCGTCTCGCCGTCCACTTCGGTCACGCGGTCTTCGTACAGCGAGAAGTCCGGATAGCCCGACAGCAGGTTGTAGACATAGGACGCGCCGCCAACGCGGGCCTTGGTGATGACCGACAGATCGGGCGGCACGGCGCCGCCATTGGCCGCGCGGGCAGCCGCATCGTTCGCGAAGGGCGAGCGGAAACGGTCAGCCGGGGTCGCGGGGCGAAGATCGAACTCGCCCGCATCGTTCGGCGTCGGGCTGACAATCTCGTTCTGCGCGGCAAGCGCCTTCACGAAGGGGTTGTCATTCGGGTTCGGATAAGCCGGATCATAGAACGGGCCACCCTTTTCGCCGAGGTTGCGGTAGCTCAGCAGCTTCATGCCGTGGCAGCTGGAGCAGACTTCCTTGTAGACTTGGTAGCCGCGCTGGACGGACGCCTTGTCATACTTGCCGGTGACGCCTTCGAACGGCCAGCCGCCTTCGGGGCCGTCTGCGTGCTTGGCGCCGCCAGCGGCGTGGGCAAGGCCCGCGAAGGCAAGGCCTGCGAGGCTGGCTGCGAGGATGCGGAAGGTTTTCATTGTCTCTCTCCCCACCCGGATTATTCAGCCGGAACGGCGTTGCCGGACTGGGCCTTCTTGGCCTTCAGAACGGATTTGTGGATCGACTCCGGCAGCGGCTTGGTCTTCTCGCTGAGGCCGAGGAAGAACAGGAGTGCGAAGAAACCGAAGTACAGGATTGTCAGGATCAGCGACAGGTGCCGGAAGGCAAAGGCCGGTGCCGGACGCACTTCCAGCGAGGGGGCAGCGGCTGCCGGCAGCGAGGCCATGAAGGCTTTCGCCGATTCGAAGGCTTCGTATCCGCCCTCGTAGACGCTCGAGGCAGGTGCGCCGTCAGCCGTGTAGTTGACGACCAGCGACGGCTCGCCCTGCAGCGCCGGAATCACCGGATCATCCGGGTTCGCCGCGCCGCACCAGCCGAGCAGCAGGCAGACCGCGACGAAGCCGAAGAAGAACTGGCGGGCCACCGGACGGTAGCGCATCGAGCGGACTTTCGACGTGTCGAGCCAAGGCAGCAGGAACAGGACCGCGATCGAGGCGAACATGAAGATCACACCGAGCAGTTTCGCGTCGATTGGGCCGAGGTCGAAGGTGATGGCGCGCAGGATGGCGTAGAAGGGCAGCAGGTACCATTCCGGCACGATGTGCGCAGGCGTCACCAGCGGGTTGGCCTCGACATAGTTGTCCGCATGGCCGAGCACGTCCGGCGCATAGAACACGAACACGGCAAACATCATCAGGAACACCACAATGCCGAAGGCGTCCTTCACCGTGTAGTACGGATGGAAGGGCACAGTGTCCTTGGCAACATCCTGAACCTCGACACCGGTCGGGTTGGTGTTGCCCGGAACGTGCAGCGCCCAGACGTGCAGGATCACGGCCCCGGCAATCGCGAAGGGCAGGAGATAGTGCAGCGAGAAGAAGCGCTGGAGTGTCTGGTTGCCGATCGAGGGGCCACCCATCAGCCAGGTCTGCAGGCTTTCGCCGACCAGCGGGATGGCGCCGAAGAGACCAGTGATCACGTTGGAACCGTGATAGGACATCTGGCCCCAGGGCAGCATGTAGCCGAGGAAGGCCGTGCCCATCATCAGGAGGTAGATGATGCAGCCGATGATCCATAGCACTTCGCGGGGCGCCTTGTAGGAGCCGTAATAGAGGCCGCGGAACATGTGCAGGTAGACGGCGAGGAAGAACATCGAGGCGCCGTTGGAGTGGATGTAGCGCAGGAGCCAGCCGAACGGCACGTCGCGCATAATGCGCTCGACCGAGGCGAAGGCGCCGTCGACGCTGGCCTCGTAGTGCATCGCGAGGATGACGCCGGTGATGATCTGCACGGCAAGGCAGACCGCCAGGATGCCGCCAAAGATATACCAGTAGTTCAGGTTCTTAGGCGTCGGGAAATTGATCATCGTGTCATTCGCGAAGCGAATGATCGGAAGCCGTTTGTCGAGCCAGCGCTCGAAGGCCGAGTTCGGCGTGTAGGTGGATTCATGTCCGCTCATCTAAAGGGGTCCTTCTCAGAGGGAGATGTTGACGACCGAGTCAGAGACCCAGCGATAGTTGGGAACGGGCAGGTTTGCCGGTGCAGGACCTTTCCGGATACGGCCGGACGTGTCGTAGTGCGACCCGTGGCAGGGGCAGTACCAGCCGCCGAAGTCACCGGTATTGCCCTGGGCAGGGCCAACCGGCACGCAGCCGAGGTGGGTGCACGAACCGGACGTGATCAGGATCGTCTTGTTCAGCGAACCGTCCGCTTTCGGGCGAAGGCGGGCTTCATCCGTTTCCGGGTCCGGCAGGCTGGCAACGTTCACCGATTCGGCGGCCGAGATTTCGGCCTCGGTGCGGTGGCGGATGAAGAAAGGCTTGCCGCCGATCAGGACGCGAATCTCGCCGCCCAGCGGGACTTTCGAGACATCGACGTCCAGCGCGGAGGCGGCCTTGGTGTCGGCAGCCGGGTTCCACTGGTCGATTGCGGCCCAGGCGAACATGCCCGCCCCGCCCAGCGCCACGGCGCCGGTTGCGATGTGGATGAAATTGCGGCGGTCGTCGTCGACCGATTCGGTATGATGAGTGGTCTCAGCGGTCACGCGTGACTCCGTCCCTGCTAACGAGGCGATTAGCGCCCGTCTTTACTAGAGCTGTCTTGCCCGCACATTGCGGCAAGTAGGCGCGGGCGCGGCAATTCTGCACGCGCGTCAGCCCCTTGGGACCAGCGCGTTAGCGCGCTCTGAAGATTGTGACAACAGGGCACTTGCGACCACCCCCGCCCCCGGTCCAGTTTGACCCGATGACACAGACCGCCGGACCTGCCCTTTCAGAAACCCAGAAGTCCCGCGCCAGCGCCTGGTTCCGGGCTCTGCAGGAAGATATCTGCGCCCGCTTCGAAGCCATCGAGGCCGCCGCCGTTCCGCCCCTCTACAAAGGCCCGGCCGGGCGGTTCGAGCTGACCGAGTGGAAACGCGGCGACGGCACCGACGACCTGGGCGGAGGCCGGATGGGCCTGATGCGGGGCAAGGTGTTCGAAAAGGTCGGGGTGCACTTCTCCATGGTGTACGGCACGTTCTCCGAAGCCTTTGCCGCCCAGATCCCCGGCGCAGACAAATCCGGCGGTCGGTTCTGGGCGAGCGGCGTGTCGCTGATCGCCCACCCCCGCAACCCGCGCGTGCCTGCGGCGCACATGAACACACGCATGCTGGTCACCAGCGAAGCCTGGTTCGGCGGCGGCGGAGACCTGAACCCGCTGCTCGACTATCAGCGCAGTGAGGCATTTCCCGACACTGCGGACTTCCACGCCGCCATGAAAGCGGCCTGCGACACCCATTCCGGCGCCGACTACGCGCACATGAAAGAGACCTGCGACACCTATTTCCATCTCGCTCACCGGAACGAGCCGCGCGGCACCGGCGGCATCTTCTATGACCGCTTCAATACCGGCGACTGGGAGAAAGACTTCGCCTTCACCCAGGAAGTCGGCCGCCAGTTCGCAGACATCTATCCGAAACTGGTGCGCCGCCGGATGATCGAACCATGGAGCGAAGCCGAGCGCGAGGAACAGCTGATCCGGCGCGGGCGCTATGTCGAATACAACCTGCTCTACGACCGGGGCACCACGTTCGGCCTGAAGACCGGCGGCAATGTCGAGAGCATCCTCTCCAGCATGCCCCCGGTCGTCAAATGGCCCTGAACCCCGTCCAGAAACTGTCTACACGGGGCGTGTGGACGGGTCAGTCGGAATCAGGCGCAAGGGGAGAGGAATTCTCGCGGAGCCCGCAGCATACTGCTGATCCCCCCCATTCCCCGCTTGCGAGAAGAAGCACCGAAGCGATGACATCATCGTCAGTCGCATCCAGCGACCAGCCGTTCGCATTCAGGAAAAGTTCCGAGAGGATGAACCCGGTTCGCTGGTTTCCGTCTATGGAGGGGTGATTCTTCACGACCCCCGCTGCATAGAGCGCTGGAAGATCAAAAATGTCTTCAACGCCATACGCAAGTGCGTTCAGCGGACGCGCGAGCGCACTTTCTAGCAGACCGGCATCACGCACGCCTGCCGCGCCGCCATGTTCTGCGATTTGCTCATCATGAACTTCGAAGACCAGCCAATCCGGCAGCCATCTCGGACGGATCATTGGGCAAGAACTTTAAGGGCCTTGCGCCGGCGCTTCATGATGTCGGCAGCCATTTCACGCAGCTTTTCAGCTTGCTCATCCCCGACCGAAACCATGATGCCATGTGCGGTGCGCGCGAACGAAACCGTGTCACCTTCGCTGGCGCCAAGCATTTCCAGCACTTCCTTCGGCAGGACAACACCCAGTGAATTGCCGATCTTGCGGATTTTCAGGCGGGAAATGGCGCAGGCCCCTTGTGTGACCACAAGTGTCGTAACGTGAGGGCCATCCCTCAGGAAGACAAGGGCAGGCGGCGCGCCTGCCCAATCCCTGTTCACCCTGACTTTGCCCGCCCTGCCGCGGCGATCGGCGGGTTTGATGCGGGACGGATTGCCTCTATTTTAACGCTCATGGGGACGCAGAAACGCTTTATCGACTGGCCGGGGGCGGCGTTGGTCACGGCCGCGACGCTGGGCGCGCTGGCCATTGGCGGACTGCTCAGCCCCGGCAGCGCAGACCCCTGGTACCAGGCCCTGCGCAAGGCGCCGCTCAATCCGCCCGACATTGCCTTTGCCATTGTCTGGCCAGTCCTGTTCGCGCTGATGCTCGCCGGGGCGCTGATGGTGCTGAAGGAGGCGGGCACATTCAAACGCGCCAGCGCCGCGCTCGGTCTCTACTTCACCATGCTGGCCGCCAATGTCTGCTGGAGCCTGTTCTTCTTCGGCTTCCGCGACCCGCCGGTTGCCCTCGGCGTCCTCGTCGCTCTCTGGCTGTTGATCGCCACGATGATGCTGCGCTTCGCCCTGCACTCACCGCGCGCCGCGCTGCTGCAGGCGCCCTATCTCCTCTGGGTCACCTTCGCGGCCTATCTCAATATCTATGTCTGCCTGTTCAATCCGAATGCCGGAGCAGCCTGAGCAGGGCCTCTCGGGGCAGCGTGAAGCCTGACGCGATCCAGGCCTCTTCAATCCGCCCGAGCGCCTCGCCGATGGCGGGACCTTTCAGGTCTGCATCCAACGCATCAGCCCCGCCAAGCGGGAATTTCGGGCGCTCCCACCCGGCAGCTAGCCGGGCGAGCGAACCAAGATCACCGCGGGCGCCGGACGCCGCTTCCATCGCTGCACGGTCAAGCGCAACGTCTGGGCCGAAGCGGTAGAAGGTTTCTGCGATGGCCGCCTCATCCGACCCGAGCACATGCGGCAGCGCGGCATCGGCCCAGCCCGCAAGGCGCGCGGACTCCTCATTCGAGAGTTTCAGGCGCGAGGCAACCTCTCCCACATCCCGCTGGCGGCGGGGCAGCAAGGCCATGAGGCGGCGCATTGCGTCGGGCGCAAGCCCCGCCTCCTTTTCCGCCGCCATCAGGCCGGGCAGGAGCGCGGTATCTGCAGATGGAAGGATCTCCGCCAGCACGCCCGCTTCCTCCATCGCCAGCATCGCGGCCGAAGGATCCGGCGCGGCGAGCGTGCGTTTCAGTTCCTTCCAGATGCGCTCGGCGGCGATCTTCGCGAGCCCCGATTTCTGGCGCGCGCACGCGGCCTGCCCCTCCGCATCGATACCCGCGCCATACCAGGCATTGAACCTGTAGAAGCGCAGGATGCGCAGGTAATCCTCGATCAGGCGCTGGTCGGCGTCGCCGATGAAGATGACACGGCCCGCGAGGGCATCCGCGACCGAGCCGGGGACGACTTCGTGCAACGTGCCATCCGCGCCCGCATAGATGGCGTTCATGCGGAAATCGCGGCGCGCGGCGTCCTCCGCCCAGTCCTCGGTGAACGCGACAACGGCGCGGCGGCCATCGGTTTCGACATCGCGGCGCAGCGTGGTGATCTCCACCGGCACGCCGTCATGGATGGCCGTGACGGTGCCATGTTCGATACCGGTGGGCAGGGCGCGGATGCCAGCGGCGGTGAGCGCGGCCATCACGTCTTCCGGCGGAATTTGTGTCGCCACATCAATGTCATCCGCAGCCAGTCCGCGCAGCGTGTTGCGCACGCAGCCGCCAACATAGCGCGCCCCGCCAGGGCGCACGGCCTCCAGCGCCACAATAACTGCCCGGCTTGCGGGCGCAGTCAGCCAGTCTGCGGAAAGCCTGTCAGGAAGGGTCATCTGCAGGCGCCTGCGGCGCATCACGGCGGGGAATGCCGACATCCTCGGGCCGGTGCTCGCACTCATAAGACCGTGCCGGGATAACAACACCGTTCTCCACGCGCTCCGGCTCGATACACATGCCCCGCTCGCGCGGCTCGAGCGCGATCAGCACGAACCAGGCGATGGTGGCCAGCGCGATGCCGATCGCGAACAGCAGCTGGATCGGCCATTTGCGCCGCCCAGCCTCCTCGGCAGAGCGGGTCGCGAGCACATAGATGCCGAACACCAGGAAAGGCAGGGAGAAGACGAAGAGTTCGAACAGCAGGCGTCCGGCCACGGCGGAACTTTCCTTCAAAAAACAGGCTTCTGACTACATAGGAGGGCGGGCAGGATTGAGGAACCCTGAATCGGGCCCCTCAGTCGCTTTCGTAAAGCGTCTGGTAGAGGCGGCGGATGATGCCGGCAGTGACACCCCAGATGCGGTATCCGTTGTGTGGCATCTCGTAATAGGTGCGGTGCTGGCCCTTGTAGAAGGCATTACCGGTCTGGTGGTTGGCCGGGTTCATCAGGAAGTCGAGCGGGGTCTCGAACACGGCCGCGACCTCGCCCGGCTCTGGCACCGGATTGAAATCGTGGGGCAGGAGGCCGACCACAGGCGTGATCCGGTAGCGCGTCCCCGTCACATACGGCGCGCCCTTGCCCAGCACATCCACATCGCGCGGTGCCACGCCGACTTCCTCATGCGCCTCGCGCAGGGCAGCAGCGACCTCATCGAGATCTATCGGATCGACCTTGCCGCCTGGAAACGCGACCTGCCCGGCATGGTCCGCCATGGTATCGGGCCGCAGGGTGAGCAGGGCCGTTGGGCCCTCCTTGCGAGGCAGCACGCCGAACAGCACCGCGGCCGGGCGGATGATCGCGACCTCTTCCGGCGTCAGGAAATCCATGTCGCCATACTCGGCCAGCCGCCCGCTGCCGACCGGCGGGTCGAGCTTGTCCTGAACGCGCAGGATGAAGTCGTCGAGATTCTTCCAGCCCATGCGTGCCTCAGACTGCCGGGCCAAGGGTGAAGAATACGCCCCGGCTCCACACGCCCAGTACATCCGGATCGTCCGCTGAAGGAACCGCCATTGACACAAGCTCATAGAAAGCCGGCCGCGTCAGCTTCGCCTCCAGCCGCCCGCGCACCAGCACATAAGGCGCAGGCTCCCCGGTCGCCGCATCCGTCTCGACCCGCAGCGGCGCCTCCGGGCCGGCCAGTGTTTCATCGCCGAGATTGGTGACAAACTTCAATTCCTGCTCCGGCCCCGGCGCGCCTGCCCGGTCCACCCGCACCGCCAGGAAGGGCGCGTCTTCCACCTTCACGATCACTTTCTCGTGCGGCGTCACCAGCCAGACCTTGCCATCCGCATCCTTGCGCAGGATGCGTGCGAACAGTTTCACCAGCCGTTCCCGGTTGATCCGCCCGCCTTCATGCCACCAGCTGCCATCGGCGCGGATTTCCATGCCGATATCCGCCGAGCGGACCGGATTCCACTGCTCAACCGGGGGCAACGGCCCCCCAAACTTGCCTTCCGGCAGGATGGCCTTAAGCGTGTCCTCTAGGCCAAAGGTGCCGCCGGGGCTGGATGTCACATCTATCTCCGCCAAAATCACGCCTTACAAATAGGCTTGTAACAGTCGCAGGTGAAGCCGGAGGCGCAAGACGGAATGGCCGATACAGCATCAAGACCCGAAACCGTCGTCGCGGAAGCCAACGCCGCCGCAGAGGCGCTTGCCCAGGTGAAGGCCGAAATCGGCCGGGCGATCTTCGGGCAGGAGAAGGTGATCGAGTTGGCGCTCGCGGCGGTGCTGGCGGGCGGCCATGCGCTGCTGATCGGCGCGCCGGGCCTTGCCAAGACGCGGCTGGTCGAGGCGATGGGCACTGCCCTCGGTCTTGCCAACCAGCGCATACAGTTCACGCCCGACCTGATGCCGTCCGACATTCTCGGCTCCGAAGTACTGGACGAGAGCCCCTCCGGCCAGCGCAGCTTCCGCTTCCTCAAAGGCCCGATCTTCACCCAGCTCCTGATGGCCGACGAGATCAACCGCGCCAGCCCGCGCACCCAGTCCGCGCTCCTGCAGGCAATGCAGGAGCGGCATGTGACCGTCGCCGGCGTGCGCCACGACCTGCCTGCACCCTTCCATGTGCTGGCCACACAGAACCCGATCGAGCAGGAAGGCACTTATCCGCTGCCCGAAGCCCAGCTCGACCGGTTCCTGCTGAAGGTCGATGTCACCTATCCCGACCTCGACACCGAGCGCCGCATCCTGATCGAGACGACACGCGGCGCTGAAGCGCCCGTGCGCCCCGCCCTCGATGCCGGCCGGTTGATGGCGATCCAAGCACTGGTGCGCCAGATGCCGGTCGGCGAGAAGATCGTCGCTGCCATCCTGAACCTGATCCGCGAGGCACGTCCCGAACAGACGAGCGATGCGCGCGTGCGCCGCCTCGTCGACTGGGGGCCTTCGCCACGCGCCGGGCAGGCGCTCATGCTTGCGGCGCGCTCGCGCGCCCTCTTGCGCGGACGCCTTGCCCCCTCGATGGAAGATGTCGAAGCCCTCGCCGAGCCCTGCCTCGGCCACCGCATGGCGATGCGCTACGACCCGACCGGCGAAGCCCCGAAACTCAGTGATCTGATCAATGACCTTGCGAGGAAGGCAGGCTGACACCCTGACCGGCAACCGCATGACCCCCGCCGCCGATCTTCGCGCCGAAGCCGAACGCCTTGCCCGGCAGTTGCCGGGGCTGAACTTCAAGGCCGAAGCCTCTGAAGCGGCGCATATCGGCTCCGCCGGACGCCGCCGCGCGGGCAGTGGCGAAACCTTCTGGCAATACCGCCGCTATGCGCAGGAAGATGATGCTGGCCGCATCGACTGGCGCCGCTCGGCCAAGGGCGACGACCTCTATGTCCGCGAGACCGAACTCGAAACCGCGCGCACCGTGCTGTTCTGGGCGGACGATCATCCGGGTTTCCGCTGGAAAGGCGAGGGCGACCTGCGCACCAAGGCGGAGGAGGCGATCCTCCTGATGCTGACGATGGCGATCCCGATGTCTAAAGAAGGCGAGCGGATCGGCGTGCTCGGCTCCGGCCGCCGCCCGAGTTTCGGCAAACGCGCCGTCGACCGGCTGGCCACAGACCTGCTGCGCGGCACGGGCGGGCATTTCCCGGCGCCGCCGCGCGCCGCCGCGACGCTGCTTGTCGCCTCCGACTTCTATGATCCGATCCCGGAATGGTCAGCGCGCCTCGCCCCGCTCGCCGCGAAGTGCCCGGAAGGCGTGCTGATCGCGGTGTCGGCGCCTGTGGAAGTAGACTTCCCGTTTCAGGGCCGCACGAAATTCTCACGCCCCGGCGCCACCATCGACCGCATCCTTGGCCGCGCTGAAACGATGCGCGAGGAATACAAGGCACGCTTTCTTGCCCAGCGCGACGCCTTGCAGAAACTCGCCCGCCAGATGGGCTGGGGCTATGTCCAGCACGTCACAGGCGCCCCGGCACTGGAAAGCGCCGCCCGCCTGAAAGCCGAGATCGAACAATTCGGAGCCGCGCGGTGACAGCCCTCGGCCCGTTCCTGCTCGGCTCTCCGCTGGCGCTGGCGGCGCTGGTCGCGCTGCCCGTCATCTGGTGGATCCTGCGCGCCACACCGCCCGCACCGAAACAGGCAGAACTGCCCTCGCTGCGCCTGCTTGAAGGCGCCGTTCCGCGCGAAGAGACACCGGCCCGCACGCCCTGGTGGGTCTGGCTCATCCGTACACTGGCGGTCATCGCCGCAATCCTCGGCCTTGCCCAACCCGTCTATGCGCCCGGCGCAAAATCAGCGGACGCGGGCGAGCAGGGGCCGGTGCTGATCGTCATCGACAATGGCTGGCCCGCCGCCCCGCGCTGGACCGAACTCACCAACGCCGCCGATGCCACGCTTGATGCCGGCGGGCGCGATACAGCCATGCACCTTCTCCTCACCGCGCCGCAGCAGCTGAACGCCGACCCCGCCGAGCGCCTGACCAAAGCTGACCTCGCCAAACGCATCGGCACCCTGCGCCCGCAGCCCTGGGCCGCGGACCGCGCCGATGCGCTCGCCCGTCTCGACGCCTCCGGACTCAAGCCCGCGCGCATCTTCTGGGCAAGCGATGGCCTCGAGAATGGCGGCGGCGCAGCCTTCGCGGCAGAGCTTGCCAGACGCGCCCCGCTCACTGTCTTTGCCGCGCCCGCCGAAGGCCCGGTCGCAATCACCGGCCTCTCCGCCGAAACCGATGCCGTCACCGTCCGCCTTGCCCGCGCTGATGGCCGCGGCAGCGCGCGCGCCTTCGTCTCGGCGCAGACGCGGGATGGCTCGGCCATCGCCTCCGCCGAAGTGCGCTTCGAGGAAGGCGCCCGCGAAGCCGCCGCAAGTTTCCAGATTCCGGCCGCCGCCCTCGCGCGCGTGGCACGGTTCAACGTCACCGGCCGCTCCGGCGCAGGCACGGTCTGGCTCTGGGATTCGGTGGACCGTACACGGAGGGTCGGCCTCGTCGACCAGGGCACCGCCGCACAGCCGCTGCTCTCCGACATGCACTATATCCGCAAGGCGCTGGAACCCTTCGCCTCGATTTCTTCCGGCGATATCGAAAGTGTGGTCGCCACCTCGCCGGATGCAATCATCCTTGCCGATGTCGGCCAGATCCCGGCGGAAGATACCGCCCGCCTCACGGCATGGGTCGAAAGCGGCGGCGCGCTCATCCGCTTTGCAGGGCCCCGCCTCGCCGCGCAGGGCGATGACCTCCTGCCCGTCACGCTGCGCCGCGCCTCCCGCGCGCTTGGCGGCACGCTCGCCTGGGAAGAGCCGCAAGGCCTCGCCGCCTTCTCCGAAACCTCGCCCTTCTCCGGCCTGCCAGTGCCGGAAGACATCCGTGTCCGCCAGCAGGTGCTCGCCAGCCCCGATCCCGAACTCTCGCGCAAGACATGGGCACGCCTCGCCGATGGCTCGCCGCTCGTCACCGCCAGCACGCGCGGTAGCGGTATGCTCATCCTCTTCCACATTACGGCAGGCCCCGATTGGGCGAACCTCGCCTATTCCGGCCTGTTCGAACAGATGCTGCGCCGCGCCATTACTGCAGGGCGCGGCGAAGCGATCGAAGATACCGAAGGCACCTACGCGCCGCTGCTCACTCTCGACGGGTTCGGCCGTCTCTCCGGTGCCAGCCCGAGCGCCGCGCCGATCAAGGCGACGGACTTTGCAACCACCCAGCCTTCCGAAATTCACCCGCCCGGCCTCTATCAGGGACCGGCCGGAACCCGCGCGCTGAATGCCGGCGCCGGGGCGAGACCCGAACTCATCCGTGCCTGGCCCGCAGCGGCGCGCCTGCTTGGCGACGCCGAAACCCGCTCGCTCCGCCTCGCCGGCCCCCTGCTCGCCATCGCCGCCGGCCTTCTCGCGCTCGACCTGTTCATTGCCCTGTTCGTGGCAGGGCGCCTGAGACTGCGGCAGAAATCCGCCAGGCTCGCCGCACTGCTGATCAGTGGACTGACGGTTCTCACGCTCGCCCTGCCGGAGCAGGCGTACGCGCAATACAACTATGAACTGATGCCAGATGGCAGCTACCGCATGGTGTCTACAACGTCGCGTGTCGTGCCGCTGCCGGGCAGCAATGCGCCGCAAAAGCAGATCGACGCTGCGCTCGAAATGCGCTTCGGCTATGTCGAAACCGGCGACAGCCAGCTCAACGCGCGCACCCGAGCCGGACTTGTCGGCCTATCCAACGTCCTCCTGATGCGCACCTCGGTCGAGCCCGCCGAGCCGCACGCGCTGAACCTGGAAACCGACGCGCTCGAACTCTATCCGCTGATCTATTTCAACGTACCGCGCAATGCCGGCACGCTCTCAGACCGCGCGGTCGCCCGTCTCAACGCCTACCTGCGCTCCGGCGGCGCGCTGGTGATCGACACGCGCGCGGGCGAAGTCGCCGGCACACAGACTGATGTCTCTGCGCTCGAAAAACTGCTCGAGGGCCTCGACGTGCCGCCGCTGCAGCCTGTTCCGCAGAACCATGTCCTCTCGCGCAGCTTCTACCTGATCGACGATTTCCCCGGCCGCTTTGCCGGGCGCCGTCTCTGGATCGAGCAGTCCGGACAACCCGATGCTCCGCGCGGCGACGGCGTCTCACGCCTGTTCATCGGGGATGCCGACTGGGCCTCGGCCTGGGCGGTCGACCAGAATGGCCGCGATCTTTACTCCGTAGACGGAGGGGCTGAGCAGCGCGAAACCGCAAAACGCTTTGGCGTGAACCTCGTCATGTATGTCCTCACAGGCAGCTACAAGGACGATCAGGTACACGTCCCCGCCCTGCTTGAACGCCTCGGCGAGCGCAACAACCCGCCCGATCCGCGTCTGCCGACCCAGCTGCCCGACGGTGGCCCGCAATGATTGATGCCGTGCGCCTCAGCTTCGAACCTTTCCTCGGCTGGCCCCTATTCTGGGGTCTCGCCGCGCTGACGGTGGCGGCATGGATCGCGTATCTTGTGCTGCGCGGGCGCGCCTGGCTGACGCGGGCACTCGGCCTCGCCGTGCTTGCCGCCGCGCTGGTGAACCCGTCCCTCGTGCATGAGGAGCGCGAGCCGCTGCCTTCCGTGGCCGCCGTCATCCTCGACCGCTCGGAGAGTATGGAATTCGGCGACCGTCAGAAGGCCGCCGATGCTGCCTACCGCGCTCTGACGGCCCGCCTTGCTGAAGATCCGTCGCTCGAAGTGCGCACCCTCGAAACCAATCCCGGCGATGACGGCACCTATCTCTACGGCGCGCTCGAAGGCCTGATGTCAGACGTCCCGCGCGACCGGATCGCCGGCGCCATCCTGATCACGGACGGTCAGGTGCATGATTTGCCAGACCCTGCAAAGACCAGCGCCCTGATCGGACCTGTCCACGGCCTCATCGCCGGTGATGAGGACCGGGGCGACCGCAGCGTGCGCGTCGTCAATGCCCCGAATTTCGGCATTGTCGGCGAAACCGCCAACCTCGTCGTGCGCACTGAAGACCCGCGCGGCGGCGATATCGAACTGCGCGTCTCGCTGAATGGCGGACCACCGGAACGCATCCGCTTGCGCGCAGGAGAAGACGTGGCCCTTCCCATCGAGATTGAACGGCGCGGTGAGAACATGGTGGTGATCGAAGCCGCCCCCGGCCCGGAAGAGCTGACTCTCGCCAACAACCGCACAGCCGTCACCATCGCCGGCGTGCGCGACCGCCTACGCGTGTTGCTCGTCACCGGCAAGCCGAATCAGGCCGGCCGTGTCTGGCGTGACCTTTTGAAGTCAGACCCTTCAGTCGACCTCGTCCACTTCACCATTCTGCGCCCGCCCTTCAAGACGGATTTCGCGCGCCCTGAGGAACTCGCCCTCATCGCTTTCCCGACTGAAGAATTGTTCGAGGAAAAGCTCACCGAATTCGATCTCATCATCTTCGATCAGTATGAGCGCCAGGGCGTCATCACGCAGGCCTATCTCGCCAACATGTCGCGCTATGTCGCCGATGGCGGCGCACTGCTGATCGTCGCGGGCGAGCAGTTCGCGGGGCCCGCCAGTCTCGCACGCTCACCGCTCGCCTCTGTGCTGCCGGCGACGCCGACAGGGGTGATCCGTACAGGGAAGTTCGTTCCGGAACTCACCAGCGCCGGCAAACGCCACTCCGTCACCGCGCCGCTGGACGATGCGAAATGGGGCGGCTGGATGCGCTACATTGAGGCCGATGCAGTCGCCGGAGACGTCCTCTTCAGCGGGCCGGAACGCCGCCCGCTGCTGATCGTCGACCGGGTCGACAAGGGCCGCGTCGGCATGCTGATGTCAGATCAGATCTGGCTCTGGGCCAGCGGCCATGATGGCGGCGGGCCGTTCGCCGAACTCATCCGGCGCATGGTGCACTGGATGATGAAGGAGCCGGAACTGGAGGAGCGCCGCCTGTCGATGCAGGCCGATTCCGGCAAGGCCACCATCGAGCTGCGCACATTGCTCGACACAGCTCCCCCGCTGGAAATCGAAACTCCGGAAGGCAGCTATCTTCGCCCCAACTGGGTCAATCGCGGGCCCGGGCATTTCTCTGCTGAAACACCCATCGACGAGCTTGGAATCTACCGTGCCCGCGCAGGCGGCCTTGAAGCCATCGCGCTCAACGGCCCGGCCAATCCGCGTGAGTATGAAGACCTGAGCTCGACCACTGAAATCCTCGCCCCGCTTGCCCGCGCCACCGGCGGCAGTGTCATACGCTTGAATGATGCGGGCACGAACCTTCCGGAGATCCGGCGCATTGGCAACCAGCGCAATGCCGCCGGCAGCGGATGGCTCGGCCTGCGCGAGCGCGGCGCCTATGCCGTTCGATCCTCCACCAGCCAACCGCTGCTGCCCGGCATCCTTGCGGCCGCCGGCATCATCCTCTTCCTCCTGCTCGCCTGGCGCCGCGAAGGGCGCTAGGCAGGCAGAGCGGGCACGGATTTAGTCCGCTGGCTGACGAGCCAGATCAGGATCAGCGGCGGGATCGCAGCCAGCGGCGTGAAGCAGAAATAGGTCGCAAAGCCCTGCATGGCCGAGCCCGTGCGCGCCTGCAGCGCTTCGACTCCCAGCCCGGCAAAGCCGCCAAGCAAGCCCCCCACCAGCGTCATCAGGGAAGAGAGCATCGCGAACTGCGCCGCCGTCGCCATCGGATTGGTCAGCCGGCTCGCCCAGGCCACCATCGCGGCATTCGCCATGCCGCCGCTGAAACCTTCGAACATCGCCGCCGCGATCCACACGCCCTTGTCGCCGCCGCTGAGCGCAAGGAAAGCGAAGCCGATATTCGACACCGCCGCCAGCGTCACGGCGATTGCCATAGCCGGCAGCGTGCCGAAGCGCAGTCCGATCAGCCCCGCCATCACCACACCTGCGAGCGTTGCCGGAAAGCCGAACACGGTGCGCACCCCGGCAATCTCCGGGCCGGTAAAGCCGAGATCGATATACAGCGGCCCGATCATCGAGATGATCAGGCCGTCGGGCACAAAGAACAGCGCCACCAGCGGCAGAAATAGGAACAGGCCCTTGTCATGGTCCTGCCAGAAAACCTTCAGGGGACGGAAGAGTGCAGACAGCACGCTGCCAATCCCGGTCATTGGCGCAAAGTCACGCGGCTTGGCCGGCTCGCGCGCCACGGCGAGCGCCGCGATCCCGGCAAGCCCCGCCACCGCCGCGCAGAAATACGACATCTGCCAGCCGATCACCGCCGACATTGCCAGCAGCGGCACATTGCCAAGAAAGTATCCCGAGCGCAGCCCGAGAATGTAGGCCGACGCCATCAGGTCCTGCTCGGCATCCTCCGCGCTCTCGATCCGCCAGGCATCGACCGCAATGTCCTGTGTCGCGGTGGCGAAAGAGGTCAGCAGCGCAAAGGCGGCAAACAGTGTGAAATTGTCTTTCGGTCCAGTCACCGCCATGCCGACAAGGCCGATGAACACGAAGGTCAGACCCACCAGCATCCAGGAGCGCCGGTGGCCAAGCCGCTTCTCCAGGAAAGGCAGCCGGATCCAGTCGACGAACGGCGCCCACAGGAACTTGGTCGAGATGAAGATGCCGACCCAGCTCATGAAGCCGATGGCGGCCAGCGCGATGCCCTCCGAGCGCAGCCAGAAGCCGAGCGTCGAAACCACCAGCACAGGCGGCATGCCGGTGGCGATGCCGAACGCGATCGCAATCGCAACCTTGCGCTGGCGCAGCGATGCCAGAACCTCGCGCATCCCCGCCCGTGGGCGGATCGGCTCGTCCTGGCCGGTAACGATATCGGCCATCTTTCCTCCCGTGCGCAGGCTGCCCCGCCTCCCCTCTCATGTGGGGGAGTCTGACCGGGAGGGCTGCGAACAGGGGGAAAGGTGCCAGC
The DNA here is from genome assembly GCF_046313975.1 of Hyphomonas sp. Taxonomy (GTDB): domain Bacteria; phylum Pseudomonadota; class Alphaproteobacteria; order Caulobacterales; family Hyphomonadaceae; genus Hyphomonas. The sequence goes on along the minus strand of NZ_JBKBXB010000008.1, from coordinate 6,230 downwards.
CGATTTCCGGCGCGGCAAGTGAAACCGCGGCCCGCCTCAGGCTGCCGTCACGGCACCTTCGAGCAGGGACGCATCGCCGGCGAGATCCTTCACCATCACCCGGCCCGGATCCTGCGGCCCCGGAAAGCTCAGCCTGCCCTTGGGCACCACGGCAAAGCCCGCCTTGCCGAACAGGCTGTGCGCCCCGATCAGTACGGCCGCCGGCCAGCCCGCCGCCTTGCCGGCTTCAAGGGCCGCTTCCGTGATTCGCAGGCTGAGGAAATTGCCGCGATACTCGGGGTCCACCGCCACCGGCCCGTAGAACAGCGCCGGCCGGCGCGCCGCGCCCACCACCAGCGGCCAGACCCGGCACACGCCCACCACCTTGCCGCCCGCCAGCGCCACCCGGTTGATGTCCGGCAGCGAGCGCGAATATTCGCGCAGCCGCTCTGCCGTCTTGGCAAAGTGGCCGGGGCCGAATGTGCGGTCGAAAAGGTCTTCGATCGCATCGGCATGCAGCGCAGGGTTTTCAGGCAAGATCTCGATCATCGCGCGCGGCTCTAGGGCTCTATCGCGCTCGCTGCAAGCGCTCGTCGCCCCTCAGGGGCGGAACACCGCGTCCGCATCCTTCAGAAGCGCATAGGAGACGTGGTTCTTCAGCTTCTCCGTCACTGTGCCCGGCTCGCCGTGCAGCAGGTCCGGCGGGATCACTTCGCCAAAGGTCATCCGTATCTTCGCGCCGCGCTTGTTCAGCAGTTCATGGAACAGCGTGATGTCGCGCAGCTCGTTCGACAGCTCGCAGAACAGGTAATATAGCGTCGAATTGCGCGCATCGAGATTGAGCGGCACCACCGGTGCGTTCTGCTTGCGCGCGAGGCCCACCACCGTCGGGAACCAGTCCTTCTCGATCATCTGCCCGCCCTGCTTCAGCGCCAGCCGGCCGGACGGGAAGATGACGACACACTTCTCCTGCTCGAACGCCGCCGCCGCACGCCGCAGCGTCTCGCGTGCCTTCGCCGGGCTGCGCTTCTCGACCACCCATTCGACCGGGATGATCACATCCTCGAATTTCGGATTGACACGCATCGCGTCCGCATTGGCGAAGAAGACGATGTCCTGCCGCTTCTGTTTCAGGAGGTCCCACACCGCGACCCCGTCCGCGAGCCCGGTCGGGTGATTCGCGGCGACGATGCAGCGCCCCCTCTCCGGCAGCCGGTCGATCCGGTCCACCGTCATGTCAAAGGCGAGCTGGCGCGACAGCCGGTCAAACGATTCGCGCCCGGTCAGCACCGACAGCTCATCCGCCATAGCCCGCGCCTTGGAATAGCCAAGCAGGCCGTAGAGCACCGGGCGCGCCACCGGCCAAGCCGGGCTCGCGCGCAAACGCGGGCAGCGTTCCTCAATCAGTTCGTCGACAATGTGCAGCCCTCCAGCCTTCGCCGTGAACAGGGTCGCGGGCGGGGCGGCCTTCAGCGTGTCAGTTGTGTCGTCCGTCATGCAGGCTCTCGGGCTCACCCGGAATCGGGAGAGAGGTTAATCATACGGGTGGCCCGGTGCCCTGCCTAGATGACGCCTGCCGCGCAGAAAAATCGCCGGCCCACCCGATTCAGGCCGATTTTAAATATTTCAGAAAGTTTCGCTTTACCAAGGCGCAAGACGCGCGTGGCAAGGTGAACCCATCACGGGCCCCGGCTTAACGCTTCCGGCCTGCCAGCCAGCTTCCTGAGACGGGGTAAAGTATATGAAAGTTCTGTGGGTCGAGGATCATGAGCCGGTGCGCGACATGCTGGCGATTGCTGCCGACAAGGCGGCGCGCGCGCGCGTGCAGGTTGATCTCGTGATGGCGCCGACCCTGATGGCTGCCGAATCGCGCCTGCGTTTGGAACGTTTCGATCTCGTCGTGCTCGACCTTGGCCTGCCGGACAGCGTGGATGCCGACATGACTATCGCGCGGGTCGCCAACATGGGCAAATACCGTATCGCGGTTGTCTCCTCTCAGGAAAACCGCGACCAGGCCGTCGCCTCTGCCGTCCGCTGCGGGGCAAACATCCACCCGCAGGCCGTGTTCAAGGCGAACCTGCCCTTCAACCGCTTCATCCAGCGCCCCGAAAGCTTCGAGGATTTCTTCCTCGAGCTGATGCCGGCTGCCGGCGCTGTTCCGGCCCGTCCCGCCCGCGCTGCCTGACCCTGCCGGCCTGCCCGCGAGGGTTGCTGCCCGCTGCACTTGATTGCTAAGCCGCCCGGAAGGCCCCTCCGGGCGGCTTGTCGTTTCGGCCCCGCCCCGCCAAGGTACGCTCATGGACACCCTGTTTGCCTCGCCCGTGACGTTCGGCCTCTTGGTGCTGAATATCGGGGCCAGCCTCATCGCCTTCTCCAACCCGGCCTTCATGTCCCAGAACATCCTCTGGGTCGGGCCGATGCGCGACCGGGGCGAATGGTACCGGGGCCTGAGTTCCGGCTTCCTGCACGTCAACGGCCCGCACCTCCTGCTCAACATGTACGGCCTGTTCCTGTTCGGCCCGATCTGCGAATTCGTGCTCGGTGGTGTCGGCTTCGCCATCGTCTATTTCGCCTCGCTGATCGGCGGCAGCGCCTGGGCCTACATGCACAACCGCACCGTTTCGGACTACCGCGCCGCCGGCGCCTCCGGCGCGCTCTCGGGCATGATCCTTGCCTTCTGCCTCTTCGAGCCCTTCGCGGTCCTTCTCGCCTTCTTCGTCATCCCGATGTGGGGCATCGTGTTCGGCATCCTCTATATCGGCCTTAGCTACGCCTTCTCGATGCGCGCCGACCGGATCATCGGCCATGAGGCGCATCTCGGCGGCGCCGTCGCCGGCATCATCGCCACCCTTCTGGTGCGCCCGGAAACCTTCGGCGAGTTCATCGCGCAGGCCGCAGCAAAGTTCGGCTGACACATGGGCGGGGTGCGGGCGCGTTATGACGAACGGGTGGCCAGCGGTACGCTGACGGGCGACGCTGCGCAGGCCGAAGCCGCTACCCGTCTCGACACGCTCGCCGCCGCGCTTGCCCATCCGCCGCGCCGCAACCTCTTCGGCAAGCCGCCGGAACCCATCCGCGGCCTCTACATCTGGGGCGGCGTCGGACGCGGCAAGTCGATGCTGATGGACCTCTTCTTCGCCGAAGCGAAGACCAGCCCGAAACGCCGCGTCCACTTCCATGAATTCATGGCCGAAGTGCACGAGCGCCTCGACATCTGGCGCCGGATGAGCACTGCCGACCGCAAACGCTCGCCCTGGTTCGTGCGCAGCGCCGGCGACGACCCGATCGCGCCGGTTGCAAAACAGGTCGCCAGCGAAGCGAAACTCCTCTGCTTCGACGAATTCCAGGTCACCCAGATCGCCGACGCGATGATCCTCGGCCGCCTGTTCGACGCCCTACTCGGCCACGGCGTCACCGTCGTCGCCACATCGAACCGCAAGCCCGATGATCTGTACAAGGACGGCATCAACCGCCAGCTCTTCCTGCCCTTCATCGACCGGCTCAAGGAACGCTGCGAGGTGATGGAGCTTGCCTCGGCCCGCGACTACCGGGTTGACCGTCTGGTCGAGGCGCCCGTCTGGTATGCCCCGCTCGGCCCCGGCAGCACCGCCGCGCTCGACCTCGCCTGGAGCCGCCTCACCCATGGCGCCGAGCCGCAGCACATCGTCCTCACCGTCAAGGGCCGCAAGCTCGATGTCCGCCGCGAAGCCGCCGGCGTCGCCCGCTTCACCTTCGAGGAATTGTGCGCCCGCCCCCTCGGCCCGCTGGACTACCTCACCCTCGCGGCAAATTTCCACACCGTCATCCTCGAGGGCGTCCCGCTGCTGACGCCCGACCGGCGCAATGAAGCCGCCCGCTTTGTCAGCCTCATCGACGCGCTCTACGAAGCCCGCACCAAGCTCGTCGCCAGCGCCGAAGCCGAGCCCGACCGACTCTACCCGGGCGGCGACGGCGCCTTCGAATTCCAGCGCACCGCCAGCCGCCTCTTCGAAATGCGCTCGGCCAGCTATATCGCCGAGGAGCGCCGCGACGTGGACGCTGCCGGCTTCGGCAACTGAGTTCCGGCCTTGCGCGCCGCCCGGGGCTGCCTACATCCGCCTCAGGACGAACCGCCCGGTTCTCACGCCTTCGTGACCCACTTTTAATCGAACGCGGGGCCCTCTTCCACATGCCCGCCCCAATTCCTATTTATGCTGAAGCGCAATGAGAGAATTGCGTGCGTCCGGGGACGACGCAGCCGCCATGCGGGGCTAGAAACCGGATGAGCTCTAGGATGGACAGGGCGGGTTGCCGCGAAGCGGAACCGGCCCGGAATGGAGGACTGATATGGCGAACGCGCCGACAAAAGCCGGGTCTGTTGCCCTGAGTCCCGAACAGGGACTTAGCAGGTATCTCAGCGAGATCCGCAAGTTTCCGATGCTCGAGAAGAACGAGGAATTCATGCTGGCGCGCCAGTGGCGCGACCATGAAGACACCGAGGCTGCCGAAAAGATGGTCACCTCGCACCTGCGCCTCGTGGCAAAGATCGCCATGGGCTATCGCGGCTACGGCCTGCCGATGGCCGAGGTGATCTCGGAAGGCAACGTGGGCCTAATGCAGGCCGTCAAGAAATTCGATCCCGACAAGGGTTTCCGCCTTGCTACCTATGCAATGTGGTGGATCCGCGCCGCGATCCAGGAATATATCCTGCGCTCGTGGAGCCTCGTGAAGCTCGGCACCACCGCCGCACAGAAGAAACTCTTCTTCAACCTGCGCCGCCTGAAAGGCGAGATGCAGGCGCTGGAAGAAGGCGACCTGAAACCCGAACAGGCCCGCCTGATCGCCGAGAAGCTCAACGTCACCGAGGACGAGGTCTATTCGATGAACGGACGCATGTCCGGCTCGGATGCCTCGCTCAACGTGCCGATGGGCACGGACGGCGACATGGAATGGCAGGACTGGCTCGCCGATGACGAGCCCGGCACGGCCGAGACCTTTGCCAACCGCCAGGAAATGGACGCCCGCATGGAACTGCTGACGCAAGCCATGTCCGAACTCTCCGAGCGCGAGCAGCACATCCTCACCGAGCGCCGCCTGATTGACGAGCCGAAGACGCTCGAAGACCTGTCGGAAGAATACGGCGTCAGCCGCGAGCGTATCCGCCAGATCGAGGTCCGCGCCTTCGAGAAGCTGCAGAAGACGATGAAGCGCCTCGCGAAGGAACAGGGCCTGCCGGTTGGCGCCTGACCCCGCAAACCTCGTCCGCATCACAGACAGCCGCGACCCCCGGGTCGCGGCTTTTCTGTCGATCCGCGAGCGCGACCTTGCCGGCGCCCATGGCGGCCGCTTCATTGTCGAAGGCAAGGTCACGCTGGAAACCCTGCTGCGCCGCTCCCGCTTTGCCATCGAAAGCCTGTTCCTCTGCGAAACGCGCCTTGCGCCGCTGGCAGGTCTTCTCGCCCTCGTGCCGCATACCGTGCCGATCTACGCTGCCCCGCAGGGCGTCATGGACGATGTCGCCGGCTTCCCGATGCATCGCGGCATCCTCGCCTGCGGCATGAAAGGCGCACCGCTCGCCCCGGCAGATATTCTGCCCACGGACGGTCCGTCCACCGCCCTCCTGCTCGCCGGTCTCTCGAATCACGACAATGTCGGCGCCTGTTTCCGCAACGCCGCCGCCTTCGGCGCCGCCGCCGTCCTGCTGGATGCGGAAAGCTGCGACCCGCTCTACCGCAAATCCATCCGCGTCTCCTCCGGCGCCAGTCTCTGGCTGCCCTTCGCCCATGGCGGCACGGGCGCCTCGCTGATCGAGGCGGCTGAAACGGCCGGCCACGAAGTCTGGGCCCTCACCCCGCGCGCCGATGCCAAGCCCCTGCCCTCCCTCGAAGTCCCGCCCCGCGTCGCGCTCCTGATGGGCGCCGAAGGCCCCGGCCTGCCGTCAGACCTGATCGCCCGCGCCCGTCCCGTGCGTATTCCGATGACGGACGGTTTCGACAGCCTCAACGTCGCCACCGCCGCCGCCCTCGCGATGGGGCATGTCTTCAACGCCCGCCGCCCCTGACAGAGCCCCCATAGGGTGCATCAAGGCCGCAAGCCGCACCGCACCGCTCTGAAACCTGTTGTAGTCAAAGCCCCTTGTGCAACACTTCGGCCCCCTCCCGCGCCCCCACCCCCTGTCATCCCGGCGAAAGCCGGGACCCGGAAAGCCCAGCAGGAACAACGCTCAAGCGGGCTCCCCGCCTCCACCGCCCCACCAAACCGAAGAATTCCAC
>NZ_JBKBXB010000007.1:0-89102 GCF_046313975.1 Hyphomonas sp. | reverse complement strand
ATCAACAACGCTTTCCGCGCCTATTCCAACGTCATGACAGGCGGCAATGATCCGGAAACCCCGGTCTTCAAGGCCCGCCCTGGCCAGGAAATGCGGTTCCGAGTGGCGATTCCGAGCGGCTATGCCCGGAACACGACGCTGACCATCCTGGGCCATAACTGGCGGGAGGAGCCGTTCAACTCGGTTAACGGCCCGTCGGATGTCATGTCCAATCACTGGTCCCACAGGGTCCGCTCGACGACCGACAATATCGTGGTCGGCAACAGCTGGAACATCCTGACGCGGGCGGGGGGGGCGATGGCGGTGCCGGGAGACTATCTCTACCGGGATGTCGCCTCCTTCGGAAACCTCAACGGCCTCTGGGGCGTTGTCAGGGTCGAGGAATAGCGGGTCTCCGAGTTATCTGGCATGAGCCGGGCGGGCATGTTTATTGCTCACCCGGCTCAGGTTGAGTTTCTGCCGGGTGAGGAACATGCAGGCTGAACGCGTATCAGATTGGGTCCGTAAGGCCGCTTTGCCGGCGGCGCTGATCCTCGCGGCTGCGGCGCTCGGCGCTTTCTTCCTGCTTCGCCCGGACAGCGGCGCGGTACGCGGAAGTTCTGTCTCCCGCGATGGCCTGAAGGTCGATTTTGCCATCACTTCCGTGATGGAACCGGACCAGCCCCTGAAGGCGGGCGAAATGGCCCGCATCAGCCTGAAATTCACGGACACCAATACCGGCAAACCGGTCACGGGCCTGCTGCCGGCAGCCTGGATCGATCCGCTGCGCGCGGGCGATGCGCCGGAGAAGGAAGCCTGCCGGTCTGCGGCGGCGACCTATCTCAGCGGCTATGTCGGCGTCCGGCCGATGATCGATCTCAACAGCTATTACATCGTCGTGCTCAACGCCGACCCGACCATAGCCGTGATCGACCCGATCATCGGCGTGCGCGGAATCACTAAGCTGCTGACGCAGGTCATCCTGCCGGGCCCGCCGGAAGACTGGGCACGCTCTGCGGATGAGAAACAGGTCTATGTAGCCATGCCTGCCGTTGACGGCGTGAGTTTCGTCGACCTCGACACCTTCCGCCTGATCGACACGGTTAAAGTCGGCGAGCGCCCGACCCGCATCACGGTGCAGGCGGATGGCCGCTATGCCTGGGTCGGCACCACGGGCGCCAAGCCCGGCGTGACCGTGCTCGATACCGAAAAGATGAACGTCAAGGCGCATATAGAGACCGGGCGCGGACATCATGAGCTCTTGGTGACGCCGGATAACCGCCATGCCCTGGTCAGCAACCGGGACGACCGCACCGTCAGCCTGATCAATGTCAGAAACCTGAAGAAAACGATGGACTTTCCGGTCCGCGGCACGCCGATTTCGCTGGCCTGGTCGCCGCTGTCGAAGGCCGCCTATGTGGCCGATGGCGAGACAGGCGAAGTGCTGGTGCTGGACCCTGCAACCGGCAAGCAGCGCGCCACGATCGAGCTCGAGCCGGGCCTCGGCCCGATGCGCGTCACACCGGATGGCCGCTATGGCTTTGTCGTCAACCCGGTTAAAAACGCTGTCTTCGTGTTCGACACGGCGACGGATCGCCAGATTCACCGGATCGATATTGAAGGAGAGCCGTTCCAGATCGTGTTCTCGCGGTCTTTCGGATATGTCCGTGGCCTGAAGACCCCGAAAGTGTCGATGATCCGCCTTGCGGACATTGGCGGGCAGGCGCCGATCACCATCAACGAGTTCGAGGCCGGCGAGCGCGCGCCGAAAGACTCGCCGACGCTGCTTCCGGCGGACCTGTTTGCGCCGGCGGTCACCGAAGCCGCCACGCTGGTCGTCAGCCCTGCCGATGCCAATGTGTTCTATTACATGGAAGGCATGAACGCGCCGATGGGCAGTTTCGGCAGCTATGGCCACCGGCCAGTGTCCGCAATGGTGGCCGACCGCACGATCAAGGAAGCCGAACCGGGCGAATATGTATCCGTGGTCAAGATTCCGGTTGAGGGCAAGTTCCAGCTGATCCTCACGCTGGACAGTCCGCAGATGATCGAATGTTTCGAGTTTGATGCGGCCGTCAATCCGATGCTGGCGCGGGATGAACTGCCGCTTCGCATTGCCTTTGACTCGCGCAGCGGCGCCCTCGTGCCGCTTGGCCAGTCCGCGAAAGTTCAGTTCACGCTGCATGACACGGCCCGCGGCGGCGCGCCCTACACGGGCAAGGATGTCCGGGTGCTGACATTCCGTGCGCCGGGTCAGGATCGTCAGGAGCACACCGTCAAGGCGCTTGGGGACGGCAAGTTCGAATTCAGCTTCACGCCGGACGAGACAGGGGCCTACTACGTTTATCCGGCCGTGCCTGCCCTCGGCCTCGACTATGCGAAGCTGCCCTTCATCACGCTGGTTGTGCAGGAGACAGCAGCGGGGGGCGGTGCGCGATGACCGGTATTCGCCTTCTCGCGCTTGCCGCAATTGCAGGCCTCGCGGCCTCTTGCGGCCAGGCGGCTGACAAGACCGGCTTGTCCCACGATCACTCTGCACATGCCGCGCTCAGTTCCGCGCCTGCAGCCGGGTCCGAACAGCAGGCGCTGGTCGTGTTCAGCGACGCCGCCATGCAGGACCAGACAGGTGCCGAGCGCCATCTGCAGTCTGATGTTATCGGTTCGCGGGTCGTCGTCGTCGACTTCATCTTCACCAGCTGCCAGACGATCTGCCCGGTCACGACATCGCTGCTCACGGAGGCCAGGGGCCGCCTGAAGGATGTGCCTGCTGACGATCTCGTGTTCATTTCCATGAGCGTCGATTCTGCGGTCGATACGCCGGAACGGCTCGCCGCCTTTGCCGCATCGCGCAAGGCGGACTGGACGTTCCTGACCGGCGACAAGCCGGTGATGGACGAGGCGCTGACCTGGCTGAATGCCTATTCCACCAATCCGGAAAACCACACGGCCATGATCCTGATCGGCGACGCGGCTACCAACCGCTTTTCGCGCATCTACGGTATGCCGGACCCGGATTTTGTTGAGGCGCGTGTGCGCGAACTGATTGCGGCCCGCGCGCAAGGCGCTAGCCTTCACTCGCATTAGTCCGGGGACAACAGGCATGCGGTTCACAAATTTTTCAAAGCCCATCCTGGCGCTGCTGTTTGCGGCGCTGTTTGCTTTTCCGGCATCGGCGCATGGCCTGTCGCACAAGCCGGGCGACAAGGTGGAAACGCGCAACGTCAAGGCAACGGATAGCCAGGAAAAAGCCCGCGAATATTTCACCGATACGGAGTTGACCAGTCATACGGGCGAGAAGCTGAAGTTCTATTCCGACGTTCTCGACGGTCGCACGGTGATCATCAGCTTCATGTTCACGAGCTGTGTTGATGCGTGCCCACTGATCAACGCCAACCTGCAGCGCATCCAGGAACGCCTGAAAGACCGGATCGGCAAGGATATCTTCATCGTGTCGATCACGGTTGATCCGAAGGTCGACACGTCGCGGGTGCTGGCCGACTATCGCAAGCAGTACAAGGCCGGTAATGGCTGGCTGTTCCTGACCGGCTCGCCGAAGAATATCGAAACCGTCAGCAGCAAGATGGGGCAGGTGTTCGAGAAGGAAGCGCATCTGACGGCTTTCCTTGTCGGGAACACCAAGTCAGCCCGCTGGCGCAAGATCCCGGCACATCTGAGCGACGTGGTGATCGCCGAGCAGGTCAAGGATATCGCGGACGGTGTTTACGACAAGCCATAAGGCAGGTGTGGCCGTCCTGGCGTTTGCGCTCCTCGGCGGGCTGCAGGCAAGCGCCGACCTGTCCTCTGCGGAATCACGCGGCCGCGCGGCCTATTTCGGCGAGAAGGGCTCTGCCCTCGATGGCGCAACCGCGCGCATCGGTGAGCTGACAACGAAGCTGCCCGCAAACTCCTTCCCGTGCGCGTCCTGTCATGGCCGTACGGGCCTCGGCAAGGCCGAGCGCGGCGTCCAGCCCAGCCAGATAACGCGCGATGCGCTGACCCGTCCGTACACTGTGAAAGAAGCCACAGGCCGCAAACGCCCGCCCTACACGCTGGCCTCCTTCCGCAACGCCGTGCGAACCGGCAAGGATGCAGGCGGGAACGATCTGTCGGAGGCGATGCCGCGCTTCAATCTGACCGACAAGCAAATCGCCGATCTCTGGGCTTTCCTGGCGGTGGTCGATGAAGTTTCCGATCCGGGCATCACGGAAACGTCGATCACGGTCGGTGTCATCACAGACCCTCGTCACCCGGCAACGCGCACGCAGTTAAAAGTGCTCGATGCCCTTGCAGCCGATATCAATGCCATCGGCGGCCTGCACGGGCGCAAGCTGATATTCGAAGGTATGGCGCCCGCGTCGGCCGTCTCTGCGGCCTCGACGCATTTTGCGCTGCTCGCACCGCAGGGCGCCCCGCCCGGCGGGCTTGATCCGAGTATTCCGGTCGTCTCTGTGATTCCGGCTGAAGTTTCTTCGTCAGCCTCTTTTGCGCTCACCGCCGGCGAAGCTGACCAGACGGCCGCGCTCCGCCGGTTCGCTGTGGAGCAATTTGAAGTGGTCAGCCTGCGCGATGCCTGCGCCGCAAAGAAAGGTGATACCGTTCTCCTCGCGTCGGCGGCTTGTCTGGTTAACGCAAAGCCGGCCCGCCGCGTGCTGATGACCCAATCCGTTTTCGCTTCGCTCGCCCCGGCCAGCCGCACAGCGCTGCCACCGGAAACCTATATCGCGATCGCAACCCCGCTGGGGCGCATTGACTCCAACGCGCAGGCCGCCTTTGCCAGGACGCGAGCGAAAGCCGGCGGCGACAAGTCCGCCATCCTTGCCGAAGCCGATGCCTATTCCGCCGCCGCCGTGATGGTGGAAAGCCTGATGCGGACCGGCCGCGATGTCTCGCGCGCGGGGTTTGTCGAGCGCCTGGAAAGCGTTCGCGACTTCAAGGGCGCGATGACCCCGGCGCTGACTTTCGGCCCGAACCGGCACGTCGGTTCGCGCGGCGCTGAAATCGTCCGGTATGATCCGGCGAAGGCAACCCTGGCCACATCCGGCGTCTGGGTAGAGCCCGGCCCGCGCTGAACACCCACTTGGCGCAGTTTCAGACGATTACTTGAAGAATTAGGGTTAAATTTCACGAGTTCAGGTAATCGAGCGTTGACCCTAATACTGAGTTGGCGTTTAACTTGCATATAGATGTGTGGGGACGCATCAGTCAGTGCAGTAATAGCGCAAGCTGGTGTCCTCCAAGACGAGGACGCACATATGGTGGGACTAACCCGTATTTCGCGCGCGGCATTCATTGCCGCTGCTTTCGCTTCGGCTGGCCTTGCGGCAAGCGCCCAGGAGCTGATCTACAAGCCGGTCAACCCGTCTTTTGGCGGCGACAGTTTCAATTCGGCGCACCTGCTTGGCATTGCCAACGCGCAGAATGACTACAAGGACCCGAACAGTCCGACGACCGGCAATTCGCAGATTGACCAGTTCCTCCGTCAGCTGCAGAGCCGTCTGCTCTCCTCGCTGGCGGCGCAGGTCAACGATGCCATTTTCGGCGACAATCCGCAGGAATCCGGCACCATCACCTTCGGCGATCAGGTCATCACCTTCGTCCGCCTGCTGGACTCCGTCTCCCTGACGATCACCGACAACACGACCGGCGCCGTCACAGAAATCTCGATCCCGCTCCTCGGTCAGACGACTGCAGGTACCAATGGCCAGATCCTTGGCCTGCTGGGGGCGTCGGGCGATCTGTCCACAAGTGGCATGGCAGATCCGCTCAGCGGTCTCGGATCGATCACCGGCGAAGGCGATCTAACACCGGGAGGCTTCTGATATGTTCGCCTCCGTTCGCCGCCTTCTCATTGGCGCAGCACTGCTGCCCGTTATGGCCGCCTGCGCGACGACGCAGGAAAAGTATTCGGGCCTGATCGAACAGCCCGCCGTATCCGAAGTCCGCACCGATACCCAATCGCGTCTGCGCATGCTTCCGCCGCCGACTGAGCGCGCCGCCGTTGCGGTGTACTCATTCGAAGACCAGACGGGACAGTTCAAACCCTCCGAGGGCGTACAAACGCTGTCACGCGCGGTCACACAGGGTTCAACCTCGGTGCTCCTCAAAGCACTGCAGGATGCCGGTGACCGCAGCTGGTTTACGGTCATCGAGCGTGAAAACCTCGATAACCTCCTGAAAGAACGACAGATTATCCGCGAGATGCGCAAGCAGTATCTCGGTGAGGAAGAGTTGAACCAGGCCGCGCTTCCGCCCCTCCTGTTTGCCGGGATCATCCTCGAAGGCGGCGTCATTGGTTACGACACCAACACGCTGACGGGCGGTGCCGGCGCGCGCTTCCTCGGCATCGGAGCCAAGACGGATTACCGCGAAGACAAGGTGACAGTCTATCTGCGCGCCGTCAGCGTGAAGTCGGGCGAGGTGATCACCTCGGTTGTCGCCTCCAAGAAAATCGCCTCCATCGGCGTCGCAGCAAATGCGTTCCGCTTTGTCAGCTTCAAGGAACTCCTCGAAGTCGACACCGGCATCACCACGAACGAGCCGGATCTGCTGGCGCTTCGTCAGGCTACGGAAAAAGCGGTTGAGCTTCTGATCATGGAAGGCGCCGCTCTCGGCATCTGGGAGTTCCAGGATCAGGTGGTCGGCGCTGCCCTAATGGAACAATACCTCGCAGAGCGGGACGGCATCATTCCGGAGAAATCTGTCACCTTCGCGCAGGACGAGCCTGCACCTCAGGTGCAGAAGACGGCGGCCCTTTCCAAGGGTGCCCGCGCCAAGCCGGCGCCGCGCCGCGCGACGTCGCAGAAGCGCGGTGCGGCGGCAGACACCGTTCCGGCGGAAGAGACCGAGCCTGAGCCTGTGCAGATTGCCTCGGCCGCGATGGTTAAACCGGCAGACCTGCCGATTGTGCGGGCGTCTTTGCCCGTATCTCACGAGGGGAATCAGGTTGCGCGCAAGGCGTATCAACCCACATCGTTGAGCGAATACGAGATGCAGCGCGTTGTGTCGCTGGCGAGTGCCAGCGGTCATACGCGCCAATAAGTGGACGGCGCAGGGTGCGCTGATCATGCCGGCCCCAGGGGACAAACGGGGTTGGGTATAGGCCAGGGGGCTCGTCGGGTAGGCGAGCCGGGACGCAGTACGGGAGAAGTAAACATGCGCATGAAACTTATGACAGGGGCGGCAATCGCTCTCGTTCTGGCGAGTCCGGCTTTCGCCAACTCGTCCAACGTGAATCAGAACGACACGAACCATACGGCCATCGTGGACCAGACCAGCGGCAACGCCGGCAGCTCCACCATCACTCAGTCGGGTAACCTCAACTACGCCACTGTGGATCAGTCCGACACGGCCCTCTCCGGCGGCACCGCCCGGAACGCCAGCACGATCACGCAGAACGGCACCGATAACGACGCCGACGTCGACCAGTTCAACACCGGCGCTGGCGCCGCGACCCAGAACTCCTCGGTGATCTCGCAGACCGGCAGCGACGCCGCCGCTCAGCTCTACCAGCAGGGTGTCGGCAACACGTCCGTGATCGAACAGTTCGCGACAGGTTCCGAATCCGCCACCGTCAAGCAGGTTGGCGCCGGCAACGTGTCGAACGTCGAACAGTCCGGCACCAACGGTTCCGTGACGGTTGACCAGGGCTATACGGGCGGAAACTCTGACAACAGCATCGCCAATGTTGACCAGAACGGCGTCAACGGCACGGCCACCATCATGCAGGCTGGCAGCAGCCAGCTCGCCACTGTCAATCAGGGTGGTTCGGACAATAATGTGTCTATCGACCAGATCGGCCAGAACAACATTGCCTATGCAAGCCAGCTCGGCTCGGGTTCGTTCATCACGATCGAGCAGATCGGCACCGGCCTCGGCAACGCCGCAGACTTCACCCAGAGCGGTGCAGGCTCGACGCTTGCAGCGACGCAGGACGGCTCCCTGAACAGCGTCCTGTTCAGCCAGACCGCCAACACCTCGCTCGCTTCCTTCGAACAGACGGGGACGGGTAACGAAGCGACCGGTTCGCAGGGCGGCACGAACAACCTGCTGGAAGTCTCGCAGACCGGCATCGGCAACGAGGCAGGCACCATCCAGTCCGGATCGTCCAACACGACCCGCATCACGCAGACCGTCGGCGCCAACACCTCGACGGTCACCCAGTCGGGCACGGGCAACGACATCACGCTCGCCCAGGCAGGCTCGCTGAACCTCTCGACCCTCATCCAGAGCGGCCTCAGCAACGACCTGTTCGTGACCCAGTCGGGCGCCGAAAACACGGCGGTTGTAAACCAGACCGGCAATTCCGGCCTGATCGACATCGATCAGACCACGGCCGGCGCCTATGCCGAAGTCAACCAGTCGGGCGGCAACGGCAACCAGGCCTTCATCACCCAGCTTTCGCTGGATGCCGTCGGTGTCATCACACAGGTAGGTGCAAACAACTTCGCCTCGATCAACCAGTAATCCGTACAGAGAAGAAAGGACGCGTATCATGAAGAAGTTTCTTATCGCAGCCGCTTCGCTGTCAGTCCTCGGGATGGCCTCGGCGCATGCTCAGGGCTTCCCGTCCACAACGGGTGATAACTCGGCGCAGATCACGCAGACCGGCAACAACAACTTTGCGACCATCGATCAGGCAGTCGGCGGTGTCATCAACGGCCAGGGCGTGGCCAATATCACGCAGACCGGCAACCGCAACGATGCCCGTGTCACGCAGACATCAGCCACCAGCCCGATGACTTCTGGCTTTGCCAACGACGCGCTGATCGAACAGACCCGCGCGCGCGGTATCGCCTCGATCGATCAGATCCATGACTATGGTGTCACCCGTGTGAACACCGCGATCATCCGCCAGAATTCGCCGGATGCCGTGGCGCACATTGATCAGCGCGGTGACCGGCTGACGGCCAACATCCGTCAGTTCAATACCTCCTCGCTGCCGGTTGCGAACGTCAAACAGAACGGCACCTTGAACTCGGCCATCGTCCGCCAGCGCGGCGCCAATGGCAATGTGGATGTGCGCCAGGGTACCTTCGCAGCGGGTCCCGGCGTGTCTCCGGACATGAGCCGCGGCAACGTCACGGTCGACAATGAAGGCGTCAATGCCATCATCAAGGTTAGCCAGATCGGCATCGGCCACACGGCCACGGTGTTCGAAGACGGCGCCAATGGCCTGATCGACGTCTCCATGGATGGCAGCTTCAACATTGTGAATGTCCGTCAGGAATCGACGGGCGGCTCTGTCCGCGTCTTCAGCTCTTCCGGCAGTTCGCTGAACAATGTCGACGTGATGCAGCACTCCAGCGATGTCGGCAGCACGGCCTTCGTCAGCCAGGGGGGTAACTTTGCCTCTGCTGACATTGAGCAACTCGACAGCGTTTTCGGGGGTGGCGGCAACCTTGCCGATGTCATCCAGACCGGCACTGGCGCAAGCGCCACGTCGATCTATTCCGACATCCTGCAGGATGGCGGCAACAACCGCGCCTTCGTGAACCAGGCGGGCAGCTACGCTCTGTCGGGCATCATGCAGACCGGAACCGGCCACCTGGCCAACGTTTCGCAATAGGTGAAGCGTGAAGCCCGTTCGCTTCGGCAAGAAAGGGGCGGCCTTCGTGGCCGCCCTCATCCTTGCAGGAACAGCCGGCGCACAATCCTCCGGTGAAGGCGGCCTGACCGGCGGCCTTGACCTCTCGCCGCCGCTCGAAGGCAGCGATCTGTTTGCGGGCCTCGTGCCGCCGAAAGCCGGCTCCGCAGGCCCCGCCAGCGCGTCTGTGATCCTCCAGCAAGGCAGCGGCAACGCCGCCAGCATCACCCAGTCCGGCTACGGGCAGGGCGCCCTCGCCCTCATCTCCCAGTCCGGCACCGACAATGCGGTCGAGCTCAGCCAGTGCAATTGCGGCAATCTCGCCGGCATCCTGCAGGACGGCACCGGCAACCTCTCCCAAGTCAGCCAGACCGGCAGCGGCAACATCCTGCTTCACCAGCAATATGGGGATGGCCTCAGCCTCTCGGTCGCGCAATATGGCGGGGCGCAGATTTCGATCACCCAGACAGGACCCTGACATGCTCCCGTTCCGGCTTCCCCTCTCCGCCGGTGCCGCGCTTGCCGCCCTGATCGTCTGCCTGCCATCCGGCGCCGAACCGGACAGGTCCGCCGCCATCAAGCAGCTCTCCTCCGGCGCCACCCTGGCCGAGCGCAGCAGCGCCGCCTTCGATCAGATCACCCCGGCAAAACCGGACACCCGAGGCCGCGTCGACCAGATCGACCCCTCGCTCACGCCTGCTTCCGACGAAACCGGCCTCTCCGCGATGGCGTCCTCCGCCAGCCGCACCCCTTGCATTCTAAGCGCCGAACAGCGCGCCATCGTGACCAGTCTCGAAGCCCAGGGCCGGCTGCCGGCGGGCGACTGCGAAATGGCCGCCTTCCTGACCCAGCCGGGCGACAAATCCGAAGAAGACCGCCGCGCCACGGCTGCGGCCGTGCTCACCGCCGCCCCGGAACTTGTCGGCCAGGAAAGCGAAGCCGCCCGCCAGGCCCGCCTCGCCGAGGAAAGCCGCGCCGCCGCTGCGGCCGAGGCGGTCGGCGCGACTGTCTCCACCTATCTGGTTTCACCCGTTCCCGGGCAGTAAGCCGCCGGTCTGGAAACCATTGGTAAACCATGCGGCCTCACATGATGCCGCGCCGGGCCCATGCCCGGTTCAGCTGTGTTTCCAGAGGACTTTCCGCGCATGTCAGCCGCCGTTTCCGCTTCGATTGCCCGCATCATCGCCCGCGAAATCAGCGTCGGGGACCAGCAGGTCGCGGCGGCCATCGAGCTGATCGGGGAGGGCGCCACCGTGCCCTTCATCGCGCGCTACCGGAAGGAACGCACCGGCGGCCTCGATGACACCCAGCTGCGCCACCTCGCCCAGCGCCTCACCTACCTGACGGACCTGAACGCCCGGCGCGACACGGTGCTGAAATCCATTCGGGAGCAAGGCAAGCTCACCCCCGCCCTGGAAAAGCAGATCATGGCCGCCGAAACGAAGGTTGCGCTCGAAGATCTCTACGCCCCGTTCAAGCCGAAGCGGCGCACCAAGGCGACCATCGCCCGCGAAGCCGGCCTCGCCCGACTCGCCGAACAGCTTCTCGCCAATCCGGCGCTGACCCCGGCCGAGATCGCGAAGAAGTTCGTCTCCAAAACCAAGGGCGTCGGCTCTGCCCAAGAGGCGCTCGAAGGCGCGCGCCACATCCTCATCGAGCAGATTTCCGAAACGCCGGAAATCGTCGGCGCGGTGCGCGAGAAGATGTGGAAGGAAGGCAAGGTCCGCTCCGGCGTCGTCAAGGGCAAGGCGGAGGAGGGCGCAAAGTTCTCCGACTATTTCGATTTCGACCAGCCCATCGAAGGCCTGCCTTCGCACCGTCTGCTGGCCTTGCTGCGCGGCGAGAAGGAAGGCGTGCTGAAGGTCAGCCTGGATATTCCGCATACGGAGGGGCGCCCGCATCCGGCGGTGACAACCGTCATGCAGAAGGCCGGCATCGCCCACAAGGGCCGGCCTGCCGATGACTGGCTCGCCGCCACGGCTGAAGCCGCCTGGAAGACGCGCCTCGCTCCGGCGTGCACGAACGACCTCTTCGCCCGCGTCAAGGAGCGCGCCGATGCCGAGGCGATCAAGGTGTTCTCCACCAACGTGAAGGACCTTCTCCTCGCCGCCCCCGCCGGCCCGAAAACGGTGATGGGCATCGACCCCGGCATCCGCACGGGCTGCAAGGTCGCGGTCGTCGACGCCACCGGCAAGCTGCTCGAAACCACCACCATCTATCCGCACGAACCGAAACGCGACTGGGCCGGCGCGCTCGTCGAGCTCGCGAAACTCGCCAAGAAACACAAGGTCCAGCTCGTCAGCGTCGGCAACGGCACGGCCAGCCGCGAGACAGACAAGCTCGTCGCCGAACTCGAAGCGAAAATGCCCGACCTCGGCCTCACCCGCGTGATGGTGTCCGAAGCCGGCGCCTCGGTCTACTCGGCCTCTGAACTCGCTGCGAAAGAGTTTCCCAAACTCGATGTCTCGCTGCGCGGCGCGGTGTCCATCGCCCGGCGCCTGCAGGACCCGCTCGCGGAACTTGTGAAGATCGAGCCGAAAGCCATTGGTGTCGGCCAGTACCAGCACGATGTCGATCAGTCGGCCCTGTCGAATTCGCTCACCGCTGTGGTCGAAGACTGCGTGAACGCGGTCGGCGTCGATGTGAACACCGCCTCTGCGCCGCTGCTGGCGCGCGTCTCCGGGCTCAACGAAACGCTCGCCTCGAACATCGTCGCCTTCCGGGATGAGAATGGCCCGTTCAAATCCCGCGCGGCGCTGAAGAAGGTGCCCCGCATGGGCCCGAAAGCGTTCGAACAGTCTGCCGGCTTCCTGCGCATCCGCGATGCGAAGAACCCGCTCGATGCCTCCGGCGTCCATCCGGAAGCCTATGAAGTCGTCGAGACGATCTCGGAGAAAACCGGCCGTGAGCTGAAAAGCCTTATCGGCGACAAGGCCTTCCTGTCAAAACTTAAACCGCGCGATTTTGCCACCGTGAATTTCGGCGAGCCGACCGTGCGCGATATTCTCAAGGAACTCGAAAAGCCCGGCCGCGACCCGCGCCCGGAATTCAAGACCGCCCGCTTCAAGGACGGCGTCTCGACGCTCGCAGACCTGAAGCCCGGCATGACGCTCGAAGGCGTTGTCACCAACGTCACCGCTTTCGGCGCCTTCGTTGACATCGGCGTCCACCAGGACGGACTCGTCCACATTTCCGAACTGTCCGACACATTTGTCAAAGATCCGCATACGGTCGTTAAGGCCGGGCAGGTGGTGCGTGTGCGCGTGAAGGAAGTTGACGCGGCCCGCAAGCGCATCGCGCTCAGCATGAAATCCGAAGGCGCAGGCGATACGCGCCGCCGCGCCTAAGCGACTGCTTCCGCCGTCTCCGCAGCACCGGCCTTCTGGCCGGAAGGCTTCAGCATGGCGATCGCGGTCATCGACCAGTCGCGATGGAAGATCAGCAGGTAGCCGGCATAGGCGAAGCCTCCGACAGCGATCTTGATCAGCAGCCGCATCAGCGGTTCCCATCCAGCCATCTGGATGTCGACCAACCACACCGCACCGCCCATCACGGCCGTTGCGATATAGGCCGGCAGCACAGCGAGGATCAGACCGCTCAGCTTTGTGCCCATGTCGCGCAGCAGCACCGGCACGGTCAGCAGCATACGGATCGCTTCCAGCAGGACCAGGGAGAAGATCACCGCTTCGAGGGAATACTTGGCCAGCAAGTTCGCCAGCACGCTGATCAGCACGAAATCAAACAGGCAGTAGGCAATCAGCAGGTTGAACCGCTTCACCGCGATCATCGCCGCATTGCGGAAATAGGTCAGCGGCGAGAACAGCCCAGCCAGACAGAGGATGGCCAGAATGCCGCCAGACTGCGCGTATTCATCACTCAGGGCCACGGCGATCAGGTCGTGCGCCACCAGTGCCAGTCCGCCGAAGATCGGCATGGCGAACAGCGCCGACATCTGCGACAGGCGGCGGTAGATCAGATCGCGGTTTCCCGCCGCCTGGTTCTTCTCGGACAGCAGCACGACCCAGAGCGAACTGATCGGCGCAATAAAAGTGCCGTTCAGGATATCGACGAACCGGCTCGCAATCCGCATCAGGCCAACGGCTGCGGCGCCGAAGCTGAAGGCCACGATCAGATCGATGGAGCGCAGGTGGAAGGAGCTGATCGACTGGGCGGCGAAGATGCGCCCGGCATCCTTGAGGAAGCCCGCGGCAATCGGCAGGGAAAACTGCAGGCCCGGCCACCAGCGTACGCGCAGGGCCAGGATGAGCGACTGAACGGTCACCTGCGTGCCGCGCTGCGCTACCAGTGCCCATTCGGGGAAGGGGCTGAACACGGTGATCAGCGCTGCCGCGCCGCCGGCGAGTGCGCCGACGATGCCGCGGATGGCGCCGCCGCGGAAGTCGAAGTCCCGCAGCATCATCGCATTCGGCGGAACGGACAGCGGAATGGGCAGCAACGTGAGCGCCAGAACCGGCATGATCAGGGACAGACTCGGCTCATTGTTGGCCGATGCCAGCCAGCTGCCGAAGAAGGCGCAGATGACAATCACCACCAATGTCACCGCCATCATGGCCCAGAAAATCGAATCCATCTCGAGGCGCGAATACAGCCGGCGCTGCACGGTCGCGTCGATACAGGCGGAGCGGGCCTGGAGGTTGAAGAAATCTACGATGATGACGCCGAGCGCGAAGATGCCGAAGACCGTCGCATTCAGCTTGTAGGTAAGGAAGATGAACACGGCCAGGGTGATGCCATTGGTGGCGATATTGTTCGCCACGTTCCAGATCATGGCCGAGCCGAAGGCGCGCGCCAGACGCTTTTCGCTGCCTTCCGGATTTTGGTCCGGGGCCGGAGTATCTGAACGCGGCTCTGTCATCGGTTCGCTGTTGGGCGCGGCGCCGGGAAAAGGCAAGAGGCACAGCTGCCAGAGGTCTGCCTACCTGCGGTATTTCCGGGGAGTGTAGCTGTCAGAACATTGCTCGGTGTCATCGCCGGCAGCCTGATAGCTGAGACAATAGAAGCGCGCCCGCGCGCCGTTCCGGAAAGTCGGCTCGCCGTGCCAGTTGAACTGGTCACGCGTACCGCTCCAGAGGTGAACCATGAGCCGGCCGGGCGCCTGCGGGATGGCCATGTCGGCGGGCGTTGCCGTGTGCACCAGCCGGTCATCGACATACCAGCGGATCGCGCCCGGTTCCCATTCGAACGCGTAAAGATGCACTTCCTTGCTCGCATCGAAACCCAGCGGAATGTAGATTCCGCCGTGCTCACGCCCGTTGGTGAAGTAGTTCGCGTGCATCTTTGTGAGGTCCTTGCCCAGAAACTCGATATCGATTTCATCATGCGGATCGCCGAACTGGCCGTGTGTGTGCGTGAACATTGCAGACACTGTGCCGGAACCGGGCGCAGCACGCATCACCACCTCATACCGCCCGTAATGGTAGAAACCCCGCCTTTGGTATTCCGCTCCGGCAATGTTCTTGTAGGCCACCTTGCGCCGGCGCACCTCCAGCTCCACCCGGTTCTTCTTGAAGTGGATAAGGTCCGCCTGCCAGGCGGGATGGCCTGAATTGGGGTAGTAGAAGTCGGATTTGAACCAGGTCGCCTCGTCATGCTTGCGGCCGAAATGGTGCACGAAGGAGGGCTCCACCTGCCGGTCCGCCCGCAGCGGCGGCGGGATAGCGGAGGATTTCATCTCCGGCACGGGCGGCGGCGACACCAGCAGCGCGAGGCAGGCCAGAAAAGCACCGGAGAGCAGCGCAAACAGCGCCGCCCGCCGGGCTGAAAACGCACTGATGTGTCCTGAACCGGTCATGTTGCCATCCTGGTTCGGGGGATCATCGCCTCAGCGCGCGATCCCGGACATTTTCATGGTCTGCCGTGCGGGCCTTACTTGGCGCCGACCGAGAACAGCACTGCCGGGACGGTTTTCAGCATGATGCCGATATCTCCCCAGAAGGTGCGCGACTGGACGTATTTCTTGTCAAGTTCGATCCGCTCGGAATAGGTCGTGTTGCTGCGGCCGCTGATCTGCCACAGGCCGGTCAGGCCGGGGCGCACGCTGCAGTAATGCACGAAGTCTTCGCCATACTTGGAGCGCTCGTACAGCGGGATCGGGCGCGGGCCGACAATCGACATGTCACCGCGGATGATGTTCAGCAGTTGCGGCAGCTCGTCGATCGAGGTGGCGCGGATGAACTTGCCGAGCGGCGTGATGCGCGGATCGTTGGTCAGCTTCTGGGTCAGGTCCCACTCGCGCTTCGCTTCCGGATCGGAGTCGAGCACGGCCTGCAGCTTCTCGGCCGCATTCGGCACCATCGAGCGCAGCTTGAAGCACTGGAACGTTTCACCGTTGAAGCCCCAGCGCGGCTGCGAGTAGAGGGCCTTTTCGCCGTCCTGCAGGCGGATCGCCAGCGCAACGATCAGGAGCAGCGGCGCCACGAAGACAAGCGCCATCGAAGCGACCACAACATCGAAGATACGCTTCGGGCTGTAATCCCCGCCATTCGGCGAGCCTTCGATATCGTCATTCTCATACGCGCTGTCGTCCAGACCGCTCGTCTGATCGCCAATCCGGAATTCCATGAAACATCCCCTACTAGTCTACGGGCCGAGTACAGGATCGAACTTTGGCAGAGCCCCCACGGCGTCTGCGGCAAAGCCGCTCCCTTATCCTGCACTTGGCGTTTGCAAACCCTATACCACTGCTGCGCCCGCGAATTAAGCGGAAATTCAGAATTTCTCCCGTGAAGCGAAGTATTCGTTAAATATTACGGCACCGTAGTGATTGCGGTGCTGGCAGAGTGTGCAAACCCGGGATTCTGCGCACGCGGGACGCCGTGTCGCAGCCGTCAGAACGAGAATCGGATCTGCCCGGCGCCTGAAAAAAGAGCACCGCAGACCCGGCTGCGGCGCTCACAAGTCTGTGATCCGATGGTCGCGGATCAGAAGATGCGTTCACCGATCCGCAGTGTGTCGCCCGGCTTCACCACAGTCATCGGTGTCAGCTCGTAGGCAACCTCGCGGTCGGAATCCATGCTCTTGATATACACGATGCGTTTGTTGGCGCGGTAGGTGAAACCGCCGGCGGCAGCCACCGCGTTCTGAACAGTCAGGCCGTTCGTGTAGGGATAAGTTCCCGGATTGCCGACCTCGCCCAGGATGTAGAACGGGCGGTAGTTGATCACTTCGGCGCTGACACGCGGGTTGAGGATGTAACCGCTCGCGAGACTGGTCGCGATTGACTGTTCCAGCTGCGCTGTCGTCAGGCCCTGCGCGGTCATCTGTCCGATCAGCGGCAGCGAGATCGATCCGGTGCCGTCAACCTCGAATTCACCCGAGAGATCCTGATGGCCGAAAACGGTGATGCGCACCTTGTCGCTCGATCCGAGCGTGTAGGCGGTCGAAGCCTGGGTCATGGCCGCCGGGGCGACGTCTCGGGCCGAGGCGGGTTGCGTGGCCCCGGTGGAGCCGCAGGCGGCGAGCAGGAGCGCGAACCCGGCAGCGAGGAAGGTGAGCGGACGGAAAGCAGACATGGCTTCAGATAACTCCCAGAGATCGTTGCATCAGCGCCCGTCGGCGGCGCTGGTAAATACATGACTCAGGTGCTGAGGAAAGCAACATCTGTGCCGCTGAGGCGGGCCGCGGTCAGGCGCCCTGTCAGGAATGCGCCGGTGTCGAGGCCCAGCCGGCGGTGGTCGTAATGCACCGTATCCATCGGCGTGTGACCGTGAACAATCATCTGCGGAAAGTCCTGCGGATCATCGAGGAATTCCTCGCGGATCCACAGCATGTCACGCATCGTCTGGCGGTCGAGAGCGACCCCCGGTCGCAGGCCGGCATGCACGAACAGGTAATCGCCCGCGACATGGTACGGCTTCAGCGACTGGAAGAAGGCCAGATGCTCCGCCGGCAGGCGGACGCGGAACTCGTTCCAGACCTTCATCCATGCATCGCGCGCCGCTGCCATCTCGGTATGCGAATTCAGGCTCGCCCTCTGGTTCGGCGGGGCGAGGCCATAGGAATACAGCGTTTCAGCCCCGCCATAGCGGGCCCACTGGCTACCGAACGTGGCCTCCTGATAGAAGCGCAGCAGCGCCTCTTCATGGTTGCCCATCAGGTAAACCGGATCGAACCGATCGACAGCGCCGCTGGTGAAGAAGTTGATCACATCGCGCGATTGCAGGCCGCGGTCGATATAGTCTCCGAGGAAGATGATCTGCGGTTTGATGCCTTCGGGCAGCGTCGCGGCGTCTTCCTCGATCAGCTGCACCAGCCGCTCGAGAAGGTCGCGGCGCCCGTGAATGTCGCCGATCGCGTACAGACACACGCCCTCAGGCGCACGAATGACGCGGTTCGGTCGCGGGGCAGGTGATTGCGGGGCGGCATCGGCCACCTCCACGTCCGTGTCGGAATAGCCGAACGTACGCCGGATCCGGCTGCGCAAAGCCTGGGCTGTCCGGCCGAAAAAACTTCGCCGCTCTACTTCAGACTTGGAGTATCTCTCGCCGTGATTGGGCATGTTACGCGTCCCGCTGCCTTTTACCTTAAGCATTTCACGACCGAAAACCAAGAATTGAGCAGTGTTTTTACTGACCCGCAGGCAAAATCGTTTCTTTCAGGAAACCATATGCCCAGCTCATGTGCATGGTCCCTGCAGCAAGTCCTGCGAACAGGCCGCAGGCTGACTTGTGTTTCAGGGCCACCAGGACGGACGCTGCACAAAGAATGCCAACATATCCCAACGGGAGAAGGATCGCCGGCCAGAACACCAGCGAGGCGAGCAGGCCGGACAGGCTGCCCAGCATCGCCAGGATCGGCACGGTCTGGCGGATCTTGAGGCGCGAGCCATGCTTGCGCACGTTCTTCGCCCGCCCGCGGCCGTATCCGGCATACTGTTTCCATAGCCGCGTGACGCTGCCGCGCGGAATATACTGGATGCGGATGCCGGCATCGAGGTACACGCGCCCGCCTGCCTTGCCGAGGCGCACGTCATACTCAGCATCTTCATTATGGGAGAAGCTCTCGTCATAGCCGCCGATCCGGCGATACCAACCAAGGTCAAAGCCGGCATGGTGGCCGTGATCAACCCAGCCGGAGGCCTTTCCACCCCGGTGCGCCGCGCCGCCGGATCCGAGCGGGGTGTCGACGATCCAGGCATTGCCCTTCTCGAAACAGGTCTCGCCCACCGCATCCATCGGTATCACCAGCGAAGCCGCCCCCTGCACCGCCAGCGAGCGGGCCACGTCGAGGATGAAGTTCTCGGGGTAGATGGAGTGCGCGTCGCACCGCACGAGGATGCGCGCTTCAGCGCCAGCATGTTCCTCCGCCGCGAGATTCAGAGCCGCCGCCTGCAGCTTCTTCGGGTTGTGAAGAACGCGAAGATTCGGAAACTCCGCCTTCAGCCCCTCAACGATGTTAACCGTATCATCCGTGCTGCCACCGTCCGCCACCGTCAGCGGCACCCGGTGCAACTCCGTCGCGCCGGTCATCAGGGATCGGATACATGTCTCGATATGGCGCGCTTCGTTCAGCGTCGGGATGACCGCGAGGATCATCTCCGGCTCAACCTCGGCGCGAGGCGCGGATTCGAGGGGGGTATCGGCGTTAATCATGTCGAGCATCTGCTAGCGGACTCCAGGTCTCGCCCCAAGTCAGCAAGTCCTGTTCCAGATCGGGAGCGGCCCCGTCCCGGCGTTAACCTCGCGGATGGGCTTGCCGGGCTTCGCGGACCACATATTGTGAATCGAGAAAAGCTCCCGGGAGGAAAATCATGATCGGTGTTGTCGCGAAACTGAAAATCCAGGACGGCAAGCAGGCCGAATTCGAGCAGGTGGCAAAAGACCTGATGGCGAAGGTCAAGGCGAACGAGCCGGGCTGCCTCACCTACCAGCTCTACAAGGCCAAGGGCTCCAGCACCGATTACATCTTCATGGAACAGTACGCCTCCGCCGATGCCCTGAAGGCGCATGGGCAGACGGAGTATTTCAAGGCGGCTGGTCCGAAGCTCGGCGCCGTCCTCGGCGGCGCGCCCGAGATCGCCTATTACGACATCGTCGAATAACCGGAGCGGCGGACATGGACCTCTCTCTCTCGCCCGCCGACCTCAAGTTCCAGACAGAAGTGCGCGACTGGATCGCTGCCAACTTCGATGACGAACTGCGCGCCAAGATGGCGCTGTCGAAGAACGGCTATGTCGACAAGGCCGCCCAGGTTGCCTGGCAGAAGAAGCTCGCCTCGAAAGGCTGGATCGCGCCGAACTGGCCGAAAGAGTATGGCGGCCCCGGTCTTACCAATACGCAGCGCTATATCCTGCAGGCCGAACTCTCCGGCGCCGGCACACCCAATGTCGCGCCCTTCGGCGTCTCGATGGTCGCCCCGGTCATCATGGCCTTCGGCAATGAGGCGCAGAAGAAAGAGCACCTGCCGAAAATCCTCTCTTCCGAAGTCTGGTGGTGCCAGGGCTATTCCGAGCCCAGCGCCGGCTCCGACCTCGCCGGCCTGCAGATGAGCGCCGTGCGCGACGGCGACTATTATGTCCTCAACGGCTCGAAAATCTGGACCACGCTCGCACAGTGGGCCGACATGATCTTCTGCCTCGTGCGCACCTCGAAAGAAGGCAAGCCGCAGGAAGGCATCAGCTTCATCGTCTTCTCCATGAAGCTGCCCGGCATCACCGTCCGCCCGCTGCCCACGCTCGACGGCCCCGCCGAAGGCCAGCATGAAATCAACCAGGTATTCTTCGAGAACGTCCGTGTGCCGATCAAGGACGCACTCATTGGCAAGGAGAACGAAGGCTGGACCTACGCGAAATACCTGCTCGAGTTCGAACGCGGCAACGCCTACGCCCCCGGCCTGCGCCACATGCTGCGCAAAACCCGCAAGGTCGCCTCCAAGGAGATCGACGGCAACGAGCCGGTCATCCGCAATCCGGATTTCGCCCGCAAGCTCGCCCTCATGGAAATGCAGATCGACGCACTCGACATGACCGAGCGCCGCGTGCTCTCGGCCCTCTCCGCCGGGCAGAATGTCGGCCCGGAAAGCTCGATGCTGAAATGCCGGGGCTCCGAGGCGCAGCAGGCGATCACCGAACTCACCCTCGAAGCGGCCGGCCTCTATTCTCAGCCCTTCGTGCAGGACACGGTCGCGCTGGCGGGGGCAGGGGCGAATGACACCTCGCCGACGCCGGTGCACGCGCTCACCGCCGCGCCGAGCTACTTCAATTACCGCAAGACTTCGATCTATGCGGGCTCCAACGAGATCCAGCACAACATCCTCGCCAAGCTCGTGCTCGGCCTCTGACGCGCTGCTCATATCCAATCAGGGAATGTTTCGATGACGACAGCGACCGCTGCCAAGCCAAGCCTCTTCACGCGCCTGTCCTTCGGCATCGGCGGGGCGGCGGACGGCATCAAGAACAACGGCTTCGAGTATGCCCTGCTGTTCTTCTATTCCAACATCCTCGGCGTGAATGCGGGCCTTGTCGGCCTTGCCCTGCTGTTTGCGCTGATCATCGACGCGATTTCCGATCCGGTCGTCGGCTACTGGTCCGACAACATGCGCACGAAGTTCGGCCGGCGCCACCCGTTCATGTACGCGGCGCTGATCCCGGTCGCGATCACTTACTACTTCACCTGGAACCCGCCTGTCGGCATTTCGGGTAACGACCTGTTCCTCTGGCTGGTGGTCACCACCATCCTCGTGCGCCTCTCCTTCACTTTCTACGACGTACCCAGCACCGCGCTCGCAGCTGAACTCACGCAGGATTATGATGCGCGCACCTCCCTGATGTCCTTCCGCTATTTCTTCGGCTGGTTCGGCGGGCTGACCATCCAGATCCTCCTGTTCCGCTACCTGCTGGTGCCGACGGAAGAAATCCCGATCGGCGTCTTCAATATCGCAGGCTGGAACACTTACGGCACAGTCGCCGCCGTCTGCATCTTCATCTGCGTCCTGATCTGTGCGGCGGGTACGCACAATCACATCCCGCATCTCAAGGCGCCGCCTGCCGCGCGCCAGCTGACACTGGGCAAGATATTCCGGGAAATCTTCGAGACGGTCTCGAACCCGTCCTTCCGCGCCCTGTTCCTCGCCACGCTCTGCGGCCTGATCGCCAGTGGCATCTCGGCAACGCTGAACCAGTACATCAACACAATCTTCTGGGGCTTCGACAACAAGCAGATTTCGGCCATCACCGCCGCGGTCTACATCTCCGCCATCCTTGCCCTGATCATTGCCCCGATCGCCGGCAAGACGCTTGGCAAGAAGCGCGGCGCCATCATCATCGGCGTCCTGGCCTTCACCATCGCCCCGATGCCGGTCTTCCTGCGCCTGCTCGGCCTCCTGCCGCCTAACGGCAGCGAGGCGCTGTTCAACATCATCATCACCATCACGATCTTCGACCTCGCCCTGATCATCGTCACACAGATGCTGATGGCCTCGATGGTCGCCGACATTGTGGAAGATTCCGAACTGCAGACCGGCCGCCGGTCGGAAGGCATCTTCTTCGCGGGAATCAGCTTCATCCGGAAACTGTCGCAGGGCGTCGGTGTGATGACCGCCTCTTTTGTGCTGGCCGTGGCCGGAATGTCACGGGGCGGGGGTGCGGAAGGCGCTACGCCCGAAGCCATCCGGTCCCTCGGCTGGGGCTATGGCATTTCGCTTCTGGTGGCCTGGACCCTGATGCTGATCTGCGTCAGCTTCTACAGGATCAGCCGCGAATCACATGCCGACAACCTCGCAAAGCTCGCCGCCCGGGAGGGGTAGCGCTCGCCTGAAAGTCGCCTATCTGAAATGTCATGACCGCACCAATTGCGCCACATTTCGCGCCGCAATAGAGCCTTACTCATGACCCACACCCGCGACATGATCAAACACGTTTCCAAACTGCTCGCCTTCCTCGGGGCTGCCGTGCTTTTGCTGCTCACGGTCGCACTGGCGCCAATGTTCTCGCAGGCCGGGCCGAGCCCGCTGGCTGCGGGCGAAACGGCGGCCGCGCCCCAACTCGCCAGCGTCCAGGCCGCACCCGAGCCGGCCGAGGCCACCACCGCCACGGAGCGCCTGCCGGCCTCCCAGCAGGAAATCTCGCTCACTTTCGCCCCGCTCGTGCGCGCCGCCTCCCCGGCGGTCGTCAACGTCTACACCGAGAAGAAGGTCGCCGCCCGCGGCATGACGCTCGAGCAGATGATGTTCGGCGTCCCCGCGCAGGGCCGTGTGCAGAACTCGCTCGGCTCCGGCGTCATCGTCGGCTCGGACGGCATCATCGTCACCAACAACCACGTCATCCAGGGCGCCGACACGTTCCGCGTCGTGCTCAGCGACCGGCGGGAGTTTACGGCAGAGCTGATGCTCGCGGACGAACGCACCGATCTCGCCGTGCTCCGCATCAATCCCGAGGGGGAACGCCTGCCGACCCTCGCTTTTGCGGATACCCGCGCCGTGCAGGTGGGCGATCTCGTCCTCGCCATCGGCAACCCGTTCGGCGTCGGCCAGACGGTCACTAACGGCATCATCTCCGCCACCGCGCGCACCGATGTCGGCATCACCGACTACTCCTTCTTCCTGCAGACCGATGCAGCCGTGAACCCCGGCAATTCCGGTGGCGCGCTCGTCAACACGCGCGGCGAACTCGTCGGCGTCAACACCGCCATCTACTCGCGCACCGGCGGCTCGGTTGGCATCGGCTTTGCCATTCCGTCCGAGATGGTGAAGCGCGTCGTCGACGCGGCCGTGAACGGCGGCACCTTCGTGCGCCCCTGGCTCGGCCTCGCCGCCCAGTCGGTCAGCTTCGACATCGCCCGCTCGCAGGGCCTTGCCCGCCCGGTCGGCGTGATCGTCACGGAAGTCTATCCCGATGGCCCTGCCGCGCAGGCGGGCCTACGCCGCGGCGACCTGATCACCGCCATCGACGACCGCGAAGTCTTCGACGAGAAGGGCCTCAAATTCCTCGCCGCCATCCGCAATCCCGGTGAGGTCGCGAAGATCTCCCTGCTCCGCAGCGGCATTGCCCAGACGCTCGACGTCACCGTCGAGCCACCGCCCGGCGCCACCGAAGCCGACCTCGTGCTCCTGTCGGATGCCTCCATCTTCAACGGCGCGCGCGTCATCGAACTCTCGCCCCGCCTCGCCGAGGAAAACGGCCTTGACCCCTTCTCCAAGGGGTCGGGCATCTACGTCCACTCGGTCACGCGCGGCACGGTCTCGCGCAATTATTTCCAGCCGGGCGACATCATCCGCTCCGTGAACGGAAAATCGACCCGCTCGGTGAAGGATCTCGAAGGCGTCATCGCCAAGGGCGGCCGTAACTGGGAAATCGAACTCGAACGCAACGGCCGCACGATCAAGGGCACCGTGCGGACCTGATACCAGTCATCGGGCATGCGCTTGCCTCCCGCCGCCGCAGGCGGTGGGAGGTGATGGCACCGTGTACGCAACACCTCCGTCCCGACTCCCGCAACACATCACCCCGTTTTTCGCTCCCTGAACGCTACACCTGCGCGGCTGTGGTAATGTGGGCTTCTGTCGCCCGTGCAGCGTATGCGCGTGGCGGGCGGGGGCCCCAGCCCCGGCAAGCGGAGACGGGCAGGTCGCGACTGCTTTTGTCTCACTACCAACAGCACTGCGGACTGGCTCGTCTCCGCTTGCTACAGACCTCTCAAAACCGGAAGGGTTCGCCCTGTCCGGGCTTTCATGCTGGGCGGCCTCCAGATTTCTGAGCGCCCACTGCATCCAAACGCGCGACCCGCGGCATCTCCCATCTGAACCACGGGAGGAGCCGACATGCGCATCACATCCACACTCGCCGCCGCCGCGATCCTCATCGCCGCCTGCGCCTCACCGCCGAAGGACAGCGCCGCTGCGCCCCTGCAGATCGATGCCGCCTATGCCGGCCCCGCCGCCGTCTTCGATCCGCGCGATCTCAAGCCGCGCGTGCACGGCAAGCCGACCGAAGTGCTCGTGCTCGGCACGATGCACCTGTCCGGCACGCCGGAGGACTTCGATGCCGCTGTGCTTGAACCGCTGCTTGACCGTCTCGCCGCCTTCAAGCCGGACCTTATCGCCATCGAGAACCTCTCTGGCGAAAGCGTCCACGGCCTCCAAGCCTACGAAGAAATCTATCCCGAGTCCGTCAACTATTACGGCGCCCGCTTCCTGCGCGGCGCAGCGATGGCCGAAGCCGAACTGAAGCTCACCCTTCCAGAGGCCGAAGCCGAAGTCCGCCGCACATTGCGTGACTGGCTGCAAACGCCGGCGGCTGCCGACCGCCGCCGCCTCGCGGCGCTGTTCACCGCCTCAGGCGACCCGCACTCTGCCCTCGTCCAATGGTGGCGTCTGCCGGAGGAGGAGCGCGTGGCCGGAAACGGAATCTCGGCGGACCTCGTGGCCTTCCTGAATCAATACGAAACTAGAAAAAACGAGAGTCATCAGATCGGCTCGCGCCTCGCCGTGCGTCTCGGACTGGAGCGGGTGTACCCGACTGACGACCATCATGCGGACGATATGATGGCGGATGCGTGGGCGGATTTTGATCTGCTGATGGAGGACATTGACCTGCAGTCCATCCTCGAAGACCCCGCAAACGCGCCCCTCATCAAGGCCGGTGAGCGCCTGACGACACCCGAAGAAACCCTTGAAACCTATCGCTATCTCAACAGCCCTGAGGCCGGCGTGGCCGATGTCGAACTGCAATGGACGGTGATGATCGACCGCCCCAGCCAGAACCTCGCCGGGCGCAAACGCGTCATGTCCTGGGAAGCCCGCAACCTCCGCCAGATCGCACATATCCGCGAAGCCATGGAACACGCTCCCGGCGGCCGCGTGCTTGTTATCGTCGGCTCAGCTCACAAGCCGTGGTTTGATGCCTATCTCGACATGATGGTCGACGTCGAACTGGTCGATGCCTTGAAAGTGCTTGAATAATCGCCGCGTCAGCGCGCGTGCACGATCACCGGCAGTTCCTCATATCCGCGCACGAAATTCGAATGCACCCGTTTCGGCGGGCCGACGACTTCGATCTGGTCAAAGCGCTTGAGGATCTCTTCCCAAAGGATGCGCAGCTGCATCTCTGCTACACGATTGCCCATGCAGCGGTGAATGCCAAACCCGAAGGAAATGTGCCGGCGCGCATTCGGGCGGTCGATCAGGAACTCGTCGGCGCGCTCGATCACCTCTTCATCCCGGTTGCCGGAGACATACCACATCACCACCTTGTCGCCCTTGCGGATCAGCTTGCCGCCAAACTCGATATCCTCCAGCGCCTTGCGCCGCATATGCGGCAGCGGTGTCTGATAGCGGATGATTTCCGAAACCATGTTGGGGATCAGGGTCGGATCGGCTTTCAGCTTGGCATACTCGGCCGGGAACTGGTTCAGGAAATACACGCCGCCGGAGATCGAATTGCGGGTCGTGTCATTGCCGCCGACGATCAGCAGCATCAGGTTGCCCATCAGCTCCATCGGGTTATGCACCATGTTCGCCGTGTCCGGATTGTGGGCGAGCAGCGAGATGAAATCCATCCGCGGCGGCGCCGCAGCGCGCTCCATCCAGAGGCGGGAGAAATATTCCACGCACTCGGTAAGATGCTTCATCCGCCACTCCATATCGGCGCCGACAATCCCGGCCGCGTCCGTGGTGGTGGCAACATCCGACCAGAAGGGCAGCTTGTGCCGGTCCTCGAAGGGGAAATCGAACAGCGTCGCCAGCATCTGTGTCGTCAGTTCGATCGACACCTTGTCGACCCAGTTGAACCGCTCACCAATCGACAGGCTTTCGAGGATATTGATGACGCGCTTTCGGATCAGAGCTTCCAGTTCAGCCAGCTGTGCAGGGGCAACCGCCGGCTGCGCGGCCTTGCGCTGGATGTCGTGGATCGGCGGGTCCATCGCGATGAACATCGGCGGCGTGATGCCGTCGCTGGGGTCGCCGATGCCGATGCTCGGCTGTGAGGAGAACACCTTGTGGTTCGTATCCACGGCGACGATGTCGTTATACTTGGTGATCGACCAGTAGGGCCCCACAAGGCTGTCCGGGCAGTAATGCACGGGCGCCTCTTTCCTCAGCCTGCGGAAATATTCCCAGTGCAGGTCCTGTTCGAACAGCTCCGCTTTCGAAACGTCGAACGTCTCCAGCGGCAGCGACCAAGGGTCAGGGATGCCGGCGCTTGCGCCGTGCCAGGTGTCAGCCATCGATTTTCCTCCCGGGCCAACTCTCGCGGCCTCGCGGGGAAAACATAACCCGATCTGCGTGTGTGCGGAACGCTTTATGCGGCGCCAATTGTGGTGCGGTGCAGCAGGCGGTCATGTCCGGCATAACCGCCGGTGGCCATGTGCAGGGTGCAGCGGTTGTCCCACATCAGCAGCATGTCCTTCTGCCATTTGTGCCGGTACTGGAATTCGGGCCGGGTCTGCCAGCGATAGATTTCGGAAACGAGGTCCCAACCTTCCTGCTGCTCCATCCCCTCTATACCGATGATGTATCCCGCTGTTCCGAACAGGCATTCGCGGCCGGTTTCGGGGTGTTTGTCGATGATCGGATGGGTTTGCGTCGCCTGTGCATCTTCGGAGGGACGGATGTCCATAGATCGGCCCTTGTCGCCCGTGCCATAGAAACCGGTGGGGGCGTAGGCGTTCTTGGCGGAGTGGATGGCTCGTTTCCCGACTATGCGCTGGCGCAACTCGGCAGGCATCTTCTCGAGGGCGAGGTACTGGTTCACGAACAAGGTGTCGCCGCCGGTGGGCGGTATGGTGATGCCATAGAGGCAGGTGCCCTGAGGCGGCCTCGCCTGGAAACTCCAGTCGGAATGCCAGCTTTCTGCAAAGATCGGCGAGGTTTCGTCGGCCTTGCGCTTCACCGCGATGATATGCGGATGGCCGGGAATAGGCGCGATGAAGGGATCATGCCCGAATGGGCCGAAGGCGAGGGTGAAGGCTTCCAGCTGGTCATCGGTCAGTTTCTGGTCCGGAAAGGCGAGCACCTGATGCTGCAGCCAGGCGGCGCGGATGGCAGCGGCGGCGTCCTTTGACAGCGGTTTCGAGAGATCCACGCCGCGGACGCTCGCGCCGCAGGCCTGCCCCGAGGGCGTAATTTCCAGTTTCATCCAGTTTCCTCCCACTTTTTTCGCAGCTTACCACAACGCCCGCGCTCGCCTAGAAAGCCCTGATGAGCGACCTTTTCGATTCCGCTGGCCTCTCCGATGGCGCCCCAAGACCGCTGGCTGACCGGCTGCGGCCGAAGGTTCTGGCTGAGGTGGTCGGGCAGGATCACCTGATCGGGGCGGAAGGGGCGCTGACGCGGATGCTCGCGGCGAAGCGGCTGTCGTCCATCATCCTCTGGGGACCTCCGGGAACGGGGAAGACGACGATTGCGCGCCTGCTGGCGGAAGGGACGGGGCTGGAGTTCGAGGCGATAAGCGCGATCTTCTCCGGCGTGAAGGAACTTCGTGCGGCGTTCGAGAGGGCGGAGTCGCGCCGGAAGATCGGCAAGGGGACGCTGCTGTTCGTTGACGAGATCCACCGCTTCAACCGCGCCCAGCAGGACGGGTTCCTGCCCTTTGTGGAAAGTGGCGTGGTGACGCTGATCGGGGCGACGACGGAGAATCCGAGCTTTGAATTGAACGGCGCGCTTCTCTCGCGCTGCCAGGTGCTGGTGCTGAAGCGGCTGGATGAGGCGGCGCTGGAGCTGCTCCTGCAACGGGCGGAGAATCTGGAGCAGCGCCGCCTGCCGGTAACGAAAGAGGCGCGCGCGCTGGTGATCCAGATGGCGGACGGGGATGGGCGCTACCTCTTGAACCTTGCCGAGCAGGCTTTCGCCATGATGGGCGAGCCGGGGCTGCTTTCTCCGGAGGACCTGACCAAGGGCCTCGCCCGCCGGGCGGTGGCCTATGACAAGGACCGCGAGGAGCATTACAATCTCATCTCCGCGCTGCATAAGTCCGTGCGCGGATCAGACCCCGATGCGGCGCTCTACTGGTTTGCGCGGATGCTGGAAGGCGGCGAGGACCCACTCTTCCTTGCCCGGCGCCTGATCCGTATGGCGAGCGAGGATATCGGCCTCGCCGACCCGACCGCGCTGATGGTGGCGGGAGAAGCGGCGCGCACCTATGAGCGGCTGGGTTCGCCAGAGGGCGAGCTGGCACTGGCGCATTGCGTGATCCACCTCGCCACCGCGCCGAAATCGAATGCAGCCTATGTAGCCTACAAGGCGGCTCGCCGGGCGGCCGCCGAGACCGGTAGCCTGATGCCGCCGAAACATATCCTGAATGCTCCGACCTCGATGATGAAAGATCAGGGCTACGGCTCGGGTTACCAGTATGATCACGATACGGAGGAAGGCTTCTCCGGTCAGAACTATTTCCCGGAAAGCATGAAACGCCCGGTCTTCTACGATCCGAAAGGCGAGGGCCGGGAGGGGCCGATCGCGGAGAAACTGAAGCGGCTGGCTGAACTGCGCGCAAAGGCAAAGAAATCCTGATGACCCGAAACCGGCCGGTTCCTTCCTTGCCACCGGCAGACCTCGCTTTCGTGCGCGGGCTCGTTCTGCATGAGGACAATTCGCTGATCGCGTTCAACAAGCCCTCTGGCCTCGCTGTGCAGGCGGGGAGCGGGATTGCCCGCTCGCTGGATGATCTGATGGCAGCATTTGCGAAATCGAATGGCAAGCGGCCGCGCCTTGTGCACCGACTGGACCAGGGTACGTCCGGCGTCATCGTCGCGGCAAAGACGCAGCCGGTGGCGGCGAAACTCTCCGAAGCGTTTGCCGGGCGCGATGTGCAGAAGACATATCTGGCGCTGGTTAAGGGGCGTTTGCCGGACGCGGACGAGGGCGTTATCGATGCGCCACTCGCGAAGGTGGAGGAGAGCGGCAAGGCGCGGATGATCGTGGCGAAACCGGACCGCAAGGGCGCGCAGGCGGCGCGCACGGGCTGGCGCGTGCGGGCGCGCAACGGCGCGTTTGCGCTGATGGAACTCGCACCCGAGACCGGCCGAATGCACCAGATCCGCGTACACCTGATGTCGCTGGGCTGCCCCATCCTAGGTGATGCGCTGTATGGCGAGGGGCAGGCGACGGCGCCGCGCCTGATGCTGCATGCGGCGCGGCTGGACCTGCCGCACCCGGAAGGCAAGAGGCTCGTTCTGGAGTCGCCCCTGCCGGAAGATTTCCGTCAGCTGGCGACTTCGGTGGGCCTTCAGGCCGGCTTGTAATAGTCGCGGAACCAGTCGACAAATTTTGCAATGCCAGTGCGATAGTCCGTGTCCGGCGTATATCCGGTCAAGGCCTTCAACAGGCGCACGTCCGCATAGGTCTGCTTCACATCGCCGGGTTGCATACCGAGCATGTTCTTGACGGCTTTCCTGCCGATGGCGGTTTCGATGGCCTCGATATAATCCATCAGGCGCACGGGGCTGGCATTGCCGATATTGACGAGCCGGTAAGGCGCGACCGGCGAGAGAGAGTCGCCGCGGATGATGTGTCCGCCCTGAACCGGTGGGCAATCCATCAGCCTGCGGATGGACTCCACGAGATCGTCGATATAGGTGAAGTCGCGCAACAGGTCGCCCTTGTTGAACACATCAATGGGCTGGCCTTTGAATATCTTGTCGGTGAACAGGTAGAAGGCCATGTCCGGGCGGCCCCATGGGCCGTAGACGCTGAAGAAGCGCAGGGCCGTTGTCGGTACGCCGTAGAGGTGCGCGTGGCTGTGCGCGATCAGCTCGGCGGAGAGTTTGGTGGCCGCGTAGATGGTCAGCGGATAGGGCGCGGAGTCGCGCTCCTCGAAGGGGAATTTCTGGTTTGCTCCGTAGGCGGAGCTTGTCGAGGCCAGGATGAGGTGGCGCACCTTGTGCTGGCGCGACAGGTCGATGATGTTGAACGAGCCGACAATGTTGGCGCTGATATAGTCGCGCGGATGCTCGAGACTGTAGCGCACGCCGGCCTGCGCCGCGAAGTGCAGGACGATATCCGGCTTCACGCGTGTGAACACGCGGTCCATCGTTTCGGCATCCTCGACCCCGGCGCGGGCGAGGCGGAAGTTCGGATAGGCGGCGAGGCGCGCGGCGCGGTCTTCCTTGAGCTTCACGTCATAATAGGCCGTGAAGGAATCGACACCCGTGACCGAATGGCCTTCGCGCAGCAGGCGAAGCGCAACTTCGCTGCCGATGAAACCTGCCGCGCCGGTGACGATGATATTCATGCGGATCCTGATCTGCTCTGTCCGTGGGGCTAGACGATCCGTAACGTCTCCACAAGCGCTGTACCTGCAACAGGCGAGTGCGAGTGGCGCCGGGCCAATGAAAACGGCCCGCCGGAGGGGTTCCGGCGGGCCGCAGACGGGGAGGCGGCGGGCGCCTAGCGCTCGCGGATGCGCGGGCCGACAGCCATGGCCTGTCCCGAGTTCATGGCTTCGGCGGCGGCGAGTTCCTCGAGGATCGCCTGGGTGCGCTCGTCACCGGCGATGGCGCTCAGCACAGCCGCCGCGCGGGCGGTTTCTGCCGAGACGCCGAACAGGCTCTCGAGCGCTTCGAAGCCCGACTTGCGATGCGGGTAGTGGGTAATAAGCGGCGCCTTGGACGTATCCATGCCGGCCAGTTCCTGCGCCTTGCGGATGGCGGAGGTGAAGCCGCCGATCTCGTCGACAAGGCCGCGGGCTTTCGCCTGCTCGCCGCTCCACACGCGCCCGCGGGCGATTTCGTGGACTTCATCATACGACATCTCGCGGCCTTCGCCGACGATGCCGACGAAGCGATCATAGCCACGCTTCAGCCATGCCCGGATTTCCGCCTCCTGGGCCTGGTTGAACTTGCCGATGCCATAAGCGTTGGTGAAATCGCCGCCAACGGTCACCGCGTCGAAGGTGATGCCGATCTTGTTGAAGGTGCCGTCCAGCGCAAACTTGCCGCCGAAGATGCCGATCGAGCCGGTGATCGTCGTGCGGTTGGCGAGGATGGCGTCAGCGCCGGCGGAGACATAATAGCCGCCGGAAGCTGCGAGCGAGCCCATCGAGACGACGACGGGTTTGCCCTTCTCCTGCGCACGTTTCACGGCGCGCCAGATCTGGTCGGATGCGGTGGGCGATCCTCCGGGGCTGTCGACGCGGAAGACGATGGCCTTCACGTTGTCATTTTCGGCGGCATCGAGAATGGCGCGCGCGACAATGTCGGAGGCGAAGGCAGGCGGCTCGGAAAACAGCGAGTCGGAACTGTTGCCGCCGGTGACGACCGCGCCTTCACCGCCCACGATGGCGATCATGCCGTCCTTGGCTTTCGCCTTGGAAGGCGGCGGCGTGTAGGACATGAGGTCTACGAGTTCCGAGCGCTCGCCGGCACGCTCCAGCACGGCGTCCTCTGCATCTTCCGGCCAGCCGAGCTTGTCGACGAGCTTCAGCTTTTCGGCTTTTTCAGCCGGTTTCGGTCCGGACTCGAGCAGGCTGCGCAATTGCGCGGGCTGCATGCCGCGGTCTTCGGCAATATCGGCAAGCGCTGTTTCCCACATCGAGGTGGCCAGCGTTTCCAGCGCCTCGCGGTGCGCAGGTGTGTAGCCGGTTTCATTATACGAGTTCGGCGCGTTCTTGTATTCGTAGAGCGCGTAGATCTGCGGGGTGAGGCCGATCTTGTCGAACAGGCCTTTCAGGAACTCGGTTTCAAACGTCACCCCACTGATCATCAGGTCGGTGCCCGGCTGCATCCAGATCTCGTCAGCGGCGGAGATCGAATAGTAGGCGGACGGACCACCGAGGGCGATCATGCCCTGCGTGTGGGCGACCACGAACTTGCCCGCGGCGCGGAAATTCTTCAGCGCATCGCGCAGCTCTTCGGAGCGGGACGAGCCGATGCCGGTCAGCGAGCCGCGCAGGTAGATGCCCTTCACGGTGTCGTCGGATTCGGCGGCCTGGATTTTCAAGAGCAGGTCCGTGAAGCCGGGCACGCCTGAGAAGGCGGCAAACCCGGCGGTTGGTGCCTGGTCGGGCAGGGCGGCATTGAGGTCGAGCGAGAGGACGACATTGCTCGGCCGCGGCGGCTTGGAACTCGCCGCGCTGACAGCGAGGAAGATCAGCCCGAAAAAGAAGAGCACGATGAACAGGATCATCGCGACGAAAGCGCCTGCCATCGACAGGAAGAAGGTTTTCATGACCGGGACTGTTCCTCTGCTGGTAAGGTATCCGGAGTTTCCGAATGTCGATATTGTTGATAATCGATAAAAAGTAAAGGGCGCCCCAACAGGCATATGTAGATTCATGTGTCAGCGCACCCTGCCGGCAAGGCAGGCAGCTTGCCGCAGTGAATGCGATTTTCGGGAGTTGCCAGCACCGCAAAGAGTAGCTATTTCGCGCGCTCCACTGTTGGGGTGTCGCCAAGTGGTAAGGCAGCGGTTTTTGGTACCGCCACCCTAGGTTCGAATCCTAGCACCCCAGCCACTCTCCCACCCATTTCCGGAAATGACTCGCGCGTCAGGATTCTGCGGGTGTCATCAGGCTGACATCCCGGCATGAAAGATGATGTCTAAACTGTCATCCACTGCGTCGCGCTGATTGCGTTCAGGGGGAGGCCGGGTATTTTCTAAACGAATCGTAAAGCGCGATTGATCCGCAATTAGAGGATTGTTACCGTCGCACTTCATGGCTAAGGGCTTTGCCGGTCGTGGCGCAGAAGACGCCGCCGCCCAACAGGCAGATAAAGAGAGAGCGATTAACGCTCCATAACAAGTCAGGGGAGGTGGTGAGGGTCATCCCTTTCACTTCCATTTCTCACGTCCGGCTCTGTGTGTGTGGCTGGATATCAACGGGACGGCCTCGTCAGCAGGCGCGCCCAGAACCCAGGATTTTGCGCGCTACGGCGCGACCGTTTGGAGAGTGAGAGGCAATCCTCATGATGAAACTTCTGTCACCGGCCCGCAGCGTGATCGCTGTTGCGTTGATCGCGGGCCTGGCCATCCCGGCAAATGCCCAGCTTCGCGAGGCCCTTGCCACCGGCGAAGCGGCGACCCGCAAGGCTGAGCAGGTCCAGGACCAGATCAATCAGCTGGACGATGACCGTTCGGACATGGTTCGCGAGTACCGCACGCTGCTGCAGCGCCGGGATGCGGCAGAACTGTTCGCGAAACAGCAGGAACTGGTTGTCCAGTCGCAGCGCGAGGAAATCGCGTCGCTGACAGAACAGCTCGGTTCGATCGACGACATCACGGCGCAGACGGTGCCGATGCTGCTCAGCATGGTCGAAGACCTGAAAATGTTCGTCGCCGCTGACCTTCCCTTTAAGAAGGACATCCGCGATGCCCGCCTCGAGGCCCTGGATGCCGCGATGCGCGCTCCGGACATCACCTCCTCCGAGCAGTACCGCCTGATCATGGAAGCCTACTCGGCCGAGATGGAATATGGCCGCACGGTCAGCACCTGGCAGGAAACGATGAACATCGACGGCAACCCGACCAACGTCGACATGTTCCTCTACGGCCGCGTTGCTTATGTATATGTCACGCCGAACGGCAAGGCCGCGCGTTATGACCGCGCCAAGGGTGAGTGGGTCGCGCTTCCGGGCAGCTTCGTTCCCGACATTCAGCAGGCAATCCGCGTGGCGCAGGGCAAAGCCCAGCAAGTCGTGCTGTTCGCCCCGGTTCAGAAATTCTCGGTCCAGTAAGCGGCCAGTCGCTCAGAAACGAAGGTTTACAGAGTCATGAAAACGTTCAAATCCAATCTCAAGGCACTGGGCGCCGCAGTCCTCTTCGGCTCGGTCTCGCTCGCTGTCTCCATGCCCGCCTCGGCCCAATCGCTCAGCGACGTTCTGAACCGTGTTCGCCAGGACGCGAACCAGATGTCGACGGAAGACCAGGCTCGCCTGCGTCAGTTCCAACAGGACCGCGCCAGCCAGGCTGCGAGCATGCAGGAAGCCCGCAACGTGCTTGCTGCCGCTGAAGGCAAAGCCCGCGCCCTGAGCGTCGAGTTCGATGCCAACGAAGCCCGCCTCGGCGCACTCGAAGCGCAGGTTTCGACCCTCGCCGGCGACTTCCAGGAACTCCTTGGCCAGTTCCGCTCGGCCGCCGGTGCCACGATGCCGGAAATCGCGAACTCC
This sequence comes from Hyphomonas sp., assembly GCF_046313975.1. Lineage (GTDB taxonomy): Bacteria > Pseudomonadota > Alphaproteobacteria > Caulobacterales > Hyphomonadaceae > Hyphomonas. Next base: position 54,485 of record NZ_JBKBXB010000007.1, on the reverse strand, counting down.
TTCGCAAACTTCGACTATACTGACCGCGTTGCCGGCATTGCCGAAATCGCGGAAGCCCGCGTTCTCCCGAACCGTGGCCAGCTGGAGCGTCTGCCGAAGGCGATGCTTCAGGAAATGATTGCCCAATCGGAAGTCAAAACCTTCACGGCGCCGGTGAACGGCCTCGGCGAAGGCGGCTCGATTGCCGAAGCCGAACTGATCCGTATCGGCGTGTTCAACGCCGCGACCGTCAATGGCGGCCGTTTCGTTGAAGTGAAGCGCGGCGAGCGCGGCGAAAGCTTCCTCGAAGTCTTCAAGACCCAGCCTTCAGGCCCGTACTCCAGCGCCATGACGAAACTCGCCCGCGCTGGCGAAGGCGAAGTGATCAAGGCCCCGGTCGACCCGTCGAAAGGCAACCTGTTCGGCATCCTCGGCGAACTGCCGAAATTTGCTGACCGTCTTGCTCAAGGTGGCCAGGTCGGTGCCGTGATTGCCATCCTGGCTGTCATCGGCCTCCTGCTCGGCTTCTACAAGGTCTTCACGCTGTTCACGACCGGCGCCGCCATGCGCGCGACCGCGAAGAGCCGTCAGGCTGGCACCGGCAACCCGCTGGCCCGTGTGTTCGAAGTCTACGAGAACAACCGCAACCGCGACGTCGAAACGCTTGAACTCAAGCTCGACGAGCAGATCCTGCGCGAGGCCCCCCGTCTCGAGCGTGGCATCGACATCATCAAGGTATTTGCTGCTGTCGCCCCGCTGCTCGGCCTTCTGGGTACCGTTGTGGGTATGATCATCACCTTCACCGCCATCACCATCTACGGTGCCGGCGATCCGAAGCTGATGGCAGGCGGTATCTCGGTCGCTCTCATGACAACAGTGTTCGGTCTTGTGGCCGCTATCCCGCTGCTGCTCATTCACGCGGTCGTCTCGTCGATGGCCCGCACCAATCAGCAGCTTCTTGACGAACAGGCCGCAGGTCTCGTCGCCGAGAAGATGGAGTCGATGCACGGGGGACGGGCGTAAGCCCGTCCTGACCCAACCCCTGGAGGAGTAACCCGCATGGGTTTTCAAGACCTACAGGCCTTTCTGGATCGAGGCGGCCCCGTGCTGCTGGTCATCATGGCGGCGACTTTCGTCATGTGGGCCCTGATTCTGGAGCGGTTGTTCTATTTCCGGTTCGCGCACAAGCAGGTTGCCGCCGAGGCAATTGCGGAGTGGCGTTCGCGCTCCGACCGGAAATCCAAACTCGCCCACTGGGTGCGTGACAAGCTGGTGTCGGAAGTCCGGATCAAGGCGGAACAGAACGTGCAGCTGACGAAGGCGATGGTCGCCCTCGCGCCGCTGCTCGGCCTGCTCGGCACGGTGACGGGCATGGTGGCCGTGTTCGACATCATGGCGATCACAGCAGGTGCAGACGCAAAGGCCATGTCGGCCGGCGTGTCGCGTGCCACCATCCCGACCATGGCCGGCATGGTCGCGTCTCTCTCGGGCATCATGTTCACGTCCGGTATGGATCGCCGCGTCAATCGCTCGGTCCAGCAGGTTGAAGACTCGATGGAGATCGGCTGATGCGCGGACGCAAGACAAGACGGCCCGACGAGGCCAACGTCGACCTGACGCCGATGCTCGACGTCGTGTTCATCCTGCTGATCTTCTTTATCGTGACGTCGACCTTTGCGCGGGAAGAGGCCATCGGCCTCGAGCCGCCGCCGCCGCCGACACCGCCCGATGAAGAGAAAGTCCAGGTGCCTGCCATTCTGATCCTGGTCGAGGAATCGAACCTGATCACGGTGAACGGACGCCCGACGGACATCAGCTCGGTGCGTGCGAACATCGAACGGGTTGTCGCAGAATCGCCCAATAGTGCGCTTATCATTCAAGCTCACCCCAAGGCGAAAAGCGGCGTGGTGGTGCAGATCCGGGATGAGGCTTACAACGCGGGCTTCAAGGAACGCGTCAACATCCTCATCACTCAGACCTGATCGCAGGAGAGCGTAACTATGGCACGTGCAAGACGTGAATATTCCGAAGGCGGCACCGACATCGACCTCACGCCGATGCTCGACGTGGTGTTCATCCTGCTGATCTTCTTCATCGTGACGGCCCAGTTCATCAAGGAACCGGGTGTCCAGATCCTTCGCCCTGAAGTCGAGAACAAGTCACAGGCCAAGCCGCTGGCGATCCTGATCGCCATCGATGCCAATAGCGACATCTATATCGACAAGAAGAAGATCAATCCGGCTGAAGTCGGCTTCACCATCAAGGAAATGCGGCTCGACAACCCACGCGGTGAAGTCGTGATTCAAACAGATGTGAACGCAGATGCGTCGGTAATGGTTGACGTAATGGAAGCTATCAACAAGATTGATGGTGACACTGTTATCAACATCTCGGCGAAAACGACGGGTTAGGGAGACAGGCGATGTTCAATAGTCCCTTCATGCGGATCCTGGTGGCGACGGTCATCGCGATCCCGATCGTCCTGATAATCTTCATGGTCATGAACCTGCTGATTTCGGTGAAAGAGCTGAATCTGGCATCCGGCGAACAGCGGGTTCTGGCGGCGATCACGCCGCAGCAGCAGGATTCCGAGGCGCGCACGCGCCAGCGGGCCAAGCCGCAGCGGATTGACTCAGCCCAGAAGCCGCCGCCGCCGCCGAAACAGTCGGCCACCAAGTCGAGCATCAACCTGCCGACTCCGAAGATCGACGGGGCTGTTCCGCAGAACCTCGATCTTGGCCGGATGAAGTCGCTCGCGATCGATCCAGTGGCCGTCTCTGACCGCGACGCACAGCCGATCCGCCCGCCGACACCGTCCTTCCCGCAGCGCGCCGCCGAACGCGGCATCTCAGGCAGCTGCGACGTTCGCTTTGACGTGGATACCCGCGGCAAGCCGTACAATGTGCAGGCCACCTGCACGGACAGCGTGTTCAAGTCGGAAGCCGAGCGTGCCGTGAGCCGTGTGGAATTCGCCCCGAAGATCGTCCGCGGCAAGGCGGTTGAGCGCCGGAACGTGGTCTACCCGCTGGAATTCAACATCCAGTAGGGCTCAATCCGGGCAGGGGTTCGCCAGGGCCAGCCGCCTGCTCCTTCTCCTCTCCAGGCGGCGCAAGACTGCCGGAGAGACCTGCAAGCGAGAGTGTAAGCCGCTGTAAAGCGGCCAGGAGAGAAATGATGAAACTGAGTGTTTTCCTCAAAGGGGCTGTGGCGGCGGGCCTGTTGGGTCTGATGGGCGCCGGCTCCGCGCTGGCCCAGGCCTGCACGGAAACGCAGTTCGGCGCGAAGACCGGACAGGCCTATCTCGATGCTGAAACCGCAGCGATGCAGAACAAGGACTGGGCCACCGCCATCGCGAAGCTGAACCAGCTGAGGAGCCAGCCGCTGAACTGCTACGAGGAAGGCGCTGTCATCCGTCTGTCGGCCTATATCAAGATCGAGCAGGGCGACCGCGCTGGCGCGATCAAGGACCTGCTGGACGCACTGAACAAGGGTTATATCCCGGCGGACCAGGCGGCCCAGACCTATTACAACATCGCGCAGATCTATCTGCAGATGGAAGACCAGAAGCTGGCGCTCGACTACATGATGCGCTGGATCAACGCTGGCGGAAAGCCTGACCGCACCCAGAAATGGCAGCTGGCGGTCCTGTATCAGCGCATCGACAACTACAAGGAAGCGGTACGCTGGGCCGAGGAAGTGCGCCGTGACGATGGCGCCAAGTTCGACCAGCAACTCTACGACCTGCTCGTCTTCCTCTACAACGAGAGCGGCCAGAAGGCGAAACTCGCTGAAGTCCTCGAAGTGCTCGTCGAGCGCCGCCCGGAAGAGCGCAAGTACTGGGATGCCATCGCCGGCAATTACTTCCAGGAAAACGAACAGCGCAAGGCGTTTGAAGTCCAGAAGGCCATGTACCTCGCCGGTATCCTGAAGACCGAAGACGAGATCATGCGCATCGTGAACTTCTACAACCAGTTCAACGCGCCATACTACGCCGCGAAAGTGCTGGAGAAGGAAATGAATGCCGGCCGCATCAAGGCGACGGTCGAGAGGATGTCCCTGCTGGCCGACTTCTACCAGGTTGCGCGCGAGCACGAGAAAGCCATTCCGGTCATCCGCCGGGCTGCCGAAATGGGCGGTGGCGGCGCGATGTACGAGCGTCTCGGCGCCTCCTACAGCGAGCTGCAGAAGTGGAAGGAAACTGAGGATGCGCTGCAGCAGGCGCTGAAACTCGGCGGCGTGAAAGATCGCGGCACCGTCTGGGTGCGGATCGGCCAGTCCCGCTTCGAGCGTGGCGACCGCGACGGCGCCAAGGAAGCCTTCCGTCAGGCCGGCAATGCCGGTGGCCGCGGCTGGCTCGAGTTCATGAACTCGGAAGAGGAAACCAAGGACGCACTCGTCTGCTTCGAAGTGCAGTCTGCCGTCCTCAACCTCGTGAACGAAGACAAGATCTGCAAGAAGCTGCAGGGTCTTGGCGACGCCCAGCCGGAAGGCTGCAAGACGATTGCCGAGCGCCTGAATGCGGGCCGCGAGAAGTTCAAGGCAACGCCGCAGTGCCGCAACGCACAGCCGGTCTGATCTGACCTGGTTCAATACTGAATGGCAAAGCCCCGGTCCTCTGGTCCGGGGCTTTGTGTTTCCGGTGAGGCGCTCCTGCCGGGAACATGTCTGGGGGGCAAAGAAAAAACGCCGGCCTTGCGGGCCGGCGTTCGGTATTCGGAATGTCAGTCCGGTTCAGCTCGGCTGGCTGGAAATGCCGAAGCCCGAACCGAGCGAAGCCGAGGCAGGCTTGCTCTCGCTGGCGGCTTGCGGGCCAGTTTCGCGCAGCGGGTCATCCGCGTGCTTCACCTGGCCTTCGAACACAGCGTTCGACTGAATCTGCAGCGAGGAATGGACGATGTCGCCCTTCACATGCGCGCCGGTTTCCAGCTCGACCTTGCGGGCCCGAATGGAGCCCCTGATCTTGCCTTTCACCTTCACGACCTCGGCCTTCACCTCGCCGGTGATCTGGCCGGAAGCGCCGATGGTGATGTCGGTCGCGGAAACGTCGCCATCGACGATGCCGTCGATCTGCAGGGCGCCTTCGGAACTGATCGAGCCGTTGATCTTCATGTCGGCGCAAATGATCGAAGCCGCGCGCGCTGCCGTCTTCGTGGCAGCCCCCCGGATCGCGTCCTGAGCGGGCACCACTTTCGCGGGCTCGGGCGGGGCGGCTTCCGGGGTCTTGTTATTCTTTGTGAACATGTCGGCCTGCTTTCAGGAATTTCATGGGGTCGTAGGGTTTGCCGTTGTACCACACTTCGTAGTGGAGGTGGTCACCGGTACTGCGACCGGTGGAGCCCATACGTCCTACCAGATCACCGGTCTTGACTGTAGCACCATTTGACACCGTGATCGACCGCAGGTGGCCGTAGCGGGACTTGAACCCGTGGCCGTGATCGATCTCGACCAGCAGACCGTAGCCCGACCGGGCGCCGGCATAGCTGACCTTGCCGGGACCGGTGGTGATGATCGGGGCGTCGCGATATGCTGCCATGTCCATGCCCATGTGGGGCGAGGGGCGTTTGGTGAAGGGGTCGACGCGGACGCCGTAGGGGCTGGTGAAGCGGTAGGGCACCCCGACCGGCTGGCCGAGCGGCAGGTCCGCCACGATCTTCTCGAAATGCTTCATTTCCGCGATCCGGGCGCGGGCCTGCATGATGCGGCTCATGAAGGTCTTGTCCCCGAACGACCATTCCGAGGCCGAGGAGGTCAGCGCCCCCATCGACACTTCCGGGCCGCCGACACCGTTGCTCGCCAGCAGGCTGTCGGTGCCAACATTTGTGAGGGCGAGCACGCCGCGGGCACGTTCCGCGCGCTCGGCGGCGAGGTCTTCCATATGGTTGAACAGGCGGTAGATGTCCTGCTCGATCGCCTTGGAGGTGCCGCGCGGGGCCGGTACGCTGAAGCCGGCGCTGGCAAACTGGGTGTCGCGGGACTCGCGGCGGTCGGCTTCTTCGATTGAGGCCTCGACCAGGAGGGAGGCGCCGTTTCCTTCGAGGGCGGACAGTTTCTGCCCGTCATCCTCGCGCATTTCGTTCAGCAGTTCCTCGAGCGCCTTCTGCTTCTTCTCGAGATCGGCGGTTTCCCGGGAGCGCTCCTCGAGCAGGGTACGCTGGAGCGACTCGCGGGCGCGCAGGTCCTGCACCCAGCGCTCATACTTGGCGAGTTCCTTGCCCTCGCCGCCGGGAACGCCGGCATCACTGCCGGTGAACACGAAGCTGGCCGTGGCGAACACGGTCCACCCGGCCACGGCGGTCGCGCCGGCTGCCATCATGGCCTGTTGCCAGGGGGATACGGAAATATAGCGGACCGTGCCGCCGCTGCGGTGATAGATTTGACGTTCCGGAAAAGCGCGGTCGAACGCAGCCTTGAGGTTCGAACTCCACTTCGCCATGCAAGCTACCCGTTCGCTGGAAACTTCTTATGAAGCCGCAGTGCCCACTGCGGCCGGCTTCCCATTCCCCGCCGACATACATACCTATTTCGAAAGGGTGCGGAACCCCCGCAAATCATATTTTTCTGCAATGTTAGGTCCAGAGCGTAAACTTCTTATTAACCCGGCATCTGGGGCAGGGATCTGCCCTCAAATTGGGCCTCAGGCGTGTTTTCCGGTGATTTCCGCCAGAACCTCTTCGGCATGGCCCTTCACTTTGACCTTCGGCCAGACCCGGACGATTCGTCCGTCCGGCCCGATCAGCACCGTTGCCCGCACCATGCCCATGTAAGTTCTGCCGTACAGGGACTTTTCCTGCCAGGTGCCATAGGCGCCTGAAACCGCCCCGTCCTCGTCGCTGCCAAGAAGGACGGTCAGATTGTGCTTTGCAGCAAATTTCTCGTGTTTCTTCAGGGGATCGCGAGAGACGCCCAGAATAGCGGCGCCGGCCTTCCGGAAGGCGGCCTCATGGGCGGTGAAGTCGAGCGCTTCCTGGGTGCAGCCTGGCGTATCGTCCTTGGGATAGAAGTAGAGCACGAGGTGCTGGCCGGCAAAGTCCTTCAGGTGCTTTGGCCCGCCCGTGGTTTCCAGCTTGAAATCGGGGGCCTTTTTTCCGGCTTTCAGCTCAGCAGGCATGCAGTTCTCCCATAGTTTCAACCAATTCACGTTATTATAGTTTCTCTCTGTCATTGGGCGTGCGGCAAACCCGCGTCCAGAGGAGTTTTGGATTGGTCCGCCAGACCGCGTCTGTTGTCATCATGGAGATCCTTGGCGGCCTCGTCCTGGTGCTGATGGCGGCGTGCGTTCTGCTTTGGCTGCGCCTGTCGAGCGGGCCGATCGATCTCGGCCCCTTCCGGGAGGATGTCGAACAGGCCCTGTCCGAAGCGCGCGAAGGCCGGCCGGTCTCCATCGGGGCGCTGCAGCTGGAATGGTCGCCGGAAGACAAGCGCATCCGCATCCGGGCGCAGGACGTGCGCCTCATGGACAGCGAAGGGCGCCCGGCGGCCGAGGCGCGCCGGGCCGGCCTCGTGCTCTCTTCCTCGGCGCTGCTGCTCGGCGATATCGAAGTACTGCGCCTGTCGATGGAAGACGGCTGGGTCGGGCTGGACCAGGTCAGCAGCACCGAATGGCAGATTGCGGGCGATCCGCTGCCCGAGTTCAAGGCGCGGGAGCTGCCGTCCACACCGCAAGGCTGGCTCGATTATGCCAACACCGTCCTGCCCGAATGGCTGGCCGCCCTGCGCGAGACCGACCGGGGACTGACGATCGAGGCGGTGCGCTTTGATGGCTTCGAGCTGCGCGTGCGCGGGCAGGACCAGGCGCAGGTCGGATCGGTGCAGCACACCACAGGCGCGCTGACACGCACGGCCGATGGGCTCAGCCTCACCCTGTCCGGCAGCGGGCTCGGCGAAGGCATGCCGGGCGGCATGGCCCTGCGCATGAAGACCAGCGAGAGAGGCACGCGCATGCTGGCCGAGCTGGGCGTGGCCAACTGGCCGCTCGGCGAACTGTTCCGGCGCATCGGCCTTGGCGGCGAAACCGCGGAAGGACTGGAATCGAATTTCGAGATTTCGGTGGCCTTCACCGAAGCAGAGGGCATCGAGGACGTGCGGCTTGCCGCACGGAGCGGCGAAGGCGCCCTGAAGTTTCTCGATGGGGTGCAGCCCGTACGGGATGTGCGCCTGACGGGCAATTATGCCCGTGCCGATGACAAGCTGGCTTTCGTTCTGGAGTCGGTCGGCTTCGGCCAGTTCAAGGGGCGGGCGGAAATCGAACTGGACCGCGCGCTGACGGGCGAGGGCTTCCGGCCCTTCCGGATCAAGAGCCCGGCCCTGACCGCCGACCTGACCCCGCTGCTCGCCGCGCCGGTGGACTTTGCAAGCCTCGAGGCCGCCGGCGAGGCGGACCTCGACCTGCTCGCGGTGCGCGGGCTTGATGCGAAACTGGTGACCGGCGGCGCGGCCTTCGAGATCAAGGGCGACCTCGCGCGCACGCCGGACCAGCAGCCCGGCGAATTGCCGGTGATCGGTTCGCTGGACGTGCGTGTGCCGGGAGAGTTGCCGCTGCAGACCGTGATCGCGCTCTGGCCGGTGAAGCTTGCCGCCAGCGCGCGCGACTGGGGCGCGATGAATGTCGAGGCAGGCAAGGCGCGCAACGCCATCGGCAAGGTATCGCTGCAGCGCGACAGCATGGCGGAAGGCCACCTGCGGGATACAGATCTTGATGTCACATTCGATGTCGAGGATGCGCGCGTGAAATTCCTGTCGGACCTGCCGGCCGTGGAAAATGCTCGCGGCAAGGGCCGGCTGACGGGCAACAGCTTCCGCGTGGTGGCCGACAGCGCCGCTTATGCCGGCTGGGCGGTGACCGAAGGGCTGGTGGATTTCCCGGCCTTCTATCCGCGCGGATCGGAGTTCCGCGTGTTCGCCAAGGGGCGCGGCCCGGCGCGGAACATCATCCGTGTACTGGCAGACTCCCGGCTGGAGTTCGATCTCGACCCGGCGCGCATCTCCGGCGAGGCCGAGGGCACCTATGAAATGTTCCGCCCGGCGCTGAACGATGTTCCGTATGAGGACATGCGCTTCAACGCCTTCGGCAAGCTGCGCAATGCGGGCCTGAAAGCCGCTGCGTTCGGGTTTGATTTCACGGGCGGCATCGTCGATGTGAATGTCGACTCCAAAGGCATTGTCCTGGCCGGGCAGGGCAGCCTCGGCCCCTCGCCGGTCGACTTCACCTGGACGGATACGTTCGCCGAGGACGGCAAGCCCGCCGCACTTGTGGCCAAGGGCATCGTCACGCCGGATTTCATCAACGGCTTCGGCCTGCTGGGGCGCGCCTACATGACCGGCGAGGCGCCGCTGGATGTGAAGGCTACGCTCGACGGCGCAAACCTGACTACGGCGGATGTGAAGATCGACTTCCGGGAATCCCGGCTCGATGCGGCCGAGATCGGCTGGTTGAAACCGCGCGGCGGCGCGGCGGCGGCGGCCATCAACTATTCGCTGAACGGCGACCGGGCGACATCGCGCGTGATTTTTTCCGCTGATGGCGCCGCCATAGACGGCGACTTCACCCTCGGTCCGGACACACGGCTGGTCTCGGCAGACCTTCGCCGCGCCTATTTCCGCAACGTGGCGGATGTGAACGGCAAGGTCAGCCGCAACGCCGCTGACCAGCTCGTGCTGCGGCTAGGCGGCAAGCACCTTGATGTTTCCGGGCTGATGCCCGGCCTCGGTACTCTGGGTGCGGATGACCGCGAAGGGCGCGGCGGCATGAGCCTTGATGCGGCGGTTGAGCGGCTGACAGTTCGTGCAGGACTCGATCTGCGCAACGCGAAAGTGTCGATCACGTCCGGCAAGAAAGGCTTCGAGACCTTCAATGCAACCGGCACGGCGGCTGGCGGCGCGCCGCTTGAGGCAAGCATTGATGCACGGCAGGGCGCACCAAAGCTGGATGTGACAACTGGCGATGCCGGCTTCCTCGCCAGCGCTTTCCTGAATGCGGATTTCATCACCGGCGGGAAGCTTAAGATGACCGGCACACTGGAACATGACGGCAAGCCGGCGGAAATCCAGTTGCAGGTCACCGATGCCCGCCTCAGCAATGCGCCCTTCCTGACGCAGATCCTGTCGCTCGCCTCGCTGCGCGGCCTGGCGGATACGCTGTCGGGCGAGGGTGTCAATTTCAGCCGCATCGATGTCCCGATGAAGATCTCCGGCGGGCGCTATGTGATCGAAGGTGCCAAGGCGCAGGGTCCGGCCCTTGGCCTTACGGCGAACGGCTTCATTGATACCAAGTCCAGCGATATCCAGATCGACGGCGTCCTGGTGCCGAGCTTCGGCGTAAACTCCGCCCTCGGAGGAATTCCGATCCTCGGCGATCTCGTGGTCGGGCGCGATGGCGAAGGCGTGCTCTCGCTGACTTACGGTGTGCGCGGCAAACTGGAAAAGGCCAACGTCTCGGTCAACCCGCTCTCGGCCCTCGCCCCCGGCGTCATCCGCCGCATCTTCGAGAACCCGTCGGACACCAAGATTCCCGAAGCCAAGGCACGCCCCAAAGAAGCGCCGCTGCCGAAGGAATTGCCGGCGATCAAGAACGAGACGTTCTGAAAATCCGGTTTCCCACAGTGCAGCGCACCCTTCTCCCCAGGGAGAAGGGGCTTTGAAGACTACCCCGCCTTGATCAGCGCATGGCGCTTCTTGCCGGCCGACAGCTTGATCGCGCCGTCCTTCATGTCCGACGCCCAAAGTTTCGCATTCGGATCCGTCACAGCTTCATCATTCACCTTGATCGCGCCTTGCTCGATCAGGCGCCGCGCTTCGCCGTTGGACTTTGACAGGCCTGCTGCGGTGCAGGCCGCCGCGACGAGCAGGCCCGCCTCAAGCTCCGCATGCGGAACAGTTGCCGTGGGCAGTGCATCGGCAGACGCACCTGCGCTGAACACAGCCTTTGCCGCCGCCTCAGCTTCCTGCGCCGCGGCATCGCCGTGCAGCAAGGCCGTCGCCGCGTTCGCCAGCGCAATCTTGGCATCGTTGATCTCGGCGCCCTTCAGGGCTTCGAAGCGAACGATCTCCTCCTGCGACAGGTCCGTGAAGAAGCGCATGAACCGGCCGACATCGGCATCTTCCGTGTTGCGCCAGAACTGCCAGTATTCATACGGGCTCTTGCGCTCTGCATTGAGCCACACCGCGCCGCCCACCGTCTTGCCCATCTTCGCGCCGGAGGCGGTGGTGATGAGGTGCGACGTCAGGCCAAACGCCTGCTGGCCCTCGATCTTGTGGATCAGGTCTGCGCCGCCGAGGATGTTGCCCCACTGGTCCGACCCGCCAAGCTGAAGGCGGCAGCCATGGCGCCGGAACAGCTCGAGGAAGTCGTAGGACTGCAGCAGCAGGTAGTTGAACTCGAGGAAAGTGTAGGGCTGCTCAGCCTCCAGGCGGCGCGCAACCGTGTCCTGCTTCACCATCGTGTTGATGGTGAAGTGCACGCCGATATCGCGCAGCACATCAATGTAGCCGAGCTTGTCCAGCCAGTCGGCATTGTTCGCCATGATAGCGCCGTTCGGGCCGGCATAGTTGATGTAGGGATCGAAGGCTTTCTTGATGCCGGCGATATTGGCGTTGATCTGGTCATTGGTGAGCAGCGGGCGCGACTTTTCCTTGTCGGTAGGGTCGCCGATCTTGGTCGTGCCGCCGCCCATGAGGGTGATTGGCCGGCCGCCGTGCCGCTGGAAGATGCGCAGCATCATGATGCTCATCAGGTGGCCGACATGCAGGCTGTCCGCCGTCGCGTCAAAGCCGATATAAGCCACAGGCGTTCCCGAGGCGCAGTAAGCGTCCAGCTCTGCCTCATGCGTCATCTGCTTGATGAAGCCGCGCCAGCTGAGCTCGTGCAGGAATTCCGACTTGTATTGGCTCATTTTCTTGTGTCTCCGTGGAGCAGACGCGCGCCTAACACGGAAAGGGCAGGGCTTGAACACCGTTACCGAAAAAACACGGCCCGTCTGGGTGGCCGGCTTCATGTCCGGCACCTCGCTGGATGCGGTCGATGCCGCCATGATTCTCACAGATGGGGAGAAGGTTGCCGAATTCGGCCCGGCCGTGGAGCGCAAGTACACCCCCGCCGAGCGCGCCCTGCTGCAGGCAGCCACCGATGCCGCGCGGGCCTGGAACTGGCAGGGGCCGGTCCCCGAAGCGCCGTTCCGGGCCGCGCTCGACGTGATCAGCCGCACCCATTTCGAGGCCTGGCAGATGCTGACCGGCCCGGAGCGGGCCATCCGCCCTGCGCTCGCCGGGGTGCATGGCCAGACCGTGCTGCACCGGCGCGCAAAGCCCGGCGCCAAGGGCGCCACCCTGCAGCTGGTCGATCCCTTCGGCCTGCAGAAGGCGTTCGGCGTGCCGATGGTCTGCGATTTCCGCACATCCGATGTTGAGGCCGGCGGGCAGGGCGCGCCGCTGGCCCCCGCCTACCACGCCGCGCTGATGGACCGGCTCGGCGGCGAGACAGCGGTCGTGCTGAACCTCGGTGGCGTGGCCAACATCACCGCGCGCCTCTCGGACGGCACGCTGATCGCCTGCGATACCGGCCCCGCGAACGGCCCCATCGACGAATGGGTGGAGCGTCACGGCAAGGGCACGCACGATGCCGGCGGCCGCCTCGCGCTCGCGGGCAAGGTCGATACGGCGCGCCTCGCGCGGCTGATGGACCATCCCTGGTTCAGCGAGAAACTGCCGAAATCGCTCGATCGGTATGACTTCAACGCCGGCATGGCCGACGGCCTGTCGCTGGAAGATGGCGCCGCAACGCTCACCGCATTCACGGCGGCCTCCGTCGCAGCGGGAATTGATCAGCTCCCGGAGAAACCTGCCCGCGTCATCGCTTGCGGCGGCGGACGGCACAATCCGGCGCTGATGGCCGCCCTGAAGGGCGCCTTGCCGTGCGCGCTGATGTCAGCCGAAGAGGCTGGCTGGCGCGGCGATTCCATCGAAGCCGAAGCCTTCGCCTTCCTCGCCGCCCGCACTGTGCGCGACCTGCCGATCAGCTGGCCAACGACAACGGGCGTGCCTGCGCCTCAGATCGGCGGGAAGATCTTTGGCTGGGAGAGCCGGACCTAGGCGCTGGCAAGTCCGGACAGGGCGTCGCCGTCCAGCCGGTAGATCGTCCACTCATCCATCGGCCTTGCGCCCAGTGAGAGGTAGAAGTCGATGGACGGCTGGTTCCAGTCGAGCACCGACCATTCGAGCCGGCCGCAGCCGCGCTCGATAGCGATTTCCGCGAGCCTCGCCAGCAGCGCCTTGCCATAGCCCTTACCGCGCTGGGCGGGGTCGACGAACAGGTCTTCGAGATAGATGCCGGGCTTCGCCAGGAAGGTCGAAAAGTTATGGAAGAACAACGCGAAGCCATGCGCTTCGCCGTCTTCCTCGATCAGCAGGACTTCGGCATAGGGGCGCGGTCCGAACAGATGCGTGCGCAGCCCCTCTTCATCGGCGAAGCATTCATGCTCCAGCTTTTCATACGCGGCGAGTGCGCGGATGAAGCGAAGGATGGTTTCCGTGTCGGAGCTGTCCGCAAACCGGATTGTGGCCATGATCAGCGCTCCGTATGCGGAAGGCGGCGGCCCGTTCAAGTGTGAACGGGCCAGCCTCTCTTACTCTTCGAAGTCTTCTTCTTCCTCGACCACTTCGGCGTCATCGGCATCTTCATCCGCTTCGAGGCGCAGTTGCTGTTCGGCTTCGGCGAGGCGGCGCAGGAGGTATTCTTCGCAAACGGTGACCAGCTCTTCGCGCTTGTCCACGTAGAAGTGGTTTGCGCCCTTCACCTTCGCGCGCTCGACCTTGTGACCCTTCTGCACACGGACTTTCGTCAGCGCCCGCTCGACATCCTCCGGCGAGGCGATCGAATCCGCATCGCCCGAAACGATCAGGCCCGAAGCCGGGCAGGGGGCGAGGAAGGAGAGGTCATAATGGTTCGCCGGCGGCGAGATGGCGAGAAAGCCGTCAATCTCCGGGCGGCGCATCAGCAGCTGCAGCGTGATCCAGGCGCCGAAGGAATAACCCGCGCACCAGACATAGCGCGGCGATTCCGACAGGTTCTCGAGATAGTCGAGCACATAGGCAGCATCTTCCAGCTCGCCGATGCCCTGATCATACACGCCCTGCGACCGGCCAACGCCGCGCGAGTTGTAGCGCAGCACGCCAAAGCCGTGCTTTTCGAACAGCTGGTACAGCATGATCGTCACCGGGTCCTGCATCGTGCCCCCGGCTTTCGGGTGAGGGTGCAGGATCAGGGCAATCGGCGCGCCCGGATATGGCGGCTCGGTATAACGCGCTTCGATCCGCCCCTGCGGGCCCGGAATGATGATTTCTGCCATCTGATCCTCGGCTTTTCCTGCTGAAGGGCGGGTAGATAGGCCAAAACCATCTGAAAAAGCAAATTTTTCTGCAGGTGCGAGACAGGCCGGAAAGGCCTATATAGAGGGCACAATGATCTATGCCGATTACAACGCCACCGCCCCGATCCGGCCGGAAGCCCGCGAGGCCATGCTCGCCGCACTGGACCTGGGCGCTGCCAACCCCTCCTCGGTCCACAAGGCCGGGCGGGCGGCCCGTGCCGTGGTGGAGAAGGCGCGCGGCCAGATCGGTGCCGCCATCGGCTCGCGGGCCGAAGATATCGTGTTTACCAGCGGGGGCACCGAATCCCTCGCCCTCGCCATTCAGGGCGCCGTCCTGGCGCTGGACGCAAAGGCCACCCTCATCGTCTCCGCCATCGAGCATGACGCCGCCACCAAGGCCGCCGCCTATGCCGGCGTGCCGGTGGAGACCGCCTATGTGCTGGCGAGCGGGCAGGTAGACCTCGCGGACCTGAACACGCGCCTCGCCAAATGGGACAAGGCCATCAAGGGCACGCCGATCCTCGTGCTGATGCTCGCCAATAACGAGACCGGCATCATCCAGCCCGTCGCCGATGCCGCCGCCCTCGTGCGCGAGGCGGGCGGGCTCACCGTCTGCGACGCGGTGCAGGCGCTCGGCAAGGTCCCGGTCAACGCAGCCCTCCTCTGTGCGGACTATATCGCCCTCTCCGCCCACAAGATCGGCGGGCCGCAGGGCACCGGCGCCCTCTGGCACCGGGCCGGGGCGCCGCTGAAAGCGCTGCAATATGGCGGCGGGCAGGAACGCGGCCTGCGTTCGGGCACGGAGAATGTCGCGGGCATGGCCGGTTTCGGCGCCGCCGCAGAGGCCGCCGTGCGCGATCTCCCCAAATATGCCATGCTGGCAAAGCACCGCGATGCGATGGAAGCGCGCCTGAAAGCCGAAGGCGGCGTCACCGTGATCGGCGAAGCGAGCCCCCGCCTGGCCGGCACATCCAACTTTGCCCGCCCCGGCTTCCGCGCCGAAACGCAGGTGATGGCGATGGACCTTGCCGGCGTCTGCCTCTCGGCTGGCTCAGCCTGCTCGTCCGGCAAGGTGAAAAGATCACTTGTGCTGATGGCGATGGGCGCCGATGACGCGCTTGCCGAAGCCTCCGTCCGCGCCAGCTTCGGCTGGGACTCGAGGCCAGAAGATTTCGGCAAACTCGCCGATGCCTGGCTGGAGGCGGCGAGACGGACAGTATTGAAGGAAACCGCGTGATGGATTGCTGCGGCGGAATTGATGAGCACGACGAGGACTGCACCGAAGTGAAGGTGAAGGACGGCATTGATGCCGGCACCGTCGCGGCGGCGAAGCGCCTCGAGTCGGAGAACTATTCCGCCGGCTTCATCACCGACATCGAAATGGACATGGCCCCGAAGGGCCTCTCTGAAGATACCGTCCGCTTCATCTCCGCGAAGAAGGGCGAGCCCGAATGGCTGCTCGACTGGCGCCTCGAAGCCTATCGCCGCTGGCTGACGATGGAGGAGCCCACCTGGGCGCGCCTGCGCTATCCGGAAATCGATTATCAGGCCTTCTACTATTACGCCGCGCCGAAAGCCGGGGCGAAGTACAAGTCGATCGACGATGTGCCGAAGGAAATTCTCGAGACCTATGAGAAGCTCGGCATCCCGCTGCGCGAGGCCGAAGTGCTGCTCGGCGTCGAAGGCGCCGCCGAAACCGCCGCCACCGCGCGCGAGAAACCGCGTGTCGCCGTCGACGCCGTGTTCGACTCTGTCTCCGTCGCCACCACCTTCCGCGAGGAGCTGAAGAAAGCCGGCGTGATCTTCATGTCGATTTCCGAAGCCGTGCATGAATATCCGGAGCTCGTGAAGAAATACCTTGGCTCAGTTGTTCCGCAGTCGGATAATTTCTTTGCCACCCTCAACTCTGCCGTCTTCTCCGATGGCACCTTCGTCTACGTTCCCAAAGGCGTACGCTGCCCGATGGAGCTGTCGACCTATTTCCGCATGAACGCCGAAAGCACCGGCCAGTTCGAACGTACGCTGATCGTCGCTGATGAAGGCGCCTACGTCTCCTATCTCGAAGGCTGCACCGCCCCGATGCGCGACGAGAACCAACTGCACGCTGCCGTCGTCGAGCTCGTCGCGCTGGACGATGCCGAGATCAAATACTCCACCGTCCAGAACTGGTGGCCGGGCGATGAAGACGGCAAAGGCGGCATCTACAATTTCGTCACCAAGCGCGGCGATTGCCGGGGCCATCGCTCCAAGATTTCCTGGACACAGGTGGAAACGGGCTCCGCCATCACCTGGAAATACCCGTCCTGCATCCTGCGCGGCGACGACTCGGTCGGCGAGTTCTATTCCATCGCCGTCACCAATGGCCGCCAGCAGGCCGATACCGGCACCAAGATGATCCACCTCGGCAAGCGCACGAAGAGCCGCATCATCTCCAAGGGCATCTCCGCCGGCAAGTCCGACAACACCTATCGCGGCCTCGTCTCGATCCATAAGAAGGCCGAGAGCGCCCGCAACTTCACCCAGTGCGACAGCCTGCTGATCGGCGACCGCTGCGGCGCGCATACCGTGCCTTATGTCGAAAACCGCCGCGCCGACGCGCAGCTCGAACACGAAGCCACCACCACCAAGCTCTCCGAAGACCAGCTCTTCTATGTCCGCCAGCGCGGCATCGGCGAGGAGCAGGCCGTCGCCCTACTGGTCAACGGCTTCGTGCGCGAAGTGCTGCAGGAGCTGCCGATGGAATTCGCCGTCGAGGCGCAGAAGCTGCTGGAAGTCAGCCTCGAGGGCAGCGTCGGATAGATTGCCTTTTCCCGCCGCCGCGCCATAGGATTGGCCGTCCGGAGGAGAGCTGATCGCATGAAATTCCAATTGCTCGCGGCCCTGCCGCTGCTCGCGCTTGTGGCCTGCAACCAGCAGGTCGAGGCGCCCAGCGAAGAAGACGCCGCACGTCTTGCCGCCACCGAGCGCCTGATGGGCCTCGAAACCTGCGCCGATGCCGAGCGCGACTATGGCAGCCAGCTCACCCAGCTCACCCCCTGCCGCCTCGAACTCGGCACAGGCAAGCCGAGCTTCGTCATCTCCTCCGACACGATCATCGCCAGCGACACCGAAAGCCTTGGCACATTCCGCGCCGAACTGGCCGGCGAGGGCGGCGCCTCGCTGCAGCTGATCGAAGAAAAGGTCGAGGTCGCTTTCAGCTATCCGACGCTGGAGGATATCGACGGAGACCTGCAGCCGGACCTTCTGATCCCGCTCTACACCGCGATGGTGAACACCAATTACGCCCTCTGGCTGCAGGGCAGCGACGGCCTGTTCACCCGCGCCGGGGAAATCGCCGGCTACAGCATCGGCATGGCCCCCAACGGCATGATCGCCGCCACCGGCCGCTCCAGCGCGGCAGAATGGGAAACTCAATTCTATCAGATCACCGGCGGCAAGCTGGACGAGGTCGCCGTCGTGGTTAACCGCCTGAACGAGGACGGCAGCACCGAGGAATGCCGGGTCATCAGAGTGGCAGAAGGCTTCAATCCCGCCCCCTTCTGCGAGGCCAGCGCCAGCTATCCGGGCTGATCCGGCCCGGAAATTGCTCCTCCCCGGCGAAAACGGCCCATTCCGGCCGTTCGGGAGGCTGTCATGTGGAAGCTCGCTGCAGGGTTCGCTCTGGTCTGGACCATCATCTTCGTCCTGCCCCTGGTCGCGGCCGCAGGCTGACTGGCGCGGGCGCAGGGCAGGTCTACCGGCGCTTTCTGCTTTCATTCCGGTGCGGGGCGCCCTAAATCCCCGGCATGCTTAAGATCGAAAACCTGAGTGCGACGGTCGGTGAAGGCGAAGGGGTGAAAACCATCCTTTCCGGCCTGTCGCTGAACGTGCCGGCGGGCGAAGTCCACGCCATCATGGGCCCCAACGGCGCGGGCAAGTCGACCCTGTCCTATGTGCTCACCGGCCGGGAAGGCTACGGTGTCACCGGCGGCACCGCCACGCTCGACGGTGAAGACATCCTCGCAATGGAGCCCGAAGCGCGCGCCGCCAAGGGCCTCTTCCTCTCCTTCCAGTATCCGGTCGAAATTCCCGGTGTGCCGGTGATGACCTTCGTGCGCACCGCCATGAACGCCCAGCGCAAGGCGCGCGGCGAGGCGGAAATCTCCGCCCCGGATTTCATCAAGCGCTCGCGCGATGTCGCGAAAATGCTGAACCTCGATGCCGAGATGCTAAAGCGCCCCGTCAATGTCGGCTTCTCGGGCGGCGAGAAGAAGCGCCTCGAGATCTACCAGATGCTGATGCTTGAGCCGCGCTTCATGGTGCTGGATGAGACCGACTCCGGTCTCGACATTGACGCGCTGCGCACCGTGGCAGAAGGCGTCAACGCCCTGCGCGCGCCGTCGCGCGGCATGCTCGTCATCACGCACTACCAGCGCCTGCTCGACCATATCAAACCGGACAAGGTGCACGTCCTCGCTAAGGGCCGCATCATCAAGTCCGGCGGGCCTGAACTCGCACTGCGCCTCGAGAAGGAAGGCTATGACGGCGTCCTCGCGGAGGCTGTGTGACCACCGCGCTGAAGGAACTCATCCGTGATCCGACGGTTGCGGAACTCGAACTGGTCGCACGCTATGCCGGCCTGAAGGCAGACCCGCGCCGCGAGCGCCTGTTCGAAGCCTTCGCGAAAACCGGCCTGCCGCACCGCCGCATCGAAGGCTGGCGCTGGAGCGATTTCCGCGCTGCCGTGAAAACCCTGGATTCATCGAAAACGCCGCCGGCGGCTGATCCGCTTGCAGGCGAGGTGGCCACGCTGCGCTTTTCGCCGGCCGGCTACACCGCCCCGAAATCCCTGCCGCCGGGCCTGCGCCTACTGCCGAAGGAAGACGTGCAGGCCGCAGGCGGCGCGGAAGATTTCCCGCTCGGCGCGCTCGCCGCTGCGCTGTCGAACGGCACGCTGCTGGCGGAAGTTTCGGGCGAGGCGCCCGTGCACCTGCACATGGTCTTCTCCGGCCCCGGCGCCATCAACGCATCGCGCATCGTCTTCCTGCTTCGTCCGGGGGCGGAGCTTCATGTCTCGGAAAGCCACCTCGGTGGCGCGGCGCTCTCTGCGGCGCTGATCGAGTTCACCCTGCAGAAGGGCGCGCGCCTCCACCGCACGGTCTACCAGAAAGGCGGCGCCGGCGAAGCGCAGGCAATCACCGCATTGATCGAGCAGGATGCGGAGGCACACACGACGCAGACCGTCCTCGCCTTCGGCGCGGGAGTCACGCGTCTCGAAACATATCTCACCCACCGCGAAACCGGCTCGAACGCTGAACTCAACGCGGCCTATCTCGCAGGCAAGGGCTATCACTGCGACCTCACCAGCCAGGTCCGCCACGGCGCGCGCGCCTGCATCACGCGCCAGGTCACCAAGGGCGCTGTGCTTGATGGCGGTCGCGGCGTTTTCCAGGGCAAGTTCATCGTGCCGCGCAATTCCGGCCAGCAGTCCGATGCCTCAATGCAGCACAACGCGCTGCTGCTGGAAGAGGGCGCCGAAGTCTTCGCCAAGCCGGAACTCGAAATCCTCGCCGACGATGTTCAGTGTGCGCACGGAAACACCTCTGGCGCGCTCGACGCCAACCAACTCTTCTATCTCCGCCAACGCGGCATCCCCCTCGAAAAAGCCCGCGCCCTCCTCACCGAAGCCTTCATCGCCGAAGCGCTGGAAGCGGCTGGGGAGCATGAGGACGTGCTGCGCAATGAGGCAAGCAAGTGGCTGGCAGTGTGATGCGTAAGATCGACCTCCCCGCCATCCGCGCCGAATTCCCGATCCTCTCGCGCGAGGTCAACGGCCATCCGTTGGTCTACCTCGACAACGCCGCCAGCGCGCAGAAGCCGGACGCCGTCATCGACGCCATGGCAAACCAGATGCGCACCGCATACGCCAACGTCCACCGCGGCCTGCACACCCTTGCCAACGAAACCACCGAAGCCTTCGAAGCCGCCCGCGAGACCGTCCGGGCCTTCCTGAAGGCTCCGTCCACGGACAATATCATATTCACCAAAGGCTCGACCGAAGGCATCAACCTCGTCGCTTCCGCCCTCGCTGCACGCATCCAGCCGGGCGACGAGTTCGTCCTCTCGATCATGGAGCATCATTCCAACATCGTGCCCTGGCACTTCCTGCGCGAGCGCCACGGCGCCGTCCTGCGCTGGGTTGGCCTCACCGAAGATGGCTCGCTCGACATGGACGCGATGGCCGCCGCCATTGGCCCGAAAACGAAAATGGTCGCCATCACGCACATGAGCAACGTGCTCGGCACCGTCACCGATGTCGCCGCCATCACTGAGCTCGCCCATGCCGCCGGCGCCGAAATCCTTATCGATGGCAGCCAGGCCGCCGTGCACCTGCCGGTCGATGTGCAGGCCATCGGCTGCGACTGGTATGTCATCACCGGCCACAAAATCTACGGTCCCACCGGCATCGGCGCGCTCTACGGCACCGCCGAAGCGCTCGCCCGCGCACGGCCCTATCAGGGCGGGGGCGAGATGATCGAAGTCGTCGAGACTGACCGCATCACCTACAACACCGCCCCGCACAAGTTCGAAGCCGGCACGCCGCCCATCCTCGAAGCCATCGGTTTCGGCGCGGCCCTCAAGTGGCTCGGCCAGTTCGACAAGGCCGAAATCGCCACCCACGAACACGCCCTCTACGCCCGCGCTGCCAGTGCCTTGCGCGGCGTCAACGGCATCCGCATCCACGGCGAAGCCCCCAGCAAGGGCGCCGTTCTCGCCTTCAGCCTCGAAGGCGCCCACCCGCACGACCTCGCCCAGATCCTCGACCGCTACGGCGTCGCGATTCGCGCCGGCCACCACTGTGCCCAGCCCCTGATGCAACATCTGGGCGTCACGGCTACGGCGCGGGCAAGTTTCGCCCTATATAACACTGAGGCCGAGGTGGATGCGCTTGCCGAAGCGCTCGCCAAGGCGCGAAAAATGTTGGTATAAAAGCATCATGGCTGACGATCTGACCTCCCAGGACCTGCTCGGTGCCCGCGATCCCGCGGGGCCTTCCGCGATTCCGCAGGAGGAACTCGACCGGCTGACGGACGAGCTGATCGCCGCCTTCAAGACCGTGTTCGACCCCGAAATCCCGGTCGACATCTACGAGCTCGGCCTGATCTACAAGGTCGATATCGACGACGACCGCAAGGTCGATATCGAGATGACGCTGACCGCCCCGGGCTGCCCCGTCGCCGGCGACATGCCGGGCTGGGTCGAAAACGCCGCGAAGGGCGTAGACGGCGTCAAGGATGTCGAAGTCCGCCTCACCTTCGATCCGCCCTGGACGCCGGCCCGCATGTCCGACGAAGCGCGCCTCGCGCTGAACATGCTCTGAGGGCTCAGCCCCGCCGGTCTTCAGCCTGCGCCAGTTTCGACAGCCCCATCCAGATCGACCGGATTGCCTGGCGCGATTTCAGCTGCGCCTCGTAGTCTCCGTCGCCGCCATCGATCACCGCCCGGTCATACGCCCCGCTCATCAGCGAGGTGATCGCATCCACATCGATTTCCGAAGGCAGCTGCCCGGCCAGTTTCGCGCCGGTGACACCCAGGCGGAGCGCCGCATGGGTGGATTCCGAATCCACCCGGTGCACATGCTTGTGCCCCAGCACACGGGGCGCATCCACGAACAGGATGCGGAACGTCTCCGGCGCCGAGCAGGTCGTCACGAACATGTCCCCGCCATCAATCAGCATCTGCAGCGCGTTCTGGCTGCAGGCCACCTTCGTGGTGATCTGGGTGCGCACATAGCCGAACTCGGCGGCCACCACCGCCTCGAACAGTTCCAGCTTTCCGGAAAAGTGCGCGTAGAAACTGTCTCTTGATACTCCGGCAGCTTTGGCTATCTCGGGCGCGGTGACTGCGTCGTAGCCATGTTTTCCGAACAGGTCGCGGGCGGCAGTAACCAGATCGGCGGCGGTCGAAAGTCGCTCATTCTGCTGGAGTTGCATCAACGTCCCTCCTTGGAAGGGTAGTGTTCACGGCAGATCCGCCCCCGCGCAACCGGCTCTGTGTCACAGTTGCTTTTGCTGGGTTTCGAAGGATAATACGCCGCGAAGCAGGGATAAGGCCTTGATATGGGCCCCGGATTCTCCCACCTAGAGCGCATGGCCAGACGCCCCAGACCCAAACCCGTACGCCTTACAGACGCCGCCGCCACGCGCGTGCGCGAGATCATGGCTGAGCGCGGCATGGGTTTCCTGCGCGTCGGCGTCACCAATGGCGGCTGCGCCGGTATGGAATATGTCATGGACTATGCCGCCGCGCCGGAGCCGCTCGATGAGGTGGTCGAGGATAACGGCGTCACCATCCTGATCGATGCCAAGGCGGTCCTCTTCCTGCTCGGCAGCGAGGTCGATTACGAAACCACGCTGCTGCACGAGAAGTTCGTGTTCCGCAATCCGAACCAGACCGATGCCTGCGGTTGCGGCGAAAGCGTCACGATCGTTCCGGCCGCGGCGGAATAATCCGGCCGTGTGCGGATGATTGTCCGCAGTTTCCCGCCGATTGCCGCGCCTGGCGCGCGCCTGCTCATCCTCGGCAGCATGCCCGGCATCGCCTCGCTTGAGGCCGGTCAGTATTACGCCCATTCCCGCAATGCCTTCTGGCCGATCATGGGCCAGTTGTTCGGCGCCGGGTCTGACCTGCCGTATGCGGAGCGTGCCGCGCGCCTTCAGTCGCAAGGCGTCGCCGTCTGGGATGTGCTGCAGCTCTGCGTGCGCGAAGGTAGTCTCGACTCGAACATCCGCGATGAAGTCCCCAACGATTTCGCCGCCTTCTTCGCCGCGCAGCCCGGAATCGGCCGTGTGCTGCTGAACGGCGGCAAGGCGACCGCCAGCTTCCGAAAGCATGCTGCCCGCTTCCTGCCACCCGCCGCGACGGCCATCACCGTCCCGTCCACCAGCCCGGCTCATGCCGCGCGCAGCCTCGACCAGAAACTCACCCTCTGGCGCGCCGCCCTCGCCGCCTGATCAGGCCAGCCTCATCAGCACGATCCCGCCTGCAATCATCGCCGCCGCCATCAGCCGCACCGGCGTCACCGCCTCCTGCAGCCACACCACACCGAACAGGAACGCGCCCACAGCGCCGATCCCGGTCCACACCATGTAGGCCGTGCCAAGCGGCAGGCTGCGCATGGCCAGCGCCAGCAGGAAGAAACTCGCCGGCATTGCCGCTGCCATGATCAGCGTCGGGCCAAGGCGCGTGAACCCGGCAGACTGTTTCATCGCCGCCGCCCAGACGATTTCGAGCAGACCGGCCAGAACAAGAAGAACCCAGGGCATGGGAAGCTCCGCTAAAGGCGGGCCGTCCCGGTCACGTTCCCAAAATGGGGGAGGCCGTCCTCCTGAGTTCTTGTAGAACTAGGCCTAAGCACAAGGAAGTTCAAGTAGCTCCATTGGAAGCCATCTCGCGCGCATCCCTTGCCTCTTCAACCGGAATGCGGTTGCTACCACAATGAGATGCGGGATATCTCTAGCTAACCGAACCGAAACGTTGGAGGGGGCGTTGTCTCGTTCAAATTCTTTGGGGCAGAAGATCGACTTTAAAGGTGTTCTAGATCTTTTTCGCTCAAGCGCGAAGTATGCGTCCATCACTTGCGTAGCATGCAAACACTCTTCCAGAGTTGTTCTTGCAGGCGAGTATGGAAAAATGAACTTATCTGAGCTCCAAGCCCGCCTCGTCTGCTCGAAATGCAAAGCACGCGGCGGTGAAGCGATAATCAGCAATGAGTCGGTAGTCGATGTAGTCCGCAAGTTTGAAGTTCCAATCACCCCGAAAGGGTTCAAGGATTACTTTGATTCCCAAATAGATATGTTGGCAGCGACTAAAGCTAGGGAGAGCGCAATAGAAAATGGCGAAGACTGGAAAGCGCTCACTGGAAAGCGCTCTCTGAAGAAGAAAAAAGCCGCCGACAGGGACTTGAAAGAGATCGAATTGTTGTCTTGTTCTGGAAGAACGTCAGGGAAAAAAGCCTAATAATGATTCTGCCTATGCTAGGTATCCCTGTATTGATCTAGTCTGCGCTAGCGGTTCAAGCCTTCTTGAACGCCGCCAGATCACTCACCGTTGGCGCCGCTTCCATCCCGTTCGGCGGGTCCGGGATCAGCACCGCGCGGCGCACCGGCTCGCCGGTTGCTTCCGCTACCAGCTCCGCCGTACGCGCCTCAACCACCTCGGTCAGGCGCGCGATGAACTCGTCCTTCGGCAGGCCCGGCGGGATCGGATCGAGGAACTCGATCACGGCCGTGCCCTGCGCGCGCGGGGTTTCCTGCTGCTGCCAGAACACCCCGATATTCGTCGCCACCGGCACCACCGGCACACCCATCGCCTCGGCCATGTGCCAGACGCCAGACTTGTAGCGGAAATGATAGCCCACCGGCGCAAGATGCCCTTCCGGATAGATCAGCACACGCCGCCCATCTTCCTTCGCTTTCGACATGCCATTGGCCAGCGAGGATGCCTTCTTCTCGCCGCCGCCGCAGGTATCGATGACAATCGCGCCGAGCTTCTTCAGGATGCCGCCCACAAGAGGGAAGCGCTCGAGATGGTCGCCCGTCACGAAGGCAAGGTCCTGCACTTCGGGATAGACGAGAAACCCGTCGCCCCAGCTCTGGTGTTTCGAGGCAATGACGAACGCGCCCTCCGGCAACAGATCGCGCCCGCGCACTTCCTTGCGGATGCCCGCAATGTGGCGCAGCGCCAGGTTGATCGCGCGCGTATAGCTGCGGATGATGAAGCGCACCGGCCCGTGCCCCGGCCAGGCCAGGAAGGGCAGGGACACAAGAACATAGCCCACTGAGAGAACCCAGTAGGAGAGCTTGAAGAGAGTGCCGCGCATAGCGGTGTGCTCCGTTGGCTTGCGATCAGTTGGATTTCAGGACAGCGAGAACGCCGCGCGCCAGCGCCGGCGCGTGCTGCGACAGCGGGCCGGGCAGGCGGTTGTAGATCTTGTTAAGGCCGGCCTGCATCACCACGCCCAGCGCCATCGCTGCCTTAAGCGCCGGGTCGCCCTTCGGAATGGTGCCGTCATCCATCAGCCCACTGATGATCCGTTCGGTGATCGAGACCGGGTCATCCTCGCGGCGCTTGTCATAGGGCAGGTACCGGTTCAGCGAAACGAGGTGGAACGAGAACAGGAGGAAATCCTCATCCGCCAGCTCGCAATACGCCTTCACGGCGGCCTTCACCTTCTGCTCAAGCGTACCGTTGCCGGAGAGCACTTCCGACAGCATCATCGCCAGCCGGTTATGCGTCGCCATGAACAGCGACAGCGCCAACTCATCTTTGCCTTTGTAATGGCGATAAAGCGCGCCTTCGGACACGCCGGCCTTGTCGGCAATCTCGCGCGTCGTGGCGGCATCAACGCCTTCATGGATGAACAGCTTCAGCGCCGCCCGCTCGATTTTCGGCTTGGCGTTGCGCACGCGCGGCTTCTTGTCAGGCTCCTTGCGAGCCACTGTGGGTGCGGTCTTGGCCATCTGGAGACTGTCTCTCTTCTGTCAGGCGGACTTATACCCGAGCGCGGCCCTGTTTGCAAGTGATCATTCGCTCACTAATGCGTCAATGTGTGAATACCGCATAAACCATGCCTGCCGCGCAGAGGACTGCCGGCCTGTTGGCGATCACAGTTTGGGAAGGGCTGCGCCCCGACGCCTCAGGCGACGAGGTCGATCCGGTAGCTTTCGATCACGGTATTGGCGAGCAGCTTCTCGCACATTTCCTTCACGCGTTTTTCAGCGTCCGCCTTCGAGACGCCCGCGCCCAGCTCCAGCTCGATCACCTTGCCGACGCGCGCCGCTTCCACTTCGCCATAGCCCATCCGCGCCAGCGTATCGGCGACGGCCTTGCCCTGCGGGTCCAGCACGCCGGATTTCAGTGAGACGTGAACGACGGCCTTCATTACTTGCTGCCCCCGGTGAAGCTGACGACGTTGTCCGTGTCACCCGATTCCTTGATGATCCCAAGCCGGCGCGCCACTTCCGCATACGCCTCCGTCACCCCGCCCAGATCGCGGCGGAAACGGTCCTTGTCCAGCTTTTCGCCGGTCTTCGCGTCCCACAGCCGGCAGCTGTCCGGGCTGATCTCGTCGGCCAGCAGGATGCGCGGCATGTCGTGGTCATTCTCGAACCAGCGACCGAATTCCAGCTTGAAGTCCACGAGCCGGATGCCCGAGGCGGCAAACAGGCCGCTCATGAAATCATTCACCCGCAGCGCCAGCGCAACGATATCGTCATACTCCTGCGGGCTCGCCCATCCGAACGCGGCGATGTGTTCTTCCGAAACCATCGGGTCGTGCAGGGCGTCATTCTTGTAATAGAACTCCACCAGCGGCCGCGGCAGCTGCTGGCCTTCCGGCATGCCGAGCCGCTTCGACAGCGACCCTGCGGCGATGTTGCGCACCACCACTTCCAGCGGAATGATCTCAACCTTGCGGATCAGTTGCTCGCGCATGTTGAGCCGGCGGATGAAGTGCGTCGGGATGCCCATCGACGCCAGATGCGTCATGATGAACTCGCTGATCCGGTTGTTCAGCACGCCCTTGCCGTCCAGCACGGCCTTCTTCTGCGCGTCGAAGGCGGTCGTGTCGTCCTTGAAATACTGGATCAAAGTGCCCGGCTCCGGACCCTCGTAGAGGATCTTGGCCTTGCCCTCATAGACAATGCGCCGCTTGTTCATTCTTTTCGGCCCTTCCTGCAGTGCCCGGGCGTCGCGCCGTGGTGGAATCGGTCCGCCGCGCCCCTCAAGCCGGGACTGTTACGCCAAACCGGGGGCAGAAACAATTATTGCGAACACCCCATGCTGCGACCTATATGACCCGCAAACAGCCAACACCTGATGCAGAAAAGGGAATTCCATGAGCTCTTTCGATGATCGTGAACGCGCCGAGGAAGCCCGCTACGCCCTCGATCAGGAAACCCAGTTCAAGGTTACCAACCGCCGCAACAAGCTCCTGGGCCTCTGGGCTGCCGGCCTGATGGGCGTCACCGGCGACGCCGCCGAGACCTACGCCAAGTCCGTCGTGCTCGCCGACCTTGAAGAAGCCGGCGACGATGACGTGATCCGCAAGGTGAAAGGCGACCTCGAAAAGGCCGGCATTGCCAAGTCCGATCTGGAAATCCGCGAGGAGCTTGCCCGGCTCCTGCCCGTCGCCCGCGAGCAGATCCTCAAGGGCTGAGCCCGCCTCAGCGCTGGCCGCTGGCCAGCGTTGCCACCACCGGCCCGTAATAGCTGTCGCTGCATTTCGGCGTCGCATGCCCCATCGGCGTGAACGACACGCACTGGAACGTCGCCCCGGCCCCGTCGCGGAAGGTCGGCTTGCCGTGCCAGCCTGCCATGTGCGGCTTGCCCGTCCAGGCGCTGAACATCACCTTGCCGGCCGCCACTGGAAGGCTCGGGTCGCCCGGCACCGTGGAATAGACCGGCTCATTCTCGACAAACCAGGTGATCCCGTCCGGGCGCCACTCGAACGCATAGAGACGCGGCGCCGCCGCCGCATCGAACGGCAGGTCGAAGGTCGCCGGCTGGATGCTCTTGCCCTTCCGGAAATAGTTGAAGTGGATCTTGGTCGTGTCCGATCCGAGGAATTCGATATCGATCTCGTCATGCGGCCCGCCAAACCACGGTCCGGTATAGGTGAAGAACGCCGTCACGAGGCCCGAGCCCGCCGCCGGCTGCATCACCGCTTCATACCGGCCATACTGGTAAAACCCGTCAGACTGCATCTCGCCCGCCGAGAACGGCTCTTCGCCCTCCGGCGTGCGCCGCACCTCGAGCAGCGCGCCGCCCGCGCGGGGTCTCACCCGCTCCGGCGACCAGTTGCCGCCATAGAAGCTCTGCGTGTTGCCGTGGTTCGAGGCTTTGAAAATCTGGTCATCCAGCGGGGAATTGAGGCGGGTATAAAACCCGCCGGTGCGCGGCTTTTCGGGCGGGGTCCAGCGCGGCCGGTCATCGCCTTCCGCGCGTGAACCGGGGCGCACCCAGGGATAAAAGTCCGGCTCCCGCGCACCGGCCGACTCAGCCACCATCACAGGTGCCGGCGCGGCCGCAATCTGGTGTTCCACGGCCGGAAGGGCAGGCGGGCGCAGCAGCACGAAGGCTGCGAAAACCACGGCAATCCAGCTGAAAACAACCAGCGCATCTGCGCCCTCATCCGGGCGGCGCCATGGCTTATTCGTGATATGGTTACCGTCGGCCACGCGGAGTCCCCAATTGTTAACGCCCCGCTAACCAGCAAGTTCCTTGCCAGCATGGGGATCGTCAACAAGTTCACGCAGCCGGGTCAGAATCCGGGGCCGGCGCCGTTAACGCTGACCGGTTGCGCATCATGAACAGCGGCACCGATCCGATAGGGGTCACGGCCCAGTCCAGCGGCTGGTCGTGGGGCTCGGAGGGCACGCGGTCGATCTGCTGCGCCGCATACGCAATCGCGCAGGCAAAAGCCCGTCCCTTGGCGCGCAGCACCGACAGCGCCTGATCATAATGCCCGCGCCCATAGCCCAGCCGGTTGCCCTGCGTGTCGAAGGCCAGCAGCGGCGTCAGCACCAGCGTCGGCGCCAGTTCCGGCGCATCCTCGGGCGGCTCCAGCAGGCCGAACCCCCGCCGCTCCAGCGGCTCGCCCGGCGCCCAGGCGCGCCAGCTGATCCCGCCCGGCGTCATCCGCGGCAGGCAGGTCTCCGCCCCGGCCCGCGCCAGGCGCTCCAGCAGCGGCATCGGATCCAGCTCCTCATTGATCGGCACATAGGCCGAGACGACCGGGCCATAGCGCTCCAGCAACTTCATCGGAAAGATGCCCGCCAGCTTTTCCGCCGCATCCGGATCCCGCGCCGCCGCTTCCGCGCGCAACGTCCGCATCCGGTGGCGCAGGGTCGTCTTGTCATCTTCAATGCTCATCGCCGCTTCTTGGGCTCTGGAGCGAAGCTTGGCAACTCCGCCCTCACGCCGCCGCGCAACGTCTAAGCCCCTCTCCCAAGGGAGAGGGGTTCTGAAGGTGCCTTATGCAACACCAAATCAGCCCAAACGCCAAAAATCCCCATACGGATCAAAGCCCGGAAAGAAAAACCAGAAAACTTGCGCTACACCCCCAATACAGGGGTTACACTCTCCCCATGATCCCGATGCGCGCCCTCCGAGCCAACCCGCACTTTGCGCCCCTTTTTGCGCATGTGCATGCCCTGTGCTGGCCGATCCTCTGGTGGTCACTGAACCGGTTGATCAGATGGTATGCCAGCGCGGGCTACGAAGAGGTTCTCTACGCCACCACGCCCTGGGGCTATGTCTACATCGCCTACCTTGGCGACAAGATCCCCGATCCCTCAGCCTACAGACCATACGTCCGCGAGAAACCCCGCTGGGATGATCCGGTGTGGAGCACCAACGTGCCCACGCCTCTCCTCGCGCTCGCCACAACCGAAACCCTGCGGCCCCATCCCCATCCTCCCCTGCGCAGCGGGGGAGGTGGCAGCCTGCGAAGCCTCTGGCGTAGCAGGCTGACGGAGGGGGCCTCTGCCCTCACCCCAAACACATCCTAGCCAATCCCTGTCATCCCGGCTTTCGCCGGGATGACAGGAAACTGAGTTCAGGAAAAACAAACCGGCCGGGAACCCCCGCGTCCGGGCAATCGTGCTGCGCGCAATACCTGGCGCCCCACGAGCAAAGCGAAGGCGCAGGTGCGCTGGGCCTGAAAGGCTCGGCAACAGCACCGAGCAAAAAACAAAAACGCACAAGAACCACAGTCGCCGCTGGGCACATTTCACTCCCGTCGACCTAGAGACTAGGTGGGCGCCGGATGAGCCAGGGCCACGGCCCCAGCCAGAGTGCCAACTCCCTGACGGTAAGTAAGGTCGCTGGAGATCAGTCCCACGCGGGCGCCGCAGCCCTTGTGCAAACCCAATCTAAGGGGTGCGGGCCCCCGTGGGAAGGGCCGTTATCTTCACGCCTGTCAGGGGGTTACCTCGAAGGCGTAGAGCAGGGTGCGCTGCAGCTTGCTGAAATTGTCGTCCGAGACGATCCACAGGCGAAGTCGGCCATCCGGCAGAACCTCCGCCGCCAGCCCCTCGAAATTGTCGGTCAGCACGGGCCGAGACAGGGTTAGGCGCTGGTCCTCGCCCGCGCCCCAGACCAGCACCGAGCGCGCGCCCCGCACGGGGTCGAAGGCGCGGTAGAGGGCAATCTCCCGTTCCTCGCCGGAAGGCAGGCGCACCACGTCCATCGCCACCAGCGCAAAGCCCTTGGGGTTGTCCGCCAGTCGCCCGGTCCACCGGCCCGTGCCATCGGCCAGAACCTGACCGATGGGCGAGGTGGCATCGGCCAGTCCCTCATACCCGAACAGCAGCGCGCCTTCCGGCGTCAACGCCAGCGCTTCGGGCCCTGAATTTGTGTCGACCGGTTTGCCCTCAAACTCCCCCGGCAGCGCCGCCACGCGCACAGCCATTGCTGCTGCGCCGCAGCCGCCAAGGTCGAAAGCCTCGACCCGGAAGTCCCGCTCATAGCTGACAAAGGCAATGCCCTCCCGCCAGGCGAGGCCCTCCGCATCATTCTCCGTCTTGCCCGACAGGAACCGGCCATCGGCGCCCTTCATGTAGGCAATCGCGGCAGAGGCCGGGGCGTCATCGATCAGGCCCAGCGCGACCCAGCCGCCAGCATCGGTCACCGCCAGAAGGTTTCCCTCCGCAAGGGCGAGGCCGGAGAGCCCGCCAAAGTTCGGATCGTCCGAAGTCAGCTCCCAGCCCCCCGCCAGGCTCGCCCCCGCCGGAAGGCGCTTGGCGAGCGCAGCGGCCTGCGCCTCGGTCAAAGCGGTTGCCGACAGGCTGATCGGGGAGAAAGGGGTGGGGTCGCCCGTATGCGCCGCGCAGGATTTCGCGCGGATTTCGGGCGCCGCGATTTCGTAGAAAAAGCTGGAATCTTGCGGAAAGGACTGCGCAACCGATGCGGCGGCCGGAGCCCCCGGCGCGGCGCAGGTGACAAGGGCTAGAAGCGCTGCGGCAGAGGTGAGAAGTGCGGGAAAACGCTTCAGGGGCAAGGCTTTGTCTCCGGGCTGGACTGGTCTCATCGCAGACGGATGCGACCTCCGGGTGACAAAGTGCAGCCCTTTTCGTGAAGGCAGTCTTTATTTCAGTTCCGAACACTTTCACAAAGTTAAGCATGAGCCAGATTCCGCTTGCCCGCCGTTCGCCTGTCCCGCCTGATGTCTGCAACCTGGCGCGGGCCATCGATGCTATCGGCGACCGGTGGACCCTGTTGATTCTGCGGGCCGCGCTGTACGGCGTGCGCCGGTTTGACGACTTCCAGTCAGAGCTGGACTGCCCCCGCACGGTGCTGTCGGGGCGGCTGAAAAACCTCGTCCATACGGGCCTCCTGACCCGCAAGATGTACAAGGTCCCCGGCAAGCGCGCCCGGCCTGAATATGTCCTCTCGGCCATGGGCCTGTCCCTGCGCCCGATCCTGATCGGCCTCACCCAATGGGGGGATATCTGGCTCGGCAATGGCGAACCCCCGCCGATCACCTTCACCAAGGCCGGCTCCAAGGCCGCCATCCGGGCCGCTTTCGTCGATGCCGATGGCCGTGAAGTGCGCCCCGACCAGATCCGCCCGGTCCTCCGGGGCTAGCCGCTGCAGCGGACTTGTTTTTGGCCCTTGCCAAGCCTCGCCTGTCCGCTTATTCCCACCGCTCTGCCGGTCACGGCAGCCATACCCATTCAGGACGCGGGCGTAGCTCAGGGGTAGAGCACAACCTTGCCAAGGTTGGGGTCGAGAGTTCGAATCTCTTCGCCCGCTCCAGAATTTAGCAGACTGCCAGGGCATGTTTCCGGGATACCGGAGGCCAGCTTCTGCGGCCTGTTCAGAGGCAGATGGCGTCAGGCCTGATGGCGGATTTCGCGCGGAGCGCCGAGAAATTCGAGGGTCGCTTCGAGGGTCTGTGGCCGCGAGATGAAATAGCCCTGCGCGGTGTCGGCGCCCATCAGCTTGAGCAGGGCCATCACATGCTCTGTCTCGACACCTTCGGCTACAACCGACATGCCCATCGCGTGCGCCAGGTCGATGGTCGACTGGATCATCAGCTGATCGGAGCGCCCTTCGGTCATCGCGAGGATGAAGGACTTGTCGATCTTCAGTTCGTTGGCCGGGATCTGCTTCAGGTAGGAGAGGGAGGAGAGTCCCGCGCCATAGTCGTCAATCGAGATGCCGATGCCGGTATTGCGGAACAGGTTGATGATCCGAAGGGCTTTTTCAGGATCGTTGATGACGGCCGTTTCCGTGATCTCGAAGCAGAGCTTCGCGCCGCTCGACTTGACCTTGCCGATTGCCCACAGGGCGAAGCTCTCGTCGTTCAGCTGCCGGCCGGAGATGTTCACGGAGATCGGCAGATCAAAGCCTTCGCGGGAAAGCCGCTGCTGGTCTTCAATCGCCTGTGACACGACCCATTCCGTCAGTTGACGGATATGTCCGGTTTCTTCCGCAATCGGAATGAAACTGTCCGGGAATATCTGACCGCGAACCGGGTGGTGCCAGCGGATGAGGGCTTCGAAACCGCAGACATCGTCATCTGCGAGGCAGTATTTCGGCTGATAGTGAAGTGCAAGGCCACCTTCCGACAAGGCGGACAGCATCTCGCTCATCAGCGACAGGGTCGCGGCAGGATTGCCGTAGTCTTTGAGATCGAATGCGACGACGGGTTCCTGACGCTTCTCGGCAAAGTCGGCGGCGACGACGGCCTGGTCTATCGGGCCGATCGGGGCATCCGGCGCGGCCTCCGGTTCGGCAAGGCCGCAGCACAAGAGGAGGTCCACCGATGCGTCGCCGATGGTTGCCGGCTGGGAGCACGCACTGACGAGGCGGCGCAAGGCTTCCTTCGAACTGAAATTGCCATTGGCGGGCAGGATCATGCCGAGATCCGTTGAACTGATCCGGTAGGGTCGCGCGCCATCCATGAAGTCGCTGATACGTCCGGCCAGAACATTCAGCGCAGTCGCTGCAGCCGCATGGCCGATAGCTGCGCGCACATGCTGGAACCGCATGACACGGATGACGACGACACGCAGGTTGCGCTCTCCGTCCGATTCCATGCGTGCGCGCAGGTCATCATTCATGGCGCGGCGATTGGCGAGGCGGGTTTCGCTGTCTTCGCGCGATATCTGCACGATTGCCGCCTCGCGGGCCTCCAGGTCACCGAGCATTGTGTTGAAGCTGCGGGCGAGGCTGCCAAACTCGTCGTCAGCCGGAGCATCGACCGGTTTGCGGTGCCCTTCGGCAAGTGCCTGCACGGAGGCGTTGAGATCATTGATCGGCCGCGTCAGGAAACGCGCTACAAACCCACCGGACACGATCAGCAAGGCTGCTCCGGCAAGGCTGAACAACAGGATCGCCACCAGCATCGGCTGATACGGTGCCATCGCCGCTTTGAGAGGATAGGTGATCACCAGGCTGACAGGCTGCGTATCGCCGAAGCTGGAGATGATCTTTGAGGCGCCGAGAGCATCCTTTGTCTTGAAGACGCTTTCGTCCGTACCCGGTACATCGGCGGTGGGAAGAATTTCAGCCGTTACCGGAATGGCCGACATCTGCTCGAGTGTCTGCATGCGCCCGGCATCCAGATCGGACCAGAAGATGGCCCAGCCGACAAGTGACGGCGCCCTTACCGGAACCGCAACGGCCTGATAGTGCAGACCGTTGAGGCTGATGACCCCGCTGGGGCGCTCGACCTCGATCAGTGCGGTGTAGACCGTTTCGGGCAGCTCACCCGCGTCTCCCTCTGCCGTAACAAAACGGCCATCGGTAAAGGCCACGGCCACCTGCAACCCATCGAGGCGTGCATTGGCATTTTGCGCGGCAGAGGCGATTGTGTCGATGTCCTCTGTGGCCACGGCTTCGCGGAAGCCAAAGTCTGCCGACAGGACTTCAGCGCTGGCAGCCATGTGCTGCGCCGACATTGACCAGAGCCTGTCGAACGCCGCAACGCTGGCGACGAGTTCGCGCTCCACGGTGCGTTCAGCATTGAACTTGATGCTCGAATAAACTGCGCCCGCGACGAGCAGTATGATTCCGCCGAACAGGACGGAATAGATCAGCGTCAGCTTGCGGCGCAGCGACCCGCGTATCCACGCATCAATGCGCATGCGTGTGGCGAACTTTCAGGGTGACGGCGACAGACGCCGCGCGGCTGGAAGGCAGGGCAACTTTCACTTCTGCAGGCAGGGCATCGGGGTGCCACACGGTTGCGCTCGATGCACTCGCCGGCAGGTCCAGAATGGCCTTGCCATCGGTATCGGTTTTTGCCGCGTAGGGGGTATCGACCACGCGGATATAGGCGACCATCTCGTCGTGAATGTTGCAGCCGATGGCAACGATGCCGGCAGTCTTGAGCGTGACCGCGCGGGACTCGTCCTTGCCGTACAGCTTCAGCTCGAACTTGTTGCCCTTGGAGAAGGAATAGACGTGGTGGCGGACGCGGTCGAGATTCGGGAATTTCACTTCGGTGCCGGCCGGAACGATCAGCACATAGGGATCATAGGCGAGGTTCTGCTGCTTCATTTCCATCGGCCAGGCAAAAGCCGGCTTCGGCGCGCCGGGCTCGGCGGCAACCATGATCACAGCATCTCGCACCGGTTTGCCGGACGCATCGGTCACCACGAACGTGACCTTCTCGGCGAAAGCAGCGCCGGTCAGCGCGCCCAGGAAAAAGATGAGGGCGGTGAGAGAGCGAAGAAGCGGGAACATAAATTGTCCCTCGCACAATAAGATTTCCGTGTCGTTAAACACTTCCGGAAATAAATCCCTGAATACAAGTGGGATCATAGTAAACAGGATCATTCCGGCGGCGCGCGGAAGTTGATCCGTAACCGGAGTGCCAGCCGACATGAATGTCAGAATATTCTTGATTGCAGCGGGAGCTGTTGCAGCGTCTCCAGTTTGCGCGGCGCAGGGGTTGCCGCTTGAACCCGGCGGCAAGTTGCTGCTGACCCGCGGCATTTCCAACCTTGAGGGGGCAGGCGGCGGCGCGCTGACGCCCTGGGCGCTGATCACCGGCAATGAAACCGATCGCGGTATCGGTGCAACCGCGCATTATGATTATGTCTCCGTGCGCGATTTCGGCCTGACAAGTTACGGCGCGGCGGCCGGCTTTTACGATCGTTTGGAAGTGTCCTATTCCCGCATGGTGTTCGACACGCAGGATGCCGGCGCGGCGCTAGGCATCGGGGAAGGGTTCGAGTTTGCGCAGGATGTCTGGGGCGC
Organism: Hyphomonas sp.; assembly: GCF_046313975.1. Taxonomy (GTDB): domain Bacteria; phylum Pseudomonadota; class Alphaproteobacteria; order Caulobacterales; family Hyphomonadaceae; genus Hyphomonas. Next base: position 18,894 of record NZ_JBKBXB010000007.1, on the reverse strand, counting down.
GAAACTGCGCGTTGCGGGTGACGCCGTTTATGATCAGGACAAGTGGTTGCCACAGATTGCGATCGGCGCCGAGTTCAAGCGATCCAATCAGGAAGCACTGGTGCGCGCTCTGGGCGCCGCAGACCATGAAGGCGTTGATCTCTACGCTTCTGCAACGAAATTGTTCCTGGCAGAAAGCGTTCTGGCCAATGCAACACTGCGCTACACGAAGGCGCACCAGACTGGCCTACTTGGCTTCAGTGACGAAGGCAGCGTTCAGCCGGAGTTTTCGCTCGGCTATATGCTGAGCCGGCGCCTCGTGATCGGCGGCGAGTATCGTTTCAAGCCGGACAAGCTTGCTTTCGCGCAGGAAGATGACTTTTTTGATGTCTTCGGCGCTTACGCTGTCAATAGCACGCTGACCCTGACGGCCGGTTACACGGACCTCGGCTCGATTGCGACTTTTGATGGTCAGCGCGGCGTTTATCTCAGTGCACAGATTGGATTCTAAATCATGCAGAAGCTCAGCACTCTCTTCGCCGTGTTGCTTGTGCCAGTCAGCCTGGTTTTCGCCGAACCACCTCCGGGCGAGTTGCCGGTTGATCCGTATGAAATGTCGAACACCAATGCCGGCGCAGAACCATTCGAAGGCGAGGCCCTGTTTGCCGCGTTCAATGGCGAGGCGGGCATCAGCCGGATTGTAGACGATCTGGTCGAGCGCAGCGTCGCGGACCCGAGGATCGGAGAGATTCTGGCCGCGAGCGATCTTGTCAGGTTGCGCCGGACGCTGAAGGAACAGTTCTGCTACATCCTCAATGGCCCGTGCGACTATACGGGGAGGGACATGGCCTCCTCCCACAAGGATCACGGGATTACCAACCGCGAGTTCAATGCGCTGGTTGAGAACCTGCAGCACGCCATGAACAAGGAAGGCGTACCCTTCCGTGCACAGAACAAACTTCTGGCTAAGCTCGCACCGATGCAGCGAGATGTTGTGACGCGCTGACCGGCACCGGCGCTGTGCGGCGCTCAGGCCATATGCGGATACAGGTGTGACCGGGGCGGGACCCAGGTTTCCTTGACCGTACGCGGGGAGGTCCAGCGCAGGAGGTTGAAGGGACTGCCCGCCTTGTCATTAGTACCGCTGCGGCGCCCGCCCCCGAAGGGCTGGCGGCCGACGACCGCGCCGGTGGGCTTGTCGTTGATGTAGAAATTGCCGGCAGCGTCCATGAGCGCGAGGGACAGCCGCTCGATGACGGCCTGGTCCTGGGCGAAGATGGCGCCGGTGAGGGCATAGGGGGTCGACTGGTCGACGAGGGCGAGCGTTTCCTCGAGCTTTGCATCCGGATAGGCGTAGAGCGCGAGGACGGGGCCGAAAATTTCTTCCGTCATCAGCCGAGATTTCGGATTATCGCAGGCGATGACCGTGGGCGGGATGAACCAGCCGTCCTTGTCCGAGGGCGCCGCGCCCGCAATCCTGCGGTGGCCAGGGGCGCTGGCGGCATAGTCGAGGAAACTGGAAATCTGGGCATAGCTGCGATGGTCGATGACCGCGCCCATGAAATTCGACAGGTCGGTCACATCGCCCATCGTCAGGCTGCGGACGATTTCGGTGAGACGTTCGATCACCGGCTTCCAAAGGCTGAGCGGGATATAGGCGCGGCTGGCAGCGCTGCATTTCTGGCCCTGATAGTCGAACGCGCCGCGCACAAGAGCGGTGACGAGCGCGTCGATATCGGCCGAGGCGTGCGCAAAGACGAAATCCTTGCCGCCGGTTTCCCCCACGAGGCGGGGATAGGACCGGTAGGCAGACACATTCCCGCCGACCGTGCGCCAGATGCGATCGAACGCAGCGGTGGAGCCGGTGAAATGCACGCCGGCAAGGTGTTCGCTGGCAAAAACGGAATCGCCGATCGGCGCAGGGTTTTCCGCGGGAAGCATGTTGATGACGCCGGGCGGCAGGCCGGCCGCTTCGAACAGGTCCATCAGGAAGGCGGCAGAATATACCGAGCGCTCGGACGGTTTCCAGACGACTGTGTTGCCCATCAGCGCGGGTGCGAGGGCGAGGTTTCCGGCGATGGCGGTGAAGTTGAACGGCGAAGCGGCGAAGACGAAGCCATCAAGCGGGCGATGCTCTAGCCGGTTGCGCTCGGCGGCGGTGGAGAGCGGCTGCATCGCCTCGATCTGTTCGGAGAAGGCAACGTTGAAGCGGAGGAAATCGATCAGTTCGCAGGAGGCGTCGATCTCGGATTGGAAAACCGTTTTGCTCTGCTGCAGCATCGTGGCGGCGAGTAGGCGCGCGTTGAACGGGCCAGCGAGCAGTTCCGCGGCGCGCAGGAACACCGCGCGGCGGGAGGCAGGGCTGGTGCGTGCCCAGTCGTGGCGCGCGTCAACGGCAGCCTTGATCGCTGCGTCCGCTTCCGCAGCGCCGGCGGAGGAATAGGTGCCCAGCACGCGGGCATGGGCATGTGGCTCGCGCATCTCGGTGGACGTGCCGGTGTCGACCTTCCTGCCGTTGATGACCGGAAGGATCCAGCGCGGGTTGGCGCGCTGGTGCTTCAGCTCATCGATCAGGCGCGCGCGCTCCGGCGAGCCGGGGGCGAAATCGCGGACGGGATGGTTCTGCGGCAGGGACATGGCGGCGCTCTGTCTGATGGATCGGGGCGTGCCTGTTTCCTAGCAGTGGCGCGCAGGAGCGGCCCGCCGGGGCGGGACATTCGGTTTCGCGTTCGGGCCAGAATGGCGGGTCAGCGCATCCAGGACTGCAGCGCGTGGCCCTGAAGCGCCGCGTGGATTTCGGCGCGGGAGGTTTCGGTTTCGTCCTGCCCGGTCTTGAAGCGCGGCGTGAGCCGATCAATCCGCATACGGAATCCGATGACGCCGCGCAGGAGTGTCTCATAGCGCGCACCGACCTGTTCGACATTCCAGCCGGAGGCGGATTCCATATGGGCGACGAGCGCGCGGATGGCTTCGTCTGTCAGGCGGTCGTCGGGGACGATCCTGCCGCTGGCTTTCAGCGACACGAAATTCCAGGTGGGCGCCCAGCCGGGCTTCGAAATCCAGCCCGGCGGGATGTAGCTGTGCGGGCCGAGGAAGAGGCAGGTGGCGGCGGGATTTTCCTTCATGCGCTCCGTCAGCGGGCCGTGGCGCGGCAGGTGGCCGAGCAGGCTCGCGGGCGCGCCGCCCGCGTCCGTCTCGAGCAGCAGCGGCATCAGGAAGGCATCGGCCGGATCGGCGGCCGGCACGATCCAGGCGACGGGATTCTCGGCCACGAAGCGGGCGAGGTCTGTATCGGAAACAGTTTCAAATGGATGGGTCATGGCGGGTGCGCGGTTCCGGGGTCTGTTTCCGGCTGTAGCAAGAGCGGGGCAGGGAAGGAAAGCCGGAGTCTGCGGCAAGCCCCGGCACCTGCGAAATCTGGCCCGTTCAAGCAAAAGAATGATCCGGATTTTCGGGCGCGCCCGCCGTTTCGGCCTCAGACTGGGAAGGGATGGGCAGAAGGGCGCAGACACATGAATCCGATGTTCCTGAAGAAGTCGATCGAGTCGGTTCGTCAGGAGGCGGATCAAACCGGGCTGCGCAAATCGCTCGGGCCGGTCCAGCTCGTGCTGCTGGGCATCGGGTGTATCGTCGGCGCCGGCGTGTATGTGATGACCGGGACAGCGGCGGCAAGCTATGCCGGCCCTGCGGTGGTCTTGTCCTTTGTGCTTGCAGGCATCGCCTGCGCGCTGGTGGGACTGTGCTATGCAGAGCTGTCCTCCGTGCTGCCGGTTTCGGGCGCGTCCTACACCTATGCCTATGCCGCAATGGGCGAAGTCTTCGCCTGGGTACTGGGCTGGATGCTGATGTTCGAATTCGGGCTGGCAGGCGCGGCGCTCGCAGTGGGCTTCTCCGGCTACCTCGTCAGCCTGCTCGGCGATTTCGGCGTGAGTTTTCCGGAATGGATGGTGACGCCAACGCTGCAGAGCCAGATGATCGATGAGGAGAGCCGGCTGGTCCAGACCGGGTCGGTGAACCTGCTGGCCTGTTTCAGCCTGATCTTCGTCGCGGCGATTCTGTCGCGCGGCGTGCAACACTCCTCGCTCGTGAACACCGTGCTGGTATTCATCAAGATCGGCGTCCTGCTAGCCTTCGTTCTGGTCGGGGCCGGGCATGTGACGCCGGAAAACTGGACGCCGTTCATTCCGGAAAACCAGGGCGGCTTTCACTTCGGCACGGAAGGCATGATTCGTGCAGCCTCGATCCTGTTCTTCGCCTATCTCGGGTTCGAGGCCGTGGCGACGGCGGCGTCTGAATCGACTCATCCGGCGCGGGATGTGCCGGTGGGAATCATCGGCGCGCTGACGATTGCAACCGCGCTGTATGCGGCGGTCGCCATCGTGATGACGGGGCTGGTGCCCTATACCGAACTCAACGTGGCAGACCCTGTGGCGGTTGCGGTCTCGGTCATCGGCGAACCCGTCTGGATACTGATCATCAAGACTGGTGCGCTGACGGGGCTCGGCTCGGTGCTGCTGGTGAACACCTATGCGCAGAGCCGCGTGGCGTTCGCGATGTCGCGCGACGGGTTGATGCCGCGCGTGTTTTCGGAGCTGCATGCAAGTTTCAGCACGCCAGTGAAGGGCACGTTCCTGATCGCGGCGATCTCGGGCGTGGCGGCGGCGACGCTGCCGATTTCCCTGCTGGGCGATCTTGTGAGCCTCGGCACGGCTATCGTGTTTGCCACGGTCGCTATCAGCGTGATCTGGCTGCGCAATGCACGCCCGGAGCTGGAGCGGCCCTTCAGAGTGCCGTTCGGAGGTGTCCGTATCGGGGGCATCTGGATCGGGGTCATCCCGGTACTGGCGCTGGCGGCGTGCCTTGCGATGTCTGCGCCGGTCGCCATCGACATCGTGCTGAAATGTCTGCGGGGCGACTGGGTGCCGGCGGCGATTGTCGGGGCCTACCTCCTGCTGGGCGCAGTGGTTTATGCCGCCTACGGGGCGCGGCATTCGAAGCTGAGGCAGGCCGCGTTGGGTTAGTCCGGGCCTCTCCTTGCGCCTTTTTGGAACGGGCCGGCCGGGCCAGTACTGCACGGGGCCCGGGGCAGGCGACCGGTATCTCTCCCTGATTTTCAGGCTGTGGAGCCGCCTCTGAAGGTTAAACCCCGGGATTCCGGCAGTTTTCCTCCCCGCAAAGTTGTGGTTCACAGCCTGACAGGCGAATTTTCACGATGGCTTGCACGGTTCTTGCAGAATTTGGTGCGAGACAGGGCGCTCCAGCCCGCCCGTATAGTTAAAGGACACGCAGTCATGCACCTCGAGCGTCGCATTCTGATCACCGGCGGGGCCGGATTCATTGGCTCTTTCCTCTGCGAGCGGCTGCTCGAGAGCGGCGCCAACGTGCTCTGCGCCGACAACTTCTTCACTGGCACGCGCACCAACGTCGCCCACCTGCTGAACCATCCGCGCTTCGAGCTTATGCGCCACGATGTCTGCTTCCCGCTCTATGTCGAGGTCGACGAGATATACAACATGGCCTGCCCGGCAAGCCCGATCCACTACCAGTTCGATCCCGTGCAGACGACCAAGACCAGTGTGCACGGCGCCATCAACATGCTCGGCCTCGCCAAGCGCGTGAAGGCGAAGATCCTGCAGGCCTCGACCTCGGAAGTGTACGGCGACCCGAACATCCATCCGCAGCCGGAAGAATACTGGGGCAACGTCAACCCGATCGGCCCGCGCTCGTGCTATGACGAGGGCAAGCGCTGCGCCGAGACGCTGTTCTTCGACTATCACCGTCAACACAAGCTGCGCATCAAGGTGGCCCGCATCTTCAACACCTATGGCCCGCGCATGCACCCGAATGACGGGCGCGTCGTTTCGAACTTCATTGTTCAGGCGCTCAAAGGTGAAGACATCACACTTTACGGCGATGGCAGCCAGACGCGCAGCTTCTGTTATGTCGACGACCTGGTGCGCGGCCTGATCTCGCTGATGGACTCGCCGGACAGCGTGACCGGCCCGATCAATATCGGCAACCCGGGCGAATTCACGATCCGCCAGCTGGCCGAGCAGGTGATCGACCTGACGGGGTCGAAGTCGCAGCTGGTGTTCCGCCCGCTGCCGCAGGACGACCCGAAGCAGCGCCAGCCCAACATCACCAAGGCCCGCGAAATCCTGGGCTGGGAACCGACCGTGCAGCTGCGCGACGGCCTCTCCAAGACCATCGCCTACTTCGACGGCATGCTGTCGGGCCGCATGGCAGCCGAATAGCTTCTGTCGCTAGAATTACAGAACCTCAACTTTGGGATGATGTCGCAGCGTCATCTACATTTTTGAGTTGACGCCGGGCATGGCAAGTCTCACACCGGGCGCAGCGATTGACGTTGCGTCCGGCGAAGGCGCGCCATCGGGTGATTTTCAATGTCTACGGACCGTCTGGATTGGGACACACTGCGCGTTTTTCGCGTTGTGGCCGAACTGTCGAGCATGAGCGCTGCGGCAGCGCGGCTGGGAGAGTCCCCGCCGACCATCAGCCGGAAGATAGACGAGCTTGAACGCAGCATCGGCACGCAGGTCTTCCTGCGTTCGACACGCGGGGTTGAGCTGACTGATGCCGGCAAGCTCGTGCTTCGTCATGCACTGGCAATGGCAGAAGCGGCCGACACGCTGCACCGCGAGACCGCCAGGGGCGGTGAACTCGTGCAGGGTGCCATCACGATCGGGACCGGCGACGGGCTGGGGCCATACTGGATTGCCCCGAAGCTGACGGAGTTCCACCGCGAGTACCCGCGTGTCCAGATCAAGGTCAGGGTCAGCGACGAACCGCCTGACCTTCATGCCGGTGAGGCGGACATCGCGATTGTTTTCCAGGAACCCCGTGACCGCGAGATCATCGCGCACCGGCTGGGTGTGCAGCATTATGTCGGGTTCGCCTCGAAGGACTACCTGCGCGACCATGGCAGGCCCGAAAGCATCTTCGACTATCACAAGCACCGCTGCATCCTGCACACGTCCTATGTGAACCAGGTCGACCGCTGGGCGCCGAAGATGAGCGAACTGCGCAAGATGGTCGACTTTGCCCTGATCACCAATTCCGGCACCGTCATCGCCGAGTCCTGCGCGAGGGGCGGCGGCATTGCCGTCCTGCCCTCCTACATGGCGCAGATCGACCCGCGGCTCGAGCCGCTGGACCTGCCGGAGCTGGCGCCGGTCCGCTTCTGGATCACCTATACCGAGCGCGTGCGCCGCCTGACGCATGGGAAGCTGGTGATTGATTGGCTGATGAAGATTTTCGACTCCCACGACGCGGTCTGGTTCTCTGACGACTTCATCCATCCGCGCGACTATCTGGCCAAGGTGCGCCAGCTGTTCCCCGAGAAACGCCGCGAGAATTAACCCTGCGCCTGCGAACGGGGCTTGCCGCCTTGCGGCGACACCATAAGGTTGTGTCAACGATGTCCGCGGCAAAAGGCTGTAGGAAACATGCAGGGGCCAACCATCGATACGCACGACCGCAGACCCGCAACCATCGTTGATGTGGCGCGCGAGGCCGGCGTGTCCTTCAAGACGGTCAGCCGCGTTCTGAACGGCGAGCCCAATGTGCGCGAGCCAACCCGTGCACGCGTGATGGAAGCTGTCCGGGCGCTCGGCTACCGGGCCAACCCCTACGCCCGCAATCTGCGCGCCACCCAGAGCCGGCTGATCGCGGTCTATTATTCAAACCCCTCGCGCAACTATACGAGCGAGATCGAGCTTGGCGTGCTGCAGCGATGCAATGCCGAAGGCTTCAATGCCATCTTCGAAAAGATGACTGGCGGGATCGACTCGCTTGTCTCCCTGCGCGGAGAGCCGGACCTTGCCGGCGTGATCCTGGTGCCGCCGCTGACCGAGGACCTGGCGCTGATCCGGCGGCTGATCGAGGCCGGCATCGCCTTCGTGCGCCTTGCGCCCTCCGAAGCGGTGGGCGAGGCCGGGCATGTCAGCATGGATGACGAACTCGCCGCGCAGGAAATCACCGACTACCTGATCGGCCTCGGCCATCGCCGCATCGGGTTCATCGCCGGACCCGGCGACCACCCGCAGGCGCGGCTGCGCGAGGCAGGGTTCCAGACGTCGCTCGCCCGGCACGGCCTGAAGCCGGAGCCCGGCCTTGTGGCTGTCGGCGATTTCCATTTCGAATCTGGCCTGCGTGCGGCCGAGGAGATCCTCTCTGCCAGCGACCCGCCGACAGCCATTTTCGCCAGCAATGACGACATGGCCGCAAGCGTGCTGGCGGTCGCTTATCGCAAGGGCCTGCGCATTCCTCAGGACCTGTCCGTGGCCGGCTTTGACGATACGCCGCTGGCCTCTGTGGTCTCGCCCTCGCTGACGACCGTCTACCAGCCGATCCGCGAGATGGCGGCGCAAGCCGCCGGCCGGCTGTTCGGTAAGGCCGATCCGGGCGCGGAGACAGCCATCGTCCTGCCGCACCGGATGGTCGTGCGGGAATCGACCGCGCCCCCAAAAGGCTGAGGACACGCGGGAAGGCATTTTCGCCGCCTACGCTTTGGTGTAATCGCCCGCCTCATGAACACGATCCGCCCCCTCGACCATATCGCGCGCACGAAACCCTATGTTCCGGGCGGCAAGCTGCATGGCGCGGCGGGGCCAGTGGCGATGCTCGCCTCGAACGAGAATCCCTTCGGCGCGAGCCCGCTGGCAATAGAGGCGGTGCGCAAGGCGGCGGGGGCAGGGCTCGAAGTTTATCCGGACCCGGACTATGGCGAGCTGCGCGCAGCCATCGCGGCGGCGAAGGGGATCCGGGATGTCAGCCGCGTCGTCACGTCCGCAGGGTCGGATGAGATCATCCACCTGCTCACCCAATGCTATGCCGGGCCGGGCGACGAGGTGTTGTTCACCGAGCACGCCTTCTCCATGTACGAAGTGTCCGCGCGCGGACACGGCGCAACCGTCGTCAAGGCGCCGGAGACGGACATGACGGCGGGTGTGAATGCCATCCTCGGCGCGGTCTCGCCGAAGACGAAAATTCTGTTTTTAGCGAACCCGAACAACCCGACCGGCACGATGCTTTCTGTAGAGGCGTTGCAGGCGCTTCAGGATGCGCTACCAGATCATGTCCTGTTCGTGGTCGATGGTGCGTACTCGGAATATCTCGGGCCAGAGTACGAAGCTGCCCTGCGCGACCTGGTGGATCGCAGGGATACGACCGTGATGATGCGCACCTTCTCCAAGATCTATGGCCTCGCAGCGCTGCGCCTCGGCTGGGCCTACATGCCGGCGGCGATTGCGCAGACCTACCAACGCATCCGCGGGCCGTTCAATGTGAACACGCTTGCCGCAGCTGCCGGCATTGCCAGCGTCGGCGATGAAGCTTTCCTGAAACTGTCGCGCGATCACAATACCGAATGGCGCGCGAAGATGACGGAGGCGCTGAACGCGATGGGCCTGCCGACGCCGCCTTCGCATGCTAACTTCATTGTCAGCGAATTCGGCAGTGCCGAGCGGGCGGCGGCGGCCTTCCAGCATCTGAAGAATCACGCGATCCTCGTGCGGGCGATTGCGGGCTACGGTCTTCCGACGAAGCTGCGCATTACGGTCGGCAGCGCAGCGGACAACACGCGCTGCCTCGATGCGCTGAAGGACTTCACAGCGTCACGCTGACATTGTCGATCAGCCGGGTCCGGCCGAGCCAGGCGGCGCCAAGCAGGCGTGCGGCCGTACCGGCGGGCAGCGGCGAATCGGCGGGCAGGGCCTGCAGCGTTCCGGGATCGACCAGTGCGATGTAATCCACAGACTTGAAGCCCGCCGTGAGCACAAAGGCGCGCGCTTCGTCCAGCACCTCAGAGGGAATCGCTCCGCGTGACAGGCGCACAGAGGCGCGGTGCAGCGCCGCGAACAGCGCGCCGGCGGTGCGGCGTTCTTCCGCAGAAAGGTAGAGGTTGCGCGAAGACTGCGCGAGGCCATCGCCGTCGCGCTTTGTGTCGCCGCCAATGATTTCAACGGGAAAGCCGAGATCGCGCACCATGCGGCGGATGATCTGCAGCTGCTGGTAATCTTTCTCGCCGAACACCGCGACGTCCGGCTGCGCATGCAGGAACAGGCGCGCGACAACGGTGGCGACCCCATAGAAGAAGTGCGGCCGGTAGATTCCGTCGAGCAGGTCCGACATGCCGTTCACCCGAACGTCCGTGACCGAACCATCGGGATACATTTCTGCAACAGTCGGCAAATAAACGGCGTCGCATGCGGCAGCCTTCAGCAGGGCAAGGTCTTCATCCTCGCGGCGCGGATAGGTGTCGAAGTCTTCGCCCGGTGCGAACTGCGCCGGATTAACGAATATGGACACGACGACACGGCTGGCGAATTCCTTCGCCTTTTCAACGAGCGAGATGTGACCCGCATGAAGCGCGCCCATCGTGGGCACGAATCCGACAGTCTCGCCCGCGGCTTTCCAGGCGCGCACCTGTTGCTGCAAGGCCACACGCGAGCGCACGATAGCCACACTCTTTTCTGTCACGAATTTCACTTTGATCCGGCCCCGCATCAGGATGAAGTAAACGGGTTGTTAACCCATAGACCGGAATTTCCTAGTCATGACACACCGCATCGTTAACACCGTTCGTTCGCTGGCTCTCTACGGGGCTGTTACGCTGGGCCTCCGGAAAGCACAGGTTGATGTGCGCGAGCCGGAAGCCATCCGAAGCAGCGCGCTTCCGGAAGACGCATCCGACAGCTGGATGTTCGAGCGCGGCGAATCGGCGGTCTCGGCGAGTGCCTACATGCTGGAGCGCGAGTATGGCCGGGTATCCGGCGCGCTCGCCAGCCTGCGCGCCGTGCTGACCAGCCTTGCCCGGATGCCTCTGGAAGCCGATGCGGACTATACGCCGGTGGCGACGCCTGCCGGAATGGTGCTGGATCCGATGCTGTTCGAGGAAGCTGCTGCGCCCGTTCCGCTGCTGACAAATGTCGTGGCTTTCGACGAGGACGACCTCTTCATCGAATGCGGGCTAACACTTCAGAAACCCTCCGCGCCTATTGAATCACTTCCACGCGTTGCGTGATTTGCTGGTTTGACCCGGGCCTGAGGCCGGGTTTTTAGTGGAGTCCAAAGAATGCCCGCCGATGGGATGTCTGATTTGAGCCGCGGCGGCGTGGCGGACATCCCGGCCCAGCAGGCGGACGCCCGCATCATTGTCATCGGAAACGAAAAGGGCGGGGCCGGCAAATCGACGGTCTCGATCCATCTGAGCGTCGGTCTGCTTTCCATCGGCAAGAAAGTCGGCGTCATCGATCTGGACGTGCGCCAGCGCTCGCTGACCCGCTATCTCGAGAACCGCGCGCGCTGGATGCAAAATACCGGCGCCAAGCTCACCATGCCGGAGATTGTCCGCGTCGAGGCGAGCCAGGAACGAGATCTCGACAAGGCTGAAGCGGAGGAGAGCGAACGCTTCCTGTCCGCACTGGCCCGCATGAAACGCGAGTGCGACTTCATTATCATCGATGCCCCCGGCGGCGACACGTTCCTGTCGCGCCTCGCACACATGTATGCCGATACGCTGATCACGCCGCTGAATGACAGCTTCGTGGACTTCGACCTGCTCGGCGATGTGAACCCCCAGACGCTGGAAGTGCTGCGCCCGAGTTTCTACTCGGAGATGGTCTGGGGTTGCCGCAAGAAGAAGGCGCAGACGTCGCGCCGCCCGATCGACTGGGTGGTGATGCGCAACCGCATGTCGCCGCTGGCGGCCCGCAACAAGGAACGCGTCGGCGGTGCGCTCGAGAACCTGTCCAAACGCATCGGTTTCCGCCTTGCGCCCGGCCTTTCGGAGCGTGTGATCTACCGCGAACTCTTCCCGGCCGGCCTGACGCTGCTGGACCTGACAGAGCAGGCGTCCAATGTCGCCTTCACGATGAGCCACAAGGCCGCCCGGCAGGAATTGCGCGATCTCCTCATCGTGCTGCAGCTGCCCGAACTCGCCGGCGTCGAGATCGCTTTCTGACGTTAGGTAAAGACGTCCGCGCTCTTGCCAGCAATCCGCCCGCAAATTAGGCCAAAGCCCGCGAGAGCGCGTTCCCATTGAGAGAACGGGCCCGCCGGGAGGAATTGTAATGAGCCAGGTCCGCAGCCAGGGACATGTCGATCCGCGCTTTGAAGCGGTGCGCGCAGCTTTCGAGTCGAACTTCGCAAACGGCGAAGAGAACGGCGCCTGCTTCTGCATGAAGCTGGAAGGCAAGCCGGTCGTCGATATCTGGGCTGGCCATGCCGACGAAGCGCAGACGCGCCCGTGGGAGAAGGACACGATCGTCAACGTCTACTCGACGACCAAGACGATGACCGCGCTCACCGCGCTCTTGCTGGCCGACAAGGGTGAACTCGATTTTGCGGCGCCGGTCGCGAAATACTGGCCGGAGTTTGCGGCCAACGGGAAGGCGGACGTCACCGTCGCCCAGTTGATGAGCCATTCCGCCGGCCTCTCCGGCTGGAAAGAGCCGCTGGTGCGCGAAGACCTCTATGACTGGGAGAAGGCCACGAGCCTGCTGGCCGCGCAGGCGCCTTACTGGAAACCCGGCACGGCGCCCGGCTATCACGCCATGACGCAGGGCTACCTGGTCGGGGAAGTCATCCGTCGTATCGCCAGCGAGACCGTCGGCACGGTGTTCCGCAAAGAGATCGCTGGCCCCATTGGTGCAGACTTCCATATCGGCCTTCCGTCTACGGAGGATCACCGGGTCGCGGACCTGACCCCGCCGCCTGCAAGCGGTACGCTGGGCAATGGCTCAGCAGACGAACTTGTCACCAACATGTCCTCCAACCCTCCCATAAATCCGCTCGACACCCGCACCCGCGCCTGGCGCGGCGCGGAGATTCCGGCCGCAGGCGGCACAGGCAATGCGCGGTCTGTGGCGGCGGTGCAGTCGCTGATGGCGAATGGCGGCTGGGCGAACGGCAAGCAGATCCTGTCAGAAGCCGGATGCCGCAAGGCGCTGGAACTGCAGATCGAAGGCACCGACAAGATCCTCGGCATCCCCGTTCGCTATGGTCTGGGCTACGGCCTTGCGGGCGGTTCGGTGCCGTTCCCCAATCCGAACACCATCTTCTGGGGCGGCTATGGCGGCTCGCTGGTCGTCGTCGATATGGACGCAAAGGCCACCTACGCTTACGCCATGAACAAGATGGCCGCGACCACAACAGGCGACATGCGCGCCTTTACCATCCTGATGGCTGCCTGGGGCGCGATGGCGGCCTGAGACCGGTGCTTGGCTTCGGAAGGTCGAGCGCCTATAGCCCCGGCGCATGGCTACTTTTCCTTTTGAAATCCGCGCGCGCGAGGGCAAGGCCCGCACCGGCTGGCTGAAAACGCCGCGCGGGGATATCCGCACGCCCGCCTTCATGCCGGTCGGCACGGCTGGCACGGTGAAGGCGCTGTACATGGATCAGGTGAGGGCCGCAGGCGCCGACATCATCCTTGGCAACACCTATCACCTGATGCTGCGCCCCGGCGCGGAGCGGCTGAAGAAGCTCGGCGGCCTGCACGCCTTTGCGAAATGGTCCGGCCCGGTGCTGACCGACAGCGGCGGCTTCCAGGTCTGGTCACTAGCACAGCTACGCAAGATGGACGCCGACGGCGTGACCTTCCAGAGCCACATCGATGGCTCCACACACCGGCTGACGCCCGCCCGTTCGATCGAAATTCAGGCCGACCTCCTCGGCGCCGACATTTCCATGCAGCTGGACGAGTGCACGAACTTTCCCTGCACGCCCGAAGAGGCCGAGCGCAGCCTCGAACTCTCCCTGCGTTGGGGCGAGCGCAGTCTTGAGGCTTTCGGAGCGCGCGAGCACCAGACCCTGTTCGGAATCATTCAGGGATCGAACTATCCGGCGCTGCGCGAGCGCTCTGCGAAGGGCGTTGTCGCGCAGGGCTTCGGCGGCATCGCGCTCGGCGGCCTGGCGGTCGGCGAAGGCCACCAGCAGATGTGCGAGACCATCGATTTCACCGTGCCGAACCTGCCGGACCATCTGCCCCGCTATGTCATGGGTGTCGGCAAGCCGATAGATCTCGTCGAGAGCGTTGCGCGCGGCATCGACATGTTCGACTGCGTCCTGCCGACGCGCTCCGGCCGGCATGGTCAGGCCTGGACCTGGGACGGGCCGATCAACCTCACCAATGCGCGCTTCGCGGAAGATACCTCGCCCATCGACGAAGCGGTCAATTGCCCGGCAAGCCGCGAATATTCGCGCGCCTACCTGCACCACCTGTTCAAGGCCGGAGAATATCTCGCCCCGATGGTGCTTTCCTGGCACAACACGGCCTTCTTCCAGGCGCTGATGCAGGAGATCCGCACGGCGATTGCCGAGGGCCGGTTCGAAGCACTGCGGGCAGAGCTTTCGGAGCGCTGGGCATCAACGCGCTCTGCGGCGAAGCAGGCCTAGTCCGTCGCCGCTTCTTCCGGCTCAACGTCATCCGGCGAGTCTTGCTTGTAGATAATCGTTTCGTCGTCGTGCGCATGCAGCGTTACGAAATCCGGGCGCGCAGGTGCCGGGCAGCCTTTGGCAAGGCCATAGCCTTTCAGGTAGGTCCGCCGCTGGGCGCCGATCTTGAAGGCGCGGTTGTATTTCTTCTCATGGCTTTCAGCGCCGGTTGCCTTGCGGATGAGACCCCGGAATGGAATCCAGCCGGTCACACCGGACTCCACCGCGCCAAGCGCAGCATTGGCCGCTTCATCCGCAAGCACTTCCGTCCGCAGCCGCTCATCGGGCTGGGGCGCGTCCCAATCCGGTCCGAGCACACCGTCCAGCTCCGCGATCATCAGGTCGATGGCGCCGCAGCTGAGATCAGCTGGCACATCGTAAGGGTTGGCCATGGCAGCCAGCAGGGGCGGAATTTCGCGGCGGCGAAGGTTCAGGTCTTCGAGGGGGGAGAGGGCCGCGTCGCCGAGGCCCTGCCGGGTCTGGGCGGTCGCGCTGCCAGCCGCCTGGCCGACATTCTGTCCGAGAGAGTCTTCACCAGAGCCCCGGCTGGCGCACCCGGCAAGGGCCAGGAGCGCGGCGAGAGAGAGGAAAATTGCTTTCATGGTCAAAGGGAACGCCAAAAAAGTGGCATCATCAAGCCACGCCATGCAGGCAGGTGTTGACCGGCCCCTTCGCGCAGCCTAAATGGCCGCTTCGGTCGATTCCGGCCCCCGGTCCGTGCCCATAGCTCAGTCGGTAGAGCAACTGACTTTTAATCAGTAGGTCGCAGGTTCGAATCCTGCTGGGCACACCATTTTTGTGCAGAGCCGGGCACCAGTTCCCCTCTCGATGCAAACAGGGCGGCGCTGCGGGCAATTGCGGCTTTCGGGCCGCTGATCCGGATTTCGCGCTCTGACACTTCGATGCGGCTGACGAGGGCCTGCACATAGGCGCGGGCGAACCCGCGATTCGTAGGATTCCGGAGCGCGGCTGAAACAGCCTTCCCGAACCCGGCGACTGCTTCATCTGAGAGGGCTTCAACCGGCGAAGTCCTCTCGGCATCCAGGAACGCGATCTGCCGGGTGAGTGTTTCGACCTTTTCCTGCAGGCCCTTGATGTGCGCGGAGAGGGTGGCCTCCATCGCGAGCGCGCCTGTGCCGATCTGCCGGTAGAGTTCCGTCACCTGTGCCCTGGCTTTCTGCTTTTCCCCTTCCAGAGCCTTTCGCCTTGAGTTCAGCGCTCCCGCACGGTCGCTGGCCCGGCTGACAAGCGTTTCGGTCAGTTTCTTGAGCCGCCTGGGTTCGAGGATTTTGTCTTCGATGGCGTCCAGAACGATGCCGTCCAGCTCTGCCATCGGGATCGCACTGCCTTTGCAGGCCGAAGCACCCGAGTCGGCTTTGCGCGAACAACGGTAATACTAATACCGGCCTGACTTGCCTGTCAGCTTGCGCATCGGCGCGCCGCAGTCCGCACAGACGGCAACGGAAGTCAGCAGCACATCGCTGGTGACAATGCGAGGAGGCGTTTTCAGCGGGTGCTGCCGGTCGAGCTTGGACTGCGCTTCATAGAAGAGGGCATCATCGATGATCCGGGGTATCTCAAAGGGCACCCATTCCGATTTCGGGCGCTCGGTCTTGCGCCGGGAGTTCGTGCGGTTGAACCAATGCTCGCCGATATAAGCCGTGTTACGCAGAATCTTGTCGATAAATTGGACCCGGAACGGCTGAGTGCGCCGGTTGCGGTATCCAGCAGAGTTTAGGTGAGAGACGATCCGCTTGACCCCCATCGGGCCGGATTGGCCATCGCCCTGCACATAGAGCCGGAATACCAGCCGGACGATTTCGGCCTCCGCCGGATCGGTCTCGATCTTTTTCTTGATCCGGGCGCCGCGTGTTTCGGCGGCATAAGTGCGATAGCCGAACGGGGCTGAGGCCCCATTCCAGTAGCCTTGCTTTGCATTCTCGATCATCGAGCGGGCGACATGCTTGGCGGTTTCGTTGGATTGGTATTCATCCAGGGCGCCCACCACCGTGCGCAGCACGTCTGCGGTTTCGCCTTCTCCAAGGTCCTGCGTGATCGAAACCAGCGAAACACCGGCTTCCGCCAGCTTGCCCTGATAGATCAGGAGATCGCGGGTATTGCGGAACAGGCGCGATTGGCTGTGAACAAGGATCACGTCGAACGGGCGGTGTGGGCTGAGCGCCAGGTTGATCATCCGCTGGAACTCGGCCCGCTTGTCGGAGCGGGCCGAGACGCCGCGATCCACAAATTGCTCCGCAAGTTCGAAGCCCTTCGCCTTCGCGAACCCCTCACACTGGTTCACCTGATCGGGAAGGGAGAGTTCGCCTGCTGCCTGCTTGCCGGTCGAGACCCGCGCATAGATCGCCGCACGCTTCATGGTGATCACCCGCTATTGCTTTTGTCCCGCAGGGTGCCTTCTGCCCCCGCCAGTGAGGCGATGATACCGGAGAGCCAGACTTCAACAAGCTGCAACTCGGCTTCGGTGATGGGCAGGTCCGGCCCAAGCAATGAGACAACGCGGCGCGACCCGGCATTGTCATTCGCCGGGCGCCGTTTCGCCTGTCTCTGATCTCCTAGCTTGCGCACCGGATTGCTGCCTCCCGTGCAGGGGCGACATGCCCCGGCTTGCCGGGCCAAGAGCAGCACAGCCGGACGGGCGGCGCATTTGAATGCGCTGGCAGGAATGGCCTGTCCGCAGCGAGGGGCATTTCTGTGAGCATAAGGCAGACAAGCCCGGTAAGCTGCGAGATTACTATTTTACCGGCGGTACAAAGTTCTGTTCCCGGATAATTGTCCGCATTGCTGTAATCAGCCGTGTTTGCGGAACATCCGGCGCAACTAAGCCCGCAACCGCAATGACAAACTCTGCAGCCTGCGTAAGGACGCTTCCTTTGTGATAATCCAGCCGGAATGGCCGCTGCAGGACATCTTTCCAGAGATAAGCAATGTTCCGCACAAGGCATTCCAGCGCGTAATCGGGTCTGCGCCCCATACCCGGAGCATTGCGCTGTTCAACATTAGCAGCCGTTGCGGCTGACAACTGCAGCAAGCGTTCCAGCAATTGCAGGATGTGTTCGCCCGCTGCTCCGTTCGCAGCCGGAAGCTGGCTTAACCCGCTAACCTGAGTGTCCGGCATCGCTGTTCGCAGTGTGAGGAAAATCTCTGAGCCGAAGTCTGCATACTCAGGCGAAGCCAGCATCTGCTGGAGGGCTTCGATCTGCTCCCGCAACACACCGTACCTGAGCCGTTCCGCTTTCTGATCCTCTGCCGAGTCAAACAGCCTCACATCACGCTTGTAGCGCCGGGCGATGTAATCGAGTTCCTGGCGCAGATCGGGCCGGAACGCATCAAACCCGAAGCGGTCGCCAAGGTCCCGCAGGAAGGCGTCCGGGAATTTCCCAGACTCAGTTTTGTTCGTGTCCGGCACGGCAAGCCACCTTTCGCACTTCTCCCCTTCCGGCATGCGAACCTTGTGCCGGACCCCGGGCTCAGACTTTCCGGATGCGGCGGGCAGGGGAAGCGGGCAGGGATTTTTGCTGCGCAGGCTTGGGGGCGGGCATTTTTGAAGGGCGTTCTCTTGCCGATTCCGGAGGTTTTTTGAGCGCAGAAACCGGCAGCGTTTTTTGGTGCGCCGTTTTTGAAGGCTTTGGACGCCCGAAACTGCGGCCGGATTTGAACGCGCCGGAGGCCGCATTCTGCAACAGGAAACCCAGTGCGTTTTGCAGCGCGTTCGACTTCAGCGAAACTGCGCCATCCTCAGAGAGCGCTGCATCTGTCAGCGCTCCGAGGATGATGTGCAATGCGGCCTCGATTTGGGCCTCATGCCGAGTGCGGCCATCCGCAAGCCAGTCTGTGACATGATCCGCAATGGCCGTTTTGTACAGATCGAACGGAACGCGGCAGTGAGGCTCGGCAAATCCCAGCTTCACCGCCGCGCGCAGGGCTCCGGCAAATTCCGGATCGGCGAACTGTTCAGCCAGACGCGAAACCGCGAGTTGCGCCTTGGCCGGAACACCCGTCACGCTGATCCCACCATGTGCCAGCGTGTCAGCAAATGACCGCGCCGCGAAATCAAAGCTGTGACCGATCACGAAAGACAGGAAGGCCGTCTTGTCCGGGAAGCGCACATAGAACGCGCCGACAGAGCATCGCCCCTGCTTGGCGATCTGCGCGACCGAGAAGGCTTCATGGTCCCGCGCCGCCAGCAGGGCTCGCCCAGCATTGTAGAGGGCCAGCGTCTTCGACTCGTGGATGCCGGTCGAGATACGGGGGCGGCCAGGGCGGGGCAAATGATCCTGCTTTGAGGGAAAAAATATAATATGAATTCTGAATATATTGTGTGTGACCTGAGACCCTCGGGTCCCTCATTCATTTCGAGAGTCTGGCCCTTTCATAGTCCATGGTTTGAGGTGTGGCGAGCGCGTCGGGAGCGAGGCTCCCCACATGCACGAGCGACAGGCG
>NZ_JBKBXB010000006.1:0-106708 GCF_046313975.1 Hyphomonas sp. | reverse complement strand
GGTGTCAGGGCGCTGAGATTGCCACCGAATTGCTCCTGCAGGGCTGCCAGCGCCGCCGTGCGCTCCGATGTTGCCGTCAGCAATTCCAGATAAGCGCCGAGCGCATTGATCTGGATGACACCGCCCCCGGCCGCGACGGCTTCGATCAGGTCGTCCGGCAGGTTGCGTGGGTGGTCATAAATCGCTTTCGGGCCGGAATGCGAGAGAATGATCGGCGTCGTGGAGAGCGCCAGCATGTCGCGCAATGTGTCATCGGACGCATGCGAGCCATCAAGGATCAGGCCAAGCCGGTTGGCTTCGCGCACAAGCTCTTCGCCCAGCGGGCTGAGGCCGCCAAAGGCCGGACCAACATCCGTCGTGCTGTCCGCATACTGATTGTTGGCGAAGTGGACGGGTGCAATCATCCTGAGGCCGGCCACATAGAACGTCTCGAGCATCGAGACATCGTTGCCCAGCGGGTAGGAGTTTTCCATGCTCTGGAAAACAACCTTCTTGCCGGCAGCGTTGATACGCTCGGCATCTGCAGCCGTGAAGGCGAGTTCCACGTCGTCCGAATATTTCGCGGCAAATTCACGGATGGCCATCTGGCGCAGCACCGCAGAGGTGCGCGCCGCATATACGGAGGCGTCATCCAGCGGCCCCTGCGGCGTGTAGATAACCCAGAACCCTCCATCAAGACCGCCTTCATTCATGCGCGGCAGGTCAACTTGGGTGCCATCCTTGTCGAAATCTCCGCGATTGGAAAACGTGTAGGTGGGCGAATGGAAGAAGGCCGGCGTGTCGAGGTGGGTATCGAGCACCATCAGGCGCTCATGCAGTTGGCGCGCTTCGGAGACAGGCGCGGCGGCCACCTCAGGTGTGGGCATGGGCGCGCCATTCGAGGCGCAGGCCGCAAGCAGCATGGCCGGGACAGCCAGGATCAGTTTCTTCATTTGCTCTCTCTTCTTGCGTGGGGACAGTTTCGTGTTTCCCGCCATCTTGGCGCGGCGAGACCGGGCGTCAATGCACCCTGCTTCAAGCCTTGCCGAAAACCCGGGCAAAGATCGTGTCGACATGCTTGAAATGGTATTCAAGGTCGAACAATGCATCGATTTCTGCCGGGGTCAGACGCCCCGTCACGTCGGCATCGGCTTTCAAAAGGTCCGCGAGGTCGCCCTCCTTCTGCCAGGTCCGCATCGCATTGCGCTGCACGAGGCGATAGGCATTCTCGCGGCTCTCGCCTTTCTCGACCAGGGCCAGAAGAATGCGCTGCGAGTTGTGCAGCCCGCCCATGCTGTTCAGCGTCTTGAGCATGTTGTCCGGATAAACGACGAGGTTCTCGATCACACCGGCCAGCCGGTGCAGCGCAAAGTCGAGATGGATGGTAGCATCCGGCCCGATCCCGCGTTCAACGGAGGAGTGGGAGATATCCCGCTCATGCCACAACGCAACGTTTTCCAGCGCAGGTGTCACGGCAGATCGGACCAGACGGGCAAGACCTGTCAGGTTTTCCGTCAGTACCGGGTTACGCTTGTGCGGCATGGCGGAGGAGCCTTTCTGGCCGGCGGAGAAATACTCCTCCGCTTCCAGAACTTCCGTACGCTGAAGATGGCGCACTTCGGTCGCAAGCCGCTCAACGGAAGAGGCGACAACGCCCAGCACCGCAAAATACATCGCATGCCGGTCGCGCGGGATCACCTGTGTGGAGACAGGCTCCACCTGCAGTCCCAGTTTCGCCGCAACATGCGCTTCAATCTTCGGGTCAATGTTCGCGAACGTGCCCACCGCGCCCGAAATTGCGCAGGTCGACACATCTTCCTTCGCCATCACCAGCCGCGCCCGCGCGCGCTGGAACTCAGCATGGAAAGTCGCGAGCTTGATGCCGAAGGTCGTCGGCTCAGCATGGATGCCGTGGCTGCGCCCGATGGTCGGCGTGTACTTGAACTCCCACGCACGCTTCTCCAGCGCCGCAAGAACCCGGTCGATCCCGCCGAGCAGCAGGTCCGCCGCCCTTACCAGCTGCACGTTCAGGCAAGTGTCGAGCACATCCGAAGACGTCATGCCAAGATGCAGGAAGCGCGCCTCCTCGCCCACATGCTCCGCCACATTGGTCAGGAAGGCGATGACATCATGTTTTACTTCGCGCTCGATCTCGTCGATCCGGTCGACATCAAACGCCGCGCGTTCCCGCACCGCTTTCACCACGCCCTTCGGTACGATGCCGAGCTCTTCCATTGCTTCAGCGGCCAGTGTCTCGATCTCCAGCCAGATGCCGAACCGGCTGTCCGGGGTCCAGATCGCAGCCATTTCCGGGCGGGTGTAACGGGGAATCATCGCCGGCTCTCCTGTCGTCTTCGCAAGCCAATAGGGGCAGAAGGCGCCGCGCGCCAGCCTGCAGCGGCGCAACGGTTGCCGCAGCCTTCCGGTCACCCCCCATCCCGGGCTACTCTCCTCCCGATTCGAGGCACTCCACATGACCCGCGCCGCAAAGATTCCCAGCCCGGAAGCGACAGGCCTGCCGCCCATTTCGGCCAGCGGACGGCGCTGGAAGCTGATCGAGGCAGACCCGCGCCGGGTGCAGGCCCTGTTGCCCGTCACAGGCGGAATCGACCTTCTCGCCCGGCTGATGGCGGCCCGTGGCATCGAGCCGGCCGATGCCGCCGGATTCCTGGCGCCGACGCTGCGCGAATATTTCCCTGATCCCAGCAGCTTTGCCGACATGGACAAGGCCGCCGGCATTGTTCTCGACGCCATCCTCGACGGCCGGAAAGTCGTGGTCTTCGCCGACTACGACGTCGATGGCGGCACCTCCTCCGCCATCCTCGCACGCTACTTCCGCGCGTGGGGCCGTGATCTCGGGCTCTATGTTCCAGACCGGCTGGAAGAAGGCTACGGCCCGTCGCCTGCCGCCTTCCGCTACCTGAAATCGAATGGCGCCGAACTCGTCATAACGGTCGATTGTGGCGCCGCAGCCGTGCAGGCGCTGGACGAGGCCAACGCCATCGGCCTGCCGATTGTTGTAATCGACCACCACCTGATGAGCGGCCCAGCCCCCAATGCGGCCGCTCTCGTCAATCCGAACCGGCCCGATTGCAATTCGGGGCAGGGCCACCTTGCTGCAGCAGGCGTCGTCTACGTTTTCGTCGCCGCCATGAACCGCCTCGCCCGCGAACGGGGCATCGCGCCACCAGCGGGCTTGCCGGATATTCTGCCGCTGCTGGATCTCTGCGCCCTCGGCACGCTTTGCGACATGGCGCCCCTCACGGGCGTCAACCGCGCCTTCGTGCGCCAGGGGCTCTCCATGATGTCGCGCGACCAGAACCCCGGCCTGCGCGCCCTCGCGGACGTATCCGGAATCGGCCGGGTCGAGAGCGTCTACCATGCCACTTTCATCCTTGGCCCGCGCCTCAACGCGGGCGGCCGCGTCGGCGATCCGTGGCTCGCTGCCAAGCTCCTCGCCACCGACGACCGGGCTGAAGCCATCGACCTCGCCGAACGTCTCCACGCCCTGAATGATGAACGCAAAGCGCTCGAAACGGCCATCCTTGACGCCGCTACTGCGCAGGCCGAACGCGCGCTCGAGTCCAACCCTGATCGCGGCGTGCTGATCGCGGCCGGCGAGGGATGGCATCCGGGCGTCATCGGCATCGTGGCCGGGCGTCTGAAGGACCGGTTCCACCTGCCGAGCATCGTGATCGGTTGGGGCGATGGCCTCGGCCCTGTCGCCAAGGGGTCCGGCCGTTCGGTCCGGGGCGTCAATCTCGGCGCCGCCATATCCGAGGCCGCACGGCAGGGGATCATCCTCTCAGGCGGCGGTCATGCGATGGCGGGCGGCCTCAGCATGGACCCTGGCCAGCTCGAAGGCTTCGACGCCTGGATGCTGGACCACATGTCCGCCTTCGCAGCCGAGCGTGACGCTGCCTTGCAGCTGGATATCGATGCGCTTCTTGCGCCCGGGGCCGCGACTCCGGTGCTCGTGGCCCGGATCGCGACGCTTGGCCCGTTCGGCGTCGGCGCGCCGGAACCGGTCTTCCTGCTGCAGGATGTGTCGATCACGGGCCTGCGCCGCATCGGCGTCAATCATCTGCGGTTTGTTGCCGAAGATGCCTCGGGCCGGATCGACTGTGTCGCCTGGCGCGCCGAGGACCAGCCCATTGGCCAGGTCCTGCGGCAGGGCGGGCGCTTCAGCCTGGTCGGGCGCCTGAAGTGTGACACATGGAACGGCCGGGAGCGCGTGCAGCTGGAAATCGCGGACGTGGCAGCGCTGCAGGTCAACTGAATCAATCGCCACCAGGTGGGTTGCGCTCCCCTGAATCGCCCGCTATATCGCGCCTCTCAAACCGGTGCGGTCCCTTCGTCTATCGGTTAGGACGTCAGGTTTTCAACCTGAAAAGAGGGGTTCGATTCCCCTAGGGACTGCCAGGTTACCTGCCCCAAAATTGCCGCATCCTGCTGTGTAAGAGGCCCCGAATCGTTTCGGGCTTGTGAACTTCGCGTGACAAGTGCATCGCCCCGCACTAGGTTTGCGACAGGGGAATTGGGTTGATGACGAACACTGCCGCTAAGACTGAATCCGACCCACCCGCGGCCGAACCGGTCGTGCGGGTGATCGGCCACATCAAATGGTTCGACAGCGCCAAGGGCTATGGCTTCATTGTCGCGGAATCCACTTCGGATTCCACGCTGTCGGGCGATGTCATGGTGCACATCTCCTGTCTGCGCGAATATGGCGAAGCCACAGCTGACGAAGGCGCCAAGATCGTGTGTGACGCGGTCCAGCGCCAGCGCGGCTGGCAGACCGTGCATATCATCGAGATGGAGCGCCCCCGCGCGGCAATCGCGAAGGAAAAGGGCGAGCGTCCGGATTATGAGCCCGTGTCGCTGAAATGGTTCAACCGGGCCAAGGGCTACGGTTTCGTGCGCCGGCCGGGCAGCGAGGAAGACATCTTCGTGCACGCCGTGGCCCTGCGGAAGGCAGGGTACGAGGAGATCGAGCCCGGCACCGAAATCGAGGTCATCATCGAAACCGGTGCCAAGGGCGAGCATATCTCGGCGGTGCGTCCGAAGCGCTGAACAGCCAGCAGGCGCTTGCCGCTGGCGCCTTGGCCCTCTATTCCTCTCGCCATGACCCGCTTCTTCGCCGCCTTCATCGCCGCCGCTGCCTTCCTTGTGCAGCTTGCCGCCGCCCAGCTCCCGGTCACGCCGCTGACGATCACGTCCGGCGAAAAGACCCACGCCTTCACGGTGGAGATCGCCTCGACGCCCGAGGAAATCCAGCAGGGCCTGATGTTCCGGGAAAGCCTCGCCCCGGATGCCGGCATGCTGTTCGATTTCGGTCAGAGCCGCCCGGCGTCGATGTGGATGAAGAATACGCTGATCCCGCTCGACATGCTGTTCATGGACGAAACCGGTAGGGTCGTCGCGATTGCTCGCAACGCCGTCCCGCGCTCTACCCGGTCGCTTGGCCCCGGTGTGCCGGTGCGGGCTGTGCTGGAACTGCCCGGTGGACGTGCCCGCGAACTCGGCATCGTACCCGGCGACATCGTCAAGCATCCGATCTTCAGCGCCTCCGGTGGCTGATACGGCCTTGCCGGCACGCGAGCCACGTCCAGGCTTTGCCCTCACGCCATCGCGCGGCAAGTTCACGATCCATAACGGCCCCAGTTACCGCGCCACCGCGCCCGGCGATATCCGCACGGGCATCTGGGTGCTCGACCGCCATTGCAACGGCATGGGCTTCCTCCATGGAGGCATGGTCTCCGCTTTCGCAGACAGCGCGCTCGCCTGGGCGGTGTTCTCTGCCACGCAGAAAATGTCGGTGACTATCAAGCTCACGCTCGAGTTCATGGAAATCGTCCGCGAAGGCGAATGGCTCGAAGCGCATCCGGAAGTCACCTCCATCGACGGTGACTTCGTCCATGTCAGCGCCCGCATCGTGAAAGAAGACGGTGGCCTCGCCGCTCTCGCACACGCCGTGTTCCGCACCGTCCGCCGGGGGGCGGCGAAGTAACCACCGCTAAAGGCCAAGTTCCTTCAGCGCGAATGCCTTGATCGACTTGTAGTCTGCCTTGCCATTCGGCGCGCGGCCCAGATTGTCCTTGAACAGGATGCGCTTGGGCGCCTTGTAGCGGGCGAGCTTGCTTTGAACGAACGCGCGCAGCTCATCTTCCGTCGCCGTACCATCGAGCGACACGACCGCTGTCACCGCCTGTCCCCATTTGTCATCTGGCACACCAACGACCAGTGCATCACTCACCGCCGCATGCGCCTTCAGCGCTTCCTCGACCTCTTCGGGATAGACTTTCTCGCCGGCCGTATTGATGCAGTTTGATCCTCGCCCGAGCAGCGTGATGGTTCCGTCCACTTCCACTGTGCACCAGTCACCCGGAATGGCGTAGCGCATGCCGTTGATCGTCTTGTAGGTCTTCGCGGTCTTCTCGGGGTCCTTGTAATAGCCGAGCGGCACAGCGCCGCCGCGCGCGATAAAGCCCGGCACACCGCTGCCGGGCACCACTTCGCGGTCATCCTCGGTGAACACCTTGCAGCTGCCGCCAATCTCGAACTTCGAGGTCTGCGTGCCGCCCTCTGCCGTCGTGATCGACGTGCCGAACCCGACCGCTTCGGAGGCGCCGAAACTGTCCGTCAGCGCTGTCTGCGGAATATGCTTCAGCAGTCCCTGCTTCACCTCGGCGCTCCACATGACACCCGAGGACACGATGTTGAGAACGCTCGAAAGGTTCCACTTGCCGGGATTTTCCTCCAGCGCCTGCAGCATCGGCTTGGCGAACGCATCGCCGACAATCGCCATCGAGGTCACGCCGTTTTCATGCACGGTAGTCCACAAGTTGTCTGGACTGAATCTGGACTTCTCCGTGAGCGTTATCACCGCCCCGCCATTCAGCATTGCGCCCATCGCCGTGAACCACCCGGTGCCATGCATCAGCGGACAAGCCGGCAGCTGGCGCGAGAAACGGCCCACAGTCAGGGCATTCTGCACATGCTCCGCCATCGTCTCCGGCACCGGCCCGCCCAGCTTGCGCACACCCTCCATGCTGGCTTCCCGCCAGATATTATGCGTCCACATCACCCCCTTAGGCAGCCCCGTCGTCCCACCGGTGTAGAGAAGGAATATATCGTCGCCGGAGCGTTTGCCTTGAAGGGAAGACGCATCACCAGTTGTTGCCAGCGTCTCGTAGTCCTGTGCGAAGGGCAGCGCCTCACCAACGCCGATCTGTACCCAGGCGACTACGCGTGGCAGCCGTTGGCGCACGCGTTCGACTTCGGCGGAAAACTCGACATCGAAGAACACGACCGTCGAGTCCGAATTGTCGATGATGTAAACGAGTTCGTCGTCGAGATAGCGATAGTTCACGTTCACCGGCGACAGGCTGGCTTTGAAACAGGCGGCCATCGCCTCCATGTATTCCGGTTGGTTGCGCATGTAGAAGCCAGCCTTGTCGCCACGCTTTGCGCCGAGGTTCAGGAAGGCGCGGGCGAGCCGGTTGGTGCGGGCGGTGAAGTCCGGCCAGTAGATCTTCCGGTCACCATGCGCGAGGGCAAGATCGTCCGGGCCGAGTGCGGCGCCCACGGCGTCCAGCATGTCACCGAAATTCCAGTCCATTATTTCCTCCGCCGGTCAATTTTGACCAATGTTTACGGGCGCGGGAGCTGAGCAGCAATCGTGACCCAAAGGAAACGGCCCCCCGGATCGCTCCGGAGGGCCGCTGTTTTTCGCGAAGAGCGAAGGGCGGGACTTAGAAGTCCATGCCGCCCATACCGCCCATGCCGCCAGGCATTCCGCCGCCGCCGGCCGAGTCTTTCTTCGGCGCTTCGGCAATGCCGGCTTCCGTCGTGATCAGCAGGCTGGCCACCGAGGCGGCGTTCTGCAGGGCCGAACGGACAACCTTGGCCGGGTCGATGACGCCCATGGCAACGAGGTCGCCATACTCTTCGGTCTGGGCATTGAAGCCGAACGTACGCGACTTGTTGGTCAGGATCGTGTTGACGACCACCGAGCCTTCGACGCCTGCGTTCTCGGCGATCTGGCGAAGCGGAGCTTCCAGCGCCTTGCGCACGATGTCGATGCCGGCTTTCTCGTCGTCATTGGCGCCGACGACGTCGATGTTTTTCGAAGCGCGCAGCAGGGCCACGCCGCCGCCCGGAACGATGCCTTCTTCCACGGCCGCGCGGGTCGCGTTGAGGGCGTCGTCGACGCGGTCTTTCTTCTCTTTCACTTCGACTTCGGTTGCGCCGCCAACCTTGATCACGGCAACGCCGCCGGCCAGTTTCGCAAGACGCTCCTGGAGCTTCTCACGGTCATAGTCGGACGAGGTGTCATCGATCTGCTTGCGGATCTGCGAAACGCGGGCTTCGATGTCTTTCTTCTTGCCGGCGCCGTCGACGATGGTCGTGTTGTCCTTGTCGATCGACACGCGCTTGGCTTTGCCGAGCATTTCCATGCCAACGTTCTCGAGCTTGATGCCGAGGTCTTCGGAGATGACCTGGCCGCCCGTGAGAACAGCGATGTCCTGCAGCATGGCTTTGCGGCGGTCGCCGAAGCCCGGTGCTTTCACGGCTGCAATGCGCAGGCCGCCGCGCAGCTTGTTGACGACGAGGGTTGCGAGCGCTTCGCCATCAACGTCTTCCGCGATGATCAGCAGCGGCTTTTGCGACTGAACCACAGACTCGAGGATCGGCAGCAGCGGCTGCAGGCTCGACAGCTTCGACTCGTGCAGAAGGATGAGCGCATCCTCGAGTTCAACCGTCATCTTGTCGGCGTTGGTGATGAAGTAGGGGCTGATATAGCCGCGGTCGAACTGCATGCCTTCAACGACGTCGAGTTCGGTTTCGAGCGCCTTGGCTTCTTCAACCGTGATGACGCCTTCGTTGCCGACTTTCGCCATCGCTTCAGCGATCATGGCGCCGATTTCGACTTCGCCATTGGCAGAGATGGTGCCGACCTGGGCAATCTCTTCGTTCGTTTTTACTTTCTTGGAGTGATGCTTCAGGTCGCTGATCACTTCGGCGACGGCTTTGTCGATGCCGCGCTTCAGGTCCATCGGGTTCATGCCTGCGGCAACGCGCTTCATGCCTTCGCGAACGATGGCCTGGGCGAGAACGGTTGCCGTCGTGGTGCCGTCACCGGCAGTGTCGTTGGCTTTCGATGCCACTTCGCGCAGCATCTGGGCACCCATGTTCTCGAGCTTGTCTTCGAGTTCGATTTCCTTGGCGACGGTCACGCCGTCTTTCGTCGTGCGCGGGGCGCCGAAGGATTTCTCGATGACGACGTTGCGGCCTTTCGGGCCGAGCGTCACTTTCACGGCGTTTGCCAGGATGTCGACACCGCGGAGCATTTTCTCGCGGGCGTCAGCACCAAAAACTACATGCTTTGCAGCCATTGTCTGTTACCTCTTGAAGTCTGTTGGATTTGGAAAGCGGGGCGGAGACTTACTTCTCCAGCACGCCCATGATGTCGCTTTCTTTCATGATCAGCAGGTCTTCACCGTCGACTTTTACTTCG
This sequence comes from Hyphomonas sp., assembly GCF_046313975.1. Taxonomy (GTDB): domain Bacteria; phylum Pseudomonadota; class Alphaproteobacteria; order Caulobacterales; family Hyphomonadaceae; genus Hyphomonas. The sequence continues at coordinate 97,209 of NZ_JBKBXB010000006.1, read as the reverse complement.
GTGCCGGACCATTTGCCGAACAGGATACGGTCGCCTTTCTTGACGTCCAGCGGGATGCGTTCGTTGTCATCGCCGAATGCGCCGGCGCCAACGGCGACCACAACGCCTTCCTGCGGCTTTTCCTTGGCGTTGTCGGGAATGATGATCCCGCCTTTGGTCTTCTCTTCTTCCTTGACGCGGCGCACAACGACGCGGTCATGCAGGGGGCGAAGTTTCATTCTGACTGCCTCTTCGATCATAGCTAAACCTCGGGTCTAGGGGTTGAACTGGTCGCCAGCAGGAGGGGTGCGCCCAAAAGTTAGCACTCACCCGAGCAGACTGCTAACGATGCGCCGGAAATAGTACCTCCCTGAGGGCCCGTCAACCTCCCCGGAACGCCCTTCTGCGCGCGGCGGCCGGGGTCGTGGCAGCACTCGGACTTGATCGATGCTAACCAATTGAAACTATTGCATATTCATCAAAGCTTCATAACGCTGTCTGCACACTGTGGATGTCCTCAGGGATGAAAGGAGACAGCAATGCCCGTTGACCGCGATTTTCAGGCCCGCCTCATGGGCGGCGGCCTGCTGACCACGGAAATCCTCTACCACATGCCCGACCATCGCAGCCTGCTTCAGAGCTTTGTCTGGCAAACCATCGACACCGCTCCGGTTTTTCCGCGCCTGAATGCTTTTCTGGATCACTGGCGGCGCGAAGTCCTGGCAACCATCCACTCCATCCGTGTGGCCCATTCCGACTGGATTGGCCCGGCAGAATTGCGGGCCATCGACGGGCGGTGGGTGCTGAACTGACGTGGCTGCGGCCGGAAAAGGTTAACCAATTCTCGCGCCGCCCTGCGCAAATGCGGACCTGAATTGAGCATGGGCTCAATTTTCCTGTCGTAGATACGGCAGGAACAGAGGAACGCGAGAATGCGCCATTCAACCCGGGACATACTGCAGTCGGTGAACTTTTTCACGCTCGTCTGCGCGTCGGCACTGTCGATTTCGTTCATCGTGTCGATCATCGTCTATCGGATGGGTCTGCCCCACGATGTCTCCGACTATGTGCGAATGAACCTGTTCGTCACGTGCTGCATCGCCATGCCGACAGCGATCATCGCCTCGCTGCACGATTTCCACGAGCGTATGTACAAGCGCAAGCTTGAAGCACTCGCCTGGACCGACGAACTCACCGGCCTTCTCAATCGCCGCTTCTTCATGCGCGCTGCTGAAGAAGAATGCCGCCGCATGCGCCGCACACAGCGCACCGCCGCCATCGCGGTGATCGATCTCGACCACTTCAAGGAAGTGAACGACCTCTACGGCCACGCCGCCGGCGACCAGGTCCTCAAGAATCTCGCGCAGGTTGCCTATGCCGAACTTCGCGGCCCGTTCGACAAGCTCGGCCGCTGGGGCGGTGAGGAATTCGTGGTCCTCTTGAGCGATGTGAACTCTGAGCAGGCGCGCATCGTGTGCGACCGCCTGCGCACCCGCATCCAGGAGTCGATCGTCAAGACCGGGCTCTATCAGGTCACCGTCACCGCCAGCTTTGGTTACTGCATGCTGTCTGCCGGCTCGGATGTCAGCGCGGTCATCGAAGCCGCAGACCGGGCGCTTTACGAAGCCAAGCGCCTCGGCCGCAACCGAGTTGAGACGGCCGAATACCGTCATCCGGAAGTGCAGGATCTCGCCGAGTTCAAGAAGCGCAACGCTGCGACCTACAAGCGCGTCACCGCGTTCGACGATGACGCTTCAGACGACCTGCGCGCTGCCGCCATTGCATCGACCCCGCGTTTTGGCCGCCCGGGCAAGGCACGCAGCTCCCGCTGACGCGGCGGCTTCGCTTGCCGGACGTGTGATTTCCTGATTGGAAACGGCATTCCGCACTGGGAGGAATGCCATGCCTGCGCCGCGCACCGGTCCGCTTACGGATCTCCGGGTCATCGAACTTGGCCAGCTGATCGCGGGTCCGTTCTGCGGGCAGATCTTCGCGGATTTCGGCGCCGATGTGATCAAGGTCGAGCCGCCGGGGCAGGGGGATCCCTTGCGCGAATGGGGCCGGGAAGGCTTTCCCCTCTGGTGGTCAGTCGTCGCGCGCGGCAAGCGCTGTATCACGGCAAACCTGCGCGAGAAGGAAGGACAGGACATCGTCCGCCGCCTTGTCGCCGAAGCCGATTTCCTGCTTGAGAATTTCCGCCCCGGCACACTGGAAAAGTGGGGTCTGGGCTATGAAGACCTCAAGAAGATCAACCCGCGCCTGATTATGATCCGTGTCTCTGGCTACGGCCAGACCGGGCCTTACGCCTCGCGCGCAGGATATGCGTCCGTCGGCGAAGCGATGGGCGGTCTGCGCTATGTCATGGGCGAAGCCGACCGCCGCCCTTCGCGCGCCGGCATTTCGCTCGGTGACAGCCTTGCTGGCCTCTATGCCACGCTTGGTGCGCTTGCCGCATTGCACCACCGCGAGAAAACCGGGGAGGGACAGGTCATTGATGCAACGATCTACGAGTCCGTCCTGTCCGTGATGGAAGGCCTCGTCCCCGAATACCAGTTCGAAGGATACATCCGTGAACGGACGGGTTCCTACCTTCCAGGAATCGCGCCTTCGAACATCTATGAAGGCACTGACGGCATGGTCATCATCGCCGCCAATCAGGACACGGTGTTCGCCCGGCTGTGCGATGCCATAGGGCAGCCCGCTCTGAAAGATGAGCCCGCCTATGTGTCCCACATCGCCCGCGGCAAGAACCAGAAAGCACTGGACGATCTCATCCAGCAATGGGCATCAACCCGGACCATCGACGAGATCGAACGCATCATGATCGAAAACGGTGTGCCTGTCGGCAAGGTCTACCGCGCCCCCGATATGCTCACCGATCCGCACTATGCCGCCCGCGAAACGCTCGTCGAGGTTCACAGTGACCGCTGGCCCGGCATCCGCCAGCAGAATGTCTTCCCGAAACTCTCCGCCACGCCCGGCAAGGCCCGCTGGGCAGGCCCCGACACGCTCGGTTCTCACACGGAAGAAGTGCTGACAGAGCTTCTCGACCTCACCCCCGATCAGGTCGCAAGGCTCCGAGCCAGCGGCATTGTCTAGCGTGCAGTCAGCCCACCATCGACGACATGTTCCTGCCCGGTGATGTAGCTCGACATGTCTGAGGCGAGGAACACGATCAGCTCTCCCACTTCCTCCGGCCGGCCCGGGCGCGCCATCGGCGTGCTGCCTAGCGCGATCACATTGGGGTCGAGCGCGTTGCCGCCGGTCGAAGCGGTCAGCACCGCCTTCTGATCGGCCTGCATCGTCTCCGTCATGCGAGTAATGTCCTTCTGCCAGATCGGTGTGTCGATGATGCCGGGATGCACCGAGTTCACCCGGATCTTCAGCCCCAGCGCCGCGCACTCCACCGCCGCCGCCTTCGTGAACAGCCGCACCGCCCCCTTGGAGGCGCAATAGGCGCTGACACCGGATGATCCGCGCAGGCCCGCCACGGACGAGAGGTTGATGATCGATCCGCCGGTCTCCTTCATCGCCCGCATGGCAGCACGGGTGCCCAGGAAGACGCTGTCGGTGTTCACCGCCATCTGCCTCTGCCAGTCGGCAAGGGAATACTCCATGATCGCCCCGGCAATCGCGATCCCGGCATTGTTCACGAGGATTGAGGGGGCGCCGAGCAGGCTCTTCGTATCGGCAAACACGGTGTCCCAGAGGGCCTCATCAACCACGTCCTGTTTCATCGAGGCGGCCTTGCCGCCGGCCTTGGAAATGGCCTCTGCGGTGGCCCTGGCGCCCGCTTCGTCGAGGTCCGTGACCATCACGGCCGCTCCCTCCCGGGCCAGCACAAGCGCCGCCGCCCGCCCGATTCCGCTGGCTCCGCCTGTTACAATGGCCACTTTACCCTTAACCAATCCCATGAATTCCTCCCTCTTTATGGGGGATACACTAGCAGCCGCCACGCTTGACGCGAGCGTCCTGATGGTGTTTTACCCGCGACTTCATGACGGGATGGTGCGGAGCCGCCGTTGTAATCGCAGGCGCAATGGAGCGTTTGCCGGCCCGCGCTGACAATGAGGACTACCATGTCACGTCGCCACAGCGCGAAGTACAAGATCGACCGCCGCGTCGGTGAAAACATCTGGGGCCGCCCCAAATCCCCCTTCAACAAGCGCAATTACAAGCCCGGCCAGCACGGTCAGAACCGCCGTAACAAGGTGTCTGACTTCGGTATGCAGCTGCAGGCCAAGCAGAAGCTAAAGGCTTACTACGGCGACATCACCGAAAAACAGTTCTCGAAAATCTACGAAGAAGCGGCCCGCATGAAGGGCAACTCGGCCGAGAACCTGATCGGCCTGCTCGAATCGCGCCTCGACGCCATCGTCTACCGCGCCAAGTTCGTGCCGACCGTGTTCGCTGCCCGCCAGTTCATCAACCACGGCCACGTCACCGTGAACGGCAAGCGCTGCAATATCGGCTCCGCCCGCCTGAAGCCTGGCGATGTCGTGCAGGTCCGCGAGAAGTCCCGCAACCTCGCCCTCGTCCTGGAAGCCCTCGGCAGCCCCGAGCGCGACATCCCGGACTATGTCGAAGTCGATCCCAAAGGCATGACCGCCACCTACAAGCGCGTTCCGGTCCTGACAGACGTGCCGTACCCGGTGAAGATGGAACCGGCCCAGGTGGTCGAGTTCTACTCCTCCTAAGTCACCTGATTTCCTTGAAGTTCCGGAAAGGCCGCGCCAGACTGGTGCGGCCTTTTCATTTTCAGGAACCTTTCAATGGCCATTCCGTCCATCGCCGTCGTTCGCAAGGCCGTCATCGCCCGTCCGGGCAAGCCCTTCGTCCTGTCGGCACGCGATACCTCAGGCCGTGACGTCTTCGACAACAAGGAAGAGGCAGAAACCAGTCTCAAGAAGGATGCAGCCTGCATCAACGAGCTCAAGGACAAGCTCTATGCCGAGGGCAGGCGCTCCCTGCTGGTCGTCCTCCAGGGCATGGACACGTCCGGCAAGTCCGGCACCATCAAGTCAGTGTTCTCGGACACAACCCCGCTTGGCATGGAAGTGAAAGCCTTCAAGGCGCCGAGCAGCGAGGAACTCGCGCGCGACTATCTCTGGCGCGTCCACAATGCCGTGCCCCGCCGCGGCCATATCGGCATCTTTGATCGCTCGCACTATGAAGACGTGCTCGTCGTCCGTGTCCGTGGGTTCGCGCCGCTGGACGAGGTCGAGCAGCGCTACGGCCAGATCAATGCCTTCGAGAAACACCTCTCCGAAAACGGCACGAAAATCGTCAAGTTCATGCTGAACATCGGCTATGCGGAGCAGGGCGTGCGCCTCAAGGAACGGCTGCAGGAAGAACACAAGCTCTGGAAGTTCAATCCCGGCGATCTCGACGACCGCTCGAAATGGTCAGAGTTCATGTCTGCCTACGAACTTGCCGTCCAGCGCTGCTCCACACGCCATGCGCCCTGGTATGTCGTTCCCGCCGACAGCCGCACGCGCCGCAACGCCATCGTTGCCCGCATCGTGCGCGGCGCTCTGGAAGAGATGGACCTGAACTGGAAGGACCCGGGCTACAAGCCCGAGTCCTTTGATTTCGGCTGAGGCTGGCGGGTCAGCTGCCGAACTTGACCGAGCCACCGCTCGATTTCGAAACTTCCGTCGCCGACGGATTGCCTCTGAAGCTGATATCGCCGCCGCTCGAAGCGTTGCCGCTGGCCGAGCTGCTGGCGAAGATATCAATATCGGCGCCACTCGATGCATTGGCTGTCGCGCTCACGCACAGCAGTTCCTCTGCCGCCACATCTGCGCCTGAAGATGCCGTGACGCTGATCGAATTGCAGGCGCCGGACATATCCACGCTCGCACCCGACGAGGCGCTGACGGTGAACACGCCTGCGCCAGTGGAGTGAAGCGTCACATCCCCGCTTGAGGAGGCCGACACGTTGGTCTTACCGGACCCGGTCACGGTGGCTTCGACATCGCCACTCGACGAGGCAGAAATCTTCGCAGTAGCTGCCTTCAGGTTCTTCGCCTTCAACTCGCCGGCAGACGACGCGCTGAGGCTGGCTTCACCGGCCGTTCCGGCCAAGGTGATGCTGGCGCTGGAAGACGCGCTGGCGTCAAAAGCGGAGGCGTTGATTGATTGGGCGTCGAAGCGCGAGGATTGCGAAGCCTTCACGGCCGACAGATCCGGCGATGTGACGTACACGGTATAAACCGGCACTTTCTTGCCGTTCACCTTGATCGTCTTGCCGTCCTTGGAAATGTTGACCGAGCGGCCGGTGGAGAACCAGCTCTTCTTTCCGTTCAGGCTCTCACGCGAAATGTGCAGCGTGTCGTCCTTCGTCTCGATGATGGCATCGGAATAGTCGCCATTGTCGGCTTCGACGCGCACGCTGCTCGCGTTGCCGGTCTTGTGGACGACATACATCGCCCCTTCGACCTTGATCTCGCTGAAGGACGAGACGTCATAAGACTTGCCCTGGGCGAGTGCGGCAGGGGCGGCCAGGATGGCGATGGTGGCGAGGGCTGTAAGGGCTTTTTTCATTGTGATCCTCCCGGGGGGCTTAGGGAAAGCGATAAACCCTGTATGAGTTATCGAAATACGATATGTCAATCGTTGTTTTTCGATAATTTCAAAATTCCTGCTCAATCAGGTGACTGGCTCTTCGTCCGGCCGGGGGATTGCCGGCGCAGCACCATTGGCGGTTGCCCGTAGGCCCGGATGAAGGCAACGCGCATCCGTTCCGGATCTCCGAATCCGGATGCCCGGGCAATTTCCTGCAGCGATGTCGAGGTATGCTCGACTGCGACCCGCGCCGCCTCCAGCCGAAGCTTCTCGATCAGCCGCGCCGGTGTCACCCCGGTCTCTGCCCGGAACACGCGCGCGAAATTGCGGGGGCTCATCGCCGCGCGCGCCGCCAGCGCCTCGACACTGAGGTCGGCAGACAAATTCGTCTGTACCCAGCCGATCAGCTCATCAAACCGGCCTGTGGCCAGCTTCACATCCTGCATCACCGAGAATTGAGACTGCCCGCCTTGGCGGCGATGATGGATCACCAGTTCCCGCGCCGCCTCCCGCGCCACGTCATTGCCAAGGTCATCCTCCACCAGCGCCAGCGCGAGATCGATGCCCGCCGTGATACCCGCCGATGTCCAGAACTTCCCATCACGCACAAAGATGCGGTCAGCGTCGAGTGCCGTCTCCGGAAAATACCGTTCGAAGGCGGACGATCTGCGCCAATGGGTCGTAGCCCTGCGGCCCTTCAGCAATCCGGCCGCCGCCAGCAGGAAGGATCCCGAGCAAACCGAACACGTCCGCCGTGTGCGTGCTGACAAATCCCTCACGGCATCCAGAAACGCCGCGTCATGCATCACCGTCCGGGTGCCGTCGCCCCCGGAGACGACCAGCGTATCGAGCATCAGCATCGCGGGCAGGGGTTCAGAGATCATCTGCACTCCGCAGGAAGATCGCACGGGTCCGCCTTTCAGCGAATACACATTCAGGCGGTAAGGCTCCGGCGTCATCCCGCGCGCCGGCATCTCGAACACGGAAATCGGCCCGGCGGCATCCAGCAGCTGGAAATCCTGGAAGATCAGCACGCCGATCTGGCGCGGCACTGCGGTGGCGGAATCCATGGGAACATTGTCCTTTCTGCCAATCCGGCTTTACGCCAGAACAGTCCGGCCAGCAAGGAGGCACTCATGTCCGCTCAGCCCTTCGTCACCGTCTTCGCAATATACCCGAACCTCACGCATCTCGATTTCACCGGCCCGCACCAGGTCCTCTGCCGCCTGCCCAACTCGCAGACGATCATCGCCAGCCGCGATGGCGGCGACATCGTCGCCGAGGGCGGCCTCGTCATTGGCCAGACCGTCCGCCTCGCCGACATTCCGCGCTGCGATCTCATCTGCGTGCCCGGCGGCATGACCACGACGGAAGTTGCGCTCGACGAAGCTTTCGTCGGCGAAATCCGCCGCCTCGCCAGCGGCGCGAAATACATCACGTCTGTCTGCACCGGATCGCTCATCCTCGGCGCAGCGGGTCTCCTGCAGGGCAAGCGTGCCGCCTGCCACTGGGCCTGGCGCGGCATGCTCACCGAGTTCGGCGCGATCCCCGATGAAGCCCGCGTAGTGCGCGACGGCAATATCTTCACTGGCGGCGGTGTCACGGCAGGTATCGATTTCGCCTTCACCATGTTCGCGGAAATTGCGGGCGAGGGTTACGCCAAGGCGCTCACCCTCGGTCTCGAATACGCCCCCGCACCGCCCTATGCCTGCGGCCGCCCGGAACTCGCGGATCACGAAACGCTGTCGCGCGTCGCCGCAAACATGGACAAGGCCATGGCCCAGCGCCTCGCCGAAGCCAGGGAGGCCGGCGCCCGCCTGACAGCTCAGACCGGAACGGCGTAGAGGTCGTAATCGTCAGCGCCGGTGATCTTCACACGGACGATATCGCCGGGCTTCAGTGCCGCCGCATTGCTGACAAAGACGCAGGCATCCACTTCGGGCGCATCTGCCTTGGTGCGCCCGACCATCTCGCCGGCCTTCTCGCCCGGCTCATCGATGATCACGTCCAGCTTGCGGCCAACCTGCGCCGCCGCCCGTGCTGCGGAGACCTCCGCCTGCGCTTCCATGAACCGGTGCCAGCGCTCTTCCTTCACTTCTTCCGGAACATGCCCGCCCAACTTGCCGCTCTCGGCGTGCACGACATTCTCGTATTTGAAGCATCCGGCGCGGTCGATCTTCGCTTCGCGGATGAAGTCGAGCAGGGTCTGGAAATCCTCTTCCGTCTCGCCCGGAAAGCCGACGATGAAAGTCGAGCGGATCGCAAGGTCCGGCACGTCCCGGCGCCAGGTCGCAATCCGCTCCAGCACCTTGTCCTGATTAGCCGGCCGTTTCATCGCCTTCAGCACGGGCTTCGATGCGTGTTGGAATGGAATGTCGAGATACGGCGTGATCAGCCCTTCCGCCATCAGCGGGATCACATTGTCCACATGCGGATAAGGATACACATAATGCATCCGCGTCCACACACCGAGACTGCCAAGCCCCTTCGCAAGATCAAGGAACCGGGTCTCGTATTCCGTCCCGCGCCAGGTCTCCGGCTTGTATTTCACATCCAGTCCGTAGGCGGACGTATCCTGGCTGATCACCAGAAGTTCCTTCACTCCCGCCGCCACCAGTTTTTCCGCCTCCATCAGCACATGATGGATCGGCCGCGACACGAGATCACCTCGCAGTTTCGGAATGATGCAGAAGCTGCAGCGATTGTTGCAGCCTTCTGAAATTTTCAGATAGGCATAATGGCGCGGCGTCAGGCGCAGGCCGCTTTCCGGCACGAGGTCGAGGTGCGGATTGTGCGGAGGAGTCAGGTGTGTATGTACCGCGTCCATCACCGCCTCATACTGATGCGGTCCGGTCACGGCGAGCACTTTCGGGTGGGCCTTCTCAATCACCTCCGGCTCGGCACCAAGACACCCGGTCACGATCACCCGTCCGTTCGCCTCAATCGCCTCGCCGATCGCCGACAGGCTCTCGTCGCGCGCCGAGTCTAGGAAGCCGCAGGTATTCACCAGCACAAGGTCGGCGCCTGAATAGTCCGGCGCGATCTGATACCCCTCGGCGCGCAGGCGCGTGATGATCCGTTCGGAATCAACCAGCGCCTTCGGACAGCCGAGCGAAACGATGCCGACTTTCGGCGTCTTGGCGCCCTTGATCGGGGCGGGAGCGATGGGTGTGGACGTCATGCGCGCCCTGCTAGCGCGAAACCACGCGCCGGAAAAGCAGAACCGTCATCCGCGCAACGGCATGGCCCTTAGGGTCACGCCATGATCCGCGTCGAAGGGCAGGGGTTGCCAGTAGCGCGCCAGCGGCTCCGGCATATCGACATTGAACCGGTAATAGGCATGCGCCGCCGCGCCCAAGTCCTTCTGCGCACTGTCTAGCATCGGCCCGATCAGTCCCATCAGCGGCGGCGTCACCAGCCCCAGCCGCATCCGCGCCGCCCCGCCTTCGCGGGCAAGGTGAAGCCCCGTCTGCAACAGCGCCTGCACGGCTTCCCGGTCCTTCGGGTCGAGCGTCACAAGGTCGATGATGTCGAGCTGTGCCGCGCTCGTCCGCGACGGCTTGTTGAACTGGAGCAGCGCCAGCCCCCGGATCGCGCCGTCCGCCGGAAACGCCATCAGCACCGGCGGCACGCCTGCATCCGGATCGGTCACGCGCCAGTGCAGCACTTCGGGTGAGCGCTCCGCAAACAGGCGCGCCCCGCTGCGCAGCGCCGCATCAAACGCCGCGAGCCGCGCATTGCCGAGCGGCACCACAATCTGTGACGTATCTTGGCCGGACGCCGCAATCGCATCCCCCACCGCCGGCCAGCGCCGCGTCGGCTCAGGCAGGAACGGCGCGAGCTTCTGCAGCCACTCGGCCGGCCGCGCGCTGCCCTCAACCGTCCAGCTCAGTTTCAGGTTTCCGGTATCGGGATAGGAGGGATAGCCGAGCACATCATAAATCCAGGCGCTCTCCGGCGGCGTGTTCAGCCCGTTCAGCAGCGCCGCGCCCTCCTGGTTCACAAACTCGCGCAGCAGGCGAAGCGTCCGGTCACGCTCGCCTTCTGCAGAGGCGAAACTGTGCGCCGACGCCGTCAGGCAGGCCCGCCCGTTCAGCCAGGCCTGCTGGACGAAATTGCCGACAAAAGCTGTAATTTCACCGTCCTTGTCTTCCACCACCCAGCCGGGAGGCACATCCGACTGTCCTGGATTGTCGCGAAACAGCCATCCGATCCCGCGCTGTGAGCGCAGGGGAAGTCCCGCAGATTTCAGGAGCGCACTGATCCCGCGATAGTCGCGTGTCCCGGCGGGCCGGAGTGTGGAAGAGGTCCGGAAGGGCAAACGGCCGCCTCCTCAGGATATCAGGCCGCGTCGAGCGCGATGCCTTTTTCCGTCAGCAGCTGTTTCAGCTCACCCGCCTCGAACATCTCTTTCACGATGTCGCATCCGCCAATGAACTCGCCCTTCACATACAGCTGCGGGATGGTCGGCCAGTTCGTGTACTGCTTGATGCCATCCCGGACGGCCGCGTTTTCCAGCACGTTGGTCGAAACGTACTCGACCCCGAGATAGTCCAGTATCTGCACCACAACCGAGGAAAACCCGCATTGCGGAAAGGTCGGCGTGCCCTTCATGAACAGCACGACGTCATTCTCTTTCACAGCCTTGTCGATGGCGTCGAGGGTGGCCTGATCGGTCATTTGAGGAAATCTCCGCGTTTGCGTTCATGTGGCCGTGGCCCGCCCCGGGGTCAAGTGGGGCGGGCCGCAAGGCCGGGCTTACCAGCCGCAGGCCTGCCCTTCATTCTGCTCTTTCAGATAGCCGATCAGCGGATCGAAATACTCGATGATGGCCGAGCCATCCATCGTGCGCGTGCCGGTGAACTTCTCCAGCGTATCCGGCCAGGGCTGCGACATGCCGGCTTCCAGCATGTCGGTGAAGCGCTTGCCGACTTCCTTGTTCCCGTAGATCGAACAGCGGTGCAGCGGGCCTTCCCATCCGGCCTGCTCGCATGCGGCCTTGTGGAACTGGAACTGCATGATGAAGCTCAGGAAGTAGCGCAGGTAAGGCGTGTTGCCCGGAATGTGATACTTCGCGCCCGGATCAAACGCATCCGCTGGCCGCTCGCCGGGCGGCACGATGCCCTGGTTCTTCGTGCGCAGGTCCCACCACGCCTTGTTGTAGTCTTCCGGCTTCGTCGCGCCCGACAGCACACCCCAGCGCCAGCCATCCACCGTGATGGCGAACGGCAGGAAGGCAATCTTGTCGAGCGCGGCCTGCATCAGCAGCGCCGTATCTGCATCCGGCCCCGGCATTTCCTCCGCCGTGATCAGCCCGATCTGGCGCAGGTATTCCGGCGTGATCGACAGGGCCACGAAGTCGCCGATGGCTTCATGGAAGCCATCATGCGCGCCGTTCTTGTAGAGGAAATCCTGATCCTTGTAGGCGCGCTGATAGTAGTTGTGCCCCAGTTCATGGTGCACCGTGTAGAAGTCTTCTGAGTTCACCTGCGTGCACATCTTGATGCGCACATCTTCTTCGTCATCGAGGTCCCAGGCGGACGCATGACATTGCACTTCGCGCCCTTCCGGCTGCACGATCATCGAGCGTTCCCAGAATGTCTGCGGCAGCGGATCGAGCCCAAGCGATACGAAGAAGGCTTCCGCCGTCTCCACCATCTTCACCGGCGTATAGCCCTGCGCGACGAGGCGCTGCGTCACGTCATACTGGACCGGTGCCGTCGGCGGCTGCACAATGTCATAGATGCCCGACCATTGCTGCGCCCACATATTGCCGAGCAGGTCCGCCCGGATCGGTCCTGTCGCCGGTTGCACGGCGTCGCCATAGCGCTGGTTCAGCTTGGTGCGCGTGTAGCAATGCAGCTCCTTGTACAGCGGCTCCACCTGACCCCACAGGCGCTGCACTTCAGCTTCCATCTCCGCCGGCGGCATGTCGTAATTCGACAGCCACATCTGGTCGAGGCTCGGATAGCCGAGTTCACGCGCGCCTTCATTGGCGATGTCCACCATGCGGGCATAATTTTCCTTCATCGGCGGCGAGATCGTGTGCCAGCCTTCCCAGACCGTCTTCAACTCCGCCGGATTGCGCGACGCGCTCATGATGTTCGACGCTTCGGTCAGCGTGATCATACGGCCCTTGTATTCAAACTTGCCGGTGCCGTAGGTCGCGTCGAGCCCGGTCGTGATTTCCGCCAGTTCTTCCGCCGCGCCTTCGCGGGACGGGGCAGGGATGGTGATGCCGCTGCGCAGGATGCGGATTTTCCGGCCGAGGTCCGGCGGCAGGATGTTCACATCGAACTGCTTGGACTCGTTTGCCAGCGCCACCACCAGCTTCGTCGCCTTCGCGCCGGCTTCTGCGGCCGCCGCATTGGTCTCCGGCGTAATATTGGTTGCCTGGTTCCAGTAGGCATGCGCGGCCTCCCGGTTCATCGCGGCGAGCTCGGTCTCGGCCCGCGTCAGGAAAGCGCGCGCTGCGATCGCGGCCTCTTCGGCGGCAATCGCATCGGCGCTCACGCGGTCCTGGCCACCGCAGGCAACAAGCACAAGGCCAAGTGCAGCAGCGCTGGCCGATTTCAACAGACTGGACATGGAAAAAGCCCTCCCTGGGTTTTCCCCAGCAGACAGCGAACCGGCCCTTACGTCAATTCTGCGCCAGCAGGCTCAGGGCGCCCGCGTCTTCAGGGCGAGCGCATGCAGCACCCCGCCCATGTTCCCCTTCAGGGCAGCATAAACCATCTGGTGCTGACGCACTCTCGGCACCCCGGCAAATCGGCTGGACACGATTTCGGCCTGCCAGTGATCATTGTCCCCGGCAAGGTCGGTCAGTGTGATCTCGGCTTCCGGAAAAGCCTCGGTCAGATACCGCATCAGCGTGTCGCGGCTCATGCCCATATCTGGCGCTCCTGTGATCTGAAGGTCACTAGGCACATGCGGCGGCGCGCCCTATGGGTCAAGTTTGCAAGGCAGGAAAGACCAACGAATGCATTGGCGTCACTGGAAAAAGGACATGGCCATCGGCGGCTTCGGCATGATTGCGCTGATGCTCATTGTGTATTTCTGGCCGCGTCCCGACACGTCCCTTCCGGGCGTCACCTATGAGGCCCACTACATTGATCCCGGTCCGATGCTCCACCTTGCCGAAGTCCTCTCCTCCGACGCCCTCGAAGGCCGCGGGGCGGGCACCCCCGGCGCCGAAGCCGCCCGCAGCTTCATCCGCAAGCGTTTCGAGGATACCGGCGTGCGTCCCTTCCTCACCACCGGTTGGGAACAGCCCGTCACCATCCTGCCGCGCAAGGACCTCGAAGATCCCGGCCCCGGCGCCAACATCCTCGGGTATGTTCCCGGCGAAACGCCTGGCGAAGGCCCGCTCCTCGTTATCACCGCCCACTCCGACCATCTCGGCATCCGGGGCGGCGAAGTCTACAACGGCGCAGACGACAACGCCTCCGGCGCCGCCATGCTCACCGCGCTCGCCGAATATTTTGTCCGTGTGCCTCCGAAACATGACATCCTCTTTGCTGCCCTTGACGCCGAAGAGGTCGGCTTTCTGGGCGCCCGCGCGTTCCTGCGCGATCCTGCCATCCCGCTGGACCGCATTGCCCTTAACATAAATCTGGACATGGTCAGCCGCTCAGAAGCCGGCGAACTCTACGCCGCCGGCACTTACCACACGCCCGCGCTCGCGCCGCTGATCACCGAAACCGCGCTTAACGCGCCGGTCATGCTGCTAATGGGTCACGACCGCCCGGAAGATGGCCCGAACGACTGGACCAGCCAGTCAGACCATGCCGTCTTTCACGCCGCTGGCATCCCGTTCCTCTACTTCGGCGTCGAAGACCACCCCGGCTATCACAAACCCGAAGACGACTTCTCCGCCATCACACCGGACTTCTTCGTCCGTGCTGGCGACACGCTCGCCATGATCGTGCGCGCCGCAGATGCTGATCTCGCCAACATCGCTGCCCACCGCCGCGACATCACAGAAACCACACCTCAAGAGGAAACTGCCGAATGACTACCACCGTCTCCTACATTCTGAAAAAATCCACGGAGCAAACGCTCGGCGCCCTGAAAGGCATTCTTGCCAAGGGCGAGGCTCACGCCAAGGCCATCAACTGCGACGAAGCTGGTATGCTCGCCCAGCGTCTTGCGCCGGACATGTTCGCCCTGCCGCGCCAGGTGCAGATCGCCTGCGACACGGTAGCCCGCGGCGCAGCCCGTCTCGCCGGTCTCGACATGCCAAGCTTTCCGGATACGGAGCAAACCTTCGCCGAACTCATTGCCCGCTGCGACAAGGCCATCGCCTATGTGAATGCCATCGAGGACGCAAAGATCGACGCCACCGCCAAAACCACACTGCAAATCCCGATGGGCTCGGTCACGCTGCCGATGACCGGCGAGCAATACCTGCAAGGCTTCGTCCTGACCAACCTGCACTTCCACGCCGCCATGGCCTACGCCCTCCTTCGCAAGCAAAGCGTCCAGATCGGCAAGCGCGACTATCTCGTCCCGGCTTGAAGCGCCGTTTCAATCCTCCCCCGCCTTGCGGGGGAGGTGTCCGCGCAGCGGACGGGGGGGCGTTCAGCCTACTGAATTCATATACCCCGGCAGCCAGCCCTCATGCGCCGCACGCAGCTCAGAGAGCGCCACGGAAAACTCCGGCGCATCCTTGCCCCAGCCCGTTTCCAGCACGACCGCATCGCCGCCAAACACGCCGAGCCGCCCCGGCATGAAGCCGCGCGAGTCCCATTTCTTCAATTGCGCCTCGCTCACCGCCACGAGGTAAAGCGCTGAGGCCTCGCCAAACAGACAGGCTTCGTCGCGCGTATCTTCCGGCTCGCGGTTGCCGACAAGGCGCACGCCGATCCCGCCCGCCAGCGCCATTTCGACCGCCGCGCAGGCAATCCCGCCATCGCTGACATCGTGCACTGCATTCACCAGCCCCGCATTGATCAGCGAGCGGACGAACCCGGCATTCTTCTTCTCGGTCTCCAGGTCCACTGCCGGCGGCGGGCCAAGCTCGTCACCCTTCAGGCCCAGCCACACGCGCGCATACAGCGACGCACCAAGATGCCCCTTCGCCTCGCCGATCAGGATCAGCGCATCGCCTTCCTGCGCGCCCCTCAGCGTCGCGGTTTTTGACAGGTCCTCGATCAGGCCGACACCGCCCACCACCGGTGTCGGCGGAATGGCCTTGCCATCGGTCTCGTTATACAGCGACACGTTCCCCGACACGACCGGGAAGTCGAGCGCGTGGCAAGCCTCCGCCATGCCTTCGATCGCCTTCACAATCTGGCCCATCGTCGCGGGCTTCTCGGGATTGCCGAAGTTGAGGTTGTCCGTAATCGCAATCGGCAACGCGCCAACCGAGGAAAGGTTCCGGTAGGCTTCCGCCACCACCTGCTTGCCGCCCTCGAACGGGTCAGCCGCCACATAATGTGGGTTGCAATCCGAACAGATCGCCAGCGCTTTGTTCGTGCCATGCACACGCACGATGGCCGCGTCCCCGCCGGACTGGGAACTATCCAGCGTGTCGCCCATCACATGCCGGTCATATTGTTCCCAAACCCAGCGCTTCGAGGCCATGTCCGGCGAAGCCATCAGCTTCTTCAGCACCGCGCCGTAATCCTCTGGCTCCGCATATTTCGTTACGTCAAACGCAGGTCGCTTCTTCGGCTCCGTCCACGGACGGTCATAGTTCGGCGCATCCTCGCCCAGCGGCGCCACCGGAATGTCGCAGACCACTTCGCCGAACTGTTTGAGCACTAGATGCCCCGTGGTCGTCGTCATGCCGATCACTTCGGCGTCGAGGTCCCACTTGTCAAAGATCGCCTTGGCCACGGCTTCTTTGCCGGGCTTCAGGATCATAAGCATCCGCTCTTGGCTTTCAGACAGCATGATCTCATACGCCGTCATGCCCGTCTCGCGCTGAGGCACCTTGTCGAGATCCATCTCGATTCCGACGCCGCCCTTGTCTGCCATCTCCACGGAGGAGGAAGTCAGACCTGCCGCGCCCATATCCTGAATGGACTGGATCGCATCGGTCGCCATCAGCTCAAGGCATGCCTCGATCAGCAGTTTCTCGGTGAACGGATCACCCACCTGCACGGTCGGCCGGTTGTCTTCCTCGCCTTCGGTAAACTCTGCCGAGGCCATCGTCGCGCCGTGAATGCCGTCGCGGCCGGTCTTCGAGCCGACATAGAGGATCGGCAGGCCGGGCAGGGCGCCGCGCGCATAGAAAATCTTGTCCTGATCGGCGAGGCCAACTGCCATCGCGTTAACGAGGATATTCCCGTTGTAGCCCTCATCGAACTGCGTCTCGCCTGCCACTGTCGGCACGCCGACGCAGTTGCCATAGCCGCCAATGCCCGCGACCACGCCGGACACCAGCTGGCGCGTTTTCGGATGGCTCGGGTCACCAAAGCGCAGGGCATTGACCAGCGCCACTGGCCGCGCGCCCATCGTGAACACATCCCTCAGAATGCCGCCCACGCCCGTCGCCGCGCCCTGATAGGGCTCAATATAGGAGGGGTGATTGTGCGACTCCATCTTGAAGATCGCCGCCTGCCCATCGCCGATATCGATCACGCCCGCATTCTCGCCCGGCCCCTGGATCACGCGCGGACCCTTGGTCGGAAACTTCGCCAGATGCCGGCGGGAGGATTTGTAGGAACAATGCTCGCTCCACATCACCGAATAGATGCCCAGCTCCACGAGGTTCGGCTGGCGGCCAAGCCGGGAAACGAGGCGCTCCCACTCATCGGCCTTGATGCCGTGTTCCACGCCGGAAGCGGCGTCCTGAGGGGCTTTCAGATGGGCGAGGATAGCGGCTGTATCGGTCATGGCGCGCGTTTAGCCGCAATCCCCCCGAGTCGCCACAGGGAAAGGCGCCGCACACAGCCAAACCACTGAAAAAAACCTGCCGGGCAGGCGCTGCAAAGCCCGCTTGGCGGCCCCGCCCATTCCCTACTAGACAGGTGTGCCAAGCCCGGAGGAAAGCATGAGTCCCCTTAACCGCCGCAGCGTCCTCCTTGGCCTCGGCGCCGCCACCCTCACGGCCTGCGCCACCCAGCGCCTGCCAGCCGCGCCCGCCGCCGCCCCGCAAACCTTCCCGAAAGTCCTCGCCCGCCGCGAGCGCATCACCCGTACGGTCGTCGGCCTGCGCCCCTTCCGCCCGCAGGGCTTCCGCCTCGAAGCCGAACGCTTCGGCGAGAAGACTGTCATCCACAATTACGGTCATGGCGGCTGCGGTGTCACCCTCTCCTGGGGCACCAGCCAGCGCGCCGCCACCATGGCGGGCGAGGCCGGCCGGTTCGATGTCGCCGTCCTCGGCGGCGGTGTCATGGGCCTCACCTCGGCGCTCCTCCTCGCCCGTCGCGGCCATGCCGTCACCGTCTATGCCGAGGCGATGCACCCGAACACCACCTCCAATATCGCCGGCGCCCTCTGGCTGCCCGCCAGCCTCTACGACCGCGATGTCGCCACGCAGGAATTCCTCGATCTCAACTGGCACGTCACCCGCGAGGCGCATCGCGGCTTCCTGCCTTACGTCAACCGTCCCGGCTATGGCGTCAGCTGGGTGCGCCATTCCGAAACCTCAAACCGTGTGCGCGATCCGCGCTTCGCGCTTCCCGGCGGCGATGATCTGTACCCGGACCTTCAGATCCTCACGGCGCAGACCCGTTTCGGCTTCCCCTACGAGGAACGCTACCACACCCTGATGATCGATCCGGACTATTACCTCGACCAGCTGATGCGAGACGCCCAGCTCGCCGGCGCCCGCTTCATCTCGCAGCGTTTCGAAACACTGGACGATGTCCTCGCCCTTGCGCAGCCCGTCATCGTCAACTGCACCGGCCTCGGCGCCGGCAAGCTCTTCGGCGACGAAACGATCATGCCCATCCGCGGCCAGCTCACTCATCTCCTGCCGCAGCCCGAGATCGATTACTCCTACACAACTTACATCGACGGTTCGCTCTACATGTTCCCCCGCAAGACCGGCCTCGTCCTCGGCGGCAGCCACGGCCGAGGCAACTGGTCCCTCGATGTCAGCGAAGAAGAACTCACCCGCATGATCGACGGCCATGCCGCCCTGGCAGAGCGCGCCGCGTTCGCAACGCATCCGGCCTGATCAGCCCGCCGCCACCTCGACCTCAGCCATGAACCGCTGCTTCTCCGCTTCCGGCAGGAAGCTCCCGGCAAAGCTGTTCTTCGCCAGCTGCACGACCTGCGCATCCGACAGGCCCAGCGCCGCGGCCGCCTGCTCATAGTTGCGTCCGATATAGCCCCCGAAATAGGCCGGATCGTCGGAATTCACCGTCACTAACAGCCCCAGCTCCAGCTGCGCCTTCACCGGGCTCTCCTTCAGATCATCGATCACGCACAGCGACAGGTTCGACAGCGGACAATTCGTCAGCGGGATCTGCGTATCCCGCAGCACCGCAATCAGCCCCTCATCCTCCATCGACCGGTTGCCATGATCGATCCGGTCCACCCCGATATCGAGCAGCGCCTCACGCACATAGTCCGGCGGGCCTTCCTCGCCGGCATGCATGCAAAGCTTGAAGCCCATCTCCCGGCAGCGTTGGTAAAGCCGCTCGAACTTCAGCGGCGGATGCCCCATCTCCGAGGAATCGAGGCCCACCCCGACAAACCTGTCATGCCAGCGCTCGGACTCCTTCAGCAGCGCGAATCCGTCCTCTTCCGACAGATGCCGCAGGAAGCTCATGATCAGATAGCTGGTCACGCCCAGCTCCTGCTCCCCGCGCTTCAGCGCCGCCAGAATGCCCTCCGTCACCACGCCGAATGGCACGCCCCGCGCCGTATGCGCCTGCGGATCATAGAACATTTCGACATGGCGCACATTGTCGGCCGCCGCGCGCTGCAGGTAGGCCCAGGTCAGATCGTGGAAATCCTCCTCGGTCCGCAGCACCTGCATCCCCTCATAATAGAGGTCGAGAAACTCCTGCAGGTTCGAGAAATTATAGGCCGCCTTGGCCTCCTCCA
Organism: Hyphomonas sp.; assembly: GCF_046313975.1. Taxonomy (GTDB): domain Bacteria; phylum Pseudomonadota; class Alphaproteobacteria; order Caulobacterales; family Hyphomonadaceae; genus Hyphomonas. The sequence goes on along the minus strand of NZ_JBKBXB010000006.1, from coordinate 77,658 downwards.
GGGTCTTGAACCGCAGATCAATCTTGTTGCGCGCCGCCAGCTGCATCATCAGCTCCGGCTCGAAACTGCCCTCGATATGCAGGTGAAGCTCCGCCTTCGGCAGGCGCTTGATCAGGTCTGTCTGTGTCATGCCCCAAGGCGTAACCCAGCGATGCCGAACCGTCCAGAAAGACCTTACTCCGAGGCCCCCGCCTGCACACTTTCCAGATAGGCAACCAGCCCGTCGAGATCGATCTCTTCAAACTGCCAGTTTGGCATGTCCGGATGGTCGGTATTGATGCCTTCGGTGAAGGTCTGTTTCAGCGTGCCAATGTCCACCACCTGGTCCAGCAGGCTGAAGGGCGGCGCATAGGGATGCGGGCTTTCCGTCTCCGCCCCGATCGCATGACAGCTCGCGCACGCCGTCTCGGCAATCGCCTCGCCCCGGCCGATCATCTCATCCTGTTCAGTGATAACCGGCTTTGCGACGGGCGGCGCTTCGGCGACCGGTGGCTCGGAAGTCCGGTTACAGGCAAGCAGCGTCAGCGCAGCGAAAAGAGCGGAAAGGGCGAGGCCCCTCCGCATCAGGCCGCCGCCATCAGGCTCTTGAACAGGCCGATGCCGTCTTCGCCGCCCTCATGCCCGCCGATGGCGCGCTCGGGGTGGGGCATCATGCCCAGTACCCGTCCGTTGGCGGACAATACGCCGGCAATGTCGCGCGCCGCCCCGTTCGGGTTCTCGCCCTTCGCATACCTGAACGCCACGCGCCCGTCGCCTTCCAGCCGGTCCAGTGTCTCCGCGTCGGCGTAATAATTGCCCTCGGCATGCGCGATCGGGATCACGATATCGCTGCCATTATAAGCGCTCGTGAACGCCGTATTCGTCGCCACGCTCAGCTTCTGCGGCCGGCAGACGAAATGCAGCGAGGCATTGCGCACCAGCGCGCCCGGCAGCAGCCCTGTCTCGGTCAGGATCTGGAACCCGTTGCAGACGCCCAGCACATAGCCGCCGCGTGCCGCATGCGCCTTCAGCTGCGCGATCACCGGCGAATTGCCCGCCATCGCCCCGCACCGCAGATAGTCGCCGTAAGAGAACCCGCCCGGCACCATCACCAGGTCGGTCCCCTCGGGGATCACCCCGTCCTTGTGCCACACCATGGCCGGCGCCTTGCCGGTCAGCTGCTGCAGGGCGACCTGCGCATCACGGTCACAATTGGACCCGGGGAAAACGATCACTGCGGATTTCATGGCCGCTCCATAGCAGGGAGTCGGCGCGGTTGTGAACCTTCCGGTGCTGCAATCCATATGAGACTTTTCCGCCACACCCTGCCAGCAATCATCCCTGGCCCCGCTTGCCCATGGTCCGGGCGGGGTTAATCTCGGACATCACAAGCCAAAGGAGTGTTTTCCATGAAGAAATTCGCAGCCATTGCCCTCGCCGTCGCCCTGATCCCGGCGCTCGCCGCCTGCAATACGGTCAAAGGCATCGGCAAGGACGTCAAGGCCGGCGGTGAGGCGGTCGAAGAAGTCGCCTCCGACGTCGAAAAAGAAATCACGAAATAAGTCACCTGCTCCGGCGGGGCCTTCGGGCCTCGCCGGTCAGCCCTTGCCCTGGAAGATGAACCAGGCGCCGAGCGCAATCAGGCCGAACCCGATCGCGTGGTTCCAGCCCAGTGGCTCCTTGAGCACCCAGACAGAAAATCCGGCAAACACGATCAGGGTGATCACCTCCTGGATCGTCTTGAGTTCAGCCGCCGAATAGACCGAATGCCCCCACCGGTTGGCGGGCACGGCAAAGCAATATTCCACAAAGGCAATCCCCCAGCTCGCAAGGATCACCAGCAAGAGCGGCGCTGCCTTGAACTTCAGATGCCCGTACCAGGCGAGTGTCATGAACAGGTTGGAGACCGACAGGAGAATAATCGGCAGGATATGCGGCGGCATACATTAACTCCGGGAAAGGTTCAGCGGTTTTGGGTGGCAGGGTTCGACACTAGGCCTTATTTCGCCATCAGTATTTCGGTTCACCCCCACGCGAAAGGAGGGCTTCCATGAAGCGCACCATTCTCATCGCCGCAGCGGCCCTGTCGCTGGTCACGCTGACCGCCTGCAACACCGTCAAGGGTCTGGGCCAGGACCTTCAGGCCGCCGGCGACGCCGTCGCCCAGGCTTCCGACGATGTCCGCAGCCATCTCCTTGACGACCGCCCCACGGCCACCGCCTCCGCCGGAGAAACCTGCGACCCCGGCGGCAAGGAACTCGCCGGCCGCAGCAACCTCCCGCCCTGCCGGTAAAAACCTAGCAGCCCGCCCCAACCCCTCTCCCGCGGCGTGGGAGAGGCTGCGAAGGAAAAGCGATTGCCCTGCAATCGCCCTGAGCAGGCCCATTGCGCCGCAATGGGAGGTGAGGGCTTATGCAACACCAGATCCAGCTAAACGCGTCAAAATCCCCATACGGATCAAAGCCCGAAGCAGAAAGAGCGGAACCCGAACGCTACACCCCCACGCACGGGGTTATGCTCCCGCCCATGATCTCCATGCGCCAACTCCGCAGCGATCCCAACTTCGCGCCGCTCTTCCGGCACGTTCACCCGCTGTGTTGGCCGATCCTCTGGTGGTCCCTCAACCGCTTCTTCAGATGGTATGACACCAGCGGCTACGAGAACCTGCTGCTGGCCACCACCCGCTGGGGCTACGTCTACCCCGCCTATCTCGGTCAGAAGAAACCCGACCCCTCAGCCTGGAAACCCTACGAACTGGAACGCCCTCGCTGGGATGATCCGGTGTGGAGCACAAACGTGCCCACGAAGCTCCTCGCGTTCGCCACAAGCGAAACGCTGCGGCCTCGTCCCCATCCTCCCCTGCGCAGCGGGGGAGGTGGCAGCGCGCTCCGCGCGCTGACGGAGGGGGCCTGCGCCCTCGCCCCGTACAACACATCCTAGATAACTCCGATTGTCCCCGCTTTCGCGGGGACAATCGGGAAAAATAGAAAGCTCAGATCAAACAAACCGGCCAGCCCACGCTGCGTCCGGCCTTTCGTGCTGCGCACAGCCCCCGCCCAGCTCAAAAACCGCACCCCAACCCTTGCGGCCACGCGGCAGATGGGGCAAATCGCACCTCTGCCGCGTAGGGGTATAGCTCAGTTGGTAGAGCGCCGGTCTCCAAAACCGGAAGTCGGGGGTTCGAGTCCCTCTGCCCCTGCCAGGCTCTAGCCCTTACCAACCCGGACAATCGACATCGAGGCCGCCGCAAGAAGCAGCGAGCCCGCCCCAAACAGCACGGCCAGCATCGACGTTCCGCCCGCCATGTCCGTGAGACCCGGCAGGGATTTCAGCAGCGGCCCCATTGTGCCCGCCACCAGCAGCTGGGGCAGCACGATGAAGAAGTTGAAGATGCCCATGTAGATGCCCATTTTCCGCGCCGGCAGGGCATCGGCGAGGATGGCATAGGGCAGGGCCAGGATCGACCCCCAGGCCATGCCGAGGCCGATCATCGGGATCAGCAGCGTCTCCGGCGTCGTGAACAGGTGGATGCTGGCAAAGCCCGCCGCGCCCACGATCAGGTTGATCGCATGCAGCCGCCGCGTGCCGACCTTGCGGGCCACCGCCGCGATCACGAGGGCATAGACCGCCGCCACCCCGTTCTGCACGGCGAACATGACACCCACCCAGTCCCCCGCGCTCTGGAAAGCGGCGCTGGAGGTGTCGCTGGTATTCCAGGCCTGCAGGGCGACGGCCGCGGTCATGTAGATCCACATGATGAACATCGCGACCCAGGAGAAAAACTGGACCACCGCGAGGCGCTTCATCGCCGAGGGCATGGTCGCAAGGTCGCCGAGAATGCCGGAGAGGAAATTGGGGGCATCCGTATTGCTGCGCACCAGCAGGCTGTTCAGCAGGAACAGGAGGCCGAGCAGCACAAGGCCGCCGCCGAGCACGAAGAATTGCTGGTCGCCGTGAAAGTGAACCACCGCCCAGTTCCACACCGCGCCGGCGGCCAGGATGCCGAGGCCCCAGCGGACGAAGAAGTCGCTGCCCGGCCGCACCGGCTCTTCCGCCGGTACGCCGGCATCGAAGATATTGTCTTCATCGGGGGCAAATCCGTCGAGCTGTTCGGGCGAATATTCCTGCGTCTTCAGAATGGTCCAGAGCACCGCCGCGAACAGGGCGACGCCGCCGATATAGAAGGAGTATTTGACGTTATCGGGGATCTGCCCCTCGGGCGCGGTGTTGGCGACGCCGAAGGCGTTCAGCACAAAAGGCGCAAGGCTCGCCAGCACCGCGCCGGAGCCGATGAACACCGTCTGCATCGAATAGCCGAGCGGTCTCTGGCGGGACGGCAGCATGTCGCCGACAAAAGCGCGGAAAGGCTCCATCGTGACGTTCAGCGAGGCATCGAGAATCCACAGCGTTCCCGCTGCTACCCAGAGCCAGGGCGAATTCGGCATGACGAACAGGGCTGCCGTCGTGACAACCGCCCCGACAAGGAAATAGGGCCGCCGCCGCCCGAGCCGGCCCCAGGTCCGGTCGCTGAAATAGCCGATCACCGGCTGGATCAGCAGGCCCGTGACTGGCCCGGCCAGCCAGAGCAGGGGTAGCGTATCGATACTCGCGCCGAGGGTCTGGAAGATGCGGCTGACATTGCCGTTCTGCAGGGCAAAGCCGATCTGGATTCCGAAGAAACCGAACGACATGTTGATAATCTGAGCAAGGCTCAGCGCAGGCTTCTGCGGCGCAGTCGCATCGGTCATGTGGATCAGTTACCTCCCGGCAGGGGCTTTCGGTTCAGAACGAAAGTTCCCCATGCGGGAAGGACAATACTGTCGATAAACGTGAGTGTGTAGGCCTCACCGGTAAATGCGTCCTGCCACATGCCCTGAACAGGGCCATCGGTGAGCGTGAACCGCGTCATTTCAGGCGAGAGATTGAAGAGGGCGAGCACTTCATTGCCCTCCTTCGCGCGGGCAAAGCTGACGATGCGCGAGGGTTGGTCAGTCTCGACCGGGATCAGGCGTCCGCCCCAGTCGCCGTTCCAGAGGGCCGGGTTACGTTTTTTCAGGGCGATGAGATCGCGCAGGAAGTCCGCCTGCGGATGATCTTTCCAGGCGATCGGGTCTTTCTCGAAGAAGGCGAGCCGGGTCTCGTTGCCGGCCTCCTGTCCGTTATGGATCAGAGGAAGGCCGTCCATCACGAACTGCAGCGTCATGAAGGCCTTGAGGCTCTCACCGAAGATTTCCGAAGGCGTGCCTTCCCAGGCATTCTGGTCATGGTTCTCCGTGTACAGCATCCGCATGCCGTCGCTGGGCCAGGACGAGATATGGCTCTGCATATATTCGGTCATGCGCCCGGCATCGCTCTTGCCCTCCGCAATATCGTGCGCGGCCTCTTTCCACGCCCACCCATAGGTGGCGTCGAACGCGCGGGCATGCATGTCGCGCTGTTCCCACTCGGCAAGCAGGAAGACCGGCTTGATCTCGTCCAGCTGGCGGCGCACATCTTCCCAGAAATCAAGCGGCACGAAGCCCGCGACATCGGCGCGATAGCCATCGATTCCGACATCGCGCACCCAGTAGACCATTGCTTCGGTCATGTACTGGCGAAGGCCGGGGGAGTCATAGTTGAAGTCGATGATGTCCGCCCAATCGGTCCAGGGCGTCGGGTGAAAGTCACCCTTCCAGTCCTGCTCGTACCAGTCCGGATGCTCCGTAGTTAGAGCATTATCCCATGCGCTGTGATTGGCCACCCAATCGAGGATCACCTTGAAGCCCTGTGCATGGGCGGCGTCCACGAAGGTCCTGAAATCCTCAAGCGTGCCGAACTCCGGATTGACTGCGCGGAAGTCCTTAACGGAATAGGGGCTGCCGAGAGAGCCCTTGCGATTGACTTCGCCAATCGGGTGGATCGGCATCAGCCATAGGATATCGACGCCGAGTGCTTTCAGGCGCGGCAACTGTTCTTGCGCTGCGGCGAACGTGCCTTCCGGTGTGAACTGGCGGGTGTTGATCTGGTAGATCACCGCGTCGCGCGTCCACTCGGGATGCTGAATCTGCACATAGGGCCTCGGCGTATAGTCCGCAGACGGAGCAGCAGGCGTCATGCTCTGGCACGCCGCCAGCACGCAGGCGACTGCTGCGGCGAGGGCGCGGATCATTGTTCCGCCCCGGAGATAGGCGTCAGCCAGACGGCAAGGCCGCCGCCGGGCGCCATGCGGATCGTCAGGCGGTCAGTCGCTGTCAGCTGGCGGGTTTCGATGACCATTTCATAGGGCGCGGTTTTCCAGTCTGCCGTGTCTACATCGCGCCAGATCTTTGCAGTGTAAGTGGCGCCGGGTTCGAGGAAGTCGAGCGCGACGTCCAGCGTGCGCGCCTCTTCATCCGTGACAGCGCCGATATACCAATCGCGGCCAAGGCGTTCCTTCCGGGCATAGGCGACATAGTCCCCGACCTCGCCGGCGATTGCGATGGATTTTTCCCAATCAGTCGGCACGCGCTTGATGAATTCAAAGGCTTCCGGGTGCTTCAGATAGTTTTCCGGAATATCCGCCGCCATCTGTATCGGGCTGTAGATTGTCACATACAGGGCGAGCTGCTTGGTCAGGGTCGTCCGCACACGGTTGTCTGCGTCGAGGCCGTCCCAGGCAAGGTCAAAGATGCCGGGCGTGAAGTCCATCGGGCCCGACATCATGCGCGTCCAGGGCAGGAGGGTCTCATGCTCGGGCGGGCTGAAATCCGGATAACCCCAAGCATTGTATTCCATTCCGCGCGCACCTTCGCGGCTGATCCAGTTGGGATAGGTCCGGCGCAGGCCCGTATCCTTGATTGGCTCGTGCGGATTGATCGAGATTTTCCGCTTCGCGGCTTCCTCTACGACCTTCAGGTGGTGGCGTGCCATAAACTGGCTGTCATGCCATTCCCAGCGGCGGATGCCGGTCTCGTCAACGCGCTGGATATTGCCGCCATCGGCAACATAGCCCGTTTTCACCTGCCGCACGCCAAGGCGTTCGTAGAGATCGAAAGCGTCGTCCAGTTGCCGTTCATAGTTGGTCACGGCGCCGGAAGTTTCATGATGGCCGACAAGGCGGACGCCCTTCTCGAGGGCATAAGCGGCAACGCCTTCCAGATCGAAATCGGGATAGGCTTCCGTAAAGTCGAACACCTCGCCATTGGTGAACCAGTCGCCATCCCAGCCGATATTCCAGCCTTCGATGAGCACGCCGGAGAAACCGTGCTCGGCGGCGAAATCGATGTATTCCTTTGCGCGCGCAGTTGTGGCGCCGTGCTTTTCGCCCGAGCCCCAAGTGCATTTGTTGAGATGCATGCACCACCAGATGCCGATGTAGCGACCAGGTTCGACCCAATCGACATTACCGAGCTTGTTGGGCTCGTTGAGGTTCAGGATAAGGTGGGAATCGAGCAGATCAGTGGCTTTTCGGCCGACCTGAACGGTTCGCCACGGCGTGACGAAGGCACCATTCTTCTTCACGCGGATGCCATCCGACCACGGAACAAGCGAGGTTTTCAGGACGCCGGGTCGCTGCTGGTCCAGCCAGGTGCTGGCATAGTCAACCAGCGCCGCTTCGTGTAGGGTGACGTATGTGCCTTGCGGTGTCTGAAGCGTGAACGGCGTGTGCGCACGGTCGACAGCACTTAGCGCGGTGGTTTTGTAAAGAAACTCGTAGCGGTGATAATTGCCCGCCCATTTCCACCAGCCGCGGGAGTTTTCATCGACCTTGTACTCCGTCAGCTCGTCGGTGATGGAAATCTTGCCGTCCGGCGTCAGGGCCGGAACTTCGTAGCGGAAGCCGATACCGTCATCGAAAGCGCGGAAGCGCACGTTCAGGCTGCGGCCCGTGCCCTGTTCGGCGAGGGTGACGAGCATCTCGTTGTAATGCTCGCGCATCACGCGCTGCTCGCCCCAAGGCTGTTCCCAGGCGATGTCCGCAGTTCCGGTCTGGACGGCGGCGATCTCCATGTCGCGGTCAAAGCTTGCCACTTCGAGGAAGCGCAGGCCGAGGCGTCCTGGCTGGATTACGGGAACGCCGTCGAGCGTGACGGACCAGCGGGCGTATTCCGTACTATCATCAATGGTCAGCGCCAGCGTACCATCGGGCGAGGTGATCGTCTGTGCACCGATGGATGTAATGTGGATGTGCCGGGGCGGCGCAGCCTCGGGAGCGGCGGAAAGTGCCGGCGCGAAACTGGAGCAGGCGGCGAGCAGGGCGGCGCCGGAAATGGCAGCTGCGATTGCGCGGAACATGTGATTTCCTCCCTCATCAGCGGCCCTTGTGGCCCCGGCTGTTGCCGTGTGGCGCCAGTGTTTCCCATACTGCACATTTTTTGCAAGTTATGATTTTCCGGTTTGCTGAATATTGGCGGAAAAGGGTGATGAGGATCGTGTGCGAGATAGGGAGGGCATCATTGTATCATATAAAAACAGAGAGTAAGGGCTGATCTGATGCTCTTACGATACCGCAGTGTCTGATATGAAAAAAAATGGAAAAAAAGTGCAAAGGCGTTGCGTTTTGCTGCGAACCTGCTGCATATCACAAAGCGAACAAGCTGCCGGAACAGGCAGCTGAGCGATCCGGGAGGGCTACGCATGCTGAACTTGAGCGGGACTGGCAGGTGGCCAGCCGCGGCCGGCCTGGCGGCCCTCGGACTGATGGCACTCGGCGGCTGTGCGAGTACGGCGCCGGATGATTTTGTTGCTGCGCGGGAGGTTACCGGCCATGCGGCGCGCCTGCCGCAGGATGAGATCATCTATTTTGTTTTGCCGGACCGGTTCGAGAATGGTGACCCGTCGAACGATACCGGCGGCATCGCGGGCGACCAACTCGCGCATGGCTTCGATCCAACGCACAAGGGTTTTTATCATGGCGGCGACCTCAGGGGGCTGATCGACCGGCTCGACTATATTGAGGGGCTTGGCGCCACCGCGATCTGGCTGGGGCCGATCTATCAGAACAAGGCGGTGCAGGGTCCGCCCGGGGACGAGTCCGCCGGATATCACGGCTACTGGATCACGGATTTTACCTCTGTTGACGGGCACTTCGGCACTGAGGCGGACATGCGCGCCTTCGTCGATGCCGTGCATGGACGCGGGATGAAGCTCTATCTCGATATCATCACCAACCATACGGCGGACGTGATCCAGTACAGGGAGTGCGCGGACGCGTATTGGGAGGGAGAGCGGGTTTCTGACCGGTGTTCGTATCGCTCGGTTGCCGATTATCCGTACACGACGCGGGGCGGGCGCGGCGGAGAGGCAATCAATAACGGGTTCATAGGTCATTCCCCGCCCTTCCAGACGGAAGAGAATTTCGCAAAGCTGACGGATTTCAGCTTTGCCTACACGCCCTACATTCCGGCAGGCGAAGAGAACGTGAAAACGCCGGCCTGGCTGAACGACCTTCGCTACTATCACAATCGTGGCAATTCGAGTTTCGCGGGCGAAAGCTCGACGATGGGGGATTTTGCTGGGCTGGATGATCTGATGACAGAAGACCCGGCGGTTGTCGCAGGGTTTATCGAAATCTTTCAGGACTGGATCACGAAATACCGGATTGACGGTTTCCGCGTTGATACGACCAAGCATGTGAACAGCGAATTCTGGCAAGCCTTCAATCCGGCCATCCTTGAGCACGCGCGGTCTATCGGCCTGCCAAATTTTACGGTGTTTGGTGAGGCGTATCATGCGGGCGATGCGGCCATGGTGGCGCGCCATTCGCGGATTGAAGGCTTTCCGGCTATGCTGGATTTCGGCTTTCAGGATGTGGTGGCCCGCGTGCTGATCCATGGCGATCCGGCAGGCGTGCTGTCGCGCTTTTTCGCGATCGATGATCTTTACGAGGGCGACGCAGCGTATCAGTCGCCGACCTTCATCGGCAATCACGATATGGGCCGCTTTGCAGGACTGCTTCGCGAGGCGCATCCGGAGATGAACGACAAGGAAATGCTGCGCCGGGTTGAGTTGGCCCATGCGATGATGTTCTTCGCACGCGGTGTGCCGACGCTTTACTATGGCGACGAGCAAGGCTTCGTTTCCGATGGCCACGACCAGTTGGCGCGTGAGAACATGATGCCCAGCCAGGTTGAGGTCTACAACGACAACCGCCTGATCGGGACGGATGCGACAACGGCGGATTCCAACTTTGACATGCAGCATCCGCTGTATCTTGCCATTCAGGGCATGGCAGCCGTTCGTACCGGTGAGCCGGCCTTGCGCCGGGGGATTCAGATCGAGCGGCTAGCGGAGGAGAAGGGCGGCGTCTATGCCTTCTCGCGGCTGGCGCCGGAGGGCGGGCATGAGGTGCTGGTTGTCATGAACCTTCGCAATGAGGCGCGCACTCTGGGCATTCCGGTCGACTCGCGCTCGAAGACATTTCGGAGCCTGTCCGGCGCGTGCCCCTCGCGGGCGGCGGCCACGGGCGTGATTGAAATTGAGCTTGCGCCGCTCGGCTATGCGGTCTGCAAGTCGGGGGACTGGAAGAATTGAGCAACATCATGGATGGTTCGGTGCGGGATGAAGTGCGCGGCGCGGGCGTGGCTGCGCATCCCTGGTGGCGCGGCGCGGTGGTCTACCAGATCTATCCGCGGTCCTATCTCGACACCAACGGGGACGGGATCGGCGACCTGCCGGGGATCACCCAGAAGCTCGGCTATATCGCCAGCCTTGGCGTGTCTGCGATCTGGATTTCGCCCTTCTTCACCTCGCCGATGGCGGATTTCGGCTATGACGTTTCGGACTATTGCGATGTCGACCCGATCTTCGGAACGCTCAAGGATTTCGACGCGCTGCGCAAGGAGGCGCACCGGGTCGGCCTGAAGGTGATCATCGATCAGGTCTATTCGCACACGTCGGACCAGCATGCCTGGTTCGAGGCGAGCCGGCAGTCGCGGGATAATCTGTATGCCGACTGGTATGTCTGGCGCGATCCGAAGCCGGATGGCATGCCGCCCAACAACTGGCAGTCCGTCTTCGGCGGTCCGGCCTGGACGTGGGATGCGCGCCGCCAGCAGTATTACATGCACAATTTCCTTTCGTCGCAGCCGCAGCTGAACGTGCACAATCCTGTGGTGCAGGACGCGCTGCTCGCGGCAGGGCGGTTCTGGCTGGACCGCGGCGTGGATGGGTTCCGGCTTGATGCGATCAATTTCTCGATGTTCGATCCGGAATTCCGCGACAATCCGGCATGGCCTGCCGAGGGCCGCACCATTACCCGTCCATTCGACCTGCAGCGGCATGTGCACAATCAGTCACATCCCGATATCGTGAAATTCCTAGAGCGCGTGCGGAAGCTGACGGACGAATTTGGCGCAGTCTTCACGGTGGCCGAGATTGGCGGGCCGGATCCGCTGGGCGAGATGCGGGCGTTCACCGAGGGCGATAAACGCCTCAATTCGGCCTACAGCTTTGACTTTCTCTATGCGCGGGAGTTGACCCCGGCGCGGGTGAAGGCCTCGCAGATGAACTGGGCGGGCCCGGTGAGTGAAGGCTGGCCGTCCTGGGCGTTCTCGAACCATGACGCGCCGCGCTGCATCAGCCGCTGGTGCCCGCCGGATATGGACCGCCAGCACTATGCGAAGCTGACCAATGCGCTGCTGCTGACGCTGCGGGGCAATCCGATCCTGTATCAAGGGGAGGAGCTGGGTCTTCCGCAGGCGGACGTTGCGTTCGCGGACCTGCAGGACCCCGAAGCGATTGCCAACTGGCCGCGAACGCTGGGCCGTGACGGTGCGCGCACGCCCATGCCGTGGGCAAAGGGGAATTCCTATGCGGGTTTCTCGGAGCAGAAACCCTGGCTACCAGTGGGGCAGGGGCATGCCGAGCTCTCAGCGGCACTGCAGGAGACAGAGGCTGACTCGGTGCTGAACTTTACCCGCCGGATGCTCGCGGTGCGCGAACAGTCGCCGGCGCTGCGTCTGGGGGATGTTCAGTTCCCGGATGTTCCGGAGCCTCTGCTGGCCATTCGCCGGGAGCTTGCGGGCGAGAGTATCGCCGCGCTGTTCAATCTTGGCCGCGACGCGGTGACCGTGCCGACGGGTCTGGTTGCGGGGTACAAGGTTCTGATTGCGTCCGGGGCCGGCGCAGAGCCTCCGGCGCAACTCGCCGGGCATGCCGTGTGGATCGGTCAGCGCTGAGGCTGATGTCAGGCTAGACCGCAGGATTCGCGCACGATCAGCTCGGTCGGCAGGCGCTCCGATCGCATCGGCGAACTTTCTGTCGCTGACAGAAGCTTCGAAACCATCAGGCGGCCCGCCTTGCCCATGTCCTGAGAGATCGTCGTCAGGGACGGGTGAGTGTAGGCCGAAAGCTGGATGTTGTCATACCCGATAACGGCGACTTCTTCCGGCACCTTGCGTCCTGTCTTCAGGAGGCTGCGGATTGCGCCGAGGGCGATCAGGTCGCCAGCGGCAAAGATGCCGTCGAATTTCAGGCCGCGGCTGATCAGTCCGTCCACGGCAGATTCAGCGTAGCTGATTTCGAATTGCGCCGGAACGACAAGCGCCGGATCAACAGAAATCCCGATGCGGCGGTGTGCTTCGACATAGCCTTCATAACGCTGCTGCACTTCCGGTGCGGCGGTGTCGCCCAGGAAGGCGATGCGGCGGCGGCCGAGATTGAGCAGATGAGACGTGGCACGCGTGCCGCCGCGCAGGTTGTCGGAGCCGACAGAGCAATATTTCTGGCCGGGCAGGTCGGCGCCCCAGACGATGAAGCGGTTTTCTGTTTCGGCAAGGCGGTTGAAACGGTCGTGCAGCTGGCTCTGGCCGAGGAAGATAACGCCGTCGGCCCGGTTGGCGGTCATCAGCGAGGCGAGGTCGTCCTGGCTCTTCGGAGCGAGGTGGGAAATCAGGATGTCACAGCTCGACGCGCGGGCGGCCTCGGCGATCCCGCCGATGAGTTCCTGGAAGAAAGGGTCCGAAACCTGGGTCTGGCGGGCCTGCGGGGTAGGGATCACTACGGCAATAGTGGCGGTGGCGCCGGACAGGAGGGCGGGCATGGAAGGGCGGAAGTGGTAGTTCTGCTCGCGCGCGATCTTCCAGACGCGGCGCTTGGTCTCGTCATTGACCGCAGGGCTGTTGTTCAGCGCGCGGGAGACCGTCGCGATTGACACGCCGGCAATGCTGGCGAGGTCTTCAAGTCGGGTCCGGCTGGACATTTGAGGCAAACTCCCGCATATTCATTACAACGTTGTCAATTGGCGCTCGACAAGCCATCTAAGGCAAACTATAGCGAATGTAAATAACTGCAAAATGAATGCCGGATATGTCTGCGGATGGTATGAAAACTATTCATAGTGAATAAAAACAAGGTATTGATGATCGCTTATGGCAAGGATGTGCCGCAAATAATTTGCCCTCGCAACACCATGCAGACGCTGCGCGCGCTTGCGCGGGAAGGCTGCGGGACCGGGGCAGGAGGAAAGGTCTGAATGGCAAAGTTTGTACCCGTTGATCCCTTCGACATCGTCATTTTCGGCGGTACGGGGGACCTTTCCCGGCGGAAGTTGCTGCCGGCGCTCTGGCACCGCTGGCTTGACGGTCAGATCCCGGAGAACAGCACGATTGTCGGCACGGCGCGTTCGGAGATGGATTCGGCGGCGTACCGGAAGGTAGCGCGGGAGGCCTGCAAGGCGGCGTCAGGCGATGCCTGGGACGAGAAGGCCTGGGCGAAGTTCGAGAAGCTGGTGCACTATGTTACCATCGACGCCACGGATCCGAAGGCGGATTGGGGAGCACTGCGCAAGCACCTGAAGCTCGAGGCAAAGCGCCCACTGGTGTTTTACCTCGCGACCTCGCCGCACCTTTATGTCGAAATCTGCCGGGCTATTGGCGGGGCAGGGCTGGCGGCGGAGCCGGCGCGGGTGGTGCTGGAAAAACCGATCGGGACGGATCTCGACTCGGCGCGCGCGATTAACGAGGGAGTGGGCGAAGTGTTTGCCGAGCGGCAGGTGTTCCGCATCGACCATTATCTCGGCAAGGAGACGGTGCAGAACCTGATGGTGCTGCGATTTGCCAATATCCTGTTCGAGCCGCTCTGGTCGCACAACTATATCGACCATGTACAGATCACGGTGGCCGAAAATCTCGGGCTCGAGGGGCGGGCGGACTATTATGACCGCTCTGGCGCGCTGCGCGACATGGTGCAGAACCATATGCTGCAGCTCCTGTGCCTGACGGCGATGGAGCCGCCAAACAATCTCGACGATGATGATATCCGCACCGAGAAGATAAAGGTGCTGAATGCGCTGAGCCTGATCGAGGCCAAGGACGTGCGCAAACAGACCGTACGCGGACAATACACGGCGGGCCTGTTCGACGGTAAGCCGGCTAAGGGGTATCTGGAAGAGCTGTCGGCGGCAAATGGCAGCAAGACCGAAACCTTCGTTGCCGTGAAAGCGGAAGTGAAGAACTGGCGCTGGGCCGGCGTGCCGTTCTACTTGCGCACCGGCAAGCGGATGTCGGGACGCCATTCCGATATCGTGATCCAGTTCAAGTCAGCCCCGCACAACATCTTCGGCCAATCGGCGGAGACGGTGAACCGTCTGGTGATCCGTCTGCAGCCGGATGAAGCGGTGCGCCTGTTCGTGCAGATCAAGGAGCCGGGGCCAGGCGGCCTGCGCGTGAAGTCTCTGCCACTGAATCTCTCCTATGCCGAGAGTTTCCTGATCCGCTATCCGGACGCGTATGAGCGCCTCCTCATGGATATCGTGCGGGGTAATCTCTCGCTGTTCATGCGGCGCGAGGAGGTCGAGGCAGCCTGGCGCTGGGTCGATGGTCTGATCGAAGCGTGGGATGCCAGCGGCTATACACCGGAGCCTTATCCGGCCGGGACGGATGGTCCGCTGTCATCTGCTGTGATGATGGACCGCGACGGGCGTTCCTGGTGGGGCGAGGGGTAGGCGCCATGGCTGCGGCGATCCTCGACTGCGCATCGCGCGATGAGGCCTCCCGCATTGCTGCGGTTATGGCGGCCAAGGCGCTTGAGCAGGACATTCGCGGGCAGGGGTTTGCGAGCCTGTTTGTTTCCGGGGGCTCGACTCCCGAAGGCATGTTCCGGATGCTCCGGCGCGAAGCCCTGGACTGGCACCGGGTGACAGTCGGGCTGGTAGATGAGCGCTGGGTGCCGCCGGACGATGCTGAGTCGAACGAACGGCTGGTGCGTATGCATCTGCTGCAGGACAAGGCCGGCGCGGCCGGATTCCTGCCGATGTGGATGCCGGCATGCACGCCGGACGATGCGGCCGCTGCACGGAGCGTGGCCTATGCGCCGCACTGCGGCCGGGCGAGTTTTGTCTTGCTGGGCATGGGGCTGGACGGTCATACTGCGAGCTGGTTTTCCGGTGACCCGGCATTGAACGGTTCGATGATGGCGCCGGCTTCGCCTGCAGTCGTTTCGGTGAGGGCAGAGGGTGTTTGCACGCCGCAGCGCCTTACTCTGTCGGGCGGGCCGGTCACCAAAGCTAAGCGCGCCGTGCTGCTGGTGTTCGGACTGGAAAAGCGCGCTAAACTTAATGAAGCGCGCCGCGTGGATCCCCAGACCTGCCCTGTTCGCTATGCCATTGACGGATTGGGCGATCGCCTCAGCATTGTGTGGGCCGAATAATGACCGTGAAACTCAACCCCGTTATCGAGCAGGTTACCGCAAGGATCGAGGAGCGATCGCGGGATACGCGGGCGGCGTACCTGGAATTGATCCGGTCTCGGCGGCCGTCATCCTTTGCCCGCAAGCGGCTTGCGGAAGGAAACATTGCGCACCAGTCGGCGGGCTGCGCGGTGATCGAGAAGGCGGAAATCCTGGGTGCCTCATGGCCGGTGATCGGCATCATCACGTCTTACAACGACATGCTGTCGGCGCATGCGCCATTTGAATCCTATCCGCAGATCATTCGCGAGGCGGCACGCGAAGTGCATGCTGTCGCGCAGGTGGCGGGCGGCGTGCCGGCGATGTGTGATGGCGTGACGCAAGGCCAGGAGGGAATGGAGCTTTCCCTATTCTCGCGGGATGTCATCGCGATGGCGTCTGCGGTCGGCCTTTCGCATGATGCCTTTGATGCGGCGCTGCATCTGGGCGTGTGCGACAAGATCATTCCGGGGCTTGTGATTGCAGCGCTGCGCTTCGGCTGGCTGCCTTCCGTATTTGTGCCGGCGGGTCCCATGCCGTCGGGCCTGTCCAATCCTGAGAAAGTCCGTATCCGGCAATTGTTCGCTGAAGGAAAAGTTGGGCGCGACGCGTTGCTGAAGGCCGAGGCGGACAGCTACCACGCGCAGGGAACCTGCACTTTCTACGGCACTGCCAATTCCAATCAGATGCTTATGGAAGTGATGGGCCTGCATATGCCGGGCGCGGCTTTTCCGAACCCAGGTACACCGCTGCGGACCGCGCTCACGCGCGCGGCGGCGCAGCATGCCGCTTCAATCACCGCGCAGGGCGCGAATTACAGGCCGGCGGGCGAGCTTGTCGATGCGCGGGCAATCGTTAATGGCATCGTTGGCCTGATGGCTACTGGAGGCTCAACAAACCACGCGCTGCACATTCCCGCAATGGCAGCGGCGGCGGGCATCAAGGTGACGCTGGAAGATTTCGCGGACCTGTCGCATGTGACGCCGCTGTTGGCGCGCGTGTATCCGAACGGTTCGGCGGACGTGAACCATTTCCATGCGGCGGGTGGGATGGCGTTCCTGATGGCGCAGCTCCTGTCGGCAGGCTTGCTGCACGGCGATGCGCTGGGTGTGGCCGGGCCGATCTCTGCTTATGCGCGCGAACCGATGCTGAACAATGGCGCACTGACATGGCGCGGCGCGCCTGATGCGAGCGGTGACCGGGAAGTGCTGCGGCCTGCAGATGATCCGTTCTCGGCAGATGGCGGACTGCGCCTGATGCATGGGCCGCTGGGCGAAGGCGTTTGCAAGGTCTCTGCGGTGAAGCCGGCGCAGCGGATCGTCGAGGCGTCTGCTATCGTGTTCGACTCGCAGGAAGCGCTCAAGGCGGCGTTTGAGGCCGGGCGTCTGGACAGGGATTTCGTCGCGGTTGTTCGCTTCCAGGGGCCTGCGGCCAATGGCATGCCGGAGTTGCACGGCCTCTCGCCGGTGCTCGGCGTGCTCCAGGATCGCGGGCACAAGGTTGCGCTCGTGACCGATGGGAGGATGTCAGGTGCGAGCGGGAAGATTCCCGCTGCGATCCATATCTGTCCGGAAGCGGCGCGGGGCGGACCGATTGCGAAGGTTCAGGACGGCGATGTGATCCGGCTGGACGCCGAAGCGGGCCGGCTTGAGGTGAAAGTGGAGCCTTCCGAATTCAATGCGCGCGTGCCTGCAGAGTTCCGGCCGAACCGGGCGCCGGCAGGGCTGGGACGTGAGATGTTTGACATGTTCCGGCTACATGCCTCGCCGGCCTCCGAGGGCGCGAGCCCGTTCGGCTTCTCCGGGCTCCGGGTCTGATCATGGACGCGCCGATGCTGGTCGGAGATGTCGGTGGCACGAATGTGCGGTTTGCGCTGGCATTGCGGCGCGGCAGCGGCATGCGGATCGAGCGGTTCGAGGTTTATCCGGGTAAGGAGTTCCGGACATTTGCGGACGCGCTTCATCGGTATCTCGACCAGACCGGTGTGCGCGCATCGGCGGCCTGCTTTGCTGTTGCGGGTCCAGTGAAGGATGGCGTCGGGCAGCTGACCAACCGGAACTGGACCGTCTCTGCCTCTGAATTGTCGAAAGAGTTCGGCATGCGCGAGGTTATGGTCGTCAACGACTTTCTTGCCATGGCGCGGTCTGTGCCCGAACTCGACGATGATGCCTTCGAGATGCTCTTTGAAGGTGGGGCCGTTCCGGACGCACCTATCCTGGTGGCAGGTCCGGGCACCGGGTTTGGCGTGTCGACGATTCTGCCGACCGAATGCGGCTGGCGCGTCGTCTCCGGAGAGGGCGGACACATCGCGTATGCGCCCCGCACGGAACTGGAGCGCGATCTCTCGAGGATACTTTCGCGGGACCATGGCTATGTTTCCAACGAATTGGTCGCTTCGGGCAGCGGGTTGCCCGCTGTGCACGCAGCGTTCTGCGAGATTTATGGCGTGCCTCTGAAAGACATTCCGCCAGCAGAGATGCGCACGCGCGCCGATGCCGGGGATACGATGTTCCGCGCGCTAATCGAGCTGCGCGCGATGGCGGTGATGGGAGCGGTTGGCGATCTTGCCCTGATCAATGGCGCGCTGGGCGGCGTTGTGCTCGCCGGCGGGGTGAGCGAGCGCATTGTCGACTTTCTGAAAACGCCGGAAGCCTTCGAGCGGTTTGCATCGCGCGGGCCGATGAGTGGCTATCTCCGCAACTGTCCCGTGCGTCTCCTGCATGATCCCGTCGCCCCGCTGATCGGTGCGGCGGCGCATTTCGAGCAGTTTTCCCGCTAAGCGATTCCCGTTTCTGCCGGCCGGAAGCCGCGAGCGCGCATCGTTTTGCGATGTATTGCAAATATTGCAAAAACCTTGTCAGGATTTCGATTGCGCAGACGAGGGCTTCTCGGAAAATAAAAAACAACAAAAACAGGGACAAGAAAGACTAATCGACCAAGGCAGTCGTGCGCTGGCAACATTGTCATGGAATTTATTTGCGCCGGCTTGCGTAGTTTGCATTTTGTTGCGATAGTTTTCGAAAGCCACGTTGCAATAGGCCGGGCTTGGCACTGGGAGGAGCCGATGGACATCACTATGAAGCACAACCGCACGCGCCTGATGATGAGCGCTGCAACAGGTCTGGTGCTGATCTGGTCAGGCGCCGGCGCCGCCCATGCGCAGGAAGAAACAACCGCTCCGTCCGCTGAGGAAACGCGCCCTGCCGACGAGGCGGATCGCAAGCTAGATACGGTGGTTGTGACCGGCATTCGCTCGTCCATCCAGAACTCCCTGCTGACCAAGAAGAATGAGACGTCGATTGTCGAAGTGATCTCGGCGGAAGATATCGGCAAGTTGCCGGACCTCTCGATTGCCGACTCGCTTGCGCGCCTTCCGGGCGTTACCGCGCAGCGGGTTCGCGGACGGTCGCAGCAGATTTCCATTCGCGGCCTCGGCCCGGATTTCTCGATCGCCTTGCTGAATGGTCGCGAGCAGGTCTCGGCGGGCAACAATCGCGGCATCGAGTTTGACCAGTTCCCGTCGGAACTCGTCTCGCAGGGCATTGTTTACAAGACCCCGGATGCTAAGCTGGCGGCGACCGGCATCGCGGGCGCGGTGGACCTGCGGACGGTCCGTCCCCTCGACTATGGCGACCGGCGGATCAATCTCTCGGGCAAGTATGTCTACAACGACTCGGACGTATCCAATCCTGACTTCGAGGATAACGGTTACCGCTTCTTCGGTTCGCTGATTGATCAGAATGATGCTGGCACAATCGGCTGGTCGCTGGGTGTCACGCATCAGTCTGACCCGACGAATTTCTCCTCGCGGGAGCTGAAGACCAATGCGGGCCAGACGTCGTCGACGCAGCCGGGCGGCGGCATCATCTATCCGTCTGACAACCCGCGCACAGGCGTCGTCTCGCGTGAATTCAAGCGGACTTCAGCTGTTGGAACCCTGCAGTTCGAACCGACGGACCGGTTCCAGACGACAATTGACGCGTTCTACACCGACACCGAGGATGCAGGCATTTTCCGCGGCGTCGAAACGCCGATCGCCTCCTGGAGCGGCGCGCAGTTTGCCGGCGCAACCGGCAGCGGTGTGTTTGCAGATACGGCGACCTTCACGGACGTTGTACCGATCCTGCGGACGGATACCGAAGGCGCAACCGCCGAGATTTTCTCGTTCGGCATCAACAGCTCCTACGAAGTGACGGACCGGTTCCGCGTTTCGGGAGACATCAGCCGGTCGAAGCTGGAACGTTCGGATACGGATTATGAGTCCTATGCCGGCACGGGCCCGGGCCGCTCAGGCGCGCAGGATACGCAGACCTTCACGCTCCGCCCGGATGGCGATTACAGCATTTCCGGCCTGCTCGATTATACCGATCCGGCGCTGATCGTCCTGACAGATCCCGGCGGCTGGGGTCAGGTCGGCTTCCTTCGCAACACCGACATCGAGGATGAACTGACGCAGATCCGTCTCGAGGCAGAATATGATCTCGATATGGGTTTCATTTCCGGCATCACCGGCGGTGTGCTGAAGTCGGACCGTAAAAAAACATTCGATGACAATCCGTTCTTCCTGCGCCAGTCATCGCAGTTCGTCGGCGGCTCTCTGGCCATTCCGGCCAACCGGATTGTCGGCCAGACAAACAGCGGCTCCATCGGTCAGAACATCATCGCCTACAATCCGGCGAGCTTCCTGACGGATGGCACATATTTCGTGCAGGATTGCGAGCTGGTTTCGGGCTGTGTCGAGACTGAATGGTCGGTCGAGGAAGACATCACGACGCTCTACGGCATGGCGAAGATCAACGGATCACTGGCGGCGATGCCGCTGAACGGCAATGTTGGCTTCCAGTATGTCGATACGACACAGAAATCGACGGGCACGTTGGCCGGGATAGGCGAGCAGACGGTAGAGGAGTCGTACACGGACTTCCTTCCGAGCCTGAACCTCAGCCTGGAAGTGATGCCGGATACGCTGGTTCGCTTCGCCGCGGCCAAATCGATTACGCGTGCCCGGCTCGACCAGCTGGCGGCGAACCAGAATTTCGACCGCAATGCGATTGTGTGTCCGGACGTGAACTCTGATGGCGTTCCGGACGCCATCATCGGGCAAAACCCGCCGAACCAGACCTGCTTCTCGCTCGGCGGCGGCAACCCGTTCCTGCGGCCCTACCAGTCGACCCAGTTCGACCTCGCGTTCGAAAAATACTTCGGATCGGCAACGGCGGTATCCCTGGCCTTCTTCCACAAGGACCTTGAGGACTGGGTGCTCGACCGCGCTATGGTCGTGGACGGCACGCCCTATTACCAGGCGGCAGGTCTCGGGGCGTTCCTGGCGGCAAACCCGAATGTGGCGCCAACCCGCCTGTCGGGCCCGGTCAACTTCGCCGAAGGATCGATCACCGGATATGAAATTACCGGACGCGTCAGCATGGATGACGTCATGCCGGGTATGCTTGATGGCTTCGGTTTCGGCGGCGCATACACGTTCTCGGAGAACGGCCTTGAAGACGAGAATGGCAACACGATCACCATTCCGGGCCAATCCGACATCGTGTGGTCGGCGGATGTGTACTACGAGAAGTATGGCTGGAAGGCGAAGCTGAGCTCGCGTTACCGCTCGGGCTTCCTGTCGGAAATCCTGCAATTCGATGGCACGCTGACAGGCGCCCGAGCGCTAGAGGAAACGGTGCTCGATGCGCAGATCGGATACGAATGGGAGAATGGCCCGCTGGCTGGTTTCGCCATCAATCTTGAAATCTACAACCTGACTGACGCGCCGTTCAGGACAGAAAACCAGTTGTTCTATGATCCGATCGGTGGCGGCCCGGATATTCCGACCACCAGCTCTTATGTCAGCCGGCATGAACAATACGGCACCACCTACAATATCACGATATCGAAGAAATTCTGATCCTCGTGCATTAGGTGTTCCTCCCCGGGGCTCGCCAGGACTGGCGGGCCCCGATCTTGTTTGGAGAGAGGCGTCTGCCTGCTACAAGTCATGCTTGTGAAGGTCGTGAAAGTGAGAAGTCATGCAGCATGAGCCGATACGCAGCATCGTGATTGTCGGTGGCGGGACAGCCGGGTGGATTGCTGCGTCGGCGCTTTCGAAATTCCTGCCGAAATCCATCCGCATAACTCTGGTGGAGTCAGAGGCCATCGGCACTGTCGGCGTCGGCGAGGCGACGATACCGCAGATCAGGCGCCTGAATGCGTCGCTGGGGCTGGATGAGGATGCGTTCATCCGCGCGACGCAGGCTTCCTTCAAACTGGGCATCGAGTTTGTGAACTGGGGGCAGATCGGGGATCACTATCTCCATACGTTTGGCGATCCGGGTATCAACCTCGCCAATCTGCACTTCCATCACTACTGGCTTCGTGCACGGGCAGAGGGCAGCACAGCGAGCCTCTGGGATTTTTCGCTGCACCATAAAGTGGCGTATGCGAACAAGTTCGGCAGGCTCGACCGCGTGGGCAATTCATCGATGACGGGGCTGGCTTACGCCTTTCATTTTGATGCCGGTTTGTATGCGGCATTCTTACGCCGGGTTGCAGAGGCGGCAGGCGTGACGCGGGTTGAAGGCAAGATTGAAAGGGTAATCCTCGACAGCGAGGCGGGCTTGATCGGCTCTGTCGCGCTCGATAGGGGCGAGGTGATCGAAGGCGATCTCTTCATCGATTGCTCCGGCTTCCGCGGCATGCTGATCGGTGAGGCATTGGGTGTTGGCTATCGGGACTGGTCGAAATGGCTGCCCTGTAACCGGGCCCTCGCGGTTGCCTGCGAACGGGCTGATCCCTTGCTGCCTTACACGCGGGCGACAGCGCGTGACGCAGGCTGGCAATGGCGAATTCCGTTGCAGCACCGCACGGGTAATGGCCATGTGTTCTGCGACAGTTTCATTGCCGAGGATGACGCGCACCGGACGCTTGTCGAAAATCTTGATGGCGCGATGCTTGGCGAGCCGCGGCCATTGCGGTTCACGACGGGGTGCAGGGAAAAGTTCTGGTACAAGAACTGTATCTCACTTGGTCTGGCGAGCGGGTTTCTGGAGCCGCTCGAGTCGACATCGATCCATCTCATCCAGTCTAACATATCACGCCTGATTGAACTTTTCCCGACGCGGGCCTTCGAGCCGGCTGCGATTGCAGAATACAATCGGCGCGTGGGCCATGAATTCGAACTAATCCGGGATTTCCTGATCCTGCACTATCACCAGACGTCGCGGGGAGACTCCGAATTCTGGCGCTACTGCGCCAACATGGAGATACCGGACAGCCTTGCGGCGAAGATGGAACTGTTTCGCGGAAATGGCCTGCTGCACAAGGATGCCGAAGACCTGTTCCGGGAGTCGAGCTGGGTGCAGGTGATGGTCGGGCAGGGGTTGCAGCCTGCCGGTTACCACGCGATGGCGGATCGTCTGTCTACTGAGCAGTTGGCCGGCTTTCTCAAAGACGTTCGCAGCCTGATTGACCGGGCGGAGGCCTCACTGCCCGGGCATGCGGAATTCATCGAAGCTCATTGCAGGTCTGATCGGCAATAGGCGTTGATGAAGTCCCGGTGACCGGGCATTGCGGCGACGGCTTCCGCCATGGCCGCGCGGATTTGTGCCATGCGTTCAGCGGCTGGCACGTCCTTGCGCAGGCTCGACAGAGCCGGTGCGCGTTCCGGGATGATGCCCTGACCAATCAGCACGGCAATCCAGCTGGGATTGGAGAAGAGCTCGCGTTCATCCGAAACGATGATGCCGTGGCTGCGAAAGTGATCGATCTTGTATTGCAGGCGGTCCGGGATTTCCATGTTGGCGCAGTAGCGCCAGAACGCGTCGCTGCGTCGCTCCGTTGCCTTGTAGTGCAGGATCAGGAAGTCGCGGATGCGTTCGTATTCTGCGCAGGTGAGCGCGTTGTATTCGTCGATCAGCAGGGGCGACATGCTCTTGTCGGGGAAAAGGGCGAGCAGCCTGAGGATGCCGTATTGGATGAGATGCAGACTGGTGGATTCCAGCGGCTCCATGAAACCGGCTGAGAGGCCGATAGCGACGCAGTTACGGTTCCAGAATTTCTTTCGCTTGCCAGTGACAAAGTTGATATGGCGCGGCTCGGCGAGCGGCTCGCTATCGAGTGTCCGGCGCAGCTCAGCTTCAGCGTCTTCGGCGCTTAGGAAGCTGCTGCAATAGACATAGCCATTGCCGACGCGGTGTTGCAGCGGAATGCGCCACTGCCAGCCGGCGGTTTTGACGGTGGACTTTGTATAGGGATGCAGCGGCTGGTCAGACTTGCAGGGCGCCGCGACGGCGCGGTTGCAGGGCAGCCATTTTGACCAGTCTTCATATCCGGTCTGCAGAGTCTTCTCTATCAGGAACCCGAAGAAGCCGGTGCAGTCGATAAAGAGATCGCCTTCAAAGCTGCGGCCGTCCGACAGGGTAACGGAGCGTATGAAACCGGACTCGGGGTCTTGCGCCGCTGATGTGACCCGGCCTTCGATACGGGTAACGCCGCGCGCTTCGGAATAGGCGCGAAGGTATTTCGCGTAGAGGCCGGCATCGAAATGGTAGGCGTAGTCGAATGTCGACTGGATCTGGCGACGGTCGCGTGAGGGGTGTTCGAACCGGCCGGACTGGGCTGCGGCCCAGGCCATCGAGAAGTCGTCGAGGGGTTCGGCGCGGCCGGCGACCCTCTCCCGGATCCAGTATTGGTAGAAAGGCAGGTCATCAAACTCGGCGCCGTACTGGCCGAAGGGGTGGAAGTAGGCGTGGCCTTCGCGCGTCCAGTTGATGAACTCGATGCCGAGCTTGAAGGTGCCGCTGGTCTCCCTAAGGAAAGTTGCCTCATCGATTCCCAGTCGTGCATTGAAATGGCGCACCGGAGGAATCGTTGCTTCGCCGACTCCAATCGTTCCGATCTCTTCTGACTCAATAAGTGTGATCTCGCATGAGCCTTGCGAGCCGTTCGCAAGAGCGGCCGCTGCCATCCACCCGGCAGAGCCGCCGCCGAGGATGACTATTCGCTCGATTGGGGCGTTATGTCCCTGCATTTCCGAAAGTTTTCCAGTTTCCTTATGATCCTAACGCCGCAGAGTTTATTGTCTACGCGTGACGCACCGCCGCAGCGGGAAAGCCGTGAACAGCTGCCATCCCCGGGTATACTGTAAATCTGTCTGAAACCGGCGCGTGGCTCTGTTGCGCGGCGCACAAAACCGTCCTAATCGGGCGGCGGATCTATTTGGGAGCGGCAACCAATGTCGGAAGTTGAACGACTGGCCCTCGACTACCTGCCTGTGATCTTCTTTCTCGTGCTAGGCGCGGTGATCTCGGGCCTCTTCGTTGTGGGATCGGCGCTGCTGGCGCCCTCGAAGCCGGATCCCGAGAAGAACTCTGCCTACGAATGCGGCTTCAACGCCTTCGACGACGCGCGCATGAAGTTCGACGTTCGCTTCTATCTCGTCGCCATCCTGTTCATCATTTTCGACCTTGAGGTCGCGTTCCTGTTTCCCTGGGCGGTCAGCCTTGGCGAGATCGGGCTTCTGGGATTCTGGTCGATGGTCGGCTTCCTTGGGGTGCTGACGGTCGGCTTCATTTATGAGTGGCGCCGCGGTGCGCTGGAGTGGGAGTGATGTCGGACACGTCCTACAAACCCTATGCACTGGGCGCGGCCCGGGCAGGCGTCGAAGGGGGGCACAAGCCCGGCAGCGACGATCCGTTTTATACCGGCCTGTCAGACCAGCTTGCGGACAAGGGCTATTTCACGGCTGCCGCAGACGACCTGATCACCTGGGCGCGCACCGGTTCACTCATGTGGATGACATTCGGCCTCGCCTGCTGCGCGGTCGAGATGATGCATGCCGGCAACCCGCGTTACGACCTTGAACGCTTTGGCATGGCCCCGCGCGGGTCGCCGCGCCAGTCGGACGTCATGATCGTGGCCGGCACGCTGACCAACAAGATGGCCCCGGCACTGCGCAAGGTCTACGACCAGATGCCGGAGCCGCGCTATGTGATTTCCATGGGCAGCTGCGCCAATGGCGGCGGGTACTATCACTACAGCTACAGCGTCGTGCGCGGCTGCGACCGGATCGTGCCGGTGGACATCTACATTCCGGGATGCCCGCCCACGGCTGAGGCGCTCGTCTATGGTTTCCTGCAGCTGCAGAAGAAAATTCGCCGTGAAGGCTCGCTGGAGCGATAGGGGCGGACATGTCTACTGAGAACCTTGCTGACCTCGCTGCCCATTTCGAAAGCCGGATGCCGGATGCGGTACGCTCGACCCAGATCGTGGTAGGCGAACTCACGGTGCTCGCGGAGCGCGACCATATCCTGGCGCTCCTGCGTTTCCTGCGTGATGACCAGCAGTGCAATTTCGAAACGCTGATCGATATCTGCGGCGTGGACTATCCGGAGCGCGGTGAGCGCTTCGAGGTTGTCTATCACCTCCTGTCGATGCGGATGAACCACCGGGTTCGCGTGCGCATTCGCACGGATGAAGAAACGCCGGTGGCGAGCTGCGTGGCGATCTGGCCCGCGGCCAACTGGTTCGAGCGCGAAGCGTTCGACATGTATGGCATCCAGTTCTCAGACCATCCGGACCTGCGCCGCATACTGACGGATTATGGATTCGAGGGATTCCCACTTCGTAAGGATTTCCCGCTGACCGGGCATTATGAAGTGCGCTTCGACGACCTCGAGAAACGCGTCATCTACGTGCCTGTGAAACTGACGCAGGAATATCGCAACTTTGATTTCCTCTCGCCCTGGGAAGGCATGACTGCCGAAATCCCTGGCGATGAGAAGGCGAGCGGGAGCTGACGGACATGGCTGATACCGCTCATCTTACGGAAGTCGAAGATCGCAAGTTCACGCTGAATTTCGGTCCGCAGCACCCTGCGGCCCACGGCGTGCTGCGCATGATCATGGACCTCGACGGCGAGGTTGTGACGCGCATTGACAGCCATATCGGCCTCTTGCACCGCGGCACGGAAAAGCTGCTCGAATATAAGACGTATCTGCAAGGTATGCCGTATTTCGACCGGCTTGATTACTGCGCGCCGATGAACCAGGAGCACGCTTGGTGCCTTGCTATCGAAAAGCTGCTCGGCATTGAAGTGCCGCGCCGCGCCAGCCTGATCCGCGTTCTCTATTCAGAGATTGGCCGGATCATGTCGCACATGCTGAACGTGACGACGCAGGCCATGGACGTTGGCGCGCTGACGCCGATCACCTGGGGTTTCGAAGAGCGCGAGAAGCTGTGCGTATTTTATGAGCGCGCTTCCGGCAGCCGCATGCACGCTGCCTATTTCCGACCCGGCGGTGTTCATCAGGACCTGCCGCAGCGTTTGATCGACGATGTCGCGACCTGGTGCGAGCAGTTCCCTGAGAAGCTCGACCGGATCGAAGGGCTGATCACCGAGAACCGCATCTTCAAACAGCGCAACGTCGATATCGGCGTGGTTGACCAGCGTACGATCATGGACTGGGGCTTCTCCGGCGTGATGGTGCGCGGCTCCGGTCTCGCATGGGATCTGCGCCGTTCGCAGCCTTACGAGTGCTACAACGAACTGAAGTTCAAGGTTCCGGTTGGCCGCAACGGCGACAACTACGACCGCTATGTCTGCCGTATGGAAGAGATGCGCGAGTCGACGAAGATCATGCAGCAGTGCATCGAGCTTCTCGCAAAGGAAGGTCCTGGGCCGGTCCTGCTTGCTGGTTCCAAACTGTCGCCGCCGCGCCGCGCCGAAATGAAGAATTCGATGGAAGCGCTGATCCATCACTTCAAGCTTTACACGGAAGGCTTCCACGTTCCGGCCGGCGAGTGCTACGCGGCCATCGAAGCGCCGAAGGGCGAATTCGGTGTGTATCTCGTAGCGGATGGCACCAACCGTCCCTACCGCGCCAAGATCCGTGCGCCGGGTTATCCGCACCTTCAGGCAATGGATCACCTGTCCAAAGGCCATATGCTGGCGGACGTTTCGGCCATTCTCGGTTCTCTCGACATCGTGTTCGGGGAGATCGACCGGTGAGCGCTTCTGCCGAACTCGTTCAGCGTCAGCTGGACGCATACAACAACCAGAATATCGAAGCGTTCCTTGCATGTTATGACGAGGACGCCGTACTTGCGGGTCTAAACGGAGACATCACGCATCGCGGGCTCGCGGCAATCCGCAAGCGGCACGAAGACCTGTTCTACGAGTTCCCGAAAAACCACGCCAAGCTCGCGAACCGGATTGATCTCGGCTCGACGGTCATTGACCATGAGCTGGTCGAGCGCTCGCCGGGCGGTGAAAGCTTCGAGGTTGCCGCCATCTACACGATCAGAGGCGGCAAGATTGTGCGCGTGGATTTCGCGCGGGCAGGAGCTGTCTGATGGCTGCGCTGCCCGAACCCCGTTTTTCCATCATCACTCTCGGTGTCCGGGATCTACCCGGCATGATCCGTTTTTACACGGACACTCTGGGACTGGAAGATCGCGGCGTGAAGGGCGAGGTGGCTTTCTTCAATATGGGCGGTGTTGTGCTGGGTCTCTGGGACGAGACAAAACTCGCTGATGATGCGGGCGTTGCCAATGATCGCAGCGGCAAGTTCAAAGGCTTCGCGCTGGCTTACAATGCGCGGTCCGAGGCGGAAGTGGATGGCATTTTCAGCGCTCTGAAAGCCCACGGCGCGACCGTGTCCAAAGCCCCGCACAAGACGTACTGGGGCGGGTATTCCGGATATTTTGCAGACCCGGAAGGGAATGCCTGGGAAGTGGCATACAACCCTTTCTGGCCAATCGATTCAGCAGGGCACGTCACAGTGCCGGCGAAGGAGCAGTAGATGGCGTTGCGCCGTTTTGATCTCGAGGCGGGCGGAGACAAGTTCTCCTTCAAGCCTGAGACCGAAGAAAAGATTTCGTTCTGGCGGGGCAAATACCCGGCGGACAAACAGCGCTCGGCTGTTATCCCGATGCTGTGGCTGGCGCAGAAGGACAATGGCGGCTGGCTATCCGAACCGGCAATGCGAGAGGTCGCTGACCGTCTTGAGATGCCGTACATCCGCGTCTACGAAGTGGCGACCTTCTACACGATGTTCCGCCTGCAACCCGTCGGCAAGTTCCATGTCCAGCTGTGCGGCACGACGCCGTGCCAGCTGCGCGGCGCGGAAGACCTGAAAGAGGTCTGCAAGCGTGAGATCGGCAAGCAGATGTTTGTGACTGATGATCAGCGTCTCTCCTGGGAAGAGGTCGAGTGCCTTGGCGCGTGCGTGAACGCGCCGATGGTGCAGATCAATGACGACTATTTCGAAGACCTGACGCCGGACAGCCTTACGGCAATCCTCGGGCGCCTGCGCAATGGCGCGGATGCAGCGCCGGGTCCGCAGGTTAATCGCGTCAACAGCGCGCCGGAGGGCGGCGCGAAATCGCTCACCGAAGCGTCGCTGTTTGATGGCAGCCGGAACGCTGTTTCAGTCCTTCCGAACCTGCCCGGTTCCGAACCCAAGAAAGACGCTTGAGATGCTGCAGGATAAAGACCGCATCTTCACGAACCTCTACGGCGCACACTCGCCGGATCTTGAGGCTGCTAAAAAGCGCGGCGCATGGCACCTGACGAAGGAAATGCTGGACCTCGGCCCGGATTGGCTCTGCGACCAGATCAAGGCCTCGGGCCTGCGCGGGCGCGGCGGCGCCGGCTTCCCGACGGGCCTGAAGTGGACCTTCATGCCGAAGGAAGTGCGCGACCGTCCGCACTATCTCGTGGTGAACGCCGACGAGTCCGAACCCGGTACCTGCAAGGACCGCGAAATCCTGCGCCATGATCCGCACCTGCTGATTGAAGGCTGCATGGTGGCGAGTCGCGCGATGCGCGCGCATGCCTGTTACGTCTACATTCGCGGCGAATACATCAACGAGCGCCATGCGCTCGAAAAGGCCGTGAAGGAAGCCTATGAGGCTAAACTGATCGGCAAGAACAACTTGAACGGCTGGGATTTCGATCTCTATGTCCATCACGGCGCCGGCGCGTACATCTGCGGTGAAGAAACGGCCCTTCTCGAAAGCCTTGAAGGAAAGAAAGGCCAGCCGCGCCTGAAGCCGCCATTCCCGGCAAATGCCGGCCTCTATGGCTGCCCGACGACGGTGAACAATGTGGAGTCGATCGCCGTTGTGCCGACGATCCTGCGGCGCGGGGCGCAATGGTTTGCAGGCTTTGGCCGGCCTAACAATTCAGGCACGAAACTGTTCTGCATCTCCGGCCATGTGAACAAGCCGTGTAACGTTGAAGAAGAGATGTCGATCACCTTCCGAGAACTGATCGAAACCCATTGCGGCGGCATTCGTGGCGGTTGGGAGAATCTGAAGGCTGTAATCCCGGGTGGCTCGTCGGTTCCGATGGTGCCGGCTGAGCAGATCATGGATGCCTACATGGATTTCGACACGCTGCGGGACCTGAAATCCGGTCTCGGCACCGCGGCCGTGATCGTGATGGACAAGCAGACCGACCTGATCAAGGCAATCGCGCGACTAGCATACTTCTACAAACACGAAAGCTGCGGCCAGTGCACGCCGTGCCGGGAAGGCACCGGCTGGATGTGGCGCGTGCTGGAGCGCATGGTGAGGGGCGAGGCTACTCATGACGAGATCGACACGCTGCTGGATGTGACCAAGCAGGTGGAAGGCCACACGATCTGTGCGCTTGGTGACGCAGCCGCTTGGCCGATCCAAGGCCTGATCCGCCACTTCCGCCACGAAATCGAAGAACGCATCACCCGCTACAGACTTCCCCGCGCCATGGTGCAGGGGTCGATCGTGGCGGCGGAGTAGGGGCCCATGTCCGACCTTTTCAAAGTCAATGTCGATGGCAAGGAAATCGAAGTTCCGAGGTCCTACACGCTGATGCAGGCGTGCGAGGAAGCGGGCGCGGAGATTCCGCGCTTCTGCTATCACGAGCGCCTGTCGGTGGCCGGCAATTGCCGCATGTGCCTTGTTGAGTGGGAAGGCGCGCCGAAGCCGATTGCGTCCTGCGCGCAGATGGTTGGCGATCTTCGTCCGAACCGGGATGGTTCTGCGCCGGTGATCCGTACCAAAGGTGCGTATGTCGAGAAGGCACGCAACGGGGTGATGGAGTTCCTGCTCATCAACCACCCGCTCGATTGCCCGATCTGCGACCAGGGCGGCGAGTGCGACCTGCAGGATCAGGCCATGGCCTATGGCCGTCCGACTTCGCGCTATGACGAGAACAAGCGCGCCGTCGAAGACAAGAACATGGGCCCGCTGGTCAAGACGATCATGACGCGCTGCATCCAGTGCACGCGCTGCGTCCGTTTCGTGGCTGAAGTGGCGGGTGTCGAAGAGATCGGCATGATTTCACGCGGCGAGAGCGCGGAGATCACCACCTATCTCGAGAAGTCGCTGACCTCTGAACTCTCGGGCAACGTCATCGACCTCTGCCCGGTCGGCGCGCTGACCTCGAAGCCTTACGCCTTCAATGCGCGCCCGTGGGAGCTGCGCAAGACGTCTTCCATCGATGTCATGGACGCGATGGGCGCCTCTATCCGCATCGATGCTAAGGGCGACGCCGTCATGCGCATCCTTCCCGAGACGAATGAGGAAGTGAACGAAGAGTGGCTGTCGGATAAATCCCGCTTCGTGGGGGATGGTCTCGCGCGTCAGCGCCTTGACCGCCCCTACATCCGCGAAAACGGCAAGCTGCGCGCCGCAAGCTGGACGGAAGCTCTCGACGCGGTGAAGGCTGCACTATCAGTGCCCGCTGCAGACATCGGTGTTGTCGCCGGTGACCTGATCGAAGTCGAGCAGGCGAAAGCCGCACTGGATTTCTTCCGTAGTCTTGGCGTTGCGAGCACGGATTGCCGCCCCGCAGACGCCAAATACGGAATCAGCGGCACGCGTGAACACTACCTGCTTAACCCCACGCTGATGGGCATTGAAGACGCAGATGCGCTCCTGCTGATCGGCACCAACCCGCGCAAGGAAGCAGCGGTCTGGAATGCCCGCATTCGCAAATCCTGGCTGTGGGGTGATCTGAAAGTCGCCGTTGTCGGCGAAGCCGCGGACCTGACCTACCCCTACGCGCATCTTGGCACCTCGCCGGAAGCGCTGAACACTTCAGAGGCTCGCGAATTCCTCAAGGGCGCAAAGAAGCCCATGATCGTGGTCGGCGAGGCCGCGCTCTGCCGCGCGGATGGCGATGCCGTGTTCGCCGCGGCGCTGACATTGGCGCAGGAAACCGGAGCAATCACTGATGGCTGGGCAGGTTTCGGCGTTCTGCACACAGCCGCTGGCCGTGTTGGCGCGCTCGATTGCGGATTTGTCCCCGCTGCCGGCGGCAAATCGACTGCGGACATTCTTTCCGGCGACCTGAAGACTGTTGTGCTGCTGGGCGCTGATGAAGTGGATCTGTCGAAGCTTGGCAGCAGCAAGGTGATTTATGTCGGCTCGCATGGGGATGCTGGCGCGTCGAAGGCGGATATTGTGCTTCCGTCGGCAGCCTACACCGAGATGACAGCGACCTATGTCAACACGGAAGGCCGGGTACAGATGACAAACCGGGCTGTGCAGCCGAAAGGCGACGCGCGCGAAGGCTGGGCGATTTTCCGTGCGCTCTCCGGCCTGTTCGGCAAGCCGCTCCCTTATGATACGGCAGATGCGCTTCGTGAGCTTCTGCGCGGCAAGGCGGGCGAGAACACGCCCTTCTCTGGACGCGGCTATGCGCCGGGCGCGAAGGGCGTCGAGGCGCTCAGAGCCGCTGCGCCGGCTGCGGCATCTTCGCCGGGCAATGCGCCTTTTGCGGCGGTTGTGGACGACTTTTATCTCACCAATCCCATCGCCCGCGCCTCGCGCACGATGGCCGAGTGCTCTGCGCTGGCGACCAGCCTAGACACTGCGGTAGCGGCGGAGTAGGGCGGCGCTATGAGCAATGCCATCGAGTCTCTGGGGAGTTTCTGGGGCCCGCTTCTGGTTCTCGGCCAGATCGGCCTGTTTACCCTTGTGCTGCTCCTGTCGATTGCATTCCTCCTGCTGCTCGACCGCAAGGTCTGGGCCGGCGTTATGATGCGCAAAGGCCCGAACGTGGTGGGCCCGTTCGGGCTTCTGCAATCCTTCGCAGATTTCGGGAAATTCCTGCTCAAGGAAATCGTGATCCCGGCCGGGGCGAACAAGTTCGTCTTCCTGTTCGCGCCGATTCTGACCTGCACCCTGGCTTTTGCGGCATGGGCGGCGATTCCGGTGGCGCCGGGTACGGAAAGCGGCACCAGCTGGGTGATCGCCAACCTGAATGTTGGCATCCTTTACCTTTTCGCCATCAGCTCCCTCGGGGTCTACGGCATCATCATGGGCGGCTGGGCTTCGAACTCGAAATATCCGTTCCTCGGCGCGCTTCGCTCAGCCGCGCAGATGGTTTCTTATGAAGTCTCGATCGGCTTTGTCATCATTACGGTGATCCTGCTCGTCGGTTCGATGAACCTTAGCGACATCGTCAACAACCAGGCCGGCGGCCTGCAGAACTGGCACGCGTTCAGCTTCCAGAATTTCCCGCTGATCGTGGTCATGTTCCCGATGTTCGTGATCTTCTTCATCTCGGCACTGGCGGAAACAAACCGCCCGCCGTTCGACCTCCCCGAAGCGGAGTCCGAACTCGTTGCCGGCTATCAGGTCGAGTATGGCTCGACGCCCTACCTACTCTTCATGCTCGGCGAGTATCTGAACATCGTCCTGATGTGCGCCATGATGACCATCCTGTTCCTTGGCGGATGGCATGGTCCGGTTGCGCTAGGCTCAGAAGTTGTTGGTCAGCTGCCGGTTCTGCTTGTCAGTCTCGCAGGCCTCTTCTGGTTCATGCTGAAGGTGCTGTTTCTGTTCTTCCTGTTCGCGATGGTGAAGGCCATCGTGCCGCGCTACCGCTACGACCAGCTGATGCGCCTCGGCTGGAAGATATTCCTGCCGACATCGCTGGCGGCTGTGTTGGTCGTCGCGGGATATGTCACTTACTTCGGAGTTCAGTCATGAGCCTCGGACAGACTATTCGCGGCGCGCTGCTGACCGATTTTCTCGGCGCGTTCTGGCTGGCCACGGCGGAGATGTTCCGCCGCAAGGCGACCGTGAACTATCCGTTCGAGAAGAACCCGCTTTCGCCGCGCTTCCGCGGTGAGCATGCCCTGCGCCGCTATCCAAGCGGCGAAGAGCGTTGCATCGCGTGCAAACTGTGTGAGGCGATCTGCCCGGCGCAGGCCATTACTATCGAAGCCGAGCCGCGCGAAGACGGCGCCCGCCGTACTACGCGCTACGACATCGACATGGTGAAGTGCATCTACTGCGGCTTCTGCCAGGAAGCCTGCCCGGTGGATGCCATCGTTGAAGGGCCGAACTTCGAGTTTGCGACCGAAACCCGCGAGGAGCTGTTCTACGACAAGGAACGACTGCTGGCGAATGGCGACCGCTGGGAACGGCTGATCGCAAAGAATCTTGAGCTCGACGCGCCTTATCGATAGCGCGCCTGACTGGTTGAGTTGAATGGCAGCGCTGGCTGCCGGATTGGAAGAGGGGCGAGAGGGCTGTGGCACTGATCGCATTTGGATTGATCGCGGCTGTCGTGATCCTGTCGGCGTTGTTCGTCATCATGGCGCGCAACCCCGTACACTCTGTGCTGTGGCTGATCCTCGCCTTCTTCTCGGCAGCAGGTCTGCTGGTGCTGATCGGTGCTGAATTCCTCGCGATGCTGCTGATCGTTGTCTATGTCGGCGCGGTCGCGGTGCTGTTCCTCTTTGTCGTGATGATGCTTGATGTCGACTTTGTCGAACTGAAACAGGGCAGTCTTGGCTACTGGCCGTTTGCCCTGTTGATCGGCGCAATCCTGATTGCGGAAATGGCACTTGTCTGGGCGGCCAGTGGATCCCTGCCGACTGATGCGTTCGACCCGGCGCCGGGCGCAGCGACGAACGCGGAAGCGATCGGCGCGGTGATGTACACGGAGTACCTTCTGTTGTTCCAGCTGGCGGGCGGAATCCTGCTGGTCGCAATGATTGGCGCTATCGTTCTGACGCTGCGCCACCGGCCGCATGTCAAACGCCAGAACGTCGCCAAACAGACCGGCCGGCGCCGTGCAGACGCCATCGAAATGAAAGACCCGGCTCCGGGGCAGGGGATCTGACATGATGGAACTCGGCCTCATCCACTATCTCATTGTGTCTGCAGCGCTGTTCACGATCGGCGTCGTTGGCATCTTCGTGAACCGCAAGAACGTCATCGTCATCCTGATGGCGCTCGAACTGATCCTACTGTCGGTGAACATCAACCTTGTCGCGTTCTCGGTCTTCACTGGAACGATACAGGGGCAGATTTTCGCGATGCTGGTGCTGACCGTTGCCGCTGCTGAAGCGGCCGTCGGCCTCGCGATCCTCGTCGTCTATTTCCGGAACCGCCGCGACATCTCGGTTGAGAATGTCGACCTGATGAAAGGCTGACCCCCAGTATGCTTCCGGATAGCCTGCTTATCTACATCGTCCTGGCGCCCGGCCTCGCGGCGCTCACCGGCCTGTTCCACAAATGGATCGGCGACCGCATCGTCATGTTTGCTACGACCGGCGTTGTACTCTCTGCCGGCGCCCTCTCGCTGTACCAGCTTTTCGCGTATGTCGCGGGCCTCGGTGATGCCGGCGCGGCAGAACATCATGCAGGCGGTTTTGATGCTTATCTGACAGCGGGCGCCGAAGCGGCAGCCGTTGAGCTGAACCAGCATGTAATCAAGCTTATGCCGTGGATCCATGTCGGCGACTTCAAGGCGGATTGGGCGATCCGGGTAGATGCCCTCTCCATCGTCATGATGGCCGTGATCACCGGCGTGTCCGGCCTCGTGCACCTCTATTCCTGGGGCTACATGAGCGAAGATCCGCACAAGGCCCGCTTCTTCAGCTACCTGTCGCTCTTCACCTTCATGATGCTGATGCTCGTGGTGGCGGACAACTTCATCCAGCTCTTCTTCGGCTGGGAAGGTGTGGGCCTCGCATCTTATCTGTTGATCGGCTTCTGGTACACGAAGAAGGCGCCCAATGACGCCTCGATCAAGGCATTCGTGACCAACCGCGTCGGTGACTTCGGCCTGGCGCTTGGCATCATGGGCGTGTTCTTCGTGTTCGGGTCGGTCGAGTTTGCGCCGGTGCTGGACGCCATCCGCAACAACACGGTCGTCACGCCGATCGCTTTTGCCGAACCGCTGCCCGCGCGCGAGTCCGTGATCGTGTTCTTTGGTGAGCGTGTCTATGCGCTGGAGCTGATCGGCATTCTCCTGTTCATCGGCGCGATGGGCAAGTCGGCGCAGTTCTTCCTGCACGTCTGGCTTCCCGACGCGATGGAAGGCCCGACGCCGGTCTCTGCACTGATCCACGCGGCAACCATGGTGACCGCGGGCGTCTACTTGGTCTGCCTCCTGTCCCCGATTTACGAGCACACGATTTATGCCGCGGGCATGGTCACGATTGTCGGTGCCGTGACGGCGCTCTATGCGGCGACGGTCGGCATGGCACAGAACGATATCAAGCGCGTGATCGCCTACTCAACCTGTTCGCAGCTCGGCTACATGTTCTTCGCAGCTGGCGTCGGCGCATATGAAGCGGCGATGTTCCACCTCTTTACGCACGCCTTCTTCAAGGCGCTGCTTTTCCTCGGCGCGGGCTCAGTCATCCACGGCATGCACCACGAGCAGGACATGCGCCGCATGGGCGGCCTCGCGAAGTTCATGCCGCTGACCTACGCCGCGATGATGATCGGCACGATTGCCATCATCGGTCTTGGCCTTCCGCACACGAAGATCGGTTTTGCTGGCTTCTTCTCGAAGGACGCCATCCTCGAAAGCACATTTGCGGGCGGCACGGCGCAGATCATGTTTGCGCAGGTTGCCTTCTGGTTCGGCCTCGTTGCGGCGTTTCTCACCAGCTTCTATTCATGGCGCCTGATCTACATGACATTCCATGGTCCGATGGCCTCGTCAGCCCATGACGATCACCATCACGATGCCCATGCGCATGATGATCACGGTCATGACCATACGCCCCATGAGAGCCCGCTGACGATGCTGATCCCGCTCGGGCTGCTCAGCATCGGCGCCATCTTCGCGGGCGTGTATTTTTACGATGCATTCGTGGAAAAGCAGAACGAGCTATTCTGGGCGGGCGCGATCTACCGTGCCGCGGAGAACCATGTCCTGCATGATCGCCACTATGTTCCGGAATGGGTGCTCTGGGCGCCGCTGGTGGTGACCGTTGGCGGGTTCCTGATTGCGACCTTCACCTACTATTTCAACAGAGGCGTTGGCAAACGCGTCGCTGAAAGCGGCGGACCGCTGCATGCCCTGTTCTCGAACAAATGGTATTTCGATGAGATCTACCAGGCGACGCTGGTGCGCGGCTCCGCTGTGCTGGGGAATCTCTTCTGGAAGGCGGACAAGAAAATCATCGACGGGATTGGACCTGACGGTACCGCAAGTCTCGCCAGGTTCAGCGCCCGCCAGCTTTCAAAAATGCATTCCGGCTACCTCTATCACTACGCCTTCGTGATTATCGGAGCGGTGATCGTGTTTGGCGCCGTGCTGTGGATTCGCGCCGGAGGTGCGCAGTAATGGGCGGCTTCCCGATCCTTACGGTCATGACGTTCCTGCCGCTGGCGGGCGCATTCCTGATCATGCTAGTTCGCGCTGCAACAGCCGGTAGCCGCCAATCAAATGCGGCAAGCGAATCTCGCAAGCCTGTCCTGATGGCGGCGTTCATCATTTCTGCGGCCACCTTCGTTGCCTCAGTCGCGGCCTATTTCGCGTTTGATCCTTCGCAGGCCGGCTACCAGCTGGTGGAACAGCATGCGTGGTATGGGCCCATCACCTACAAGCTTGGTGTTGACGGGCTGTCGCTCTCGCTGATCCTGCTGACGACATTCCTGACGCCGATCTGCCTTCTTGCGAGCTGGAACTCCATCGAAGACCGCGTGACGGAATACGTCATCGCGTTCCTCGTGCTCGAGACGTTCATGATCGGCGTGTTCACCGCGCTTGATCTGGTGCTCTTCTACATCTTCTTCGAAGCGGGCCTCATCCCGATGTTTCTCATCGTCGGCATCTGGGGCGGCAAGGACCGTGTCTATGCCGCGTTCAAGTTCTTCCTCTACACGCTGATTGGCTCCCTGCTGATGCTCGTCGCAGTGGTCTTCATGATCCAGGCGGCGGGATCGGCCGACTTTGAAGTCCTGGAGAAGTATGCCTTCGCGCCCGGCATCCAGACCTGGCTGTGGCTGGCTTTCGCCGCCTCCTTTGCGGTCAAGCTGCCGATGTGGCCGGTTCACACCTGGTTGCCCGATGCGCACGTTCAGGCGCCGACAGCCGGCTCGGTCATCCTGGCAGGCGTGCTTCTGAAAATGGGCGGTTACGGCTTCCTGCGCTTCTCGCTCCCGATGTTCCCGGATGCGAGTCAGCTTTTCCAGCCGTTCATGTTCGCCCTTGCGGTGATCGCGATTGTCTACACTTCGCTGGTCGCCTGGCGTCAAACAGACATGAAGAAGCTGATCGCCTATTCCTCCGTGGCGCACATGGGTTTCGTGACTCTGGGCATCTTCGCCTTCAATGAGGCCGGTGTTCAGGGCGCAATTTTCCAGATGCTCAGCCATGGCCTGATCTCCGGCGCGCTCTTCCTGATCGTGGGCGTGGTTTACGACCGGATGCACACCCGCGAGATCGCGGCCTATGGTGGCCTCGTGAACCGGATGCCGATCTACGCCTCCTTCTTCATGCTGTTCACGATGGCCAACGTCGGCCTGCCGGGCACCAGTGGTTTCGTCGGCGAGATTCTGACAATGGTTGGCGGCTTCCAGGCGGCGACTTGGGCAGCGGCCGGCGCAGCGCTCGGGGTTATCTTCTCGGCCGTCTACATGCTGACGCTCTACCGCCGCACGGTGTTCGGCGAGATCACCAATCCCTCGCTGAACGGCATCAAGGACATGAACCTGATCGAGTGGGTGTGTATCGCGCCGCTCGCGGTGCTTACCTTCCTGTTTGGCGTCGCACCGAACCTGATTTTCAACTTCACCGACAGTGCCGCGAACCGCGTGCTGTCGCTTATGGCCGGAGGCCAGTAGGGTATGCTGGACGTAAACGCCATCCTCATTACCGTCGCGCCCGAATTGTGGCTGGCCTCTGCCGGTCTGATCGGCGTGCTCGTCGGCGCGATTCTCGGAGACCGGTTCAACGGGGTTTCCTACAAGTTTGGTGCGCTCGCCCTGTTTGGTGCGGCTGCGCTCGCTGCGATGCATTTTGCCGGAGGCGAAGCCTTCAACGGGCTCGTGCGAACGAACTCATTCGTCAACTTCGCGAAAGTCGTCAGCTTTGTTCTCGCGGGCGTCGCGCTGCTGGTTTCCGAAGGGTTCCTGAAGCGTCACGAGATCAGCCGCTATGAATATGCCCTGCTCGTGATTTTCGCGAGCTTGGGCATGGGCATCATCCTGTCGGCGGCAGATCTCATGACGCTGTACATGGGCATCGAAACGCTCAGCCTCTCGTCCTATGTGCTTGCGGCCTTCCACCGCGACTCCGCACGCTCGTCCGAGGCCGGACTGAAATACTTCGTGCTCGGGGCCTTGGCCTCAGGCATGCTCCTATACGGCGCGTCGCTGGTCTATGGCTTCACCGGCACAACTTCGTTCGCAGGCATCGCTGAAGCCGGCATTTCGACGGGCGCGATGTTCGGCATGGTGCTGATGATCGTCGGTCTGGCGTTCAAGATTTCCGCGGCGCCGATGCACGTCTGGACGCCGGACGTGTATGAAGGCGCCCCGACCCCTGTCGTTGCGTTCTTCGCGTCCGCGCCGAAAATGGCGTCGACGGTGGTTTTCGCAAACATCATGTTCACGGTGTTTGCGGATGCGATCAGCCAGTGGCAGCTGATCATTTCGATCATTGCCGGCCTGTCGATGATCATCGGATCGCTCGGCGCGCTGTTGCAGAACAATATCAAACGTCTTCTCGGCTACTCCTCGATCGCGAATGTCGGTTACGCGCTGGTTGCCGTTGCCGCGGGCCAGCAACTCGGCGCCCCTGCGCTGCTGACCTTCTCGACGATTTATGTCGTCACCTCGCTCGGCCTGTTCGCGGGCGTGCTCGCCATGCGCCGCCGCGGCGGAATGGTGGAGAATATCAGCGAACTCGGCGGTCTCGTCCGGACGAAGCCGATCCTGGCCGTGATGTTGTCGATCCTGATCTTCTCGATCGCCGGCCTGCCGCCCTTCGGCGGCTTCTTCGGGAAATTCGAAGTGCTGCGCGCCGGTCTTGATGCCGGCCTGCTGCCGCTCGCCATCCTCGTGGTGATCGCCTCGGTCATCTCGCTCGGATACTATCTGAAGCTCATCAAGATAATGTGGTTTGATGAGGCAACGGAGCGTTTCGAGACTGTCGAAGTCGCAGTTATGGCAACCGTCATCGCAACGGCGGTGGTGGCTGGCCTCGTGTTCATGATCTTCATCAGTGAACTCGGCACTGGCGGTTGGGCTTCGTTCGCCGCAGCGGGGCTGCAGCGTTGAGCGACACCTGGCCCATTTTCAGGATGGGCATGATCGACAGTACGAATACAGAGGCCAAGCGGCGTGCCGCTGAAGCCTCATTCCCGGATCAATGGATCGTTGCGGACCAGCAGACGGCCGGAAGAGGGCGGCAGGATCGTGCCTGGCTCTCGCCGGTGGGGAACATTTACGCCACCGCCCTGTTCCGGGAACCGGGAGGCATCGGAACTGCCTTGCGCATACCCTTCGCCTGCGCGCTGGCCGTCAGCGATGTCGTTCTCAGGTTCGCCCCTCAGGCAGATGTCCGCCTCAAATGGCCGAATGATGTCCGCATCCATCGGCGAAAAGTCTCGGGCATCCTGGTGGAAACCGGCGGCGCCGAGTCCGCGTTCTGGGTTGCGGCCGGTATCGGGATCAATGTTCGTGTCACCCCCGACAATGTCACCCAACCGGCCACCAGCATCCTGGATCTTGGAGCAGACCCTGCAATCACCGCGGAGGCAGCCCTTCTGGCGCTGACAGAAGCGTTCTCTCAAAGGTTGCGTCAATGTCGCGCAGGGTTTGCTGAGACCCGCAAGGATTGGCTGGCCCTCGCCGAAGCCCTCGGTGAAAGCGTGAGCGTCAGGGCAGGGGAAGACTGGATCGAGGGCATTTTTGAGGACCTCGAGGCGGACGGGGCGCTGCGGCTGCGATTGCCGGACGGGTCGCGGCGTTCCATAAGGGCCGGCGAAGTCGAAATACGCGGGAGCTGACAGGCATGTTGCTGGCAATAGACGTCGGAAACACGAATACGGTGTTTGCGCTGCATGATGGCCAGCAGTGGATACACAGCTGGCGCAGCGCGACTGACTCCACCAAGACTGCCGACGACCATGCCTCCTGGCTCTGGCGCCTCGCGGACATGCACGGCGTCGACATGTCGGGCGTCAAGGGCTGCGTTGTCTCGTCCGTGGTGCCTCAGGCCCAGTTCAATTTCAGGAACCTCGCACGCCGTTACCTCAACGTGGAGCCGTTGTTCGTCGGCGACAAGGACCTGAAAACCGGTGTCGAAATCCGGGTCCGCCATCCCGAACAGGTCGGCGCAGACCGGATTGTTTCCGCCCTCGGTGCGCATGTGGCCTACCCGGGCGCATTGATCGTCATCGACAGCGGCACGGCAACAACGCTGGACGTGGTCGGCGAGGACGGCGCTTTCGAAGGCGGTATCATTTCGCCCGGCATCTATCTCTCCATGCGCGCACTGCACGAGGCGGCGGCGCAGTTGC
This sequence comes from Hyphomonas sp., assembly GCF_046313975.1. Classification (GTDB taxonomy): domain Bacteria; phylum Pseudomonadota; class Alphaproteobacteria; order Caulobacterales; family Hyphomonadaceae; genus Hyphomonas. Next base: position 36,289 of record NZ_JBKBXB010000006.1, on the reverse strand, counting down.
CGCGGATCGCCATTCAGAAACCGCCACAGGTTATCGGCAAGGATACCGTCTCTGCCATGCAGTCCGGCGTGTTCCTCGGCTATATCGAACTGATCGATGGTCTCGTGCGTCGCATCAAGGCGGAGTATGGTAAGCCCATGACGGTCATCGCGACGGGCGGCGTAGCATCGCTGTTCGAAGGCGCAAGCGAGACGATTGACCACTATGATCAGGATGTCCTGATCCGCGGACTTCTCGAAGTCTGGAAACGAAATAGCTGAGACTGATGGCCGACTCCGCAACTCATCCGGACGAACTCGTTTTCCTGCCTCTCGGCGGGTGCGGTGAGATTGGCATGAACCTCAATGCCTATGGGTATGGCCCCGCGCATGCGCGGCGGTGGATCATCGTGGACATCGGGGTAACCTTCGGCGGCCTGGATACGCCTGGCGTTGAGCTGATCTGCGCTGATCCGGCCTATCTCGTCGGCGAGCAGATTGACGCCGTATTCCTGACCCATGCCCATGAAGATCATATCGGCGCGGTTGGGCTTCTTTATCCGCTTCTGCGCATACGCGCGCCGATCTACGCGACGCCGTTTACGGCCGAGCTTGCTCGAAACAAGCTGCAGGAAAGGGGCGTGGACACGCGCCTCCTTAAGACGCTGTCGCTTGAAGCAACGGTGCAGGCAGGCCCATTCTCCGTCCGCTATGTCACGCTGACCCACTCCATTCCTGAACCCAACGCGCTGGCGATTGAAACGCCCGCCGGGCTGATCCTTCATACGGGCGACTGGAAAATCGATCCTGAGCCTTTGATTGGTGCACGGACAGATATCGAAGGCCTCACCGCGCTGGGTGACCGCGGCGTCCTCGCCATGATCTGCGACTCCACGAATGTGTTTGAAAGCGGCGAGTCAGGCTCAGAGGATACGGTTCGAAAAGGCCTGATTGATCTCATCGCTAAGCAGACTGGCGCCGTCGCCGTCACCACCTTTGCCTCAAATGTCGCGCGCGTCAGTTCCATTATTGAGGCCGCAAAGGCTGCGGATCGAAGCGTTTGCCTCGTCGGCCGCAGCATGCACCGGATCACGTCTGCGGCGAAGGCCGTCGGCATCCTTCCCGCAAACCTGGAATTTGTTGACGAAGCGGAATCCGGCTTCGTGCCGCGCGAGAATATTCTCTATCTCTGCACCGGAAGTCAGGGCGAACAGAATGCCGCCCTCTCCAGGATCGCGAGGGGCGACCATCGGCATGTGTCGCTCGGTGAAGAGGATACGGTGATTTTTTCATCCCGCCTGATTCCCGGAAATGAGAGTCAGGTCTACGGCCTGCAGAATGCACTTGCAGAAATGGGCATCCGGATCATCACCCCGCGCATGGTTGCAGAGCCGATCCATGTCTCCGGTCATCCGTGCCGGGATGAATTGCGCCGGATGTATCAGTGGGTGCGGCCGAAAATTGCAGTTCCTGTGCATGGCGAGCGCCGGCACATCATGGAACATGCAGCTTACGCGAAATCGCTGCAGATCCAGCAGGCGATCACACCGCGGAATGGCAGCCTGATCCGGCTGGCACCGGGCAACGCGAAAATCCTGGATGAAGTTCCATCTGGCCGGCTGATGCTGGACGGGGGCAGGCTGGTGCCGGAAGGGGCCGAGGGGCTGATTGAGCGCCGGCGCCTGTCCTATAGCGGCATCATTCTCGCGACACTCAGCATTGACGAATCCGGCGCTGTTTCAGATGGACCGGTAATCGCCGTCAAAGGCCTGTCTGAAACCGATGGCCGCTCCGCCGACGAGAGCCTTGGCCCGCTGGAAGATGCCGCGACACGGGCGGTTGAGAGCATGAAGCGAAAAGACCGGGCCGACGATGAAGCCGTGGAGCGTGCTGTAGGCCGCGCGCTTCGCAAGGCCTGCGAAACGGAGTTTGGCCTGCGGCCGTTGATCGAAGTGATTGTACTGAGGAGTTGAGATGCCATGAGCGAATTCAAGATCGGACCTTTGAACCATGTCGGCGTGGCTGTTCCGGATATCGAGGCTGCCTGCGAAACCTACCGGACACTTTACGGCGCGACGGATATCACCACACCGTTCGACATGCCGGAACAGGGCGTGAAAGTCTGTTTTGTCAACTTGCCCAACAGCCAGATCGAACTGATCGAACCACTGAACGAGGCTTCACCGATCGCGAACTTCCTCAAGAAGAATCCGGCAGGCGGGCAGCATCACGTCTGCTTCGAAGTGGCTGATATCCATCAGGCGGTGACGGAAATGGAAGCGCGGGGCGCGACGGTCCTCGGCAAGCCCCGCATCGGCGCCCATGGCACGCTGATCATCTTCGTGCACCCGAAGAACTCGAACGGCGTTCTGGTCGAACTAATGGAAACGCCCAAAGGCCACCACTGATGTCCATTGCCGGCGGCATTATCATCTTTGTGATCGCCTGGTGGCTGTGTTTCTTCATGGTCCTGCCCATCGGGGTTCGGGGCCAGTGGGAGGACGATTCGACTGTGCCAGGCACCGAAGAGGCCGCCCCGAAAAATCCGATGCTGGCCAAAAAAGCCCTCTGGGCTGCCGCTGGAGCAGCAGTCATTACAGCCATCGCTGCACTGGTGATCCCCCGGCTGCTTGCGCAATAGCCGGGCGACCGGCTAGGTGAGCCTGAGAAACCATCCGAAAGAGATAGCTTCCATGCGTCTGTCGAACTACTTCCTGCCCGTTTCCAAGGAAGCGCCTTCAGATGCTGCAATCGTGTCTCACCAGCTGATGCTGCGCACGGGCATGATCCGCCAGAACGGGGCAGGGATCTACACCTGGCTGCCGATGGGGCACCGGGTCCTGAAGAAGATCGAGAAGATCGTCCGCGAGGAGATGGACCGGGCCGGCGCGGTCGAGCTGCTGATGCCTACCCTGCAGCAGGCAGACCTTTGGCGCGAGTCCGGCCGATATGAGGCCTATGGCAAGGAAATGCTCCGCATCAAGGATCGCCATGATCGCGAGATGCTCTACGGGCCCACCAATGAAGAACTGATCACGGATGTCTTCCGGACCTATGTGAAAAGCTACAAGCAGCTGCCACTGAACCTTTATCACCAGCAGTGGAAGTTCCGCGACGAAGTGCGCCCGCGCTTCGGCGTCATGCGAGGCCGCGAATTCCTGATGAAGGATGCCTACTCCTTCGATCTCACCGAGGAAGATGCCCGCAAAGCCTATCGCCGGATGTTCTGTGCCTATCTCAACGCCTTCGACCGGATGGGGCTCACAGCTATTCCGATGCGCGCAGATACCGGACCCATCGGCGGCGATCTCAGTCACGAGTTCATCATCCTTGCGGACACCGGCGAAAGCGCCGTCTTCTGCGACCGCGAGTTGCTGGATCTGCCCGCGCCGGGTCTCGACCTCGACTTCAGCGCCGACCTGCGGCCGGTGGTCGAGCAACGTACGCGCTATTATGCGGCCACAGAAGAAATGCATGACCCGAAAGCGTTTGAGGCTCTGCCCAAGGATCGTCAGGTCTCGGCACGCGGTATAGAGGTCGGGCACATCTTCTACTTCGGAACCAAGTATTCCGAGCCGATGAACGCCGTTGTTCAGGGGCCGGATGGTCAGATGGTGCCGGTCCAGATGGGCAGCTATGGCATCGGCGTGTCACGCCTCGTCGGTGGCATCATCGAAGCCAGCCATGATGAAAATGGTATTGTATGGCCGGAGTCCGTCGCGCCCTTTGATGTCGGCCTTATCAACATGCGCCCGGGTGACGCCGCCTGCGATGCCGCCTGCGAAAAGCTCTATGCGGCGATGACAGCTGCAGGCCGCGATGTGCTCTATGACGATACCGACGACCGAGCCGGTGCGAAATTTGCACGCATGGATCTGATCGGTCTGCCCTGGCAGACAACAGTTGGCCCGCGCGGCGTTGCCGAGGGCAAGGTTGAGGTCAAAAACCGCAAGTCCGGCGAAAAGCACGATGTCAGCATCGAAGACATGCTGGCGCAACTGAAAGCGTCCTGATGAGCAAGGCGTCCTCTGCCATGCCTTTCGGCAAGCTGGAGCGCACGCTCGCCCTGCGCTACCTGCTCGCACGCCGCGAGCATGGCGGCGCCAGCCTGATCGCCATCATTTCCTTCATCGGCATATTCTTTGCCGTTGCTGCCCTGATCATCACCATGTCGATCATGAGCGGCTTCCGGGCGACACTTCTCGACGCCCTTCTGGGGGGTGAGCCGCATATCGAGATAGCGGTCGATGGAATGCCTCAGGAACAGGCCGACGACGTGATCAAGGTCATCGAAACGGTGCCGGATGTGGTTAGCGTTTCCCCTTTCATCCGCCAGTTTGTCCTGCTGTCCGCGAACGGCGTGCGCACGGGCGGTATCGTTCGCGCGATCCCGCCGGAAGACATGGCGACCATGCCGATCCTGAAGGATGGCGGCGCCGGCGCGATTGCCGCCGGATTCGGCGAAGGCAGGAACGGCGGCAACGTCATCATGATCGGCCAGTATCTCGCTGCCAATCTCGGCGTCGGGGTTGGCGATCAGGTGGAAGTCGTGACAGCGCAGATGCGCTCGGGCCCGGTGGGCCAGACACCCATCAGCAAGGTCTACGTCGTGGGCGATATCTTCCGTACCGGGAGCGCCCAGCTCGACAACGTATATGTATTCATGCCCATGCAGCAGGCGCAGGTACTGTTCCAGTCCAAGGGCCGGTATCAGTATCTTGATGTTCGCGTAAAGAACCCGGATCAGACCGAAATCGCGATGCAGCGGATCACGGAAGCAACCGGCTACAGCGTGATCCTCACGGACTGGAAAACCAAGAACCGGACCTATCTCGGTGCGCTGCGCACGGAGCGGGTGATGGTTCGCCTGCTGGTGACCATCATCATGATGATCGCAACGCTGAACATCATCGTGGGCGTCGTCATGCTCGTGAAGAACAAGACGCGCGATATCGCCATTCTCCGCACGATCGGTCTCAGCCGCGCCGGAGTGCTGCGCGTCTTCCTGATGGTGGGCACAGCCCTCGGCAGCCTCGGCGCCTTGCTGGGCATGATTGTCGGCGTACTGTTCATCATAAATATCGGCCCGATCGAAGCGCTCATCAATCTTGCCATAGATGGCGAAGTCTTCCCGGCTGAACAGTACGGGCTCGACCATCTGCCCGCGGTGCTCGATTGGGGTGAGGTTCTCAGCACAGGCGCCTACGCACTGCTGATGTCGATGTTTGTATCGATCATGCCGGCCATGTGGGCGTCCTCGCAGGATCCCGTCAAAGCCCTGAGGTTCGAATGACCGCCGCGCCCGTCCTCGAACTCCGTGCCATAGAACGCACTTACAAGACCAGCGCTGGCGCGCTCCAGGTGCTGCGCGGAACAGACCTGACGATCGCACCCGGTGAGCTCGTGGGTCTGGTCGGCCCGTCGGGCTCCGGTAAATCAACCCTGCTGCACACAGCGGGCCTGCTCGAAGAGCCGGAAGCCGGGCAGGTCTTCCTCGACGGCGCAGATTGTCTGAAACTGAACGAAGCCGGGCGCACTGCCATCCGCCGCCTGAAGATCGGCTTTGTCTACCAGTTCCACCATCTGCTTCCCGAGTTCAACGCGATCGACAACGTCGCCATGCCTCTGATGATCGCCGGCATCCGGAAGAAGGAAGCCCGTGAACGCGCTGCGCGGCTGCTCGACGAGATGGGGCTGGCGGAGCGCGTCGATCACCAGCCGGCCCAGCTGTCCGGAGGCGAGCAACAACGCGTCGCCATCGCGCGGGCGCTCGCCAACGACCCCAGGCTTGTCATCGCGGACGAGCCGACCGGAAATCTCGATCCGGCAACCACCGAACGGGTCTTCGCGACCCTGATCAAGATGGTCCGCGAAGAGGGGGCGGGCGTACTCGTTGCCACGCACAATCTGGCGCTCATCCGGCATATGGACCGGGTGCTGACCCTCCAGGACGGCAAACTCGTGGATTTCCAGGGCTGAGAAGCTGTGGATGACCGCCAGTCCGGCTTGGCGCCCGGGGTGATTCGGTGAGACACTCGGTCCAGAGGTGTGCACCATGAAAACTCCGGTCTTTATCCCGCTGGCTATCCGTTCGAGCTACTCACTGCTTGAAAGCATGATCACGCCGTCGGATGTCGCCAAATGGTGCAAGGCCTATGGTGTCCCGGCTGCCGCGATCACGGATCGCAACAACTTGTTCGGTGCTCTGGAATTCTCACTGAAACTTTTGGAGAGCGGTCTGCAGCCGATCATGGCCTGCTGCTTTGATGTAACGGACGGCGTCCCGAAATCCGAAACGTCGCGGATTTCCCTCTATGCTCAGAACGAACAGGGCTATCGCCGCCTGATGTTCCTCTCTTCCTGCGCGTTCCTGGATTCCCCGGACGGCGTGCCCAAGCTTCACCGGCGCTATCTGCTCGAGGAAACCGAAGGCCTGATCCTGCTAACAGGCGGCGCCGAAGGCGAGGTCGCTAGGCACATTCTCAAATCGCGCATGGTCGATGCCCGCACAGAACTTTCCACACTCGCCGCCGCCTTTCCGGGCAGATGTTATGTCGAGATCACCCGGCACGGTGCGCAGGTTGAGCTGAAAACGGAAGCGGGCCTGACCGAGCTTGCCTATGAACTCGGCCTTCCGCTGGTTGCCACGCATGACGCCCGCTTCATGAAACCGGCCGACAACACAGCGCATGATGCGCTGATGTGCATCGCAAATGGCCAATACCTCGGACAGGATGATCGTAAACGGGTTGAGCGGTCACAGTTTCTTCAGTCCCCTGAAGATATGGCCGAGCTGTTTTCAGACCTTCCTGAAGCGCTGGCATCAACTATTGAGATCGCACAGCGCTGCTCTGTTCGCGCTCAGACACGCAACCCCATTCTCCCGGCCTTCAGCAAGGGCGGGCGGTCCGAAGGTGACGAGTTGCGCCTGCAGGCCCGGCAGGGTCTCGAGCAGAGGCTGCGCGAGGCAGATCGTCTCTATGCGGATCGCAAGAATTACGAAGACCGTCTCGAGTATGAACTCGGCATCATCGAGAGAATGGGCTTCCCGGGCTACTTCCTCATCGTCTCCGACTTTATCAAATGGGCAAAGGCAAACGGAATTCCAGTCGGACCGGGCAGGGGCTCGGGCGCGGGCTCGCTCGTTGCGTGGGTCCTGCTGATCACGGACCTTGATCCGATCCGGTTCGATCTGCTGTTCGAACGTTTCCTGAATCCCGAGCGGGTCTCGATGCCTGACTTCGATGTGGACTTCTGCCAGGAGCGCCGCGGCGAAGTTATCCGGTATGTTCGCGACAAATACGGCGCGGACAGTGTCGCCATGATTATCACCTTCGGCACGCTCCAGGCGAAAGCCGTGGTGCGCGACGTCGGCCGCGTGATGCAGATGCCCTATGGTCAAGTCGACCGTCTCGCCAAGCTCATCCCGTTCAATCCGGCAAAACCGCCAACGCTTGATGAGGCCATCGCAGCCGAACCGAAGTTCGATGAAGAAATTGCGGCAGACGCGCGCGTAGGCGAACTTATCGAGATCGCGAAATCGCTGGAAGGCATGTACAGGAACGCCGGCACGCATGCTGCCGGTGTCGTCATCGCAGACCGGCCTCTGGTTGAGCTTGTTCCGCTGTACAATGATCCGCGTGCAGAGCTTCCCGCTACACAGTTCAACATGAAGTATGCCGAGATGGCGGGCCTTGTGAAGTTTGACTTCCTCGGATTGAAGACCCTCACGGTCATCGACAGGGCGCTGAAATTCATCGCCGCTGGCGGGAAATCCGTGGGGCCGGCCTGGACCAGACTGGACGATGCGGCAAGCTACGACCTGATGGCCAGCGGGGAAACCCTCGGCGTGTTCCAGCTGGAAGGCGCGGGCATGCGCGACACGCTGCGCCGTGTCCGCCCCAACAACATTGAAGACCTGATCGCCATCATCTCCCTCTACCGCCCCGGCCCGATGGAGAATATTCCCGTTTATGTTCAGGGTAAGGAAGATCCGTCTTCCGTAACCTATCAGCATCCGGACCTGCGCCCCGTGCTTGAAGCAACTTACGGCGTGCCCGTGTATCAGGAACAGGTCATGCGGATGGCACAGGAAATCGCTGGCTACTCGCTGGGCGAGGCCGACTTGCTGCGGCGCGCGATGGGCAAGAAGAAGCTCGAGGAAATGATCGCGCAGCGCAAGCGCTTCGTCGAAGGTGCGGCTGCCAACAAGGGCATGAAAGAGCAGCTCGCAAACGAGATCTTCGACACGATGGAAAAGTTCGCCGGATACGGCTTTAACAAGTCCCACGCCGCCGCCTATGCGCTGATTGGCTATCAGACGGCTTTCCTCAAGTGCCACTTCCCGGTCGAGTTCCTGGCGGCCTCGATGAGCCTTGATATCGGCAATACGGACAAGCTCGCGGCTTTCTTCCAGGAAGCCAAACGCCTGCGCATCCCGGTGCTTGCGCCGGACATCAACACCTCGACTGCCGATTTCGACGTCCGCGACGGATCGATTGTCTACGCGCTCGGCGCCCTGAAAGGCGTTGGCCTTGAAGCGATGCGCCACGTCTGCGCCGTCAGAAACGAGAGCGGCCCGTTCCCCGGCCTGTTCGAATTTGCCGAGCGGATCGATCCAAGGCACGTCAACAAGAAAGCTTTCGAATCATTGGCGCGGGCAGGGGCCTTTGACACCCTTGAGCCAAACCGCGCCCGGGTGTTTGAGGCGGCCGGAACGCTTGCCCAGCATGCCACGAGTGCCGCCGGGGACCGGCAGGGCGGTCAGGCCGGATTGTTTGCAGACGCCGAGCCGGCGCTTCGTCCGCCACTGCCGAACCCGCGCACATGGACGGCGCAGCAGAAGCTGGATGAAGAATTCAAAGCCATCGGTTTCTACTTTTCAGGCCACCCCCTTGATGACGTATTGACCTCTCTGGACCGGGACCGGATCACCCTCATCATGGAAATCGAGGATCGCGCCGCCGAAGGCCGGCCTCTGGAAATGATCGGCATCGTCCGCGCCCGCACCGACAAACCGGGCCGGAACGGCAAATTTGCCTTTCTGACGGTCTCGGATCCCACCGGCGAGCGTGAAATGGTCGTCTATTCCGACGCGCTCTACCAGTATGGTGATCTGCTGCGGCCAGGGAAGGCAGTCGCCATGACCGTTTCCGTCCGCCAGAATGGCGAAGAGACCCGCCTGCTTCTTGAAAGGGCAGTCGAACTTGAATCTGCCCGGGTGTCCAAGCCCTCCGGGCTACTCGTGGTGAGGCTTTCACCGTGCGCCAATCCGGCGGAGCTGGCCCAGGTCGTCAAGCTTCTGGAAGGGCTTCCGGATCCCGACAGGGGTGGAATCCACCTCGAAATGCACCTTGGGGACGGCCGGACAGTCACGGTAAAGCTGCCCCAGACTTACACGATCAGCCTGAAGGCCCAGCGGGCGCTGAAGGATATCCCCGGGGTCGAGAAGGTCACGCCCCGAAAGGCGGCCTGACACCCCCCGAAAACAGCGCTTGGCGCTTGCTACAGCCCGAAAAAGGGGTATAGGAGCGCACGTCTAAACCAAGTCGCGGGTGCATCCGGTGCGACGGGATATCCCGTAGTTCCACCCTGCGACGGCCAACCGGATGGAGAAAATCGATGGCCCTTCCTGACTTCTCGATGCGTCAGCTGCTCGAGGCTGGTGTTCATTTTGGTCACCAGACCCACCGCTGGAACCCCCGCATGAAGCCGTACATCTACGGCGAGCGTTCCGGCATCCACATCATGGACCTTTCGCACACCGTGCCAGCCCTGCATCAGGCGCTGGTCTTCGTGCGTGACACCGTCGCCAAGGGCGGCCGCGTGCTGTTCGTCGGCACCAAGCGTCAGGCTCAGGATCCCGTCGCCGAGGCTGCACAGCGCTGCGCCCAGTATTACATGAACCACCGCTGGCTCGGCGGCACGCTGACGAATTGGACCACCGTGTCCAATTCGATCAAGCAGCTGCGCGAACTGAACGCGATGTTCGAAAGCGGTGGCGGCTCCGGCCTCACCAAGAAAGAACTTCTCGATCTGCAGCGCCGCCGCGAAAAACTGCAGAAGTCGCTCGGCGGCATTGCCGACATGGGCGGTTTGCCGGCTGCGATCATCGTGATCGACACCAACAAGGAAGCTATCGCGGTGCAGGAAGCCCGCAAGCTCGGCATTCCGGTCGTCGCCGTGCTCGATACGAACTGCGATCCGTCTGACGCCGATTACGGTTTCCCCGGCAACGACGATGCTGCCCGCGCCATCTCGCTCTACTGCAACCTGTTCGCCGATGCGGTCCTGGACGGCCTGGCGGAATCGACCGCCGGTCTCGGTGTCGATCTCGGCTCGCTTTCGGACGTCGCCGCCATTGCGGACGCTGACGTGCAGGCCAGCGAAGAGGCTTCGGGCAACGCCTGAGAACGCGCTCCCGGGCGCAACAATTCAAATGAAGGATCAAGGCTATGGCTGAGATTACAGCAGCACTTGTAAAACAACTGCGCGAGAAAACCGGCGCCGGCATGATGGATGCCAAGAAGGCGCTCGTTGAAAACAATGGCGATGAAGCCGCAGCCATCGAGTGGCTGCGCGCGAAAGGCCTGTCGAAAGCGGCGAAGAAATCTGGCCGTGCGGCGGCTGAAGGCCTCGTGGCCGTGAAGGTTTCGGCCGACGGCAAGACCGGCGCCATCGTCGAGCTCAACTCGGAAACCGACTTCGTGTCGCGCAACGAGTCGTTCCAGAAAGCGCTCGACGGCATCGCCGCCGTGGCGCTCACCACGGACGGTTCGGTCGAGAAAATCCTCGCTGCCCCGGCTCCGGAAGGCGCCGGTTCGGTCGACGACATGATCAAGAACATGATCGCCACCATCGGCGAGAACATGACCCTGCGCCGCGCCGGCAAAGTCAGCGCGACCAAGGTTGCAACCTACATCCACAACGCGGTCGTGCCCGGCATGGGCAAGGTCGGCGTGCTCGTCGCTCTCGATGGCTCGGGCGACCTCGAAGATACCGGCCGGAAAGTGGCGATGCATATCGCCGCGACCTCGCCTGCCGCGGCAACCACGGCCGAACTCGACCCCGCCCTGATCGAATCAGAGAAGCGCGTTCTGACCGAACAGGCCCGCGAAAGCGGCAAGCCCGACGCCGTGATCGAGAAGATGATCGTTGGCCGGATGCAGAAATTCTACAAGGAAGTCGTCCTCGTCGAGCAGCCCTACATCATGGACAGCGACAAGACTGTCGGCGAATTCCTCAAGGCGCAGGGCGCCACACTGAAGGCGTTCGTCCACTTCAAGCTGGGCGAAGGCGTTGAAAAAGAAGAAGCCGACTTCGCTGCAGAAGTCGCTTCCATGACAAAAGGCTCCTGATCGGGCTTGCGTTTCTCCCCGCGAGGGGCTTTGAACAATCCCGGCTGGCGGTTTCGCATAGCCGGGATTTTTTTGGTTCGAATGTTACAAAGAACGGTGGAATGAATGCCGGAAAATGAGCCAGAAAAGAGTCAGCTGAAGTATCGCCGGGTCCTGCTGAAGCTCTCCGGAGAGGCTCTGATGGGGCCGGGACAATTCGGAATCGATATTCCGACCTGCGAGCAGTTTGCAAAGGCGATCGCCAATGCGCGCACGGCCGGCGCGGAAATCTGCCTGGTCATCGGCGGCGGCAACATATTCCGGGGCGTCGCCGGGGCAGCAAAAGGCATGGAACGCGCCCAGGCCGACTCCATGGGCATGCTGGCCACGGTCATGAACGCCCTCGCGATGCAGAGTGTGCTAGAAAGCATCGGCGTGCCCACGCGCGTACAGTCCGCGATCAGCATGGATGCGATCTGCGAGCCCTATATCCGGCGCCGTGCCCAGCGACACATGGAAAAGGGCCGTGTGGTGATCTTCGCCGCCGGCATCGGCAACCCGTTCTTCACCACCGACACAGGCGCCGCCCTGCGGGCCATCGAGATGGGCTGCGATGCACTGCTCAAGGGCACGCAGGTTGACGGTGTCTATACGGCAGACCCCAAGCTCGACTCGAGCGCGACGCGTTATAACGAAGTTGCGTATGATGAGCTTCTGATCAAGAACCTGCGCGTCATGGACCCTTCCGCAGTCAGCCTGATGCGCGACAACAACATACCGGTCGTCGTCTTTTCACTGAAGGAAGAAGGTTCACTGCTGAATGTCCTCTATGGACGCGGCACATCGACGACAATCTCGAAAACGGGAGGCTAAGCCAGCATGAGCTACAGCAAACAGGATATCGAACGCCGCATGGAAGGCGCGCTTGCCGCGCTCGCTTCGGAATTCGCCGGCCTTCGCACAGGCCGCGCATCGGTCAATCTTCTCGATTCAATCCAGGTGCCGGCCTATGGCGGCGTCGTTCCGCTCAGCCAGGTCGCCTCCGTGACGGTCACTGACACCCGCATGCTGTCGGTCAATGTCTGGGACAAGACGGTTGTCGGCGCGACAGACCGGGCGATTCGCGATTCCGGGCTGGGCCTCAATCCGGTCATGGACGGGCAGACGCTCCGCATCCCGATCCCTGCGCTGAACGAGGAGCGCCGCGTAGAACTCACCAAGATTGCCGGCAAATACGCCGAAGCAGCCCGGGTTGCGGTGCGCAATGTGCGCCGCGACGGCATGGATGCCCTCAAAAAGGCGGAAAAGGACGGCGAGATCAGTGAAGACCGTCACCGGTCGCTGTCTGAAGAAGTGCAGAAGCTGACGGATGCCTTCGTCAAACGCGTCGATGACGCGCTGAAGGCGAAGGAAGCGGAGATCATGCAGGTGTAATGAGCCGCGCCGGGGCATCTCCTGAACCATCCCATGCCAGCGGAGGAGAGCCGCCAGCGCCCCAGCACGTCGCCATAATCATGGACGGCAATGGGCGCTGGGCCAAGGCGCGCGGCCTTCCCAGGACTGCCGGTCACGAGCGCGGTGTCGAAGCCCTGAGGCGCACGGTCGAAGCCGCCGGCGATCTCGGCATAAAGTACCTGACAGTATTCTCGTTCTCGACAGAAAACTGGCGCCGTCCGGCCGCTGAAGTGAACGTGCTTTTCGGGCTCCTGAAGGCTTATGTTCAGCGCGACCTGCAAAGACTGAAGCATGAAGGCGTCCGTGTACGCATCATCGGCCAGCGGGAAGGTCTGCCCCCGGATATCGCCGAACTGGTCGGCCGCGCCGAACGCGAAACGGCCGGCAATTCCGCCTTCCATCTCACCATCGCCTTCAACTACGGCTCGCGCAACGAAATCCTTCGTGCCGCCGAGGCCTATGCCCGCTCCTTGCGCGAAGCCGGAGATACTGGTCCGCTCACGGAGGAGATGTTCAGCAGCTTCCTGGATACAAGCGGACTGCCCGATCCCGATCTCATGATCCGCACCAGCGGGGAATATCGCATCAGCAATTTCCTCCTCTGGCAGGCGGCATACGCGGAGCTGTTGTTCATGGACGTCCTCTGGCCGGACTTCGGGCGCGCTCACCTGGAAGGCGCCATCGCGAAATATCACGAGCGCGAGCGCCGTTTCGGAGCCGTCGTCCCGGGAGCCAGCTGATGGGAGATTGGACACCGCCTGAAAAGCGGTTCTCCGAATTGCCGCTCCGTTTGCTGACAGCCGTAATCCTCATTCCGTTCGCGCTCTATTCGGTGTGGATGGGATCATGGTGGCTGGCGGCGGCCTGCGCGGCCTTCTGCGCCGTCATGATGCTTGAATGGTGTCGCATGAGCGCGACACCCAATGAGACCGTTCTGGCAGGTCTGGGCGTCCTGTTCTGTCTCAGCTTTCCGTTAGGCGACACGCGCATTACGGCGGCCCTGGCGACGGCAGCCCTGGTGCTCGGCGTGCTCTCCGCCCGCAAGGAGGTGCGCGCCCGTATCTCGGGAGGATTCGGGGTCGTCTATGTCTTCGCCATGGTTTCGTGCCTCTACTTCCTTCGGGAAGGGCCATGGCAGGGCAGGGACGCGGCGCTCTATCTAATGTCCTTCGTCTGGGCATCGGACGCTGCAGCCTACTTCTTTGGCCGCCTGTTGCGCGGCCCGCGCCTGCTTCCGAAGGAAAGCCCGAACAAGACCTGGAGCGGCGCCATTGCCGCGCTCATCGCCTGCGCCCTGTGCGGATATTACGCCTTCACCCTGCACGGGGGCGAAGCGCCAGCATGGATGCTGGCAGGTATTCTGGTTTCTGTCGCTGCCCAGGCGGGCGACCTGTTCGAGAGCGGCCTGAAGCGCCGGTTCAAGGTCAAGGATTCCGGCACGATCCTGCCTGGCCATGGCGGCCTCCTCGACCGCGTGGATGGGCTGGGCGCGGTCAGCGTCCTGTTCGTGTTGCTATTTCTCAGTGTTCCGGCCGCGCCGCGCCTGCTAGGTTTTTGACCGATGAGTATTCGCCGTGTCTCTATCTACGGGTCTACCGGTTCAGTCGGCCGTTCTGCGGTGGATGTCATCAGCCATGCGCGCGAACAGGGTGTGCCCTTCGAAATTGTCGCTCTTGCAGGCGGGCGCAACTCAGCCGCCCTTGCGGAGCAGGCGCTTCGCCTGCGCCCGGACATCGCTGTCATTGCAGATCAACGCCAGCTGGCGGACCTGAAAGCGCGTCTGGCAGGCTCCGGCATCGAGGCCGCCGCGGGGGCCACCGCAATGGTCGAAGCCGCCGGGCGGCCGTGTGATCGCTTCCTCGCCGCCATCGTGGGCGCGGCGGGCCTCGAGTCCACCATGGCCGCCGTGCACGCAGGCAACCACCTCGCCCTTGCAAACAAGGAAAGCATCGTCTGCGCCGGCGCCATCCTCCTGCGCGCGGCCCGAGAAGCCGGCATTTCGATCCTGCCCGTAGACTCTGAACACAGCGCCATTTTCCAATGTATCGGCGATGGCCGGTCCCTCGAGAAACTGACACTGACGGCATCTGGCGGCCCGTTCCGCGAGGCGTCGCTCGAGGCCATGGCGCGCGCCACACCTGCCCAGGCGGCTGCCCACCCGCGCTGGAACATGGGCCAGAAGATATCCATCGACAGCGCAACGCTGATGAACAAGGCGCTGGAACTGATCGAGGCCGCCCTCCTGTTCGAAGTCGATGCTTCGCGTATCGATGTCCTCGTCCATCCCCAGTCCATCATCCATGGCATGGCCCATTTCACGGATGGATCCGTTCTCGCGCAGCTGGGGAACCCCGACATGCGTACTCCCGTATCGCTCGCCCTCGGCTGGCCGGATCGGCTGGAAACAACGGTCGACCGCCTCGATCTTGGCCAGATCGGCCGTCTGGATTTCGAGGCGGTGGACACCGCCCGTTTCCGGTCCATAGAGCTTGCAAGGCACGCCTACGGCCTTGGTCCGGCGGGTCCCGTGATATTAAATTCTGCTAATGAATCAGTAGTTTCTGCATTTATTGAAGGCCAATGCGGTTTCCTGGACATCGCCCGCACTGTGGAAGCCGCAATGGAGCGCTTTTCATCCTCTGAATTCGCCTCTACCAAGTGCACAACGTTGGATGAAGTCGCGTTCCTGGACCGGTTTGGCCGCACGCTTGCAACGGAAGCGCTACAGGATAGCCCGGGCCGGGCAGGAGGAAGAACAGCTTGGAAGGGGTGATCAGCCAGGGTCCACTGTTCATCGCATGCCTCGTGTTGCTCATGGGCGTGGTGATCGTGGTTCACGAGCTCGGCCACTATCTGGCCGGGCGCGTCTATGGTGTTGCGGTCGAGTCCTTCTCCGTCGGCTTTGGAAAACCCATGATCGAGCGCCGGGACAGGTCCGGCACGCGCTGGCGCATCAACTGGATCCCGCTCGGCGGCTTCGTCGCCTTCATGGACAAGAAGTCCATGGAAGATGCCGAAGACCCGTCGGACGTTCCGAAAGGCGTGGCCTTTGACGATATCGGACCTCTGAAGAAGATCGTCATTAGCCTCGCGGGCCCCATCGCAAACTTTGTCCTCGCAGCCTTCATTTTCTCGCTATCCATAGGTGTCCACGGCGTCGCGATCCAGGCGGTGCATGTGGCCGGAACCATGGAGGGCATGCCCGCGGAACAAGCCGGCCTGCAGGCGGGCGATCATATCCTTCAGGTGAACGGCAAGCCGATCCGCAACCGCGCAGACTTCACCTCCTCCGTGCTGCTCAGCCCGAACAAGCCGATGGAGTTGCTCATCGACCGCGCCGGCGAACAGAGGTTCATCTTCGTGACGCCTGTTGAGATCGTCCGGACCAATGAAGTCGGCCAGATGGTCTCACAAAGTACGATCGGCATAGCGATGGAAGCGATCCCCTCTACGGAGCGGA
Source organism: Hyphomonas sp. (assembly GCF_046313975.1). Classification (GTDB taxonomy): domain Bacteria; phylum Pseudomonadota; class Alphaproteobacteria; order Caulobacterales; family Hyphomonadaceae; genus Hyphomonas. The sequence continues at coordinate 20,060 of NZ_JBKBXB010000006.1, read as the reverse complement.
TTCACTACGGCCCTGTCGAATCAGTGATTGCGGGCGTGCAGGAAACCGGGGTGACGATTGACCGGACCGTCACAATGCTTGGCCGCATTGTCACCGGGAACATGTCCTTCCACAGCCTGTCGGGCCCAGTCGGCGTGGCGGATGTCTCCCGGCGCGTTGTAAACATCGTCATGGACCAGCCGCAGGTTCCGATGCTGGCGCGGCTGGAGAGCCTGTTCTGGGTTCTCCTCAGCCTCACGGCCGCGATCTCCGTGGGGGTCGGATTTTTCAATCTTCTGCCACTGCCAGTGCTGGATGGCGGGAGAGTTGTGTTTCATGCATACGAAGCAGTGTTTGGCTCCAAAATGCCGGGCCAGATAGAAGCTATGGCGCTGCGTGTGGGAGTGTTGGTCTTGGTGGCCCTGGTGATCGTCATCACCTGGGGGGACATTCTCGAAACCGGTGTATTCGGACGAGGAAGCGGCTGACGCAGGTCAGCGAAAGAAACGAAAGTGTATTCGAGAATGCGTAAATTCCTCGCAGCAACCCTTCTTGCTACCAGCGCGCTGGGGCTTGGCATCAGTGGTCAACTGCAACAGGCCGAAGCGCAGGCGGATGACCGCTATGGCGGCACGATCCGCTCGATTATCGTCGAGGGCAACCGCCGCATCGAGGGGCGTACGGTCCAGTCCTATCTGCTTCTGGAACCTGGCGATGCCTTCGATCCGGACCGTATCGACCTGTCCCTGAAAACCCTGTTTGCGACCAACCTGTTCGCCGACGTCTCGATTGACCGCCGCAACGACGACCTCGTCGTCCGCGTCGTCGAGAACCCCATCATCAACCGCGTGATCTTCGAAGGAAATCGCGCGATGAAAGACGACAAGCTGCGCGAGGAAATCCAGGCAGCTCCGCGCGGCGTCTTCACCGCGGCCCGCGTGCAAACCGACGTGCAGCGCATTCTAGAGATGTATCGCCGCTCCGGAAGGTTCGCCGCCAAGGTCGAGCCGCAGTACAAGCCGCTTGAACAGAACCGCGTCGACCTGATCTTCGAGATCACCGAGGGCCCTGTCACCGGCGTGCGCTCGATCAACTTCATCGGCAACAAGGCCTATTCGGATTCCCGTCTTCGCAGCGAGATCGTGACGCGCCAGTCACGCTTCTGGCGGTTCTTCAGTTCGAACGACAACTACGATTCCGGCCGCCTGGAATTTGACCGCGAACAGCTGCGGGAGTTCTACCAGAACAACGGTTACTATGATTTCCGCGTCACATCCGCTGTCGCTGAACTCACACCGGACCAGAAAGACTTCTACATTACCTTCACGGTGGATGAGGGCCGTCAGTACGACTTTGGCGTCATCAAGGTCGAGACCGCGCTCGAGAAGCTCGACTCCAACATCCTTCAGGCTGTCGTTCCGATCCAGGAAGGCGAACTGTTCCGTGGCGACCAGATCGAATCCACCATTGATGCGCTGACCTACGCCGCCGGTGTCGCCGGCTACGCGTTCGTGGATGTGCGTCCGCAGATCCGGGTAAACGAGCAGACCGGCAGGATCGACATCACGTTCGCGCTCGATGAAGGCCCACGCGTCTATATCGACCGCATCAACATCGTCGGCAACACACAGACGCTGGACCGCGTGATCCGCCGCGAGCTTCGAATCTCGGAAGGCGATGCCTTCAACCGCATCCTTCTGGACCGCTCGCGCAACCGCATACGGTCGCTTGGCTTCTTCAAGAATGTCGAAGTGACGGAGCTACCCGCAGAGGATCCGGACCGCACGATTGTCGAAGTGAAGGTCGAAGAACAATCGACGGGTGAGCTGTCCTTCGCTGCCGGTTTCTCATCGGTGGACGCCTACCTCTTCGACCTCAGCGCCTCGCAGCGCAACCTGCGCGGCCGTGGCCAGTCGGTCGTCGCGCGCACCTCGCTGTCAAGCCGACAGCAGATCGTCGATCTTCGCTTCACTGAGCCGCGCTTCCTGGACCGGAACCTGTCGGCAGGCCTGGAGCTGTTTGCAACACGCCAGGACTTCGAAGAGTTCACAGGCTTCACCAGCGAAACCATCGGCGGCGGCCTGCGTGTCGCGTTCCCGCTGACCGACCGTATGCAACTCGGGCTCAGCTATCGTCTGCAGACGGACGATGTGAACATCTCGAACTTCAACTACATCATCGATGCGAATGGCAATCTCGTAAGCGCCATCATCTATGACGATCCGAACAATACGCCGGACAACCCGTTTGACGATGTGCCGCGTCAGCCTACAGCGGCAGATGTCGGGGCAGGCCAGTTCCTGGTGGACCGCTGCGATCCGGCCTACCTGCTGCGCGATACAATCTGCCGGTCCGAGCGTAACGATATCTCGAGTGTCATCGGCTACAACTTCTTCTGGGATCAGACAAACGATCCGATCACGCCGTCGCGCGGCTTCGACGTTCGCTTCAGCCAGGATTTTGCAGGCCTTGGCGGAGATGTGAAATACATCCGCTCCGAGGCAGGCGCCACCTTCTACAGAGGCATCTGGCGCGATGTGATTGCCAGCGCCAAATTCAGCGCCGGCTATGTGCTGCCGCTGGATGAAGATCAGGGCGTGCGCATCAATAACCGCTTCTTCCGGGGCGGCAGCACGTTCCGCGGCTTCGATGTTGCCGGCCTTGGTCCGCGCGAGATTGTCCGCATCTTTGATCCGAACACCGGTGAAGTCGTCTCCACGCAGCGCCTGAACTCCCTCGGCGGCAACGCCTACTATCAGGGTACGTTCGAGGTCAGCGTGCCGAACTTCCTGCCCGAAGAGTATGGCATCAAGAGCGCCCTGTTCGTCGATGTCGGCTCGCTCGGGCTCCTGGAAGATGTCGACAAGGGACAATCAGTCTTCATTCCGGATGCCGGAAGCCTTGGCTTCCCGGGCTTCGGCGCCGTGCGCATCCCGAAAGACGCCGCTTCGCTGCGCGCGTCCGCAGGCCTCAGCGTCTTCTGGGATTCGCCTTTCGGCCCCATCCGGTTCGACTTCTCGCAAATCCTTCGCCGGGAAGAATATGATCGCACCGAGACCTTCCGGTTCTCGACCTCAACCCGTTTCTGATCTCGCCAGCCCCAACGAGGAACTCAAAATGACCTATCTCCGTTCAGTCCTGGCTGCGCTTGCGCTCGCAATCGCCGCCACGGTTTCTTTCAGCCAGGCCGCCTACGCACAGGCTTCTGGCGTCATGATCATTGACGAAGGCCACATCCTTACGACCAGCAAGGCCGGCAAGGACATGTTCACCAAGCTGAAGAACATCGAAACCCAGATCAACAACGAGCTGAAAGCGCCGGCAGATGCCCTGAACGCCCAGCGCACGGCGCTTGCCGCAAAGCTTGAAGGCAAGACCCGCGAAGCCGTCGCCGCCGACGCTGCCCTCGTCAAGCAGGTCGAGGACTTCCAGAAGAAAGCCAACGAGTTCGCCCAGAAGCGCTCGGTTCTGGCCCAGGAATATTCCGCGACCGAACAGAAGGCCTTCGTGGACTTTAACAAGGCACTGGAGCCGGTCCTGCTCGAAGTCGTGAAGGAAAAGAACATTCAGGTCCTGCTCTCGCGCAGCCAGGTCGTGTTCTCGGCCGACGCCGTGGACGCTTCTGACGCCATCATCGCGAAGCTCGACCAGAAGACGCCGGCCATCAGCGTCGTCCGCCAACGCGCGCCGGCTCAGACCAACTAGCCCGCGGAACGCCCGGTCGTGACGGTCGATACTCGTTTCTACGCGCCATTGGGGGCTTTGACGTTAGAAACGGCTGCGGCTCTGACCGGGGCCCAGCTGATCGGGGAGGCATCCTCTCCGATTACGGGTCTCGCATCCGCTGATCAGGCAAAGGCCGGAGAGATCGCCTTCCTCGAAGGCGATGCCTCCGCAAAACCCACCCTCAGCCCGCATCTGTCTGTCGTCATCGTGAACGAGGCGACAAGCTCGCTCGTGCCGGACGGCGTATCGAGGCTCATTGCGCGCTTCCCCCGCCACGCTCACAGCACAGTCGCAAAAGCCCTGTTCCAGCCCCGGCACCTGTCGGGCGGCTTCGGCACGCAGGCCGTCGCTGCCTCCGCGCAGATCCATGCCGGCGCCAGCATTCTGCCCGGCGCCGTGATCGGGGAAGGCGCGGCCATCGGTGAGGGCACCGTGATTGGCCCAAACGCGGTCATCGGCCCCGGCGTTCAGATCGGGCGCAACTCGGTCATAGGCGCCGCCGCGAGCGTGCATTGCGCCTTGCTCGGCGACCATGTGACCCTGCTCGCTGGCGCACGGATCGGCGAGACCGGCTTTGGCGTCATGGCAGGCCCCTCCGGCGCAGAAGACGCGCCTCACTACGGCCGCGTCATCCTGCAGGACCATGTCACCATCGGCGCCAATGCCTGCATCGACCGCGGCGTTTTCGGCGATACGATCATCGGTGAGCGGACCAAGATCGATAATCTCTGCCAGATCGCCCACAATGTCGTGCTCGGCCGGTCCGTCGTGGTCGCCGCGTTTGGCGGTATTTCCGGCTCTGTCCGGGTCGGCGACGGCTCCATGCTCGGCGGCCGTGTCGGCATCGCGGATCATGTCGTCGTCGGTGAGAAAGTCAGCCTTGCCGCATCCGCAGGCCTGTTCCGTGATGTCGGGCCCGGCGAAACCTGGGGCGGCACGCCTGCCAAGCCGATCCGCCAGTGGATGCGCGAAGTCGCCTGGCTCAACAAGCAGGCGAGTACCCGGAAGCGCGATTGAACAGTGGCGCGCCCGCGCATCCGCTGGTAACGGGAAAGCATGACCACGACCATCCACCCAACCTCAGTCGTCGAGCCGGGCGCCCGGCTGGATGAGGGCGTCACGATCGGGCCGTTCTGCTATGTCGGCGCCTGCGCCGAACTGGGCGCCGGCACCCGAATGATTTCCCACTCTACGGTGCTCGGCAACACGCGCCTCGGCAAGAACTGCACCCTACATCCGCACGCCGCGCTGGGCGGCGTCCCGCAGGTGATCGGCATGAAGGAACAGCCGGACTCGCGCCTTGAAATCGGTGATGGCTGCGAGTTCCGCGAATACGCAACCGCCCATTCCGGCATGCCGAAATTCGGCGGCCTCACGTCTGTCGGCAACAACTGCTACATCATGATCGGCGCGCACATCGCGCATGACAACCGTATCGGCAACAACGTCGTTATGGCGAACAATGTCTCGCTCGCCGGGCATATCGAAGTGGGCGACAATGTCTGGTTCGGCGGCCTCTCTGCGGTTCACCAGTTCAGCCGCATCGGCCGCAACGCCTTTATCGGCGGCGGCGCCATCGTCGTGGAAGATGTCATCCCTTTCGGTTCTGTCGTTGGCAACCACGCGAAGCTTGCCGGCCTCAACACCGTCGGTCTCAAGCGCCGCGGTTTCTCGAAGGCCGAGCTTCACCAGATCCGGTCCGCTTATAAAGCGGTGTTCGAAGGCAATGGTCTGTTCAAGGAACGTCTGGAACAGGCCGCAGCAGACTTCGCAGGCCAGCCCCTCGCCATGGAGTTGATCGACTTCATCCGCAAAGGCGGCGACCGCCCCATCTGTAAACCGGAATGATGCTATGCCGGGCCCGCTAGGACTGATTGCCGGGCTGGGAGACTTGCCGGTTGCGATTGCCGAAAACGCAGTCGCGACAGGGCAGGGCGTTCACGTCCTGCGCCTCAAGGGCTTCGAGGAACCACGGCTCGCGGCCTATCCGGGCGCGGTTGTGGGGCTCGGCGAAATCGGCGGTGTGCTCAGCCGCCTGAAAGAAGCGGGGTGCAGGGACGTTGTCTTCGCCGGCATCGTCAACCGACCGAACTTCTCGGACCTGAAGCTGGACCTGAAAGGCGCTGCGCTGCTCCCTAAGGTCATCAGCGAAGCCCGCAAAGGTGATGACGCCCTCCTGCGCGTCCTCGTCCAGGAATTCGAAAAGCACGGCTTCAATGTCATCGGCAGCGAAGTGGCGCATGCCGCACTCCTCGCACCTGCGGGTCTCATCGCCGGCCCGCCGCCCTCTGATCTTTCCATGATCGATCTCGAAGTCGCCGCGCGCACCGCCGCGGCGACCGGCGCTCTGGATATCGGGCAGGGCTGCGTCGTCTGCGATGGTCTCGTACTTGCCGTCGAGGCACAGGAAGGCACGGATGAAATGCTTCGCCGCTGCGCTGGCCTGCCGGATACGATCCGCGGCACACCCGCCGCTCGGCGCGGGGTGCTCGTCAAAAGGCCCAAGCCGGTGCAGGACCGCCGCATCGACCTTCCGACGACGGGCGTTTCGACCGTGGAACTCGCCGCTGCCGCTGGCCTTGCCGGCATCGGCATCGAGGCAGGCGGCGCGTTGATGCTGAATCGGCCGGCCATGGCAAAACGGGCCGAGGAGCTGGGTCTTTTCCTCTATGGGTTTCCCGCCAGCCTCGGGACGGGCTGAGCCATGTCGCTCTACTTTGTGGCCGCAGAAGCTTCCGGTGACCTTCTCGCGCGCGAAGTCGCGGAAGCTGTCCTTGCCAAATCTCCACAAACGGACATTCGCGGCATCGGCGGACCGGAGCTTGCCGCGCTCGGAATCCGGTCACCCATCGATATCGCGCCATTGTCCGTCCTCGGATTTGTTGAAGGCATCAAGGCTTATGGGGATGTCGTGCGGCTCGCAGATGCGGCGGCTGACGATATCTGCCGTGTGCGGCCAAAGGTGGTCGTGCTTGTCGACTCCTGGGGCTTCATGCTCCGCGTCGCCCAGCGTGTCCGCGCCCGTGATCCATCGATCCGCCTCGTCAAACTGATCGGCCCTCAGGTTTGGGCAACTCGCCCCGGCCGCGCCAAAACGCTTGCTGAAACAGTGGATCACCTGATCTGCATGCACGACATCGAAGCGCCCTTCTACGAGCCCTTCGGTCTCCCGGTCACTGTAATCGGCAACCCCGCGCTGACGCGGACAGGGAAGGGGGATGCCGCCGCCTTCCGCGCCCGTCACGGCTTCGCGCCGGATCAGGAACTCGTCCTCGTCCTCCCCGGCAGCCGGGGCAGCGAACTTGCCAAGGTCGCGCCGGTGTTGCTCGACGCTGCCCAGCGCATCACGTCGCAAAGGCCATCCGCACGCGTACTGATCCAGCCCGCCGCCTCCATCCGCGACGCCTTCACCGCGCGCTATCCGGATGCTGCCAGCTGGGCGACACTCCTCACGGATCCTGCAGAACGCTACAATGCAATGGCCGCCTCAACGCTCGTGCTCGCCTGCTCGGGAACGGTCACCAGCGAAGTCGCCCTGCAAGGCGCGCCAATGATTGTCGGCTACAAGACCGGCTGGATCACCTGGGCGCTTGCTCGCGGCCTGCTTTACAAGAAAACGCATATCACGCTGCTCAACATCCTGAACGGCGATCAGGAAATCGTGCCGGAGTTTGTGCAGACACGTTTCCAGGCAGACGCCATCGCGGAGCAAGCTCAGGACTGGCTGGCAAATCCTGAACGCCTCGCTGCCCAGCGCGAACGTCAGAACACAGCACTGCGCGCCATGGTGCGCGAAGGCGAACCCGCTGCTTTGATTGCAGCAGGCGCCATTCTCGATGAACTCGCGAAAGCCTGAAGCCTAGCGCCCGCCAATCCCGACATAGTCGCGCATCGCCGCGCCGGTATAGATCTGCCGCGGACGGCCGATCTTCTGCGTCGGATCTTCCAGCATCTCGTTCATCTGAGCGACCCAGCCAACTGTGCGGGCAACAGCGAACAACACCGTGAACATCTTCGTCGGGAAGCCCATCGCTTCCAGGATGATGCCCGAATAGAAGTCGACGTTCGGGTAGAGCTTCTTCTCGACGAAATACTCGTCCTGCAGCGCAATGCGCTCCAGCTCCATCGCCACTTTCAGCAGCGGGTGATCGCGCAGGTCCAGCGCATCCAGCACTTCGTGGCAGGTCTTCTGCATCACCTTCGCGCGCGGGTCGTAGTTCTTGTACACGCGGTGGCCGAAGCCCATCAGGCGGATGCCGCTCGACTTGTCCTTTGCCTTCTTCACGAAATCCTGCACATTGCTGATATCGCCGATCTCGCGCAGCTGGCGCAGCGCCGCTTCGTTTGCGCCGCCATGGCTCGGCCCCCACAGGCTCGCAACACCGGCCGCAATCGCGGCAAACGGGTGCGCGCCGGACGATGCCACAAGCCGCACGGTCGAAGTCGATGCATTCTGCTCATGGTCCGCATGCAGCATGAAGAACCGGTCCATCGCGCGCGCGAGCACCGGATTGATCTCATACTCTTCCGCCGTCACGGCGAAGCACATGTTCAGGAAGTTCTCGGCATAGGTGAACTTGTTCAGCGGATCGATGAAGCGCTGGCCGAGATTGTACTTCATGCAGCGCGCCGCAATCGTCGGCATCTTGGCAATCAGGCGGATCGAGTCGCGCCGGCGCTCTTCCGGATCCTCGTTGCCCATCGCGCCGGGATAGAAGGCCGCCATGCCGCCCACCGCACCGGTCAGCATCGCCATCGGGTGGCTGTCACGGCGGAAGCCATCAAAGAAACGGTCCTGCTGGGTGTGTAGCAGCGTGTGCTGGCGCACATCCTTGTTGAAGGCTTCATACTCGGACTTGTTCGGCAGCTCGCCGTTCAGCAGCAGGTAGCACAGCTCAAGATAGCTCGATTTCTCCGCCAGCTGTTCGATCGGATAGCCGCGGTGCAGGAGGATGCCTTCGTCGCCATCGATGAAGGTGATCTGGCTCTCGCAGCTGCCGGTAGATGTAAAGCCGGGATCGAGCGTGAAATGATCCGTGTCCGCATAAAGCTTGCGGATATCAATGACGTTCGGCCCATGTGTGCCCGAATACACCGGCAGCTCAACCGATTTGCCGCCAACTTCCAGCTTCGCCTTGCCGGCGTTCTTGACCTTGTTTTCCATCAGCTCTTTCCTGTTCGATCCAACCCGGGCAGCTCCAAGGCGCCCGCCTCATCCAATCTGGTCTTCAATCCGGCCAAGCGTTTCGTCGCGCCCGAGCCAGTCCATCACCGGCGCCAGATCGGGAGCGGGAAGCCCGCCCGTCAATGCCGCCCTCAATGGCGGGCCTATCTGCCCCATAGACAGGCCTGTTGCAGCGCAATATGTCGCGATCGTTTCTGAAATGCTAGCGCCGGACCATGACGGGATGTCGCGCAGCTGCTGAGCCAATCCCCGGAGACGCGAAATTCCTTCGTCCGACAGGGCCTTGCGCGCGTTCTTGGCGAGCTCAAGCGGACGCTTGACGCGGAGGAAACGAAACGCTTCCGCCAGCTCCACAAGCGTCGCGCCGCGATCTTTCATGTGCGGCAGCGCCGCCAGGATTCGCGCGCGAACCTCCGGTGAAAGCGGCGCGCCGTCCTCCAGGAACGGCGTCAGCAGAGCGAACAGCCGGTCATTCACGCACTCCCGGATGAAATGCGCGTTCACCGTGCCAAGCTTCTCGAGGTCCAGCCGCGCCGGCGCCTTGTTGATCCCGCTGAGATCGAACAGGCGGATCGCCTCTTCCTCGGTGAATATCTCCTGATCGCCATGGCTCCAGCCGAGGCGCAGCAGGTAGGCCTTCAGCCCTTCCGGCAGATAGCCGAGATCGCGGTACACTGTCGTCGACAGTGCTCCATGACGCTTCGACAGTTTCGCGCCGTCATTCCCGTGGATCATAGGCAGGTGAGAGAAGTGCGGCACGTCCCAGCCCATCGCCGTGTAGATCGGGATCTGGCGGAACGTATTGCGCAGATGGTCATCGCCGCGGATCACATGGGTCACGCCCATATCATGATCGTCCACCACGACCGCCAACATATAGGTCGGCGTCCCGTCTGCACGCAGCAGCACCAGATCATCAATCTCGGACGATTGAATCGTCACCGCGCCCTGAACACCGTCCTCAACCGTCTGCTCGCCGCCGTCTGGCGCCCGCAGCCGCACGGTGTATGGCGTATCCGCTGCCGGCGGCGACCCGCCATCGCGCCAGGGCGACCGGAACGGCGCCAGCAGCGCGCTCGCCTCGGCCAGCAGCGCGGCTTTTTCCGCTTCGGAAATTCCCTCGGTCCGCGCCGCCAGGCGCTTTTCCTCGCCAAGGTCGCGCCGGGCCTGCAACTCTTCAGACGTCACATAGCACCGGAACGCCGTGCCGCGCGAAATCATCTCGTGCGCAACCTCGGCATGCCGCCCGGCGCGAGAGAACTGCATCAGCGGCGGCTCGTCCGGTGTCAGCCCGAGCCACTCCATCGCATCGAGAATTGCCGCCGTCGCTTCCGGCGTGGAGCGCTCCCGGTCAGTATCCTCGATCCGCAGCAGGAACTTCCCGCCATGCTTTTTCGCGAAAAGGTAGTTGAAAAGTGCCGTGCGAGCGCCTCCAATATGGAGCATCCCTGTGGGGGAAGGGGCAAACCGCGTAACGACGCGCATGGCGTGGGCACTCTCCGGGAAATCTGGGCACTCGCCCCGCTGTCGGGGTGCAGAAACACGAAGGTGGGGGCAAGTGCAAGGGGCTGGGCTGGTGTTCCGGGCAGTGCGCAGCGGTCTGGACAGCCTGTTCAGCATCGACGCCCGCCCGCTTTTGCTCTCCTTTGCTGTCTGCGCGGGCGCGGCCGTCTATTTTTCGCTGCCCGGTGAGCCGGATCTGACGAATCTCTGCAGCATTTCCGGCGCCCTGTTCATCCTGTTGATCGCCATCCGTCATTGGTCGCCCGTCGACTGGCCGGTCACTGCCCTCATCGTATTCTTCGGTTTCTCCCTCGGCGCCGCCGCCGGCAGCGTGAGGGCCCACACCGTTGCCGCGCCGGTCATCCTCGAAGCCGCGGGCCCCGCGATGGTCGAAGGCTGGGTTCAGGACATTGAACCGGGCAACAAGGGCGTGCGTCTGGTCATCCGCACCCATTCCGTTGCGGGCATGTCTCCGCAAGACGTGCCCCGCTATGTCCGGCTTACCCAAACAAGCCGGCTGGAAGTCGCACCCGGCCGGTTTGTCCGCTGTTGGGCCATGCTTCGCCCGCCGCCGGGGCCGGCCATGCAGGGCGAGTACGACTTCCGGCGGCAAGCCTGGTTCGAACAGCTCGGGGCGGTCGGGTTCGTGCAGGGCCGCTGCCGCGGCGGCGCGCTTGGTGCGCCCGCAGACCCGCTCAATCAGGCCGCCCTCTCGCTCGGCTCCGCCAGCCGCAATCTGGCTCTGCATGTCAATGAAGCAGCCGGGCAGCGGGCAGGGGGCTTTGCATCTGCGCTTGTCTCCGGCGACCGCAGTTTCATGCGGGCGGAGGATGCCGACGCGCTGCGCAATACCGGTCTCGCCCACCTGCTCGCCATTTCCGGCCTTCACCTGTCCATCGTCGGCGGGCTTGTCTTTCTTCTGTCGAAACGGCTGTTGATCCTGATCGAACCGATTGCGCTGCGCACTCCGGCGCAGAAGCCCGCCGCCATCATCGCCTTCTTGGCCTGCCTCGCATACCTGATCATCTCAGGCTCCAGCGTCGCAACGCAGCGCGCCTTCATCATGGCAGCCATCGTCTTCGCCGCGATCGTGTTCGACCGCTCGGCCATCAGCCTGCGGACATTCGCCATCGCCATGCTCGCTGTCGTGCTGCTGCAGCCGGAGAGCGTCGTCACACCGGGCTTCCAGATGTCATTCGCCGCCACCGGCGCCCTGATTGCGGCCTATGAAGCCTGGCGCAACCGCCGCGCTGCCAGCGACAAGCGACTCGGCCCGATCGGCTTCAGCTGGGCTTCCATCGTCGTAACATCCATCGTGGCGGGCTTCGCGACCATGCCCTACGCCATGTTCCATTTCGACCGGGCAGCGCCCATCGGCTTTGCCGCCAATCTTGCCGCCATGCCGGTTGTCACCTTTGTCTCTGCGCCGGCAGCCGCCATTGCGTTCATCCTGGCGCCATTCGGCTTGTCGGATATGGGTTTGCGCCTCTTCGGATACAGTCTCGAACTGGTGCTCGCGATCGCGCACTATTTTGAACGCTATTCCTACGAAACCGGATACTCCGTACACAGCATGCCGCCCTTGGCGCTCGTCCTGTCATCCCTCGGAATTGCCGCCGCCATCGCAACAACCGGCGTGACACGGGCCCTGACCGGCGGTCTCTTTGTCGCCGCAGCCATGGCCGTCTGGGCCGGCTCCCCGCGCTTCCTCGCGCATTGGTCAGCCTCTGGCGAAATCTTCTACGTCAGTGGCGCCAACGATATCGAGCGCCGGCGCATCGTCAAAGGCAGCGGCCTCTCACCCCTGCGGTTCACCAAAGTGCCCGGAACAGCCTGCGACGCTCCGGCCTGCGATATCCCGTCGAGCGGAGGAACACTCCGCCTCCTCTCCGGAGACGATGCACATTTCTGCATCTACACAGCAGCGCCGCCCCCGCTCACGGAAGGCTGCGCCAGCAAGGCTGATCTGATCTGGTCATGGGCAGACGTCACCGCATCCGGCGGCCTCACCGCCCACATCCGGCGAAAAGAGATACGCGTCTCCACACCGACGCCTTGCGGCCAGCGCCTCTGGCACCCCTGCAAACCTGACTATTCCGCTTCAGGCAACTGACCGCGGCTCTGCAAACCGCCGCGCTCAGTCGTACTTGCGCACCAGCGATACAAGCCGCCCTTGGACCTCGACCCGGTCAGGCCCGAAAATCCGCGTCTCATAGGCCGGGTTCGCCGCCTCGAGCGCCACAGACGCCCCCTTGCGGCGCAGGCGCTTCAGCGTCGCTTCCTCACCGTCGATCAGCGCCACGACAATGTCGCCCGTCTGCGCACTGTTCGTGCGCTTCAGGATCACGATATCGCCGTTCAGGATGCCGGCCTGGATCATCGAGTCGCCCTGGACTTCCAGCGCGAAATACTCGCAGCCATCCAGCGCTTCCGTCGGGGCCGGCACATGCCCGTTATCCTGCTGGATCGCCGAAATCGGGGAACCCGCCGCAATCCGTCCGACCAGCGGCACCATGCCCGGCCGGTAAGCTTCCGCCGACTGGTTCGCGACAAGTGCCGGTTTGAAGTCTCGCCGCTGGCGTCCCATCGTGGAGGGCGCCGCCGAGTCAGGCAGCTTCAGTACTTCCAGGGCCCGGGCGCGGTTGGCGAGGCGGCGGATGAAACCCCGCTCCTCCAGCGCCGTGATCAGCCGGTGAATGCCGGACTTCGAGGCAAGGTCGAGCGCCTCTTTCATCTCGTCGAACGAGGGCGACACGCCCGTCTCGCGGATGCGGTCGTTGATAAAGAGGAGCAGTTCTTTCTGCTTGCTGGTCAACATGTGGGGTTACCCCTTGTGATTCTGTGTTCACAAGTGTTCTACGTGTGTTCACGTTTCGGGTCAAGTCGCAGGCGGCCTGTACCAGTTCCGGAAAGTTTAACGCGCGCCGCGCAGTTTCGTAACGAACTCCGCCCGGTCCGCCCGCTTCATCAGGCTCTCCCCGATCAGGAAGCGCCGTACACCGAATGCCCGCAGGCGGACGATATGATCCGGTTCCGAAATCCCGCTCTCCGAAATGAAATGCCGGTCCGGCGGCGTCATTGGCGCAAGACGCTCGCTGATGCCGAGGTCCGTCACCATCCGCTTCAGGTCGCGGTTGTTCACCCCGATCAGCGGGGAGGGCAGTTTTAGCGCCCGCTCCAGTTCCGCCGCATCATGCGTCTCCACGAGCACATCCATGCCCAGCTCCTGCGCCGTCCGCGTCAGCTCCGACGCACATACATCATCCACCGCGCTGAGGATCACCAGGATGCAATCGGCGCCATAGGCCCGCGACTCGATGATCTGCAGAGGATCAATCATGAAATCCTTCCGCAGCATCGGCAGCTTCACAGCGCTCCGGATACGGACAAAATCTTCCAGCGTCCCGCCAAAGCTCGGCAGGTCCGTCAGCACCGACAGGCACGCAGCGCCGCCCGCCTCATAGTCCCGCGCAATCGCCGCGCCGTCTGCCCCCGGCAGAATTTCGCCCGCACTCGGCGACCTACGCTTGATCTCGCAGATCAGCGCATTCTGATCCGCCGCCGTCACTGCCGACAGCGCCGCCGCAAACCCGCGGGTAGGGGGCTGCACCTTCGCGCGCGCCAGCAGCGATTCTGCAGAATGCGCCTGCTTCAGCGTGCGCACTTCATCCGCCTTGTACGCAATGATCCGGTCCAGCGCGTTCATCCGAGGGAGGCCTGCCGCAGTTTCTGAAGCGTCCCCCGCGCCGCGCCGGAATCAATGGCCGCCGCCGCCATCTGAGCGCCCGTCTTCAGGTCATCCGCCTTGCCCAGCACATGCAGCCCCGCCGCCGCATTCAGCACCACCATGTCACGGAACGGCCCGGCATGACCGTCAAACAGGTCGAGGATCGCCTGCGCATTGCCGGTCACATCCGTGCCCTCAAGCGTTGACAAAGGATGCGACCGCAAACCTGCCGCAGACGGATCAACGGAGAACTCGCGCACACCGCCCGGCGTCACTTCGCACACGCGCGTCTCGCCCGAGATCGATATCTCGTCGATCCCGTCCACCCCGTGCACCACCCAGGACTTTACCGTCCCCAGCTCCCGCAGTGCCTCTGCCATCGGCCGCACCCATTCCGGCGCAAACACACCCAGCACCTGATGCTGCGCCCCCGCCGGATTGGTCAGCGGCCCGAGCAGGTTGAAAATCGTCCGTACACCCAGTTTCTGCCGGATCGGCGCCACATGCTTCATCGCCCCGTGATGGATACGCGCAAACATGAAACCCACGCCGGCCTCGGCAATACACGCCTGCAAGGTACGTTCATCAATCTCGATCTGAACGCCGAGGGCTTCCAGCACATCGGCAGAGCCTGTCTTCGGCGGAATGGACCGGTTGCCATGCTTCGCCACCCGTCCGCCCGCCGCGGCAATCACCAGCGCCGACGCCGTCGATGTGTTCAGGCTCTTCCAACTCAGCCCGCCCGTGCCGCAGGTATCCAGCAGCGGCCCCTCGATCGCCACATTGCGCGCATGCCGCCGCATGATCTTCGCGCCCGCGACCAGTTCGCCCGCCGTCTCGCCGCGCACCACGAGACCCATGAGAAACGCGCCCGTCTCTTCCGGAGAAGCTGCGCCCGTCAGTAGCGCGTCAAACGCGCCCTCCAGCAATGCCGTATCCAGCGGCTCGCCGCGCGCAATCGCCTTCAGCGAAGCAGACAGCGGCCCCTCGGTCATGCCTTCACCCGCTTCAGGAAATTGCGCAGCAGCGCGTGGCCATGCTCGGTCAGAATGCTCTCGGGATGGAACTGCACGCCGAACACCGGCCGCGAGCGATGGTGCACGGCCATGATCTCCCCATCCTCCGTATACGCATCAGCCACCAGCGCTTCGGGAAGCGTCTCCGGCTTCACCGCCAGCGAATGGTAGCGCACAACACTATATGTCTCCGGCAAACCTTCAAACAGCGGTCCACCCGAATGCGTGATCTGCGAAATCTTGCCGTGCCGGATTTCCCGCGCCGTCACGACATCGCCGCCAAACGCCTGGCCAATCGCCTGATGCCCCAGGCACACACCAAGGATCGGCAGATCCTCCGGCGCCCGCGCAATCAGCTCCAGGCAGATGCCCGCCTCATTCGGCGTGCACGGCCCCGGCGACAGCAGAACAGCGTCCGGCTTCAGCGCCAGCACTTCGTCCACCGTCAGCTCATCATTGCGCACCACATGCGTGCGCGCGCCCAGCTCCTCGAGATAATGCACGAGGTTCCAGGTGAAGCTGTCATAATTATCGACGACGAGGATCATTGGTCGAACTCATAGCTCGCGGAGAGTTCCGCCGCTCGCCGCAGCGCACCGGACTTATGCACCGTCTCGTCATACTCATACTGCGCCACGGAATCGAGCACGACCCCGCCGCCCGCCTGGATGTGCAGCTGCCCGTCCTTGATCACCGCCGTTCGCAGCGCAATGCAGGTATCAAGGTCGCCGTTCCAGCCGAAATAGCCGACCGCCCCGCCATAAATCCCGCGCCGCGACGTCTCCACTTCATCGATGATCTGCATCGCGCGGATCTTCGGCGCGCCGGAAACCGTGCCCGCCGGAAAGCCCGCGAGCAGAGCGTCCACGGCGTCCATCCCGTCGCGCAGGTCGCCTTCCACATGGCTGACGATATGCATCACATGGCTGTAGCGCTCGACCACGAAACTCTCGGTCACGGTCACGCTGCCATAGGCCGCCACACGGCCCACATCATTCCGGCCAAGGTCCAGCAGCATCAGGTGCTCGGCCTTCTCCTTCGGATCAGCGAGCAGGTCCTCTGCGCGGCGCGCGTCTTCCTCCGCATCTCCGCTGCGCGGGCGCGTCCCGGCTATCGGGCGGATCGCAACGCGGCCATCGCGCACACGCACGAGTATCTCGGGGCTCGATCCTACGAGACACACTTCGCCAAGGTTCATATGGAACATGAAGGCGGAAGGGTTCAGCCGGCGCAGTGCGCGATAGAAACTGATAGGCCGGCGTGTGAACGGCGCCGAAAACCGCTGACTCGGCACCACCTGGAAGATATCGCCCGCCTTGATGTAGTCGCGGCATTTTTCGACGATTTCGAAATACCGCTCCTTCGTGGTGTCCGACTTCACGTCCACCGGCTGCGGTTCGCGGTCTTTCGGGGGCAGGGAGGGCAGATGCTCCAGCCGCGCCTCAACCTCGTCCAGCAGGCGCTCGATGGCCACCTCATTCCCGTCTTCCACCCGGCCGACGAGCATAAGCTCCTGATACAGATGATCGAAAATCACGACCACCTTCGGCACTACCAGCAGCGCTTCCGGAACACCCAGCACATCCGGCCGCGTGATCTTCACCGGCTCGACATACTGGATCATGTCATAGCCGAGATATCCGAACGCACCCGACGCCATCGGTGGCAATCCCGCCGGCGCCTCGGCCTGCGCATCTTTTACAAAGCGGCGCAGCGCCTCGATGGGCGTCCCGCCCGTCGGCTCCGCATCAGAAAAGTCCGCCTGCGCGCCGGTCTGCGCAACACCGCCGAGAATCCGGAACCAGCGGCCCGGCTCGATCCCGATGAAGGAATAACGCCCCAGCCGCTCGCCGCCTGCGATCGACTCGAACAGGAAACTGCCCGGCCGGTCTGCGCCGAGCTTAAGCATGGCGCTGACGGGTGTCTCTATATCTCCGATCCGCCGGCGGATAATCAACCTTGCGGTCATTGCTGATCCGAGATTGACCGTTTGTACGCTGCCAGCGGCGCTTCATTGTTACGAAGCTTGATGGCTGCCGTGATCTCGCTCTGCAGGGCCTGCATCAGGTCCTGTGCAATGAGGTTGGCAGATGCCGACATTACCTCGGCCCCAAGACCGGCCCGCATCGACTCGCTCGGCGGCTCGACGCTCGTCACTTTCAGGATCACATGCATGTTCGGCCCGCCCGTCGGTAGGTTCACGACATCGCCCAGCCGCGAGCTGAACATCGCCGACCGGATCGGTCCCGGAATGCCGGACTGTTCCGCTGTCGCGCGTGTCACCGATTGCGGCAGGGTCTCGATCGGTGCAGACGCTGCTGCCGCCGCCTGCTCGAAGGTCTGCTCGCCCGCGTTCACCCGGTCGAGCATGGCGTTCACCGCGGCCAGCCCGGCGCTCACCTGACGCTCGCTGATCAAGAGTTCGCGCACATCCGCTTGCAATTCCTCGAACGCCGGCGTGGAAGCGGGCACAATGCTGTGTGTTGATGCAACATAGATCGAGTTGCCCGCATCAAACCGGCTCGTCAGCTCGCCCTGCTGCAGGCGGAAGGCCTGCGCAACCGCGTCCCTCGCCTGGTTCAGAACCTCGAACGGTATGCCATCAGCCGTACGCCCGGTTGCATCGACAGGCTCGAAGCTCAGCAGCGGAATCTTCAATTCCTGCGTGATCCGGTCGAGATCATATCCCGCCGCCAGCAATTCTTCGAGACGGTCGACCTTCTGGTTGAACACGATCTGCGCGCGCTCGCGGGCAAGGTCGTTGCGGATGGTTTCTGCCACTTCCTCAATCGGTTTCACCGGGCCCGGCTGCACCGAGATCAGGCGCGCCACCAGCCACTGGCCATTCTGCTCGCGCGGGCCGAACATCGCCCCACTTTGCTTGCCTGCGCCGAACATCGCATCGCGCAGTGCATCGTTGGAAACCTCGGCGCCGCGCTTCGTCTGCAACGTGACCGACAGCGCGCCGCGCACCGAGTTCGGATCGGCCCCGCCCGCCAGCAGGCCAAACGCTTCCCGCGCCGCATCGCGCGTTGCAAAAAGCAGTTCGGCATAGGTCCGCTGGTCCGGTTCCGAAAA
This sequence comes from Hyphomonas sp., assembly GCF_046313975.1. Lineage (GTDB taxonomy): Bacteria > Pseudomonadota > Alphaproteobacteria > Caulobacterales > Hyphomonadaceae > Hyphomonas. The sequence goes on along the minus strand of NZ_JBKBXB010000006.1, from coordinate 1,846 downwards.
CCGCTCGGCCTTCGTGGCCTCGTAGATTGTCGCGACCTCCTGGTCGGTCACTTCGACTTCACCGACGAAATCCTCGACCGACATGCGCAACAGGTCGAGCGCGCGGCGCTCGGGCTGCTTCAGCATCTCGAGATTGGCGTTGTAATACGCACGCACTTCTTCCGGCGTCGGGTTGATCGCCGGCTGGCCTGCCAGCGCATCGAACAGGAACCACGAAACGTTGCGCGCCTCCCCAAAATACAGAACCTGCAGGTCCGAAATCGCCTGTGGCGCCTGAACCGCCGACGTCGCCGCCGCCTGCAACGTCGCGATCATCAGGTCATCGCCGATCTGCTCTTCAAATTCCTGCAGGGAGAAGCCCAGCTGGCCTAGGCGCTGGCGCAGCAAGGTCGGGTCCAGTTCGCCGGTCAGCGGGTTCTGGAACGCTTCGATCGAGCGCGTCTCTTCCAGCACCGCCTCCGTCGACGCCGCAAGACCGATACTGGCAGCATATCCGAGAATCGTGACCCGGGCCGATTCCTGTGCAACGATCTGGTCGATCATGCCATTCTCGAGCGCTTCAGACTTTGTGATTGGCCGCTCGGACGTCTGGTTCATGTTGCGCAGCACCGTCTCGACCCGGCGGTCGAGATCGGTTGCGTCAAATCCACGCGATCCGGCCTGCGCAATGTTCGCACCCAGGCCGCCCTGGATCTGGTTCACGATGGTATCCACGCCGAAGAACGCCATACCCACGACGATGATCATGACGACGATTTTGCCGAAGACCGTATTGGTCAGTCGTTTCATCAGGGCCAGCATGTGGGAGGTCTCTTTTCAGCGGGTTTGCCGGATGGCTCACCGCTTGCTAGGCGACGGGCCGGTTACTTGCAAGATAGGGAACGCGGCATGGTACGGAAGCTGATCGCCGGAAACTGGAAGATGAACGGCCTTAAGGCCGACCTGGAAACCATCCGGCAGGTTTCCGCGCACGTCAACTCGGGGGAAACCGCGCCTGAAACCCTCCTGTGCGTGCCCGCCACGCTCCTCTCTGCCGCCGCCGAAACAGCCCGGGGAACGGCCCTCGCGGTTGGGGGGCAAACCTGTAGCAAGCTGGAAAAAGGCGCCTTCACGGGCGATATCTCCGCCCCCATGCTGGCCGAGGCGGGCGCAACCTACGTCATTGTCGGCCATTCCGAGCGCCGCACGGGGCATGGCGAAACCGATGCCGAGGTTGCCGGCCAGGCCGCCGCCGCCCTGAAATCCGGCCTCACCCCCATCATCTGCGTCGGCGAAACCCTCGCCGAGCGGGAGGCCGGCGCCACACTCCGCATCATCGAAAGCCAGCTCCGGGGCTCGCTCGAAGGCCTTGAGACGGCAGGGTCTTTTGTCATCGCCTACGAGCCCCTGTGGGCCATCGGCACCGGCAAGGTCGCCACGACCGGGCAGATCGCCGAAGTCCACGGCTTCATCCGCGCCTTCCTCGCCGGCCGCTACGGCGCCCCCGGCAACGCTGTCCGCATCCTCTACGGCGGCAGCCTGAACCCTTCCAACGCCCCCGAAATCCTGCCCGTTCCCAATGTCGATGGCGGCCTCATCGGCGGCGCCAGCTTGAAGGCGGCGGACTTCCTCTCCATCTACGAGACGGCGCGCGCGCTGCAAGTGTGAGCCACCCGGCTTGGCGAATGGCGCCAAGAGCGTTAAGCGAGCGCAATCTTTCTGAAAATCAGGCCCCGGATTCATGCAAAACGTCATTCTCGTCATCCATATTCTCGCCTGTCTGGCGATGATTGGCCTTGTTCTCGTTCAGAAATCTGAGGGCGGCGGTCTGGGAATCGGGGGTGGCGGCGCCAATTCGCTGATGTCC
>NZ_JBKBXB010000005.1:0-107095 GCF_046313975.1 Hyphomonas sp. | reverse complement strand
GGCGCGAGGTGCGCGGCTGGTTCGAAGCGGAGTTTCCGAAGGATATCATTGCGAAATACAAGGCCGGCGAGGCGCTGACGACGGCGGAGGTGCGCCGGTCGGAGATGGCGCTGGGGGCGAAGGGATGGCTGGCGACGGCCTGGCCGGTGGAGCATGGCGGGCCGGGCTGGGGGCTGGAGGAGCAGTATGTCTTCGACGAGGAGCTGGAGCGCGCGGGCGTGCCAACTGTGACGCCGATGGGCGTGATCTATGTCGGGCCGGTGATCTATACGTTCGGAAGCGAGGCGCAGAAGCAGCAATGGCTGCCAGGCATCCGCGACGGGTCGGTCGGCTGGGCGCAGGGCTATTCAGAGCCGGGGGCAGGGTCTGACCTCGCGAGCCTCACCTTTTCGGCGGAGCTGAAGGATGGGCGCTATGTGCTCAACGGGCACAAGATCTGGACCTCGGCGGCGCAGCATGCGGACTGGATTTTCCTGCTCGCCCGCACCAGCCAGCGCGAGAAGAAGCAGGAGGGCATTTCCTTTATCTGCTGTCCGCTCGATGCGCCGGGCGTGACGGTGAAGCCGATCATTTCCATCGACGGGGCGCATGCGCTCAACGAGGTGCTGTTCGAGAATGTCGAAGTGCCGGAAACAAACCGGATCGGCGAGGAGGGCAAGGGCTGGACCTATTCGCAATACCTGCTCGGCTTCGAGCGCACGTCCTATGCCCGCATCGGCGGCAAGCGGGCGATGCTGCGGCATGTGCGGGCGCTCGCGTCGGCGGGATCACCCGCGAGCAATGAGCGGCTGATCGATGATGCCGGGTTTGCGGCGCGGCTGGCGGCGGCGGAGATGGCGGTGGACGGGCTGGAGATGACGGTGTTCCGCATCCTCTCGGCGCAGGTCTCCGGCGGATCGGTGGGGGATGCGGCCTCGACCGTGAAGATCCTCGCGACCGAGACGCATCAGGAGATCACCGAACTGTTCCTCGATGCCGCCGGGCCGTTCGTGGGGCATAAGGCCCCATCCGCAGGGACTGGACCGCGCGATACGGCCAGCTATTTTGCGGGACGTGCGCAGTCGATCTATGGCGGCACGAATGAAATCCAGAAGAACATCATCGCACGCAAGGTGCTGGGGCTGTAAGTCATGAGACTGTTTGGGGTGCCGGCGGTGGCGCTGGGGTTGACGCTGGCCGGCCTGGTGCCGCTGGCGGCGGGGGCGGGCGTGATGTGGGCAGCGCGGGCGGACGCGGTGCTGCAGATGCAGGCGGCGCAGGCGCTGATCGTCTATGGCGCGCTGATCCTGTCTTTCCTCGGCGGGGTGCGCTGGGGCGCGGAAGTGAACGGGCAGGGCGCGGGCATTCCGCGCACGCCGCTGATCAGCCTGTCCGTACTCGGATCACTGGCGGGCTTTGGCATTGTCCTGTGGGCGCTGTGGTCGGTGGAGCTGTGGCCGGTGCTGGCGGCGCTGGCCGGCGCGCACCTTTTGCATGGTGTGTGGGATGCGGGCGGGGCGGGCCTGCCGATCTGGATGCGGCGGCTGCGCGGGTTTGCGGCGGTGGTGGCGGTAATTGCGCTCGGCGCGGCGGCGGCGAGCTATTTCGTCCGGTAGTGACGGAAGGTGATCGCGGCCGCGGCGAAGCTGATGCCGGCGAGAAGGGCGGAGATGACGCCGTTCCAGCCGGCCATAGACAGGCCGGCGATGTAGAACGGCGCATCCGTGCAGAGCGCGATGTTCATCGGCTGGTCGATGTCGCCGAAATTCATCGGGTCGGTGCCGGGTCCGCCGGAGCAGCCGTTCGGCGGCGGGAAAATCTTCCACTCGACGCCGGCATGGTAGAAGGCGACGACCACGCCGGTGAGGAAGGCAAGGCCGATCAGCACGTTGAGCGCGACGAGGAAGCGGCGCTTGGGCACGAGGCGCCAGAGGGCGAGGCCGGTGAGGGTCATCGCGATCAGCGCCCAGTAGACATCGCGCTGGCGCAGGCAGAGGGGGCAGGGATAGAGGCCGCCGATCTGCTCGAAGGCATGCGCGGCCGCCAGCATCGCGGCTGAGGCGAGGAGGGCGAGGACGGGCCAGCGCCAGCCGGTGAGGAGCGTCGTGAGCGCGTTCATGGCGGCGAGTTGAAGGCCATCGCCGGGCTCGCCGCAATGCGGCGGAGCGTCACGAACCGGTGAGGACGCCGGCGAGGAAGCCGAGGCCGGTGAAGGCGCCGAAGATCAGCATGCCGATCCAGGCGACGCCGAGGATGATGCCGGTGATGACCGCGAGCCCGTCTTTCTGCATCAGGCCGAAGGAGGCAATGGCGACGGCAAAGCCCGGCACGGTGTTGGTGCCCGGCAGGGGCACGAGGATGGAACAGCAGAAAAACACGAGAAAGGCGCCGACGACCTGTTCGGAGCGCGGGCCGGTGATGAAACTGAGGCGCGGGCGGATCAGCGCCTCGATCCAGCCGAACCATTTGCGCCCGCCGGTGGCCATCGCGGTGAGGCCGGCCTTGTCGATGCGGCGGCTGGCGAGCCCTGAGGGCAGCCAGGGCTCCTCGCGGCCGAGGAACATCTGCACGGCCAGCGCCATCATCGGCACGGCGACGATCTGCGGCACGATGTAGAGGAAGGGGATGCAGCAGGGCAGGGCGAGCAGGAACAGCGTGGCGCCGAAGGCGCTTTCGTCCAGCTGGTCGAAGATTTCGCTCAAGGTGAAGCCTTCGTCCGGAGCGGCGGCGGCCATCTGCTCGATGATCTGCAGGAGGGTGCGGGTTTCGGCGGTTGGGGTCATGGGGGAGGTCATAGCAGGCAGGCTATATCAGCGGGAGATTGACATATCACTTACCCCTCGGGCAGGAGAGGCCCTCACCCTCCCCAAGCGGCCCCTGTGGTGAAATGGTAGACGCGGCGGATTCAAAATCCGCTTCCGAAAGGAGTGCTGGTTCAAGTCCGGCCAGGGGCACCACCTTTGTTTTGATCCCGTATCGGCGCTTTGCGCCTCACATGGATCGGGCTCAGGGCTGCAAGCGCGAACCCAACGTCTGTTTCATCTCCGGCACCGCCCGTGCCAACAGCAGTCCAGCCGTTGATGGGTTTCCGGGGCTCGCCTAGAAGTTGGGGCAGCGCAAGGGGAGGGCATCTGCATGACGACGGCGCCGTCTCCGGTGATCGGGCGGATCGGGCATGAGCGCGAGCCGATTGTCATCATCGATGAATTCAGTTCGGACCCGGCGGGGCTGGTCGAGGCGGCAGCGGGCAAGCGCTATACGCAGCTTGGCCCGCACTATCCCGGCGTGCGTGCGCCGGCGGATGCCAATTATCTCGGCGAACGCATGCCGATCCTGCAGGATGTGCTGACGAACGTGTTCGGGCTGGCGAAGGGGGCGAGCCTCGTCGAGTGCAACTATTCGCTGGTGACGACGCGGCCCGAGGCGCTGCGGCCGATCCAGCGCCTGCCGCATTTCGACTCGACCGATCCGGGGCGGATCGCGGTGCTGCATTACCTGTGCGCGGGATCGCAGGGCGGCACGGCCTTCTACCGGCACCGGGCGAGCGGGTTCGAGACGGTGAGCCCGTCACGGATGGAGGACTATGCCGGGATGATCGAGGCCGAGGCGGCGCAGCAGGGTCTTCCGGGTGCGGACTATCTGCGCGGCGACACGGCGCAGTTCGAGCAGACCTACCGGGTGGAGGCGGTGTTCAACCGGCTGGTGATCTATCGCGGCTGGACGCTGCATTCCGGCACGATCCCGGAAGGTTTCGGCTTTTCCGATGATCCACGCACCGGGCGGTTGACGATCAATACATTCCTTCAGGCGCGGTGAAGCCGGATAAAGGATAGTCGGCTTCCGCGATGTAGCGCGAGGGACCGGTGCTGCGCGACTGGCTGGAATAGAGATGGAAGTGGCTGGCCTGCCAGGGCGGGCTGCGATGGGCCTGATGGCGCTCTGTCCAGGCGCGGGCCGCGTCCAGCGGCGTGCCATGGCAATAGGCGAGGGTGATGTGCGGCGTGTAGGGGCGCTTCTCCCGCGCGATGCCGAGACGGCGGGCGGCGCGCTCGCACTGGCTTGCGAGGGCGCGCAGCTCGTCGCTCTCGCGCACCCGGGCCCAGACGGCGGTGGGCTCGCGCCGGCCGAACCAGCCCGCGCCTTCCAGGGCGATGTCGAAGGCCGGCCGGTCGATGGCGCCGAGCAGGTCGTCGAGATCGCGGGCCTGTGTGTGGCTGAGCTCGCCATAGAAGCAGAGGGTGATGTGGAAGTTTTCCTCCGGCCGCCAGCTGGCACCGGTGAGGTCCTTCTGGAGCTTCAGGAGCGGCCGGGAGACATCCGGCGGCACCGGCAGGGCAGCGAAGAGGCGGAGCATGGCAGCGGTTTGACCATGAGGGCGGGCAAAAAGAAACCCGGCGCAGGGCCGGGTGAAAGTCGCTCTCTCTTTTATGATCTGGCTGAGGGGGTTCAGCCCGCGAGGGCTTCGAGTTTGCCGAAATGTTCGGCGAGCAGGTAATAGAAGGTCACGCGCGATTTCTGGCCCCCTTCGGCCTTCATCACCTCGCAGATGGCCTGGATGCCTGCGTCGAGTTCTTTCTGATTGTGCGCCAGACCCAGTTTGGTGCGGCACCATTTTTCGCGGATCCGGTCGAGTTCTCCATCATCGCTGCACGCCACGATCGAGGAGTCCTTGTTGCGCAGGGCAATGCCAAGGTGTCCGACGATCTTTTCAGCGGCGGCTTTATTGTAATTTTTTGCATACTTCTTGATATTCTCGGCATACGCCGATGCATCAGCCATGTTTTTCCCCTTTATAGCTGTGGCTTTTACTCAACTACCAAACTGCGAACTACACAGCCTGAATCCGCCTTTATGTTCGCCTAAGGTGCGAGTCAACAGTGATTAGCCGTTCACTGGCGAAGGGCGCGCGCGTATTACAAGTCAGGGTATGGGGACTTCAGCGTTACTTGTATTCGAGGTGCTTTTGCTTGGTGTTTCAAATACTTCCAAATGAATGTTTGCGCGATTTTGAGGTGCCTTTGCGGAAGGGCTGAAACCCCTGACTGAAATGTGAGGGACTGGCAGGTCCGGATTCTGTTGCAGAGCGAGGCGAAGGCCTCCATATATTGCACAAACAGCGCCCGGAGGGCGTCTGCGTTCAAAGAAAGGGTTCAACAACCGATGAATGACTTCAACCGGACTTTTGGGGCTATGGACGCCAGCACGATGGATACGTCCGTCAATGCGGGCCTGCGCACCTTCATGCTCGGGGTCTATCAGAAGCTGGCTCTGGGCATTGCGCTTTCGGGCGCGATTGCTTTCGTGGTCGGCTCCGGCATCGTGCCGGGTCTGACGCAGCTGCTGCTGGGCACTCCGCTCTTCTATGTCTTCCAGTTTGGCCCGCTGGCGCTGATCTTCGGGTCAGCCTTCCTGATGAAGAACCCGTCGCCGCTGGCGACCGGCATTCTCTACTGGACCATCGTCTCCATGCTCGGCGTCTGTCTTTCGATCTGGGTGCTGATGGCGATGTCCGGCTCCAGCGTGACGACGCGCGGCGGCGCCAGCATGACCGTCAACTTCCTGATCATGACCAAGGCTTTCCTGCTGACGGCTTCGGCCTTCGGCGCGCTGAGCCTGTTCGGCTACATGACCAAGATGAACCTGCGCCCGATCGGCATCATTGCCGTGTTCGCACTGTGGGGCGTGATCGGCATCTCGCTGCTGAGCTTCCTGTTCCCGCCTTCGGGCATGATGGAAGTGATCATCCAGGTGGCCGTGCTGGGGATTTCGGGCGTGCTGGTTGCTTTCCAGACGCAGGAGCTTAAGCAGGGCTATTTCGTCAATGAAGGCGACCAGCGCTCGCTGGCCGTGATGACGAACTGGGGCGCCCTCAACTTCTTCATCATGTTCTACAACATGTTCACGATCCTGATGTCGCTGCTCAGCCGCGACTGACCTGATCTGACCCCCCTGAACAGGCACCCCGCGAGACCCCTCGCGGGGTGTTTGCTTTTGGGCCGCATTGCGCGGCGCGGCAGGCTCGGCTAGGGGACCGGCGACACGGTTTCCGCGCCCATATTCCGAGGAGATACACATGGCCCGCAACAAGATTGCCCTGATCGGCTCCGGCATGATCGGCGGTACGCTCGCCCATATCAGCGCCCGCGAAGAGCTGGGCGACGTGATCCTGTTCGACATCGCGGAAGGCCTGCCGCAGGGCAAGGGTCTGGATATCGCCGAGTCGACGCCGGTTTACGGCGCTTCGGTCGACCTGAAGGGCGTCAATGACTATGCCGGCATCGCCGGAGCGGATGTCTGCATCGTAACTGCCGGCGTGCCGCGCAAGCCGGGCATGAGCCGGGATGACCTGCTCGGCATCAACCTCAAGGTCATGAAGGCCGTGGGCGAAGGCATCAAGGCGCATGCGCCGAACGCGTTCGTGATCTGCATCACCAACCCGCTGGACGCGATGGTCTGGGCGCTGCAGCAATTCTCCGGCCTGCCGACCTCGAAGGTGGTGGGCATGGCGGGCGTGCTGGATAGCTCGCGCTTTGCCTATTTCCTGTCCGAGAAGACCGGCGTGTCGGTGGCCGACATTCATGCCTGGACGCTGGGCGGGCACGGCGATGACATGGTGCCGATGGTGCGCCACTCGACCGTGGGCGGCCTGCCGCTGACCGAACTCGTCAAGCAGGGCTGGATGAGCCAGGCGGAACTGGACGCTATCGTCGAGCGCACGCGCAAGGGCGGCGGCGAGATCGTGAACCTGTTGAAGACCGGCTCTGCCTATTACGCGCCGGCCGAGTCCGCGATTGCGATGGCGAAATCCTATCTCGGCGACCAGAAGCGCGTTCTGCCGGTCGCGGCCTGGTGCACCGGCCAGTTCGGCGTGAAGGACATGTATGTCGGCGTGCCGACGCTGATCGGCGCCGGCGGCGCGGAGAAGATCGTCGAGTTCGACCTGAATGCGGACGAGAAGGCGATGTTCGAGAAGTCCGTCGCCTCGGTGAAGGGCCTGGTTGAGGCGTGCAAGGGCATCGACCCCAGCCTCGCCTGATCCCGCATGGCTTCCGGCCCTGTGATCGAAACGCCGCGCCTGATCCTTCGTCCTCCGCGGGCGGAGGATTATGAAGGCTTCTGCGCGCTGATGGCGGATGAGGAGACGGCGCGCTTCATCGGCGGCGTACAGCCGCGCGAGACGGTGTGGCGAACGTTGTGCGTGCTGGCGGGGGCGTGGACAATCCGCGGCTTTTCGATGTTTTCAGTGGTCGAGAAGGAAAGCGGGCAATGGATCGGCCGGCTGGGGCCGTGGCAGCCGGACGGCTGGCCGGGTACGGAAGTGGGTTGGGGGTTCCTCGCCTCCGCGCAGGGCAGGGGCTATGCCCTCGAAGGCGCGGGCGCGGCGATGGACTATGCGGTCGACATTCTCGGCTGGGACGAGATCATCCACTGTATCGATCCGAAGAATGCGCCCTCGATCAAGGTGGCCGAGCGGCTCGGATCACGCAAGCTGCGCGAAGCGGTCGCTCCGCCGCCCATCCCGCACACGGTATGGGACGCGTACGGACAGACGGCGGAGGACTGGCGCGCGCGCCGGGGCGGCTGAGGGATCAGCAGCCGTCATCGTCGTGATCGTCGATCTCGAGCTTGACGATTTCGCCGGTGCTGCGGCGGATGTCGATTTCGATTTCGCGGCCATTGGCCATGCAGCCTTCGATTTCCCACTTGCCGTCATCGCGCTCGATTTCCTTGAGGCGCGTCATGCCTTCGGCGCGGGCGATGTCGAGGGCTTCCTCACGGCTGACGGAGCCGGTGGCAGGAGCGGCGAGGAAATCGTCAGCGCCCTGTGCGAGGACGAGCGGTGCGGGTGCAGAGATGAGCAGTGCGGCGAGCGGGGCAGCAAACATGAGCTTCATGGGAGTTTCCTTTCTTGCGGGACGTATCCGGGACTGCCCCGGCGTTGAGGCGGGTTTACGCGCCGGGCTCTGAGCGCGCCCTGACATGCGCTGTCAGGGAGCTGTCAGTTTGCGGAAGGGGCTTGATCGGCGCGCGGCGGCCTGCAAGGCAATGCGGTCATGGACTATCATCCGAGTGTCAGTTCCGATCCCGCGACGCGCATCCGGCTGGCGCTGGACGGCGCGGTCGAGGCGCTGAAGATGGCGCGGCGGGAAGCGGCGGGCGCGCGTGAGGACCGGGAGCGCCTGCGCTGGGTGGCGGTAGGCCTGGTAAGCGCGCTGCAATGTTCGCTGGTGGCGGCGCTGTCGGGATATGACACGGCGACGCTGGAGGCTGTGCTGGACTCGCCGCAGGATGACCGGGTCGCGCCGGTGTCGCTGCTGCTGCGTCGGGCGCGGTCGCAGGAATATCTTTCGCCGCCAGAGAAGCTGGAGATGACGACGGGGCGGCTGCATGCGATCGAGCGGGTGGTGAGCCTGCGCAATGCAGGCGTGCACGGATTGGACGCCGAGCCGCCGGAGAGTTTCTTTCGGGATGCGGAAGTCCTGCTGGATGTGATCCGGCACCTTGCCGTCAATGCGCCGACATATGATCGCAGTAAATTCCGTGTACAGAATATATTTCTCGCAGAGCTCTGCGCCGGACTTTACCAGGACCTTAACGCGCTGCGCCGCTAGAAGACGGCGTTCGCCGCGCCCGCGATTAACGTCAAAGTGACTCATCTCGGGCAAGGGTGGCCGGATGCGCCGTCCTGCTGCCGTTCTTGCGAGCCTGTTTCTCGTGCCCCTGCTGATGGCGGTGGCGCCCGATACGTTCACGCGCGCCGAGCTGGACGCGCTGGAAGCCGAGCGCACCTCTGCGGTCCGGCAGCTGGCTGCGCTGGAGAAGGAAGGGCAGGCAACGGTTACGGACCTGCGCACGCTGGATAACGATCTCCTCTCGGCCGCGATGGAAGCGCGCCGCCGCGAGGAGCAGGCGACAAAAGCGGAGCGGTCGCTGGTGGACCTGCGGGTGCGGCGCGAGGTGGCGCATGCGGAACTGATCGAGAGCGAGGCGGCGCTGGGCGATCTGCTGGCCGCACTTGCCGCCGCCAATCGCCGGCGGCCGCCGGCGCTGGTGGTGAGCCCTGACAATTCCGGTCTCGCGATCCGCCGCGCCATCCTGATGCAGGCAACGTATCCGAAACTGGAAGACCGGGCGGCGGCGATCTCGGCGGAGATTGCCGGCCTCAATGCGCTGGAGACGAACATCCTTGCCGAGCAGGCGCGGCTGGCGGCGGCGGAGGCGACGCTGGCGCTGAAGAAGGAGGAGATCGAGCGGCTGACGGCGCAGAAACGGTCTGCCTTCGAGGGCATTTCCGGCAATGCCGAAACGCTGCGCCGCCGCGCGGACCAGCTGGGCAAGGATGCCGGCACGCTGCGCGACTTGCTGACGGCTCTGGAGCGCAATGCACCGGATGCGCCGGGGCTGAAGCCGAAGGATCGCCCGCAGCTCGCGGCGGTGCGAACGACCAAGCCGAAGACGACCACGACGCCGAAAGCGGGGGAGGTGGCCTCGCCTGTGACCAAGCCGCTGGGCAAGTCGTCGCTAGGCGGGCTGAGGCAGCCGGTGGCGGGCACCCTGCGCTATGGGTTTGGCGACAAGATGCCGGGCGGGGCGAAGGCCGAATGGCTGGTGTTCACGACACGGGCGGAGGCCCAGGTGGTGGCTCCGGTCAACGGGACGGTGGAGTATGCCCGGGCGTTCAGAAGCTACGGCCAGATGCTGATTTTGCGTACAAGCGACGGATATAATGTTATTCTTTCCGGGATGAGCCGGATTTATGTATCCGAAGGTCAGTCCGTGAATGCCGGGGAGCCGGTGGGCCGCATGCCCAACCGGGATGATCCTGCACCCGAACTGAGTGTGGAATTGAGGCTTGGCGACCGGGTGATGAATCCGGCAGAGTGGATGTCCGGCGGCAAGTGAGGGTCGCTTCGATGATGATGGAGTGGAATATGCGTTCATTGCTGACCGGTACGGCGCTGGGTGGGATTCTCGGTGCGGCGGCCGTTGGCTTTGCAGCGATGGCCTGGCCCCAGCAGGACACATCCAAACCAGAAGACCCGCGGGCGCTGACCTACCAGCAGATCGAACTCTTCGCCGAAGTGTTCGCCCATGCCCAGAAAGACTATGTCGTGCCGATCGACGAGACCGAGGCGATGTCGGCCGCGATCAATGGCATGCTGACCTCGCTGGACCCGCATTCGAGCTATCTCGACCCGGAGGATTACCAGTCGCTGCAGGTGCAGACCTCGGGCGAGTATGGCGGCCTCGGCATCGAAGTGACGATGGAAGACGGCGCGGTGAAGGTGATCTCGCCTATGGACGGCACGCCGGCAGCGCGCGCCGGCATCCAGCCGGGCGACTTCATCACCGCCATCAACGGCAAGCCGATCCTCGGCCAGACGCTGAATGATGCGGTCAAGGAAATGCGCGGGCCGAAAGGCACCGAGATCGAGATCACCGTGCTGCGCGAAGGCACCGAGCCGTTCCCGGTGAAGCTGGTGCGCGAGGTGATCCAGCAGAAATCCGTGACTTGGCGCGTCGAAGGCGGCGATATCGGATATATCCGCGTCTCCACGTTCAATGAGCGCACCGACCTGCTGCTCGAAGAGGCACTCGACGCGCTCGGCCGCGGGCCGAAGGTGAAGGGCATTGTGCTCGACCTGCGCAACAATGGCGGCGGCCTGCTCGACCAGGCGGTGAAGGTTGCTGACCATTTCCTGTCCGGCGGCGAGGTTGTCTCGACGCAGGGGCGCCGGCCGGTGGATGTGGCGCGGTTCAACGCGACGCGCGGCGAAGTTTTCAAGGGTGTGCCGATCGCGGTGCTGATCAATGGCGGCTCGGCCTCGGCTTCGGAAATTGTGGCCGGCGCGCTGCAGGACCGGGAGCGGGCGCTGGTCGTCGGCACGACGAGCTTCGGCAAGGGTTCGGTCCAGTCGGTGATCCTGCTGAAGACGCTGCCGGGTGCGATCCGCCTGACGACGGCGCGCTACTACACGCCTTCGGGCCGCTCGATCCAGGCGCTCGGCATCGAGCCGGACGTGATGGTGACGCAAGTGCGCCTGACCGAGGAAGAACTCGCCAAGATCCAGCGCTGGTCGGAAGCGGACCTGCCGCATGCCCTCGAGAACGAGACCGGGGAAGGGCGCAAGGCGCTACGCATGCCGGACGAGCAACCGCCGGAAGATTATGCGGGCGAGGATTACCAGCTGGAAACCGCGATCCGCCTGCTCCGGGAAGGCCGGGCCCAGCCCTCGCGCCTCGCTATGGCAAATGACTGATTGTTAACCTTCCGGAAGGCCAAAAGTCCCGGATTTGTTAGCAGCTGGTTACAGCGCGAAGACCAATTGTTTTCCTCCTGTTAACCCTGCCGGGTGATCTTCGGGGCTTGTTTCACCGCCCTGTTCAATGAGGTCAGTCCAATGGGTTACCGGCGCGAGTCCGAGCCGTCTCCGCTCCGTACGGGGATCGTGCATGCGGGCATGAGCCTTGCCGTTTTCGGCGGGCTTGCGGCTTCGCTGGGCGCGGGCATCCATGTGGTGGCCGATCCGGAATCGGCGGGTCCGCGCCAGACGCTTGCCCTGTTCGACACGGTCGATGATGTCCTGGAGTCCCAGGCGCAGGCGCGGGTTGCCGATTTTGACGGCTTCGAAGGCGCGGCGGATTTCGACACGGTCGAGACCGCGAGCGCGCTGCAGCTGGCGCTGACGGAGCTTGAAGGCGAAGCATTGCGGATCGAAGTGACGGGCGGGCAGGGCGGCCCGGCGGTAAGCGCGCGCGATGCGATCCGGATCAATGGCCAGATCGTGCGGTCCGGCGAGTCGCTGAGCCAGGTGCGCAGTATCGGTATCCCGTCAGGAACGGCGGTGCGCGTGATGGCGGCGAACTCGGCCCCGGCGCCTGTGAGCGCGAAGAAGCCGGCCAGCAGGGCGCCGGCAGACGTGTATGCGCGCAGCTTCTCCAATGCCGACGGCCGCCCGATGGTGGGCCTTGTTATCGGCGGGCTGGGCATCAACGCGACGCAGACTCAGCTGGCGATCGATGATCTGCCGGCGGAAGTGACGCTATCCTTCGCCCTCGATTCCAAACGCCTTGACTACTGGATCAAGACCGCGCGCGCCGATGGCCATGAAGTGCTGATCGAAGTGCCGATGGAAGCCTATGATTACGGGCGCATGAAGATGCACCCGGACACGCTGCTCGCTGCGGCGGATGCGAAATCGAACCTTGCGCGGCTGGATGCGATTCTGTCGCGCACGTCGGGCTATTTCGGGGTCGTGAATTATCAGGGTGCGAAGTTTGCCGCGAATGCGGATGCGAGCAGCGCTGTCCTGCAGCGTCTCGCGGATCGCGGTATAGCCTTCATCGATGATGGCAGCGTCGAGCGCGGCGGGTTTGCGTCGCCGGCACGGGCGAGCGGCGTTCGGTATGCGCGTGCGGCAGGTCCGATCGATACACGACAGTCGCCGGATGAAATCAATGCCGAGCTGCTCGATCTCGAGACGCTCGCGCGGGACAAAGGGGCGGCGTTCGGCTCTGGTTATGCTTTCCCGGTGACGGTTGAGGCGGCGAAAGTGTGGATCGCGCAGCTGCCGGAAAAAGGACTCGTGCTGGCGCCGGTGTCGGCGATCACCAGGGAGCGCAGCGCAGCTGCCGGCAACCCGGAGGTGCGCACTGGCAGCCTCGGGCTGTCTGGTCTAAATACTGGCGGGTGACCCAGTCCAAGTTCGACTCCAGCCTGTATCGACCCAATGTCGGCCTTGCGATGTTCTCGAAGGCGGGACACGTCTTCGTTGGCCGGCGCGTCAATGGCCGCGGGCCGTTCCAGTGGCAGATGCCGCAGGGCGGAATCGATGAGGGCGAGAGCGCGCTGAAGGGCGCGCTGCGCGAACTCGAGGAGGAAATCGGCGTTCCGGAAAAACTCGTCGATGTGCTCGAAGAGACGCCCGACTGGCTGCACTACGAGTTTCCCCCCGATCTGAAGAAACGCCTGCCGGGCCCGTATCTCGGGCAGAGGCAGAAATGGTTCGCGCTGCGCTTCAAGGGCTCGGACAGCGATGTGCGGCTCGACCGGCATACGCCGGAATTCGATGCCTGGCGCTGGGCGAAGCTGGAAGAGACACCCGACCTGATCGTGCCGTTCAAACGGCCGGTCTATCTGGAAGTGTCGATCCGGTTCCGCCGCTGGACGGAGCCGGTGCTGCCGGGCAAGGTGCCTCAGGGCTGAACGCCGGGAGGGCCGCGTGCCGACATTGCTGATGATCCACGGGATAGGCTGCGACGCGAGCGCCTGGGACCGGATGAAACCGATATTCGAGGCAGGCGGCTGGACCTGCGAGGCGATCACGCTGTTTGCGGACCGGCGCGTGCGGGAGAACCCGCCAGCGAGCCTGCCGGAGCTGGGGCTGGCGGAATATATTGAGGCCGCAGCGGCCGAGGCGCGGCACCTGGCAGCGCGCGACGGGGCGAAACCCGCCGTGATCGGACATTCGATGGGCGGCCTGATTGCGCAGGTGCTGGCGGAGCGCGGCGAGGTGTCGAAGGCCGTATTCCTGACGCCCGCGCAGACCAAGGACTGCTCGGCGGTCGGCCTGCCGGTGGTGTGGACCTTCCTCAACGTGCTGCTGCAACAGGACCGGAAGAAATCCTACAAGGTGTGGAAGTCCGGTTTTCGCTGGGGCGTGCTGAACCGTGTGCCGAAAGAGCTCCATGACGAGATCTATGCCGGGGCGCTCTACGATTCCGGCAAGGTGTACGGCGATATCAGCGATGGCATCACGGTTGAAGAAGCGAAGGTGATGATCCCGACACTGACGATTGCCGCAGGGTATGACCGCGCGACCCTGCCGCAGGGCGTGCGCAAGGTGGCGGCTAAGTATGCGCGCAGCCCGGTGAAGGGCGACTTCATTGAGTATCCTGACCATGGGCACTGGATCATTGATGAGCCGGGTACGGACAGGGTGGCTGCGGATATTCTCGGCTGGCTGGGCCGGTAGCGCCGGAAATGAAAAGGCGCCCGCCGGGGCGAGCGCCTTGCGGGTGCCTGAGAGGCCTTACTCGGTCTTTGCCGTCACGTTGGCCGTGCCGGAGGAGCCCTGCGAGGTGGTGTAGGGGGTGGAGTGGCCCACCTCTTCACCCCAGGCTTCGAAGGTGGCGCAGTTTTCCGCCTCGCCCATCATCGAGCAGATCGTGCGGGTGTCCTGATCCATCGTGTAGGCGACCGCCGGGCCGCCATTGAAGCTGACCGTGCCATCATCGGAGAAGACAGCGACGACCTTGTCCGCACCGCTGGCGGGAACGAATTCGACAGTCGTTGAGGCGGCCATCGCCGGCAGGGCGAAGGCGGAAAGAAGGGCGAGGGCGAGGGGTGTCTTCATGGCGGTCATCTCCCGGTGTGGTTCTGTTTTGGCGAACTCTACTCGGCGGGCTTGTTAGCAGGCCTCTGCGGGGCGCAACAGACCGGAAATGAAAAGCGGCCCCCACATTGCTGTTAGGGCCGCCGGAAGGTCTGGATCAGAGCCGGATCAGACCGGCTGTTCGCACATGCGCAGGAAACGGTTGCGCAGGTCGGCGTCGGATTTGAACACGCCGGTGAACTGGGTCGTGATGGTGGTCACATGCTTGTGGTGCACGCCGCGGGTGGACATGCACTGATGCTCGGCTTCGATGAAGACGGCGGTGCCCATCGGGGCGAGGCTTTCGGTGATGGCATCGCAGATCTGCGCGGTCATCGTTTCCTGCGTCTGCAGCCGCTTGGCGAAAATCTCGACCACGCGGGCGAGCTTCGAGATGCCCACGACGGCGGCCGAGGGCTTGTAGGCAACGAAGGCCTTGCCGATGAAGGGCGCCATGTGGTGTTCGCAATGGCTCTCAACCTCGATGTTGCGGAGCATGACGATGTCGTCATAGCCCTGCACATCCTCAAAGGTGCGGCTCAGGTATTTGACCGGGTCTTCGCCATAGCCCTCGAACCATTCCTTGTAGGCGTTGACGACGCGCTTGGGCGTGTCGATCAGGCCTTCACGGGCCGGGTCATCACCGGCCCAGGCGATGAGGGTGCGGACGGCCTGCTCAGCCTCTTCCTGCGTCGGACGGCGGAGGGTTTCCGCGCGCTGGATTTCATTCTTGGGAGTCACGGCGTCCATAGCCATTGGTTTTCCTTCACTGAGGGACGGGGGTCGAGCCGGGGCCACCAGGGCACGGACTTAACGCCCGCCCGGAGTTGCTACCCTCAGGGCGATAGGTTGAACATAGGGCCGGGGGCTCCCGGTTTCCAGCGCTTTCTACGGGGAAGGTCAGGAGATGGATGTGCGCAATCTTGGCTTTCGCTGCGTCAAGTGATAGGGCAGCGGTCATGAACCGGCCTGCGTTTACCTTTTCGTGCTGCCGCGCCTGTTGTTGCTGACCCGGCAACAGGCCATTAGGGCTGCCTGAAACAAGCCCTGATTGACCCCACGATACGACCGACCGACGCGAGACCAGGATGACCCTCCGACTGCATGATACCGCCGCGCGCGAAAAACGCGTGTTCAGGCCCCAGGACCCGAAGCGGATCACCGTCTATGTCTGCGGCCCGACGGTTTATAACTATGCCCATATCGGCAATGCCCGCCCGCCCATCGTGTTCGATGTGCTGCGCCGCCTGCTGCGGGCAACCTATGGACCCGGCAGTGTGGTGTTTGCCCGCAACATTACCGATATCGAGGACAAGATCATCAAGGCCTCGCTGGACACCGGCGAGCCGATTGCGGCGATCACCAAGCGGTATGCGGACATCTACAATGCCGACATGGCGGCGCTGAATGTCTTGCCGCCGACGGTGGAGCCCTGGGCGACGGATCATGTCGCCGAGATGATTGCCATGATCGAGAAGCTGGTGCGCAAGAAGTATGCCTATGTGGGCAGGGACGGCGTATGGTTCTCGGTGGCGGCAATGTCCGACTACGGAAAATTGTCCGGCCGCAAGCCGGAGGACAATGAGGTGGGTGCGCGCGTCGATCCGAGCGATGACAAGCGCGCGCCGGCGGACTTCGCGCTGTGGAAGTTTGCCAAGCCGGGTGAGCCGGAAGATGCGATCTGGGACTCGCCCTGGGGCCGGGGACGGCCGGGCTGGCATATCGAATGCTCGGCCATGGCGGAGAAACATCTTGGCCGCACGCTGGACATCCATGCCGGCGGGATCGACCTGCAATTTCCGCATCATGAAAACGAGATCGCCCAGTCCGAATGCGCGCATGGGGAAGTGATGGCCAATTACTGGCTTCATAACGGCTTCCTCGACATGGGCGGGGAGAAGATGTCGAAATCGCTCGGCAATGTCGTTCTGGTGCATGACCTCCTGAAAGAGTGGCCGGGCGAGGTGATCCGCTTTGCCATGCTGAGCGGGCATTACCGCGCGCCGCTCGACTGGACGCCGGAGCTTTTGAAACAGGCGAAGACGACGCTCGACCGCATCTATGGCGCGCTGCGCCGGGTGTGGGAGGCGGAGGGCGGCCGGGCGACCTACCGGGTGATCCGCGAGGCGCTGGAGGATGATCTCAACACGCCGGAAGCGCTGGCCGCGCTGTCGGGCATTGCGTCTGCGGCGAACACGGCAGCAGACCAAGGCGACCATGAGATGATGGCGGCAACCCGCGCGGACCTTCTGGCGGCGGGCGAATTGCTCGGCCTGCTGACGATGACGCCGAAACAGTGGGAGCAGGGCGGCGACACGGACGAGGCAGCACGCATTGATGCGATGGTGGCGGCGCGCGTGGCGGCGCGCACGGCCAAGGACTGGGCGGAAGCCGACCGGATTCGCAAGGCGCTGGCCGAAGAGGGCGTCGAAATCATGGACGGCGCAGGAGGCAGCACATGGCGGCGGATCTGAAACGGCGGGGCGTGATCGCACTTTTCGCGGGATTGATGCTGGCGGCGTGTGCGACGGCGCCTGCGCCAGTGCCGGAGGTTTATCCGTCTGCGGAGGATGCGATTATTACGCTCTATCTTGTGCGCCACGGCGAGAAGGAACAGGGCGATGATCCCGATCTCTCGACGGCCGGCAAGGCGCGGGCAGAGACGCTGGCCAAGCGGCTTGAGGGCGCAGAGCTCACGGAAATCTGGTCGACGCGGACGAAGCGCACGCAGCAGACGGCGGCGCCGATGGTGAAGCAGACGGGCCTGCCGGTGCAGCCTTATGACGCGACGACGCTGCCGGCCTTTGCGAGCTGGCTGCTGGATACGCCGGGCGTGAAGCTGGTGGTCGGCCATTCGAACACAACCGATGCGCTGGCGGCGCTGTTTGGCGCTGATCCCGGCCCGCCGATTGATGACAAGACCGAGTTTGACCGGCTTTACATTATCTACATCGACAAGGACGGTCTCGTCAGCTCCCGCATCGAGCGCTACGGCGCGTCATCCGCAGGTGCTGAATGAACCGTGATGGCACGCGCGCGCCCGTGACCAATCTGCGCACACTTCTGCGCTCGCTGGTGCTCAATACCGAGGGCGAGACGGTTACGGTCCGTGAGCTGATGAATGCTGTTGGGCGCCGGGCCTATGGGCCGGTGCTCCTGCTGCTCGGCTTCATTGCCGTCAGCCCGCTGACGATCATACCGGGATCGAACTGGTTTGTGGCGACCATCACGCTGATCTTTGCCCTGCAGATCGTTGTCGGGCGGCGCACACCCTGGCTGCCGAAGGGGGCGCTGGATTTCAGTTTCAGCCGCGAACTTCTGGTGAAAGGAGCGGCAGAGGGCGAGAAATATGCGGTCATGGTTGACGCGCTGGTGAAGCCGCGCCTGACCTTCCTGACTGAATCGCCCTTCGTGCAGATCGTGGCGCTGCTCTGTGTGCTGGCTTCGCTGCTGACCTATCCTCTGGGGCTGGTGCCGTTCGGGCCGCTGCTGCCGGGACTGACAGTGCTGCTGCTGGGCCTCGCGCTGACGGCGCGGGACGGGGTGGTGGTGCTGTTTGCAGCGGTGACGTTTGGCGCGGCGACCTACATTCTCTGGACCATCCTGCCGAAGCTCGCGCACCTCTGGCCGTTCTGAACTGCAGGGGCCAATCTGTCGAAACCGTAAATTGTGCCGGGCGCCGCTGGCGGCCAGAGTGTGCGCATGGCTTCAGGGCCATTTCTACACCCCCACCCTTTGGTCCGGCCGCCTCAGCTCCCGCGCTCAGGCGGCCGCTTTTTGCCGGGCTTGCAGCAGGGCCGCCACCGGGCCATCTAGGGCGGCATGAGCGAGCTTTATCACAACCGCATCCTCGAACTCGCCGCCGGTATTCCGCATGTCGGGCGGCTGGCGGATGCCGAGGGCTCGGTGCTGAAGGTCTCGCGCGTCTGCGGCTCGACGGTGAATGTTGATGTGAAGCTGGATGCGGCGGGCGAGCGGGTGGTTGCCATTGCCGTGGACCCGAAGGCCTGCGCGCTGGGGCAGGCTTCGACCTCGATTCTCGCGGAGCATGCGGTGGGCGCCGCTGTCGAGGAAATCCGCTCGGCGCGCGACAGCCTGCGGGCGATGCTGAAAGACGGTGCGCCGCCGCCGGAGGGCCGGTTCTGGGAACTGCGCCATCTGGAACCGGTCGCCGACTATCCGCCGCGCCATGCCTCTACGCTGCTCGCCTTCGAGGCGGCGGTGGCAGCGATCGAGGAAGCGCTGGCGGCCCGGGCGGCGGCGTGATGGGCCTGCGCCGGCGCATCGCCTATGCCCTGCTCGCGGTCTACAAGCATGGGCCGAGCCAGGTGTTCCAGCTGTTCGGGGCGCGGTGCCAGCATAGCCCGACCTGCAGCGAATACGGGGCGGAATGCGTGGCGCGCCATGGCTGGTGGCCGGGGGGATGGATGGCGCTGGCGCGCTTCATCCGGTGCCGGCCGGGGGGCAGCCACGGCTATGACCCCGCCCCGGACACGAAACCCGCCGTACCGTTCTGGCAGCCCTGGCGCTATGGGGACTGGACATCCGGCCCGAGAGACGGTCCCGGAGGCCTGGTTGAAACCCGGCCCGAGGCGTGACATACGGGCCGCATGAACGCTGGCTTTTTTCTCACCGGGCTCACCCCGCGAACTCGTCAGGGTGCATGACGCACCCCTGAAGGCGCACCTGCGCGCCCCGTTCATGCACCCGTAAAGCCTGACGCCCCGGCGCTGCCTGAAAACTCAGGTAGGATTCCCGGTAAAGCCGCGTTAATCACGGCCCGCCAGAACCCATGCCGGATTCCCAAGATTCTCCCGCCGGGACGGAACGTCCTGCGGCCCGATACAGAAACTGAAGACCCATGATCCAAGTTACGCTCCCCGATGGCTCGAAACGCGAATACCCGGACGGCGCCTCGCCGCTGGACGTGGCCGAGTCGATCTCGAAATCCCTCGCCAAGAAGGCGCTCGCCGCCAAGGTGGATGGCCAGATGTGGGACCTCGTGCGCCCGCTGGAAGGCGACGCCAGTGTCGCCATCATCACGGACAAGGACGCCGAAGGCCTTGAGCTGATCCGCCATGACGCGGCGCATGTTCTCGCGCAGGCGGTGCAGGAACTTTATCCCGATGCGCAGGTGACGATCGGCCCGGTCATCGATGATGGCTTCTATTATGACTTTGCGCGCAAGGAGCCGTTCTCGACGGAAGACTTCGAGCGGATCGAAGCGAAGATGCGCGAGATTGTCGATGCCGACTATCCGATCATCCGCGAGGTCTGGCAGAAGGAAGCGGCCATCGCCGAGTTCAAGCGCATCGGCGAAGACTACAAGGCGCAGATCATCGACGACATCATCCCGCCGGGCGAGCCGATCACGGTGTATCGCCAGGGCGCGTGGTTTGACCTCTGCCGGGGGCCGCATCTTCCGTCTACGGGCAAACTGCCGAAGGCGTTCAAGCTGATGAAGCTGGCGGGCGCCTATTGGCGCGGCGATCATCGCAACGAGATGCTGCAGCGCATGTATGGTACGGCCTGGGCGAACGAAAAGGACCTGAAGGAACATCTCCACCGTCTCGAGGAGGCCGAGAAACGCGACCACCGTAAACTCGGCGCACAGCTCGACCTGTTCCATCTCGATGGCATGGCGGCGGCGGGCTCCGTCTTCTGGCATCCGAACGGTTTCCAGGTGTGGCGTCAGATCGAGGCTTATATGCGTCGGCGCCTCGATGCGTCGGGCTATGAGGAAATCAAGACGCCGCAGCTGATGGATTCGGCGCAGTGGGAAAAATCCGGACACTGGGGCAAGTACCGCGAGAACATGTTCATCGTGCCGGACTTCATTCCGGCCGGCGACGAGGGCGTGGAAATCTCCGTGCCGGAAGATGCCAAGCTGATGGCACTGAAACCGATGAACTGCCCGGCGCATGTCGAGGTGTTCAAGTCCGGCCAGAAATCCTACCGCGACCTGCCGCTACGCCTTGCCGAGTTCGGATGCTGCCATCGCAACGAGCCGCACGGCGCCATTCACGGGATCATGCGCGTGCGCCAGTTCACGCAGGACGACGCGCACATCTTCTGCCGCGAAGACCAGATTGTCGAGGAATCGATCCGCTTCTGCCGATTGCTGGAAAGCGTCTACCGCGATTTCGGCTTCGAGAAGATCGCGGTGAAACTATCGACGCGTCCGCCCGTGCGCGCGGGCGATGATGCGACATGGGACCGGGCCGAGGCGGGCCTGCAGGCGGCGGTCGATGCGGCCGGCCTGCCGTGCGAATTGCTGCCGGGGGAGGGCGCGTTCTACGGGCCGAAGCTCGAATTCCAGCTGACGGATGCCATCGGCCGGGTCTGGCAATGTGGCACGCTGCAGCTCGACTATGTGCTGCCGGAACGTCTGGGTGCGGAATATACGGCCTCCGACGGCTCGAAGCAGCGCCCCGTGATGCTGCACCGCGCGATCCTCGGCTCGATGGAACGCTTCATCGGCATCCTGATCGAGGAGTTTGCCGGGGCCTTCCCGATCTGGCTGGCGCCGGTGCAGGTCGTCGTCGCGGCGATCTCCGATGATGCGGCGGGCGGTTACGCTGAAGACGTTGCCGCTGAGCTGCGCAAGGCAGGCCTGCGGGTCGAGGTCGACCGGCGCAACGAGACGATAAATTACAAGGTCCGCGAGCATTCGCTCAAGAAGGTGCCCGTGATTGCGGTCGTCGGCGCGCGCGAGGCGGAGGAGCGCAAGGTGGCGCTGCGCCGGCTCGGCTCGAATGGTCAGCAGATTCTTTCGCTGGACGAGGCACTGGTTTCGCTGGCGCAGGAAGCGCTGCCGCCGGATCTGAAGCGCGCAGGCTGATACCAATGCGGTGACAAGAGGCGCCGGCCCCGGCTAAATGGAACCCACATGAAGTACGGGCCGGTCCTTGCTGTTGCGTTTGTCCTCTGGCCCGTGATGTCGGCGCTGGGCGGGCAGGGGTTTGCGCCTCTGGTCGGCCTGACCGGCATCGCGGTGCTGTTCGTGGCGCGCCCGCGCTTGCCGCCGGCCCTGTTTGCCGCCATCGGTTTTGCCTTCGTTGTCTGGGCTGCGCTGAGCCAGCTCTGGTCGGGAGCGGAGGGACGGTTCTTTTCGGGAAGCTTTGCGGAAGGCACCTTCGCGGTTGAAGCCCGAAGCCTCTCTTTCCTGTTGCTCGCGCTGACTTCCGCGCTGACGATTGCTGCGACGCTGCGTGCGGCGTCCGCGCCGCGTGCGTCCGGTGTGGTGGCGGCGATGCTGGGCATGCAGGCCGCGCTGCTGATCGCGGCGACGCTGCTGATGGAGCCCGTGCTCGCCTGGGTCTATGGGGATGACGCCTCGCGGCTGCATCAGGGCGCGCAGAATATCGGAAGGGGTGCAAACACGCTGGCACTCGGCCTGCCGCTGCTCCTGCCGATGCTGGTCTTCCGCTGGCGGACGATTGGCACGGTACTCGCGGCAGCGCTCACGGTCGGGGCGTTCGCCTGTTTCGTGATGCTCGGAGCCGATTCCGCCCTGTTCGCGATCGGCGGCATGGCCGCCGCGATCGGGCTCGTGACCATCCTGCCGCGCATGGGGTTTCGCTGGTTGTTCGGATTGATCGGCGGGTATATCGCGGCAGCGCCGGTGTTCTACGCGGTGATCATCCGCCTGGCCGATCCGTTCGTGCACCACCTGCCGGCATCGTTCCGTTCGCGGCTCTGGTCCTGGGAAACGGTGATCGGCAAGATGACGGAGGCGCCGTTCATCGGCCATGGCATCGGGGCCACGCGCGGATGGAAGGAAACCTTTGCCTCACGTCCGGACTGGCTGGCGCAGCTGCCGGACTTCTGGGCGACGTACCGGATCGTGCCGGGCCATCCGCACAACATGGCACTGCAGATCTGGGCCGAAACGGGCATGATCGGCGCTGTCCTGGCCGCGCTTGCGGCCGTGGCTCTGGGCTTCCATCTGCCCCGGCCGGAGGCGCTGCGGCCTGAAATCCGCTATGCGGCGGCCGGGCTCGCCGGCGCGGCGGCGGTGATCTTCAGCTTTGCCTACAGCCTCTGGAATGAAGGCTTCTGGGCCTCGCTCGTGCTGGCGGCGGCGGCGATCATCCTGTGGCACCGGACGTTGCGGGACGACGCCGGATGACGCCGCAGATTTCCGCGCTGGTGGTCAGCTATCGCACCGGCCCGCGCCTTGCCGAATGCCTGTTCGCGCTGCGCGGTGATCCCGTGATTTCCGAGATCGTGATTGCCGACAATGGCAATCCGCCGGACGCGGTGGCCTGGCTTGACCGTTTCGTGGCGGCGACCCCGAAGGCGAAACTGGTGCGCCTGCCCAATCCGGGTTTTGGCGCCGGGGTGAATGCGGCGGCGCGGATCGCGACGGGTGACTTTTTCCTTGTGATCAATCCCGACTGCGTGCTGAAGCGGGGGGCGGGCGGACGGCTCGCGGAGGCGCTTGCGGGCAAGCCTGACGTCTCCATCGCGGGCGGACGTATCTTTGATCTGCAGGGCAGGGAGGAGCGCGGCGCGCGGCGCAACACGCTGACGCTCGCGCGGGCTCTCGGCATTGGCCGCTGGACGCTGGAAAAGAACCCTCTGCCGGACGGGCCGGTCCCGGTCGGGGCCGTGTCCGGCGCTTTCTTCCTTATGCGGAGGGACGGGTATGAGAGGCTGGGCGGGTTCGACGAGGGTTATTTCCTGCATGTCGAGGATGTCGACCTGTGCCGCCGCGCGCTGGAGGCGGGCGGGGAGGTGATCTTTGTTCCGGCAGCCGGCGCGCTGCATTACGGCTCCACCTCGGATGCGCCCTCCGCTTTCGTCACCGGGCACAAGGCGAAAAGCCTGGCCCGCTATTTTCGCAAGTTCGCAAACGGGCCGCTGGAGCGTCTTGTGGTCGAGGCGGGGGTGCCGTTCATTGGCCTCGCGTTGAAACTCAGGGGCTGAAAAGCGAAAAGCCCCGGCCAGCTGGCCAGGGCTTTCCTACGCAACACATCGTGCAGAAGTCGCTGCGCGCCTTACACGAAGCCTTTGAACTTGTCCTTGAAGCGCGAAACGCGGCCGCCGCGATCGAGGCTCTTGCCTTCGCCGCCGGTCCAGGCCGGGTGCACTTTGGGGTCGATGTCGAGCACGAGGCGGTCGCCAGCTTTGCCGTAGGTCGACTTGGTCTGGTACTCGGTGCCATCGGTCATCACCACGGTGATGAAGTGGTAGTCGGGATGCCCTTCTTTTTTCATGGCATTCGCCTCTTTCTCGTCTGTTCCGTAACAAAACCGGGTTGACGCACCCGGGTGCGCTGGCATGTCTCAGCCTGAAATCGAAGTGGGCCGTATAAGGGAAAGGCCTCGGCCCCGCAAGGGGCGCAGACAGGGATTTGGCGGAAGGCCCGGTCCCGTGAGGAAACAGGACCCGAAGATGGCCGATTCCGGCGCCCAGATCACGGACGACAGGCGCTCCAGCCTGCCCGAGGGCGGGGAGGCCATCGCCCGCCCGAAGGGCCGTAACCTGAAGCCGCTGGCCCTGCTGTGGCCCTATGTCCGGCGCCACTGGCTGACTGTCAGCATCGCCATGATCTTCCTGATGGCGGCCGCCGCGGTCAGCCTGGCGATCCCGCTGCTGCTGGGCCGGGCGGCCGATGCCGGGCAGAGGGCCGGGTCTGACCCGGCTGCCCTGCTGGCGCTGATTGATGAGGCCTTCCTCTGGGTATTTGCCGCCGCCGTCGGCGCCGGGGTGCTGGGGGCGATCCGGTTCTACTTTGTCTCGCGCTTCGGGGAGCGAATTGCCGCCGACCTGCGCCGCGACCTCTATGCCCACCTCCTGCGCCTGTCGCCGGCCTACCATTCGAAGATGCGCTCCGGCGAGGCGGTCTCCCGCTTGACTGCCGATGTCACCCTGATCGAGACCTTCCTCGGTTCCTCCGCCTCGCTCGCGACCCGCACCCTGATCACGACCATCGGCGCGCTCGGCCTGATGCTGGCGGTCAACTGGCAGCTCGGGCTGACGCTGCTTGCCATGCTGCCGGTTGCCATCATTCCGGTGATGGGTATCGGGCGGATCATCCGCAACATGTCGAACCGGGCGCAGTCGCGCCTTGCCGATGCCGGGGCGGAAGCCGCCGAAACGCTGGACGCAATCGAACTCGTGCAGGCCTATGGCCGCGAGACGCGCCAGCTCGGCATGTTCGAAACTGCCATCGAGGCGACCTTTGCCGCCGCGATGAAGCGCACGGGCGCGCGGGCGCTGATGATCGTGCTCGTCTCGGTACTGCTGTTCGGCGGGTTCACCGGCGTGCTCTGGCTCGGCGCGCGGTCTGTGGCGAATGGCGAGATGAGCTTCGGCGATCTCGCGACGATGGTGATGTATGCCGCCTATGCCGGCTCCGGCCTCGGTATGCTGGCGGAAGTCTACGGCGAAGTGATGCGCGCGGCGGGCGCGGCAGACCGGGCGGCGGAAGTGCTGCGCGCGGTGCCGGAGATTGCGCCGCCTGCTAAGCCTGTGCCCATGCCCGCAGGCGGGAAGGGCGCACTCAGTTTTGACAGTGTCACGTTCCACTATGCGGACAGTGACGCCTCCGCATTGCAGGATTTCACGCTGGACGTGAAGCCCGGCGAGTTCGTTGCGATTGTCGGGCCCAGCGGGGCGGGCAAGACGACCGTCTTCCGCCTGGCGCTGCGCCTGTTCGATCCGCAATCCGGGACAATCCGGCTGGACGGCGTGGCCTCAGTGAATGCCGCGCCGCAGGACTGGCGCCGGCGCTTTGCCTATGCGCCGCAGGAATCCGCGCTCTTCACCGGCACGGCGGCAGACAATATCCGCTTTGGCCGCGACGACGCCGACGATGTGATCCTCGCCGAAGCCGCGCGCATGGCCGAAGCGATGAGCTTCCTCGATGAGAAAGAGGGGCTCGCCACCCCGCTTGGGCAGAAGGGCAGGAGCCTGTCAGGCGGCCAGCGCCAGCGCATTGCGCTGGCCCGTGCGCTGGTGCGCGATGCACCAGTGCTACTGCTGGACGAGGCGACCTCGGCGCTTGATTCCGAAAGCGAGGCGGCGGTGCGCCGCGCCATCGAGAATGCCGCGACCGGACGCACCACATTGGTCATCGCGCACCGCCTCTCCACCGTGCGCCGCGCCGACCGGATCATCGTGATGGACCGTGGACGGATCGTGGAGGAAGGCACGCATGACAGCCTCGTCGCGCGCGGCGGCCTTTATGCGCGCCTCGCGGAACTTCAGTTCACGGAGCGTTAAGGTTTCAGCGCCGCTTGTCTGCCCGGTTGATCGCGCCGTCGAGCGAGAAGGAGAATGCCAGCGACAGGATCAGCGGCACCCATATCGGCAAAGTGCCGATGCCGGGCGCGCCGGCGGCTGCCGCAATATGATCATCCACACACCACCATAAAAGCCAGAGCCACATGCGAGCCTCCTTTGCGTGAGAAGGGAGTGTAGCGTGCGGCGGCGTTAAATACGATGGTTTCGACCCGACCTGCATCACCCTTGATGCGTGAAGCCGGTCAAAGGGTGCCGATAGAGGGGGGTGGCCCGCCGCCTATTCCGCCGCCTGCATCACCTGCTTGGCCGCGCCTGCTGCTTCCGGCACATGAAACCTCATCACACCGTCTTCGATCGGCAGTTCACGGAGGTTTTTCCGGTCAGTGAAGTAGTTCTGGTGGAGCTTCCACGGCGCTTCAGTGTGCTGGCGCGGGAACTGGTCCATCACGCGCTGGAAATAGCCGGAAGAGAAGTCGACGAAGGGTTCGGTCTCGTTCGGGAAGGCGGCGAGGTAGGGCATCGCGGAGGTTGCGCCTTTCTCGTCCATCAGATTGAGGAGGCGGCAGACATATTCGCTCGTCAGGTCCGCCTTCAGTGTCCACGAAGCGTTTGTGTAGCCGAAGGTGACGGCGAGGTTCGGCACGTTCGAGAGCATCACACCCTTGTAGTTCAGCAGACGGCCCGGATCGACCTTCACGCCGTCCATCGAGACATTGACGCCGTTCATGAAGACGAGGTTCAGGCCGGTGGCGGTGACGATGATGTCGGCCTCAAGCTCCTTGCCGGATTTCAGGAGGATGCCCTTTTCGGTGAAGCGTTCGATATGGTCTGTCTCGACGCTCGCCTTGCCGGATTTCAGCGCGGTAAAAAGATCCGCATCCGGAACAAGGCAAAGGCGCTGCTCCCAGGGATTGTAGGTCGGCGTGAAATGTTTCTCGACATCGTAGTCGGGGCCAAGTTCCTCGCGCACCATGCCGAGAAGACGCTCGCGCGCCTTCTGCGGGTTCTTGCGCGTCTGGCGGAAGAAGAATTGCTGGAACAGGACGTTCCGCCAACGGATCATCGTGTAGGCCCATTGGTCGGGAAGCACTGAGCGCAGGAAGTTTGCAAAGCCGTCAACTGCGGGCCGCGAGACCACATAGGTTGGCGAGCGCTGAAGCATGGTGACATGGGCTGCCTTGTCGGTCATCGCCGGCACCAGCGTCATCGCGGTCGCGCCGGAGCCGATGACGACGACTTTCTTGCCCGAATAGTCGAGGTCTTCCGGCCAGTGCTGCGGGTGGACGATCTTGCCTTGATAGGCCGCTTCGTTCGGGAAGTCGGGGCGGTAGCCCTGATCATAGCGGTAATAGCCGCCGCACATGAACAGGAAGCGGGCCTTGGTGAGGCTCTGCGCGCCGGTCTTCACATCCTCGCTGGTGACGCGCCAGAGCTGGTCTGCGTCTGACCAGTCGGCGGCGACGATCTTCGTGTTGAACCGGATGTTCGGGCGGATGCCGTATTCGTCGGCGGTGTCGTTCACATATTTGCGGATCGAGGGGCCATCCGCGATGGCCTTGGCTTCGGTCCAGGGTTTGAAGTTGAAACCGAGCGTGTGCATGTCCGAGTCCGAGCGGATGCCCGGATAGCGGAACAGGTCCCAGGTGCCGCCGATGGCGTCGCGGGCCTCATAGATCCGGTAGATTTTCCCGGGGCACTGCTTCTTGAGGTGCACGGCCGCGCCAATGCCGGACAAGCCGGCGCCGATGATGAGAACGTCTGTGTCGAGCTGGGTCATGGTGCGCTTCATAGCGCGATTTTTGCGGCTTTGCAAAAATTCCTGACGCTGGTGTCAGGTTTCCGTCGGGGCTCAGACTTTCGCCTGGCGTCCGAAGGCGCCGGCATGGCGCAGCTGTTCGCGCACGGCGGCCACGATGTCTTCATTGCCGGCGAGGATGGAGCCGGTTTTCATGACATTGTCAGCGCCGCTGAGCTCTTCGACCATGCCGCCCGCTTCGCGCACAATCACGATGCCGGCTGCAATGTCCCACGGCTTCAGGCCATGCTCCCAGAAACCGTCAAACCGGCCGGCGGCGACCCATGCAAGGTCGAGCGCGGCAGAGCCGTAGCGGCGGATGCCGGCGCAGGCAGGCGTCATGGCCAGCATTTCGCGGGCAAACTGGGTGTGCGCTTCTTCCGGCTTGCCATGCCAGGGGGTGCCGGTCGCGATGGTGGCTTCGTTGAGTTTCTTGCGGGCGGCAACGCGCAGCTTGCGCTGCTCGAGCCAGGCGCCGCGGCCGGTTTCGGCCCAGAAGATCTCGTTCTTGGCGACGTCGAACACCACGCCGGTAAGCAGCTGTCCGTCGCGCTCGAGGCCGATGGAGACAGCGTAATGCGGCTGGCCGTGCAGGAAGTTCAGGGTGCCGTCGAGCGGGTCGACGATGAAACGGTTGGACTTGTCAGTGCCCTCGACGATGCCGCGCTCTTCCATGACGAAGCCATAGCCGGGGCGGGCCTTCATCAGGCTGGTATAGATGATTTCCTCGGCGCGGTGGTCGGCGTTGGAGACGAAATCAGCCGGGCCTTTGCGGGAGACCTGCAGGTTCTCGACCTCGCCGAAATCGCGCGCGAGGCTGCGGCCGGCGGCGCGGGCGGCGGCGATCATCACGGTGCCAACGGGGGAGGGCTTCGACATGGGGCAGGCGTCCGGGCGCTGTTCTGGCGGGAAGGGAGACGGGAGCCGGGGGCGTAAGCCTTTGGCGCCGCAGGGTCAAGGCGGGGGATGTTAACGCGTCTCCTTATCGGCGAAAGGAGTTGTCGGGCAAAGCGATGCAGTTCAGGTTTCCCTAATGGCAAGCAAGGAAGGGCTGGACCATGGCAAACTATTTCCTGAATTTCGACAAGCTGTTAGGCACCCAGCTGATCGTCATTCTCTACTATCTGGGACTTGCGGGGATCGCGCTGGGCGCGATTGCAAGCCTGTTTGGCGCGCTGGCTATGATGGGCGCAAGCTTCATCGGCGGGCTCGGCATGATCGTGATGACGCTGATCGGCGCGGTGATTGGGGTGCTGGTCTGGCGCTTCATCTGCGAGCTTTACCTGATCCTGTTCCGCATTTCGGATGATGTGCGCGAGATCAAGAATGCCAAGGTGGGCGGCGCGCCCCTCGCCTGATTTCGCCTTTCAGGCGAGTTCATCGAACAGAGTATTGAAGGCCCTGACCGCTGCGGCAGGGCCTTCTTCATATGCCCAGACACCGGCAGAAACCGCAATGAAATCAGCGCCTGCACGCACCAGCGGGGCGGCGTTGGCGGCGGTGATGCCGCCGATGGCGACGCAGGGGATCAGCATTGCGGCCTGCCAGACCTCGAGCAGGTCCAGCTCTGCCGGGACGGTGCCGGCCTTGGTGACGGTAGGGTAGAAGGCACCGAAGGCGACATAGTCGGCGCCGTCTTCGCCCGCTTGCATGGCCTTGTGGTAGGAGTTCTTAGCGGTGGCGCCGATGATGGCGACGGGGCCGAGCAGCTTGCGGGCGGACTTTATGTCCATGTCGTCCCAACCGAGGTGCACACCATCGGCGCCGAGTTCGCGGGCGAGCTGCGGGGAATCGTTGATCAGCACGGCGATGCCGGCTTCCTGGGCGAGGCCCATGACGTCCCGGCTGACAGACCTCGTGGAAGCCTCATCAATCCGCCCATCCGCTCCCTTCAGGCGCAGCTGAAGCGACGCGATATCACCGGCCGCTACAGCCGATTCCAGCTTTTTACTGAATTCTGCAGGATCCGGAATCTGCGGCGGGGTGATCAGGTAAAGCCGCGTGCGGGGGCGGGGTGGTGGGGTCTCGCTCATGCCGCCAGCCTCTGGAACGCGAAAAGGGTGAAGTCAACTTGGCTGGGGGGCTGGAAATCCGCGAAACAAGTTCTAATATAGAACCCGCATTCTGCAAGGATCCCCCCATGACCCGGAAACTCCCTGTGCATGTCTTCCAGCCGGTGTTCGGACTGTTCATGGCCTTGTTCATGAGCTTCCTGATGTCGGGGGCGATCACCGCGATCAATATCGGCTTTCCGCCGGACTATCTCGCCCGCTGGATGCGATCCTGGGGGCTCGCCTTCGTGCTGGCCTATCCGGCGATCCTGATCGTCGGCCCCTTCGCGCGCCGCCTTGCGCTGTACTTCGTCGAATCGCCGTTTGCGCCTGCAGGGAAGGCCTAGGCTTTCTTCACCACACGTTTCGTGCTGGCGGGATGTTTGACCAGGGCGCCGCCCCGGCGCATGGGACGGGGCTCGAGCTCGCCGCGGCAATTGGGGCAGACCCCGTCGAGCGGACCATCTGCGCACTCGTCGCAGAAGGTACACTCGAAGGAGCAGATGAAGGCGCCCGGCTGGTCCGGCGCGAGGTCGCAGTCGCAGCGTTCGCAGTTCGGGCGCATCTCCAGCACGGCGCTTACTCCGCCTTGCCGCCGGACGCGGCGGCGATGAGCTGCTGCTCATAAGCCTCCGGCGACCAGTCGCGGCCGAGGAAGTCGCGGATGAGTTCTGCGGCCGGCTTGGACGAGCCGGGGGCGAGGACAAGATCGCGGTAGCGCGCAGCCGTGGCGGTGTCGCGCAGGCCATTCTTCTCGAACACGGCGAAGAGATCGGTCGAGATCGCCTTGGACCATTGATAGGTGTAGTAGATCGCCGAGTAGCCATCGAGATGGCCGAAGCTCGCATAGGGGTGCGTGTCGGGCAATTGTTCGAACATGCTGAGCTTCGCTCCCCATGCCCGCATGTCTTCGGCGAGATTTACCTCCGCAGGCGGACGATCATAATAGGCTAGGGAGGTGTTGGCGAGCATCAGCTGGCGCAGCGTGTTGACGCCTGATCCGAAGTTACGAGCCGCGTTCATCTTGGCGACAAGTGCCGGCGGAATCGTGTTGCCTTCGGCATCGACGGCAAATTTGGCGAGCGTGTCATAGTCCCACACCCAGTTCTCGAGCATCTGGGACGGGGCTTCGATGAAGTCCCATTCCATCGCCCCCATGGTGAGGTTCGCATAGTCCGGCTGCGCGGCGAACATCATGTGGATGAGGTGGCCGAACTCGTGCAGGAAGGTTTCGACCTGCCCATGCTCCATGAGGCCGGTCGAATGGTCGCCGGCGGGGAAGTTGCACATCAGGGCCGCAACCGGAACACCATCCGTGGTCGGACCAAAACGGATGGGGAAGGCAGCGGCATGCTTGTACTTGCCGTCGCGCGGGTGCATGTCGAGGAAGAAACGTCCGATCAGCACGCCGTCCTGATACATCTCGTGCGCGGTGACGCTTTCCTGCCAGACCGGGGCACCCTCCCATGAGCGGATTTCGACATCGAACAGGTCTTCGACAAGCTGGAAGATGCCGCTGCGGACATCATTATAGGCAAAGTATTTGCGCACTTCCTGCGCGTTGAGATCATAGTCCGACTGGCGGATCTGTTCTGAAAGATAGGCGCGGCTCCAGTCGCCGATCGATGTCGCTGACGGATGGGTTTCCTGCTTCTTGGCGAGCAGGCGGGCATATTCGATGCCGGCGGCCTGACGGGCGGCAGACTCGATATCGCCGAGGAAGGTGCGCACGGTTTCCGGCGAACCGGACATCTTGTCGCCCGTGATATAAGCGGCATAGTTCGGGTAGCCGAGCGTTGTGGCAAGCTCGTAGCGTTTTTCGAGCAGGCCGCGCAGCGGCGCGACATTCTCAGGGTAGGCCCGGTTCTGGTTGACGCGCAGAAGCTCGCGCTTCAGGTCGTCATTCGGCGAATAGGTGAAGACGGGCTGCAGGTCCGGATAATCGGTCGTGATGGTCACCAGGCCGTCTTCGCCGGGCGGGTGGGCGTTGATGTAATCCTGCGGCATCCCGGAGAGCGCTTCGGGCGCGACACGGATCGAGCCCTGGATTTCGCGCAGGTTGCGATTGAATTCCGTGCTGAGGGCGGAGAGTTCGGCATTCAGCGCACGGATCTTGTCGCGGGTCGCTTCGTTCTTGTCGACACCGGCGCGGCGGTAGTCGCGCAGTGTACGGTTCAGCAGGTAAGCCGAGCGCGCATCGAGCGTGGCCGGATCGATGGAGGCGAGCCGGTCGTAGGCCGGGCGCGAAAGGCTGATCTGCGAGAAGACATCGGATGTTTTCTGCTGGCAATCCTCGCCGGCCTTGCGGACGTCCGCATCGGGGTGGGCTTCGGCCAGCACGCCGGCTTCACCATAGCCGATGGCATAGGCGAGACTGCTCATCGTGTCGAAGAATTGCAGGTCGGAGACGCTGGCAGGGCCGGTTCGGCCTGCAAGATCGGCGAGCATGCTTTCGGTGAGGCCGAGGGCGCCGGTGCAACGCGCTGCGAAACTGCCTGCAGATTCCGGCGCGAGTTCCAGCCGGGCGATCATCGCCTTGGCGTCAGCGGCCAGCAGCGGGGCCTGGCCGGGCAGCAGGTTGGTGCCTGTGTCCACTGAGGAAGCGCAACCGCTGATCAAGGCGATTGCTGATGCCGACACGGCGGCGAGAAGGAGCGGTTTCAGCTTCATCCGGAGGGGTCCTCTGACGGTTTCGGGCGAAAAGTGAACCCGCACTATGGCGCGGGATCGCCTTAAGTCCAGCCGTCCGGGATTGACCGGGCGTGGGTCCGGAAAAGGAGCGTCAGAAGTCGAACAGGTCGCTCAGGAAGCTCTCGCGCTTGTAGCGTTTGCGCTTGCCGTATTTCCAGTCGTCATCGTCGTCGTGACGATCCTGGAAGCGGCCCTCGTCGCGGTGATGTTCCGGCGGATGGGCCTGCGGGTTCGGGGCGGGGGCGGGTAGCACCGTGGCGGCGCGGTCGATGATCTTGTCGAGTTCGCCCCGGTCGAGCCAGACGCCCCGGCATTGCGGGCAATAGTCGATCTCGACTCCGTTGCGTTCGGTCATGACAAGGGTTGCGTCATCAACGGGGCATTTCATCGGGGCGTCTCCGGATAATGAAGAAGGCGCAGGAGCGGCTTGCTCCTGCGCCTCTTCAGATGGGGCATCCCGGGCGGGCCGCAAGGGCCCGGCCGCCTCAGCCGGCGGTCGAAGCGTCGCAGATGGCCGTGATGGTTTCGGCCAGGACCTTGTCAAATTCAGCATCGCTCTGCTGGGCGGAGAGGCCTTCGGTGGTGGCGCGCGAGAAGCTGGCAATCATGCCGGTATTGGCGGCGAGCTTCTGGCAGGCCTCGGTGCGCGAATACCCGCCGGACAGGGCGACGACGCGCATCACTTTCGGATGATCGACGAGCGCCTTGTACTGGTTGGCTTTCGTCGGCAGCGAGAGTTTCAGCATCACCTGCTGGCCAGCGGGGAGGGCGTCGAGGTGTTTCAGGATTTCGGCGAGGAGGATGTCCTCGGCCTCGGCCTTGTCAGGAATCGTGATCGTCACTTCCGGCTCGATGATCGGCATCAGACCGTGGGCGAGGATCTGTTTGCCGATCTCGAATTGCTGAGCAACGACAGCCGCGATGCCGGCGGGATTGGCCGCATCGATGACCGAGCGCATCTTGGTGCCGAAGATACCCTTGGCGACGGCGCGATCCAGCAGCGCATCGAGGCCAGTGATCGGCTTCATCATCTGCACGCCGTCTTTTGCGGCTTCAAGGCCCTTGTCGACCTTCAGGAAGGGGACGACCTTGCGCTTCGTCCAGAGATATTCCGCCGTCGGAGTACCGTCGATGGAAGCGTCCATGGTGCGCTCGAACAGGATGGCGCCGATGACTTTTTCGCCGCTGAAGGCGGGCGACTTGATGATGCGGGCGCGCATCTGGTGGATGAGGCCGTACATTTCCTCATCGGTCGACCAGGCGCCTTCCTCGATGCCGTACTGGCGCAGCGCCTTCGGCGTCGAGCCGCCGGACTGGTCCAGCGCGGCGATGAAGCCGGGCTTCGTCGCCATCTGCTTTGCCATCGCCTCGTTCAGCGAAGCCTTAACTGCCATATCGATACCCGCCATTTCAGTTGCCCTTGTCTGTGGTCCGGACGGCGCCGGATGTGTCATGCCGGCTCTCGGGGCGGGGCGGCTGTTGCGCTTCAGGACAGCCGCGAAGCCGTCCGTAGCCGGAGGGGCCGCCTCCCGCTCGGAGAGACCTTTCTGACTGCCCTATATTCAACTGGCATGCCGGAAAAGACAGACAACGTTGCCATGCGGCAAGGGATTGCAGTGAGTGTGGCAAGCGTGCGCCGGGCAGGATGAAAAGTCCCGGAAATGGCGGAAATGTTAGCGCTTCAGCGCCTCGACGCCGGGCAGCGCCTTGCCTTCCATCCATTCGAGGAAGGCGCCGCCCGCCGTGGAGATGAAAGTAAAGTCGGGCGCGGCGCCGGCATGGTTGAGGGCGGCGACCGTGTCGCCTCCGCCGGCGACGGCGACCAGCTTGCCGGCTTTGGCGCGCGCGCCCGCCGCGCGGGCGGCGGCGTTGGTGGCGGTGTCGAAGGGCGCAAGTTCGAACGCGCCGAGGGGCCCGTTCCAGACGATGGTCTTCGCGGTATCCATCGCGGCGGCGAGGGCGGCGACGGAGGCCGGGCCGGCATCGAGGATCATCTCGTCATCCTGCACTTCGGCGAGACCGCAGACGCGGTGCGCCGCAAGGGCCTTGAACTCTTTCGCGGCGACGACATCAGCGGGCAGCAGGATCTCGCAACCGGACGCCTTCGCGTTGGCTTCGATCTCTTTCACCGTATCCACGAGGTCGCGCTCGCAAAGTGATTTGCCTACGGAGTATCCGCGCGCGAAGAGGAACGTGTTCGCCATGCCGCCGCCGATGACCAGCATGTCGACCTTGGAAACGAGGTTCTTCAACAGGTCAATCTTGGAGGAAACCTTGGCGCCGCCAACGATGGCCATGACCGGGCGCTGCGGGTTGCCGAGCGCCTTGTCGAGGGCGTCGAGTTCGGCCTCCATCGTCACGCCGGCATAGGCGGGCAGGAGTTCGGCGAGGACGGCGGTGGTGACGTGGCGGCGGTGGGCGGCAGAGAAGGCATCGTTGACGAAGATGTCGCCAAGCGCGGCGATCTCTTTCGCCAGCTCCATGTCGCCTTTCTCTTCCCCTTTGTAGAAGCGGGTGTTCTCCAGCAGGATGACGCCGGCGGGCGGCAGGTCGGCGATGGCTTTCTTCACATGCTCGCCCTTGCAGTCGGCCACGAAGCTGACAATCGCGCCGAGTACTTTCGAAAAGGCGCCGGCGACCGGGGCGAGGCTCATCTCCGCAACGCGCTCGCCTTTCGGGCGGCCGAAATGCGCGAGCAGGGCAACCTTGGCGCCCGCGGTGCGCAGGGACTGGACCGTGTCGACGGCGGCGCGCAGGCGCGTATCGTCCGTGACCAGACCATTCTCCATCGGCACGTTGAAGTCGACCCGCACGAGCGCGGTCTTGCCGGTAAGGGTTCCTGCGTCGGGGATGCGTTTGAAAGTGGTCATCGGACTGTCCGCTCATCCCCGCGAAGGCGGGGACCTCGTGAGGTTGATTGGAACCGCCTGAGACCCCCGCCTCGCGGGGGCGACCGGCGGGGGGAGGGTAAAATCAGATCAGCTTCGCCATTGCGATGGCCGTGTCGGCCATACGGGTCGAGAAGCCCCACTCGTTGTCGTACCAGGTCATGATCGACACGAAATTGCCGTCCATGACCTTGGTCTGGTCGAGGTGGAAGATCGAGGAGCGCGGGTCGTGGATGAAGTCGACCGAGACGTTCGGCACTTCGGTGACGCCGAGGATGCCTTTCAGCGGGCCGGATTCGGCCGCCGCCCTGACGGCATTGTTCACTTCCTCAACGCTGGTCGCTTTCTTCGCGATGAATTTCAGGTCCACGACCGAGACGTTCGGCGTAGGCACGCGCACGGAGATGCCATCGAGCTTGCCTTTCAGTTCCGGCAGCACGAGGCCGACAGCCTTGGCTGCGCCGGTCGAGGTCGGGATCATCGACAGGGCGGCGGCTCGCGCCCGGTAGAGGTCCTTGTGCATCTGGTCGAGCGAGGGCTGGTCATTCGTGTACGAATGGATCGTCGTCATCATGCCCTTCTCGATGCCGATGGCCTTGTGCAGGACCGAGGCGACCGGGGCGAGGCAGTTGGTGGTGCACGAAGCGTTCGAGACGACTGTGTGGTCCTTCGTCAGCTTGTCATGGTTGACGCCGTAGACGACCGTCAGGTCGGCGCCGTCGGCCGGGGCGGAGACGAGCACGCGTTTGGCGCCGGCGGCGAGGTGAGCGGAAGCCTTGTCCTTACTCGTGAATATGCCGGTGCACTCCATCGCGATGTCGACGTCCAGCTCGCGGTGGGGCAGGTCCTTCGGATCGCGGATGGCGGTGACGAGGATCGGCTTGCCATTGATTATGATCTTGTCACCGTCGACCTTCACATCGGCCGGGAAGCGGCCATGCACCGAGTCGAAGCGCAGGAGGTGGGCATTGGTTTCCACCGGGCCCAGATCGTTGATCGCCACAACTTCGATGTCCTTGCGGCCATGCTCGATAATGGAGCGCAGCACGAGGCGGCCGATCCGGCCAAATCCATTGATAGCAACACGAACAGCCATTCTTCTTCTCCTGATCCGGTGAGAGTCTCACAGGTTTTGCTGCCCTTTATCGGGCGCTGGACCCGGCGTCCACCCGCATTCAATGCGGCACCGCGCCGCGAAATTGACGCTGGGTAAGTTTCCGCCGGAAACCGCTTCCGGCGTGCAAGTCCCGTGCTAGGGAGCAGGGCCTGAAACGCCCTGCCGGAGACACCGATGACTGCGGCCCCCATGACAACGAAGGACACTGGCCGGTCCCTCACGGACTGGGGCCTGTTTGCCCTGCTGACGCTGATCTGGGCCGGGGCCTATCCGATGACGCGGGTGGCGGTCGGCAAGGGCGAGGCGGCCGGCCTGCCGCCGGAATGGGTGCTGCCAGGGCGGCTGGTGATCGGCGCGCTGGTGCTGTGGGCCGTGCTGCTGGCGACCGGCAAGCGCCCGCCGCCCTTGTCGGAGCGGCGCACTTGGCTGTTCATTGCCGGCATGGGGATTGTCGGCTCGGTCATTTCCTTCTTCTTCATCACGACGGCGCAGGAGACGGTGAATTCGAGCCTCGCGGCGCTCTATGCCTCGGCCTCGCCGGTTTTCGTGGCGCTGGGGGCGAACCTCCTGTTCCGGGAGGAGAAGCTGACGCTGGGTACCGCCGCCGGGATGGCGCTCGGCTTTCTCGGCATCATCGTGCTGTTCGGGCCGGAGGCGATGAAGGGTGCGGGCAATGCGACGCTGCTGGCGCAGTGCTTCCTGCTGATCGCGACGATGGGTTATGCGGCTAGCACGCTGATCGCGCGTGGGGCGCCGCCGGTGGAGCCGATCGTGTTTGCGGCGAGCTATGCGACCGTGTCGGCGGCGGTGTCCCTGCCGCTGGTACTGCTGGTTGATCCGTCCACGGTCGATGCGGACTGGACGAACTGGGTCGCGGTGCTGGGGCTCGGGCTCGGCTCGTCGGGGCTGGCGCAGATCCTCTACATGCTGGTGATCGTGCGGGCGGGGGCGACCTTCCTGTCGCTGACGGGATACGCGATCCCGCTGGTCAGCGCCGTGCTCGGCTTTGTGTTCTTCCGCGAGATGCAAAGCTGGAACGCTCTGGCGGCGTTTGCGCTGATCCTTGGCGGCGTGTGGCTGGCGCGCCGGGGCGGCAAGGGGCGGGCGGGCTAGGGCGAGACGTTATCCTGCCCTACCGGTAAGCAGCGACAGACCGCACAACGAGTCCGGAGGGGCCGAAGACGAACGTCTCTGCGACCTGTTCCTCACGGTGGTTCGTGTACAGAATGGTCATCGCGTCTGAGCCCACCAGGATATCGTCCATCTCGAAGAAGAGTTGCGGGGCGAGGGCGAGCGCTTTCGTCCAATAGTCGCGCAGGGCCTTCTTGCCGAACACGCTCAGCACATCCTTGCCAAGCACCTTCGCGATGCGGGGCGAGTGGAAGATGATCTCCTCGCTGTAATGCGAAAGGATACGCCCGACATCGCGGTCATTCCAGGCGGCGAGCCAGTCTCGCGCGAAGGCGTCCGCAGCATTGCGGTCGAGCGGCAGCTGCACGGGTGAGCCTCAGCCCTGGCCGTTGACCGCCAGCACATCCTCCACCGTGCGCAGGCCCGGCTTGGGCGAGGTGACGAGCACGGCCATGTTGCCGGGCAGGTGCTTGTTGTCGAGCATCTTCTCGTGCGCGGCCGGAATGTCCGCCCACGGAAAGACTTCCGACATGCCGGGATCGATGCGGCGGTTGATGACCAGCTGGTTGGCCTCAGACGCCTGCTTGAGGTTTGCAAAGTGCGAGCCCTGCACGCGCTTCTGGCGCATCCACAGGAAGCGGGCATCCATGGTCAGGTTAAAGCCCGACGTGCCGGCGCAGATCACGACCATGCCGCCGCGCTTCACCACGAAGACGGAGACG
Source organism: Hyphomonas sp. (assembly GCF_046313975.1). Taxonomy (GTDB): domain Bacteria; phylum Pseudomonadota; class Alphaproteobacteria; order Caulobacterales; family Hyphomonadaceae; genus Hyphomonas. The sequence goes on along the minus strand of NZ_JBKBXB010000005.1, from coordinate 69,093 downwards.
GGGAAGGTGGCTTCGCCGGGGTGTTCGAAGACGATGTCGACATCCTTCTTGCCGGTGATGTCCCAGATCGCCTTGCCGAACTTGCGGCTCTCTTTCATGTAGTCGGAAAATTCCGGCCCGTTGACCTTCGGCAGCTGGCCCCAGCATTTGAAGTCGTTGCGGTTGATGACGCCCTTGGCGCCGAGGCTCATCACATAGTCGCGCTTGTCTTCCGACGAGACGACGCCGATGGCGTTGGCGCCGGTGACCGCACAGAGCTGAACGGCGAAACACCCCAATCCGCCCGAAGCGCCCCAGACCAGAACGTTATCCGCTGGCGCGAGAACGTGCGGGCGGTGGCCGAACAGCATGCGGTAGGCGGTGGCGAGGGTCAGCGTGTAGCAGGCGGCCTCTTCCCAGGTCAGGTGTTTCGGGCGCGGCATGCACTGGCGGGCCTGCACGCGGCAGAACTGGGCGAAGCTGCCATCCGGCGTTTCGTAGCCCCAGATGCGCTGCGAGGGCGAGAACATCGGGTCGCCGCCGTTGCACTCCTCGTCGTCGCCGTCGTCCTGGTTGCAGTGGATGACCACTTCGTCGCCGGGCTTCACGCGGGTGACGCGCTTGCCGACAGCCCAGACGATGCCGGAGGCATCCGAGCCCGCGATATGATAGGGCTGCTTGTGCCCGTCGAAGGGCGAAATCGGCTCGCCGAGGGCGGCCCAGATGCCGTTATAGTTGACGCCGGCGGCCATCACGAGGACGAGCACTTCATCGGAGTCGATCTCCGGCACCGGCACCTGCTCGATCTGCATGGCGGTCGAGGGCCGGCCGTGACGCTCGCGGCGGATCGCCCAGGCGTGCATCATTTTCGGAACATGGAACTCGGGCGGGATCTCGCCCAGCTCGTAGATATCTTTCTGAACACGTCCGGCTGTCTGCGTTGCCATGACTTCCTCCGCTTGTCTGGTCTGTGGCTGTTCGTCCCTCTTTGCGGGGCCTTCACAGCCGGTTCTGGCGCGGGCACACTGGCAACAGTTCGCTGGCTTCGCAAGAAAAATGTTGCGCTGCACAATCGTGTTTTGTCCTGCTGAGGCTTTCCTGCATGCCCGTTTGCCCCACCGTTTACCTGAACGGATCGTTCCTTCCCCTGGAGGCGGCCCGGATTTCCCCGCTGGACCGGGGATTCCTGTTTGCCCACGCCGCGTATGAGGTGACGGCGGTGTATGGCGGGCGGTTTGTGGACCTTGCCGGCCATGTCGCGCGGCTGAGCCGCACGCTGGAGGGAGTTTCGATTCCGAACCCACTCGATGCGGCCGGCTGGGAAAAGCTGCATGCGGACCTCATCGCCCGCAACGGCATGTCGGAGGGCCTCGTCTATCTGGAGGTCACGGGCGGGGCCTATGACACGCGCGACTTTGCCGGGCCGGACACGTTCACGCCGACGGTGTTCGCCTATGCCGAGGCCAAGCCCCTGATCGGCGAGAAGGCGCGGGACGGGATCAAGGCGGTGTTCCTGAACGACACGCGCTGGAAGCGGCGGGACATGAAGACGACTCAGTTGCTCTCGCAGGCGCTGGCCTACCGCGCGGCCAAGGCGCAGGGGGCGGATACGGCCTTCATGGTGGAGGACGGGTTCGTCACGGAGGCAGCCTCGGCGAATGCCTGGATCGTGACCAAGGCCGGCGAGATCATCACGCGCGACCTCTCGCCGGCGATCCTGCCGGGCATCACGCGCACGGGCGTCATGGCCCTGCGGGGGAAGGGCGGCTTCACCATCACCGAGCGCGCCTTCACACCGGACGAGGCGGCGGGCGCGGCGGAAGTTTTCACGACCTCCGCCGGCGCCATGATCGCGCCGGTCACGCATCTGGATGGCGAGGTAATCGGAAACGGAATGCCCGGCCCGGTGACGCGGAAAATCCAGCGGCTCTACTATGAAGCAATGGGGGCGGACGTCTCCGCCGCGGCGCCCTGGGTGCTGGAACGGGCCTGAAGCACGGCCCGCGCCTTCAAGAACAGTATCAGTGTCGCCAGTGTCAGGGTGATGGCGTTGGCGGCGATGATCGGCGGGGCCTGTTCGATGAGGCCGTAGACCAGCCAGGCGGCGACGCCGATGGTGAAGAGGGAATACATCGCCAGCGAGATGCCTTCGGTCTTGCCGGTGCGCAGCACGAGCCAGGCTTGCGGCACGAAGGAGAGGGTTGTCAGGAAGGCGCCGACAAAGCCGAAAATGTCTGACATGGCTGCCTGTTTCCTGCTGGGGTTCGCTAAGCCCTAGACGGCTTTGCCTGCGGCGTCACCGTGGGTCGCGGTCGATGATTTCGCCTTCGATGACAATGCTGTCCGGATCGGCACCCGGACCTTGCCTCTGCTCTATCCGCACCATCGCGCCACTGAGGGCATTGGTGCCAAGCGCAATGGCGGCGGAGAAGGCGATGACGGCGAGGTCCGGCCAGCCGAGCTGGCGGGAGAGGGCGGTGTCGCGGAAGAGGGCGAGCACGCCGAGGGTAACCACGAACAGGCCCGTCAGCAGGCCGGTGCGCACGGCAAGGCCGGTGAGCATCGCCTGCGGCCCGGTCGTCACCTCGACGCCGAGCGCCTGCCAGACGCGGCGGCGCTCGATCAGGCTGACGCCGAGCATCGCGGCAGCGAGGGCGGCAACCGACAGCCATCCCCGCTCGAGGATCGCCATCAGCACGGCGCCGGCCGGGAAAGCCATGAGCGAGGCTAGGCGCAGGAGGAGGACATCGCGGATGGCGCGGGCGGGGTCGGCGGGAGGAGGGGTCAAGGGAATCGGTCCGTCAGATGCGTCGCTCACATGTCGGGATGCGCGGCGTGCATTCAAGCCGCAGGCGCCAGAAGGGGCAGGGTCTTGCCAGTTTCTATGGCCTCGGCCATGCTGCGCCGCAACATAACGGGGAGGCGATAAAAACATGACCGATGCCGCCGGAAACTATCAGCACGCGCCGGAAGAGCCGTGGATCTTCCGCACCTATGCTGGCCATTCGACCGCGAAAAAGTCGAACGAGCTGTACCGGCTGAACCTGTCCAAGGGGCAGACGGGCCTCTCCATCGCTTTCGACCTGCCCACCCAGACGGCCTATGATGCCGACCATATCCTCGCGAAGGGCGAGGTCGGCAAGGTGGGCGTGCCGGTGAAACACCTCGGCGACATGCGCGAGCTGTTTGCCGAGTTGCCGCTGGAAAAAATGAACACGTCAATGACCATCAACGCGCCGGCGGCCTGGATGCTGGCGCTGTATGTGGCGCTGGCGGACGAGCGCGGCGACAACCGGGCGAAGCTGCGCGGCACGACGCAGAATGACATCGTGAAGGAATACCTCTCGCGCGGCACCTATGTGTTTCCGCCGGAGCCCTCGCTGCGCCTGATCGCGGATATGGTGACCTGGTGCTATACTGAAGTTCCGAAATGGAACCCGATGAATGTCTGCTCCTACCACCTGCAGGAGGCGGGCGCGACGCCGGAGCAGGAGCTGGCCTATGCGCTGGCCACCGCGATTGCCGTTCTGGATACGGTGAAGGCGGGCGGACATGTTCCGGATGCGGACTTTGACACGGTGTTCGGGCGCATTTCCTTCTTCGTGAATGCGGGCGTTCGCTTTGTAACCGAGCTTTGCAAGATGCGGGCGTTCGTCGATCTCTGGGAAGAGATCGGCCGCGAGCGCTATGGCGTCATTGATCCGAAGGCGCTGCTGTTCCGCTACGGGGTGCAGGTGAACTCGCTGGGGCTGACCGAGCCGCAGCCGGAGAACAATGTCTACCGCATCCTGCTGGAAGCGCTTGCCGTGACGCTGTCGAAGCGCGCGCGCTGCCGGGCGCTGCAGCTGCCGGCCTGGAACGAGGCGATGGGCCTTCCACGGCCGTGGGACCAGCAATGGTCGCTGCGCTTGCAGCAGATCCTCGCCTACGAGACGGACCTTCTCGAGTTCGAGGACATCTTCGATGGCAGCCATGTGATCGAAGCGAAGACCAATGAGCTGAAAGTGAAAGCGCGCGCGACGCTGGCGAAGATTGATGCGCTGGGCGGGGCGAAGGAATCGATTGCTTTCATGAAGGAGAGCCTGGTCGATGCGCATGTCGAGCGTATCCGCGCGATTGAATCGGGCGCGCTGAAAGTGATCGGCGTCAATTCCTATACCGAGACCGAAGAGAGCCCGCTCGGCTCGGGTGACGGCGCGATCATGACGGTCGATCCGGCCGAGGAAGCTGCGCAGGTGCGCGACCTGAAGGCCTGGCGTTCGGCGCGCGATGCGAAGGCGGCGGAGGCGGCGCTGGCGGAGCTGCGCGCGGCGGCGAGCGAGGGGCGCAACATCATGGAGCCCTCGATCACCTGCGCGAAAGCGGGCGTGACGACCGGGGAGTGGGGTACGGTGCTGCGCGAAGTGTTCGGCGAGTTCCGTGCGCCGACCGGTGTTGCTGCCGTCATCGCCACGAAGGGCGAGGAGGATGTCGAGGCGCTGAAGGCCGAGGTCGAGCGTGTGTCGAAGGCTTTAGGCCGTACACTGACATATGTGCTCGGGAAGCCCGGTCTCGATGGCCACTCCAACGGTGCCGAGCAGATTGCCGCGCGCGGCCGGGCGGCAGGGATGCAGGTGATCTATGAGGGTATCCGCTTCACGCCCGCCGAGATTGCCGCGCAGGCGAAGGAGGCGAAGGCGCATGTTGTCGGCCTGTCCATCCTCTCCGGCAGCCATCTCGATCTCGTACGCGAGACGGTGGCGGAGCTGCGCAAGCTGGGCCTTGAGAATGTGCAGGTCGTCGTCGGCGGCATCATCCCGCCGGAAGATGCGCGCGCGCTGAAACAGATGGGCATCGCCCGCGTCTACACGCCGAAGGACTTCAAGATCACCGAGATCATGAGCGACGTGACGGCGCTGGTCGAGAAGGCCTGGCTGGTCAAGGGTTAGCGTTTGCGGCCGCTGCTTCGCGGAAGGCTTTCAGGATTTCCAGCGCTTCGATCTGCTCCGGGGGCAGATCATCGACCGGCGGGCAGCGCGGGTCGGTGTTCTGGATCGCCTTGGTCATCACGGCGGTCAGCGGGATCGGGTCGCAGCCATGGGTCTGTTCGCAGATGAGGTCCCATTGCGCTTCGGCCTTGGCATGGCACTCAAGGCAGTTGCCGCCGAACTGGTTCACCGCCTCATGCGTGCCGCGCACCGTGATGACCGCGCCGGCGGGGCTGACATCGAGTTCGAAGAATTCCCAGTCTTTCGTCTCGGCGCTGAAACCGGGCTCGCGCTTGACCATAGCTTCGCCCGGCACGAGCTGGACGACGGAGCCCGGGGGATAGACCCCGCCGGTTTCGGATTCGGCCACAGCGATGGTCGCTTCAAGTTCGCCGAGCAGGTTGTCGACGAAGAAGCCGCGGACGGGGTGCATGTCGCGGATACATTTGAAATCGTCCGCCTGCGGCTCGAATGCGGCGGTTTCAACCACCGGCGCCTCTCCAGCCACTTCGGCCGGCGCGGCGGCTTTCTGGCCGCAGGCGGCAAGGATCAGGCTGCCGAGGATGGCGGCGGCGAGACTGTATCTTACTGGAACCGGCATGGCTGTTTCCCCCAATCCATACGACGTGCGCAGGATAGAGCAGCTGCGCGCCGGGTAAAGGGCTCTCCCGGCGTCACTGTGCGGTGGAAGCTAGCCGCCCTTTGCCCGTTCTGCGGCCACCCAGTCGTCCACGACCGTGTCGAGAATGCCGAGCGGCATGGCTCCGCTGCCGAGCACGGTTTCGTGGAACTGCCTGAGATCGAAGCGGTCGCCGAGAGCGGCTTCGGCACGGGCGCGGGCGGCGAGGATGGCGATCTGCCCGGTCTTGTAGGCGGTCGCCTGACCCGGCCAGACGACATAGCGCTCGATCTCGCGGGTGACTTCCTCTTCGGTCATCCCGGTCTTCTCGATCATGTAGGCAATCGCTTCCTCGCGGCTCCAGCGTTTTGCGTGCATGCCAGTGTCGACAACAAGGCGCACGGCGCGGAACATTTCCGCCTGAAGGCGGCCGAGGTCGCCGCGCGGGTTGTTGGCGTATATGCCCATGTCGGTGGCGACCATGCGTTCGGCATACAGGGCCCAACCTTCGGCATAGGCCGTGAACGGACCAAGTTTGCGGATCATTGGCACATTCCGGATCAGCTGCGCCGCAGAGATCTGGAAATGATGGCCGGGGGCGGCCTCATGATAGAGCAGCGTGGCGAGCGTCCAGCGCGGATTGTCGGCGGTGTTCTTGAGGTTGATGTAGAACCGGCCGGGGCGAGAGCCATCGAGCGCGGGGTGGGTATAATATCCTCCGGGCGAGGAGTCCTGCGCATATTCAGGCACGCGGAGGATTTCCAGAGGCTGCGGCGGCAGGGTGACGAAATAGTCGCCGGCCTTTGCCATGACGTCCTGGTTGAGGCGGACCAGTTCGTCGAGGATGGCCTGACGGCCGGCATCGTCATTGGGATAGACTTCCCCGGGATCGGTCATCAGCGCGTGAATGCGCTCCGCGATGGTGCCTTCCGTGCGGCCATCGGCGACGAGGATGGCGCCCATCTCTGCTTCGATCCGGGCCACCTCGGAGAGACCGATGGCATGGATTTCATCGGCGGTGAGATCTGTGGTCGTGTTGGATTTCAAGGCGGCGGCGTAAATCCTGTCGCCATCCGGAATGTGCCAGATGCCGGCATCGTGGGTCGCCTCGGCGCGAAGGTCCTGCATCGCGGCGATCATCCGTTCATAGGCCGGTATGATCCCGGTGCTGACGGCCTCGGTGGCTTCGGCGATCAGGGCAGCCTTGCGTTCGTCACTCAGGCCTTTCACCGTACCCAGACGGGCGGGCAGGGTGGTGACCAGCGGATTGGCTTCTGCGCCCCCCGCGATGAAGGCCTGCATGACGCCAATGGATTTGTCGATGATGAAATCCGGCGGGATCACGCCTGCTGCGCGGTCTTCCTCGACCCGCACGCGCACTTCGTCCAGTACGCGGACGAATTCCTTAAGGCGGCTGATATAGCGCCGGGCGCTCTTGTCGCTGACGATGACATGCGTGTCCGTCAGGAATTGCGGCGTGCTCACGGTGACGCCGGAGATCTGGTTCACGCGGTAGCCGGAATGCGGGAATTCGGCCTGGCGGATCATGTCATCGAAGAACCAGGCGACAATCTCGTAGCTGAGGCGTTCCTGGCCTTTCAGTCCCTCAGGGCCGTACTTGTCGAGCGCGGCGCGTGCCTCGCGCATGCGGGCCAGCTGTTTCGCCTCACCTTCGGCCGTGTAGTCGCCGAGTTTGCCGGAGTGGAAATCCAGCGGTGTGTTGTCGATGATGCCGAGCTGGGTCATCAGCTCCGGCGTTTCCATCGCGAAGGCGATGGTGGCCTTGTTGATGTAATTGTTGATGCCGACGGGTTTCCACCAGAACCAGGTGTAGAGGCCGAAGCCGGCGAGGATGAGCAGGCCGAAGAGGCCGGCAAGGATTTTCAGGAAGAGGCGCATGGAGTGTCCTGCAGAGGTTCGGAAAAGGGCATAGCGCAGCGCTGCGGCCGCGTCACGGGCTGCCTAGTGGCGGCTGAAGAGGCGGCCTTTTTCGGTGATCAGCACAATCACCAGAGAGACTGCGCCGAGCAGGGCGAAGCCGGCCATCAGGGGCGCAGTGGTGCCGTTGAAGCTCGCCCCGATAGCAAGGCCGAGCAGGCTGGAGAGCAACGTCGAGGCAAACCCATAGGCTGCCGAGGCCGTGCCGGCGATGCGGCCGAGCGGCTCAAGCGCGAGGGCGGAGAAGTTCGCGCCCATCATGCCGAAACAGCCGAAGGCGACGGCGAAGAGGGGCATGAACAGGACGAAGTTCTCGCCGGCGAATGCGGAGAACAGGGCGAGGCCGGCCGAGATGGCGGTGAACACGATCAGGGCCGTATGGCTGATGCGGCGCATGCCGATCTTCTCGACGAGGCGCGAGTTGGTGAAGTTCGCCACCGCCAGCATGCCGGCGATCACGGCGAACCAGAGGGCGAAGCTGTCGCCCTTGTTGAATACCTGGCGGAAGACCTGCTCCGAGGAGGCGATGAAGGCGAACATTGCGCCGAAGATGAAGCCGGACGCGGCCATGTAGCCGAGGCTGACAGGTGTGCGCACGACCGCGAGATAGGCGCGGCTGACGCTTGCGAGATCGATCGGCATGCGCGCCTGCGGCGGCAGGGTTTCAGGCAGGCGGAACCATGTCCAGGCGAACATCAGCGCGCCCCAGATGGCGAGCCAGACGAAGATCGCCTCCCAGGGCGCGAAGGTGAGGATCAGCTGGCCGAGCGCGGGCGCAATGATCGGCACGATCATGAAGATGGTCATCACCAGCGACATGAAGCTCGCCATGGCGCGGCCTGCGAAGATATCGCGCACGACCGCGCTGCCGACGGTGCGGGCGCCGGAGGCGAAGACGCCCTGCAGGAAGCGCGCGGCGAGCAGGCCCCAGAAATCGTGCATGAACACGCAGAGCAGGGACATCGCGATATAGCCGACGAGGCCGATGAAGAGCGGCGCGCGGCGGCCGAATCGGTCGGTCACCGGACCCCAGATCAGCTGCGGTGCGCCGAAGCCGAGGACATAGGCGAAGATGATCAGCTGCTGGCGGTTGTCGCCGCCTTCGGCCGAGAGGCCGGTGGTGGCCGCGATCTCCGAAAGTGCGGGCAGCATGATGTCGATCGCCATCGCGTTCAGCGTCATCAGGCCGGCAACCATGCCGACAAGCTCCGCCCGGCGCAGCCCTGTGGGCGGCGCGTGCAGGCGGGCGGGGGATGGGTCGCTGTCGGGCATCAGGCGGGCTTTATGGGAAACGGTCGAAGGCGGCCTTCTGAACCCATGAGGCAGGCTTGCCTAGTGCGGGAATGTCATAGGTCACATGAAAAACCCCGCGGGTGTTGCCCGCGAGGTTTCCGGACAGGACGCAGGGCGCAGCTATTCTGGGCGCTGGATCGTGCCGGTGAGATTGAAGATCACCTGGCTGGCATCGAAATAGGCGACATCGTCCGGCTTCGGACCTTTGCCCATAACGATCTCCGCAGAGGCGATATAGCGGGTCGACTCGCGATAATCCGGCGGGCCGCCCCAGAAGGGATCGTAATAGCCGAAGCGCGAATAATAGGCCGGACCCGGATAGTAGCGCCGGTAGGGATCGTAGAAATAGGCCGAGCGCGGGCCGAAATAGCGGTAGCTGAGGAAGAAGTGATCGTAGAACGGATCATAGGCGGCCGGCGATCCGATCAGCTTCGTCTGCGCATCCGTGTCGCGGCGCACGACGCGGAAATGGTCGAAGCCGTTTTCCTTCGTCAGTTCGGCGGCGCGGTAGAGGAGATAGGTCTCCACCGTCTTGCGGTCGGTCAGCGAGTTGCCCGAGAACTGGACCATGAACCGGTTGTCTTCGATCCGCTGTTCGGAATAGCCCCGGTCGGCGCCGGCGGCCGCCTGATAGGGCGTTGCGGTGGCGCAGGCGCCGAGAAGAACGAGCCCGGCAAGGGCAGCGGCAAATGTCAGGCGTTGCATGTCAGCAGCCTCCAGAAGTTTCATGCATCCATTATGTGCCGATCTCTAGATGAACGCCAGCCAACAGGCGGCATCACTTTCCCGTGACGGGGCGCGCAGCACGTTGCACCAGTATCCGGCCCGGCTGTCGCCGTCCGGTTCTTCAGAAAGTGCCGTCCCGAAACGGGACCGGGTGCGGCAGACGCCGCGGGGCGTCCGGGAAGGAAAGGTTGTTTGCGGGAGGACACCACACGTCCGCCGCACCGCCCCCGGAGTTTCGGGCAGTTCTCGGGATGACTTCGGCGCTGCCAGGTCTTGACCGCTTACCGCCACTTACGCGGCCATGCCGAAGCATGGCGGGCCAGTCGGGATTCTCTACCGGCTTTTCACCGGCTCGCCTGGATCAACGTCCCTGGAGAGACACGCGGGCCGTTACCTCCGCCGCCTCCCCACGTCCGGGAGCTCCCTGCTGAAAACCGGACGGTACCGGTTCCGGTCCCTTCAGTGGGGATGGGGGGAGACTACACCGGGCGGGGTGAAAGTGTTGCGCTGAGGCGGATTTACGCAACGCCGGTGGCTCCATTTACCCCTCTCCCCCGTCCCGGGGGCGAGGGGGCTTTTGAAGATGCACTGGCGTGATCCTGTCTCTCGCAGTCTCCCCGTGAACGGGGGAGGATGGGGTTGCGCTTGCATTATCCGTATGCGGATAAAAAGAAACGGCAGCCGTGAGGCTGCCGTTCCAGTTTTCCGAAACCGCAGAGTATCAGGCGGCGGCGTAGCCGATGACGGCTTTGACTTCGAGGAATTCCTCGAAGCCGTGTTCGCCCCATTCGCGGCCGTTGCCGGACTGGCCGTAACCGCCGAAGGGGGCAGTGAAGTCCGGACGGGCGCCGTTGACCTGGATCTGGCCGGCGCGGATGCGGTTGGCGATGGCCTGCGCTTCCTTCTCCGGGCCCTGGACGTAGCCGGCTAGGCCGTAGACGGTGTCGTTGGCCATCTCCACGGCTTCATCGACCGTGTTGTAGGGGATCATCACCAGCACAGGGCCGAAGATTTCCTCGCGCGCGATGGTCATGTCGTTGCGCACATTGGCAAAGACGGTGGGGCGGGCGAAGTAGCCCTTGTTGAAGCCTTCCGGACGGCCCGGGCCGCCGGCGACGAGGGTGGCGCCCTCTTCGATGCCTTTCTGGATCAGGTCCTGAACCTTCTGGTACTGGTTGCCGTTCGAGATCGGGCCGATGGCGCCGGGAGGGGCGTCTGCCGGCATCGCGACTTTCACGGCCTCGGCGGTGGCCTTGGCGATGGCGACAGCGGCGTCGTGCTGGTCCTTCTGCACGAACATGCGGGACGGCGCGTTGCAGCTCTGGCCGGAATTCGTCATCATCGACATCACGCCGCTGGAGACGGCCTTTGTCAGGTCTGCGGTTGGCAGCACGATGTTCGGGCTCTTGCCGCCGAGTTCCTGCGCGACGCGCTTGACGGTCGGGGCCGCAGCTTGCGCGACGAGCACGCCGGCGCGGGTGGAGCCGGTGAAGGACACCATGTCGACATCCGGGTGCGCGGAGAGAACTGCGCCGACGCCGGGGCCGTCGCCATTGACGAGGTTGAACACGCCTTTCGGCACGCCGGCCTCATGCAGGATTTCGGCGAAGATCATTGCATCGAGCGGGGCGATTTCCGACGGCTTCAGAACCATCGTGCAGCCGGCGGCGAGGGCCGGGGCGACCTTGCAGGCAATCTGGTTCAGCGGCCAGTTCCACGGCGTGATGAAGCCGCAGACGCCGATCGGCTCCTTGCGCAGCAGGGTCGTGCCTTTCAGCTCTTCCCATTTGTACGAACGCAGGATGGCGGCGGTGGTGGCGAAATGGCCCATGCCGGCGGGCACCTGCGCGGCATTGGCGAGCCACATCGGCGCGCCCATCTCGTCGGAGATGGCCTTGGCCAGTTCCGGCATGCGCTTCTGGATGCCGGCGGCGATCTTGTCGAGCAGGTCGGCGCGGTATTCGACCGAGGTCTGCGAGAAGGACGGGAAGGCGCGCTTGGCGGCCGCGACAGCCTTGTCGACATCGGCAGCGGAGCCGAGCGAGATGACCGCGAAGTTTTCTTCCGTGGCGGGGTTCTCGACTTCCAGCTTGCGCGGGGTGACCGGGTCGACCCAGGCGCCGTCGATATAAAACTTGAGATACTCTTTCATGGGCCGCGTGCCTCCCTTGGCATTCATGTTTTCGGGCGAATGCCTTGACTATAGGAGACGCGGGCGGGTTTCGCCACTGGTTACGCTGGGGGAAGGGACGAGGGCCTACTTCTTGGTCTTCACCCAGCCGCGCCCGGCCATGCAGGTGATGAAGTTGGCTTCGATATTGTAGCTGGTCTGGCTGCAGGCGGCGGCGGCGGTGCGGAAGGGCTGGGCGCCGGGCGAGCCGGTCCAGTCTTTTTCCGCCGGGCCGGTGGCGCAGGCGGTGAGGGCGAGAGTGGCGGCAAGGAGGAGGGTGCGCATGAGGGTTACCGTTTGCGTGTGCCGAAGATGCCGCGCAGGACGTAGCGCACGACTTCGCGGCTGGCGGTCGAGGCGGCATTGTTGACGGCGCGCTCGCTGGCGGTCATGCGGCGTGAGCGGGTCGTGGAGGTCTTGCCTTTGGCCTTGGCCTTGGCGGCGGCCTCTTTTTCCTTTGCCTGTTCCTTCGCGAGTTTCTCGGCCTCCTTGGCGGCGGCTTCCTCGCGTTTCGAGAGGATCTCGTAGGCGGACTCACGGTCGATCATCTTGTCATACTTGCCGAGGACGGGGCTTGCCTTCTGCAATTCGGCGCGTTCCGGATCGGTGGCCGGGCCGAGGCGGGAGGAGGGTGGACGGATCAGCGTGCGCTGGACCATGGCGGGGGCGCCCTTGGCTTCGAGCGTGGAGACGAGGGCTTCGCCGACGCCGAGTTCGGTGATCACCTGTTCGGTCTTGAAGGCGGGGTTGGCGCGGAAGGAGGCGGCGGCGGCTTTCACGCCTTTCTGCTCCATCGGCGTGTAGGCGCGCAGGGCGTGCTGCAGGCGGTTGCCGAGCTGGGCGAGGACGGATTCCGGCAAGTCACGCGGGTTCTGCGTGACGAAATACACGCCGACGCCTTTCGAGCGGATGAGGCGCACGACCTGTTCTATCTTCTGCATCAGCGCGGGGGGCGCGTCGGCGAAGAGCAGGTGGGCTTCGTCGAAGAAGAAGACGAGGCGCGGCTTGTCGGGGTCGCCGATCTCGGGAAGTTCCTCGAAGAGTTCGGACAGGAGCCAGAGCAGGAAGGTGGAGTAGAGCTTCGGCGAATTGATCAGCTTGCGCGCGTCGAGAATGTTGATGTAGCCGCGCCCGTCGCGCGTGGTGCGCATGAAGTCGGCGAGTTCGAGCGCGGGTTCGCCGAAGAAGCGTTCGGCGCCGCCGCGCTCGAGAACGAGGAGTTCGCGCTGCACGGCGGAGAGCGAGGCGGGGGCGACGTTGCCATACTTGCGGCTGACTTCGGTGCGCACCGTATCGTCGCCGAGGCTGACGAGCAGCTTGCGCAGATCTTTCAGGTCGAGCAGCAGGAGGCCATTATCGTCCGCATACTGAAAGGCGATGTTGAGCACGCCTTCCTGCACATCGGTGAGACCCATCAGGCGCGAGAGGAGGATGGGGCCCATCTCGGAAATGGTGGCGCGGATGGGGTGGCCGCATTCGCCGAACACATCCCAGAAGATGGTCGGGGCGCCTTCATATTTCAGCTCGCCCATGCCGATCTGCTGGGCGCGGGCGGTGAGGCTGGCATGCGCCTTGTGGGTGTCGCTGCCCGGCATGCAGATACCGGACAGGTCGCCTTTCACATCGGCGGCGAAAACGGGCACGCCTGCATCGGAGAATGCCTGGGCCATGACCTGCAGGGTGACGGTCTTGCCGGTGCCGGTGGCGCCGGCGACGAGGCCGTGGCGGTTGGCGACCTTCAGGATCAGTTGCTGCGCCGCGTCGGGGTGGCCGGTGCCATTGGCATCTGCCCCGCCAAGAAAGATCGTTTCCGCCATGTCCGGCCCTTCATTCTGAAATCGGGGTGCAGGCTAGTGATTTGGCGGGATTCGGCAAGCCAAACCCGCTGTGGGCGCCGCTGACGGACTGCGCTTGACGGGCAGGGCGGGCCCTTCCAGTTTGCGGCGGCACGTCTGGAGGCGCATCTGCATGGAACGTTCGGCCAGGGTCGGAACCTGGATCATCGCCACCGGCGTGATCGTTGCCTTCCTGTACCTGGGGCGCGACATTCTCGCGACCTTTGCCATGGCGGTGTTCCTGTACCTGATCATCGAAGGCTTCGCGACTGTGATCGAGGCGGCGGGCAAGCGGGCGAAGGTGGCGCGCTTCGGCATGCGGGCGGCGCGGCTGATTGCGGTCCTGATCGTGACCGGCGGCTTCGTGGCGTTCATCGCGCTGCTGGCCAATGGCTTTGGCGAGTTCGGCCGGCATTCGGAGGAATACGAGACCAAGATCAACCTGCTGATCGCGGACGCCTACCGGGCAGTGGGGCTCGGTAATGCGCCGACGCTGACGCAGCTGTTACTGAACGAGACGGGCCAGCAATTCTTTGCCACGCTGGCGAACGCCGTAAGCGGGCTGTCGGGAGACCTGGTGCTGATCCTGATCTATGTGGCGTTCCTGTTTGCCGCGCAGGGCGGATGGTCGCGCAAGCTCGACGCGATCTTCCGCACGCCGGAGCGGCGCGAGCAAGTGCGTGTGATCGGCGAGGAGGCGCGCCTCAGCATCGAGCGATACCTGTGGGTGCAGACGGTGATCTCGGCGCTGATCACGCTGCTCAGCTATGTCTCGCTGCTGGCGCTGGGCGTGCAGAACGCGCTGTTCCTGTCGGCGCTGATCTTTGTGCTGAACTATATTCCGACCGTCGGTTCGATTGTCGCGGCGCTGGTGCCGCCCTTGTTTGCCCTGGTGCAACCGTCCGTGCCGGGCTGGGTGCCGGGCTTCGCGCCGGATACGTCTTATATCTATGCCGCTCTCGTCTTTGTGATCGTGAGCTTCTGGCAATTCTCGATCGGCAATTTCGTGCAGCCGCGGATGATGGGTGATTCGCTCAACCTGTCGGCCCTGGTGGTGCTGCTGGCGCTTGCAATCTGGGGCCTGATCTGGGGAATCCCGGGCATGTTCCTCTCGGCGCCGCTGACCGTGCTGATGATGATCCTGCTGGCCCAATCGGACCAGACACGCTGGATGGCGGTGCTTTTGTCTTCGGATGGCAACCCCAGGGGGAAGGTAGAGCAGTCTGAAGTTGCGGTATCTGCGTCACGGGGTAGCTAACCCGGTCCATTTGTTGTACGCGGCTTGCAGCATACCGGCATGGCAAGCTACATGTCGATGGAGAATTGTTAACTTTTTTGCTGACACCATCCGGGTTCAAATCCGAGTGTGTCGCTCTATATAACGGGTCAGACTTCCGCGTGCGTCCCCCCACCCAGCCTGCGGAAGTTTCTGAAGGGCCCGCTGGACATGTCCCCGTCCGGCGGGCCCGCTTCATTTCGGGGTCCGGTTTCTGAATCCAGCTTCCGTTGACGCAAGCGGCAGGGCCCTTTCCGGGGCGTGCCTATTCTTTCATCACATCGGCCACCAAGATTCTTGAAGCGTTCAGGACCCGGGAGTAGACCCGGATGAAACGATTTCCCTTAGGTGAGTCTTTCCATGACCCGTTCCGCCGCCATCACCGGCCCTGAAGGCCAGGTGCTCGACCAGATTTTACAGGAGGCGGCGGGCGAAGACCTGACCGGCCTGACCGAGGCCGATATCCGCGCGCTGGCCAAGCGCCTGTGGGACTGGGCGGCCACCGTGCCTGCCGGGCAGCAGGCGGTGCGGATTACTCCGCATACGGACGGCGCGGCGGGTCCGCTCAGCCGTAGCCTGCTGGAGGCGACCGGGCCGGACATGCCTTTCCTTGTCGATTCGCTGCTGAACGAATGCGCCGCGCAGGGCCATGAGGTAAAATCCCTGTTCCACCCGGTGGTGACACTGGCAGACGGGCGCCGGATTTCGGTGATCCAGATCCACACCTCGCTGATCACATCGCAGGAAGCGCAAATCCTGGAAGAGGGTGTGCGCCATACACTGGCGGATGTCGGCCGGGCGGTGTCGGACCATGCCGCAATGAAGGCGCGGATGCGCGCCGAGATGAAGCGGCTGTCGGGCCTCACGCACATTCATCCGGCCGAACGGGATGAGGCGGTGGCTTTCCTCGAATGGCTGCAGAAGGAGCATTATGTGTTCCTCGGCAGCCGCGAATATGATTTCGAGACGGACAGCGATGGCCGCGTTCTGCCGGCCGAGCCGGTGACGGTGGAAGGCTCCAATCTCGGCATCCTGCGCGACGACAATCTCAATGTGCTGTCGCGCGATTCCGAGCCGCTGGTGATCAACCAGCAGATCGGCGAATTCCTGTCGCACCCGGCGCCGCTGATCATTGCGAAATCGACCCTGCCGAGCCGCGTGCACCGCCGGGTGCCGTGCGACTATATCGGGGTGAAGAAATATGATGCGCAGGGAAGGGTGAACGGCGAGGTGCGTTTCCTCGGCCTGTTCACGGCGGAAGCCTATGACGAGACGGCGCGGACGATACCTTTCGTGCGCCGGCGGGTGCAAAAGATCATGGCGGCCTCCGGTGCGGCGCCGGGCGGGCATTCGGAGAAGGCGCTCGCCAACCTGATCGAGACCTGGCCGCGCGACGAACTGTTCCAGACACGATCGGCGATCCTCGGGCCGATGCTGATGGGCGCGCTTCACCTGATCGGCCGGCCACGGACGAAAGTGTTCCTGCGCCGCGACGAGTTTGACCGGTTTGTCACTGCGCTCGTGTTTGTGCCGCGGGAATCGTATGACACGGCGCTGCGTCAGCGAATCGCTGCCTTGTTGACGGACGCCTATGAGGGCGAACTGCGTTCGTTCCAGCCTTACTTTGATGCCGGCCCGATGGCGCGCGTGCATTTCGAGATTGGCCTCGTGCCGGGACATCCGGAGCCGGATTCTGCGGAAATCGAGGCGCGGATTGCGGGACTGGCCCGGACATGGGACCAGGGCTTCCGCGACCTGCTGATGGAATCGAAACTTTCCGGCGCCGACCGGGAAGGGGCACGGGCCTTTATCGGCGCGTTCAATGCGGCCTACCGCGAAGCGTTCACGCCGGAAGAGGCGCTGACGGATGTGGCGAGCATGGCGCCGCTTTCGGCCGGCCGGCCGGTGGTGGCGCGCGCGTATCGTCAGCATGCGGACAAGCCCGAGACTGTGCGCGTCAAGATCTATGCGCGGGACGGGGCGATTGCGCTGTCGCGCTGTGTGCCGGTATTCGAGAATCTCGGCTTCTTCGTGAATTTCGAGACGGGCTATCCGGTTCGTCCGCCGGTGAAGCCGGTGGCCGATGCGCCGGACACCTACTGGGTACATGCACTCTACATGCGTACGGCCGATGGCTCGGCGCTGGACCTCGACCAGATTGCCCGCGCGCTGGAAGAAGCGTTTGTCGCTGTGTGGAGCGGCAAGGCGGAGAATGACGGGTTCAACAAGCTGGTTCTGGTTGCCGGAACAGGCTGGCGCGAGGCGGCGCTGATCCGCGCGCTGGCGGCTTATCGCCGGCAGAGCGGCATGGACCAGCCGCAGGATGTGCAGGAGGCCGCGCTGGCGCGCTATCCGGCAGCGACACGGCTGATCCTCGACTATTTCGCAGCGCGGTTTGATCCGCAGGCGCACAAGACGCTGGAGGCGCGCAAGAAGGCCGGCGCGGCGCTGGAGGCGCAGTTCGAAGAGGTGATGAAGGATGTCGTCAGCCTGACGGATGACCTTGTGCTGCGCCGGCTGTTCGCGCTTGTCGGCGCCGTGCAGCGCACGAACTTCTACCAGATTGACGAGAATGACGAGACGCGGGCCT
The DNA here is from genome assembly GCF_046313975.1 of Hyphomonas sp. Lineage (GTDB taxonomy): Bacteria > Pseudomonadota > Alphaproteobacteria > Caulobacterales > Hyphomonadaceae > Hyphomonas. The sequence goes on along the minus strand of NZ_JBKBXB010000005.1, from coordinate 51,700 downwards.
GGATCAGTTTCAAGGTGGCGAGCCGGGAACTGGCGGACCTGCCGGAGCCGAAGCCCTTCCGCGAGATATTCATGTCGAGCCCGAAGGTGGAGGGTGTGCACCTGCGCTTCGGGCCGGTGGCGCGCGGCGGCCTGCGCTGGTCGGACCGGCCGTCGGATTATCGCACCGAAGTGCTGGGCCTCGTAAAGGCGCAGCAGGTGAAGAATGCGGTGATCGTTCCGGTGGGCTCGAAGGGCGGGTTCTATCCGAAGCAATTGCCGGAGCGCTCTGATCCGGCATGGTTCGAAACAGGACGCGATGCGTACAAGGAGTTTATCACGGCGCTGCTCGGCCTCACCGACAATCTGGTGAAGGGCAAGGTGGTGCCGCCGGCGAACACCGTAGTGTGGGACGGGGAAGACCCGTATCTCGTCGTCGCCGCCGACAAGGGCACGGCGACCTTCTCTGACACCGCCAATGCGATCAGCCTCGAGAAAGGCCACTGGCTGGGCGATGCGTTCGCCTCCGGCGGGTCTGCGGGCTATGACCACAAGAAGATGGGCATCACCGCGCGCGGCGGATGGGAGGCGGTGAAGCGCCACTTCCGGGAGCTGGGCAAGGATATCCAGACCGAGCCGTTCACGGTGATCGGCGTCGGCGACATGTCGGGCGACGTGTTCGGCAATGGCATGCTGCTGTCGCCGGAAATCCGGATGATCGCGGCGTTCAACCACATGCACATCTTCCTCGACCCGAATCCGGGCGATGCGAAGAAGAACCTCGCCGAGCGCCAGCGCATGTTCGACCTGCCGCGCTCGACCTGGGCGGACTATGACACGAAGCTGATCTCGAAAGGCGGCGGCGTCTTTGCCCGCTCGGCCAAATCGATTCCGCTGTCGCCGGAAGTGAAGGCGATGACGGGCCTGTCGAAGGATGCGGTGACGCCCGATGAGCTTCTGAATGCACTGCTGAAATCCGAATGCGACCTGCTCTGGTTTGGCGGCATCGGCACCTATGTGAAGGCGGCATCGGAAGCCAATACGGAAGTCGGTGACCGGGCGAATGATGCGATCCGGGTGAATGGCCGCGACCTAAAGGCGAAGGTGATCGGGGAGGGGGCAAATCTCGGCATGACGCAGGCGGGGCGGATCGAGTTCGCGCTGGCGGGCGGGCGGCTGAATACCGATGCCATCGACAACTCGGCCGGTGTGGATTCGTCCGACCACGAAGTGAATATCAAGATCCTCGCCGCCGAAGCGATCCGCCTGGGCGACCTGAAGGAAGGCGACCGCAATGCCATGCTGGCGCAGATGACAGATGATGTCGGCCGCCTTGTGCTGGCGCATAATTATGATCAGACGAATGCCCTGACACTGGCGAGCACGACGGCGCTGGAAGACCATGACGCGCTGGAGCGACTGATGGTCTACCTCGAAGAGCGCGGCGTGCTGAACCGGGCGCTGGAAGGTCTTCCGTCCACGGCAGACATGCAGAAGCGGCATGAGCAGGGCCAGCCGCTGACTCGGCCCGAGCTGGCCGTACTGCTCGCCTGGTCGAAGATCGTGCTGTTCGATGACCTGATCGCCTCCGACCTGCCGGATGATCCGTGGTTCGAGCCGGTGCTGAAGGGATATTTCCCCTCACCCATCGACGGGTTCGACAAGGCGATGAAAGGCCACCGGCTGAAGCGCGAGATCATTGCAACGGTGGTGGCAAACCGGACGCTTGATTTCGGCGGGCCGGTGGCACTCCTGCGCCTACGCGAGCTGACCGGGGCGGCGCCGGCCGAGGCGGTGCGCGCGGTGGAGGCAGCCCGCGCCGTGCTCGACCTTGCCGGTTTCCGCAAGGAAGTGTTCGCGCTCGACAACACGGCGCCGGCAGACCTGCAGACGGCGCTGCAACTGGAAGCCGTGCACGCGGCGAGCGAAGCCGCAGCCTGGTTCCTGCGTGCCATGCCGGGCGCGAAAGTCGGGGATGCCGTGAAGGCCACCCATGGCCCGCTGAACGAGTTGAAAGCGAGCCTGGCTCAGGTGCAGTCTGCTTTCCCGGCCTCGCGCATCGAGCGGGAAGCGCGCGGCTTCATCAAGCGCGGTGCGCCCGAAGCGCTGGCGCACTGGGCGGCGGCGATGGCATATTTTGCGCAGGGCCTCGTGATCGTCGATGTCGCCCGCGAGACGAAGAAGAAAGTGCCGGAGGCGGGCGCCGCCTTCTATGCCATCGGCGATGCGCTGCGGCTTGACCGGCTGCGCGCCTCGGCGCGCGAAGGGTTGATGCATGCGCCTTACTGGGACCGTGTGGCGGGCCGGCGCCTGATTGCCGAGCTTGTGCGGCTGCAGGCCTCGGCGACGGGTGACGCGCTGGCGAAGGGCGGCGCGGAAGCCTGGATCGAGGAACGCGGCGACGCGCGCCGGCAGCTACTCTCGACCCTGTCGGCGCTGACCAAGGACCGGTCCTGGTCGTTCGCCAAGTTCGCGCTATCGACCGACGCGGTGCGCCAGTTCATGGGCCGCTGATGCGGTTTGTTCAGACAGCGTTCAGGGCCGGGGCGGAAATCTGCCTCGTATCTGAAGCAGGGGGACGTATGCGGAAGATCCTGTTCCCGGCTGTGGCCGTATTGTTGAGTTCCGCCTGCGTGCTCTCACCGCAGGCAGACAGCTTCGATGCCGCTCCGGCCGGGACAGTGCCTGCGGAGGCAGAGCCGCAAGTGGCGCCATCGATAAAATGGAACAATACCGGCCGCGAGCTTTGGTTCTACCATCATGTGGGTGGCGACTGCAGCGAACTCGTCCACGGTCATGGCCGCAACAATGTCTGGGGCCTCGCGCGCCTGCCGCTGGGCGAGGTGCAGCACCACGGCGTCGAAGCTGCAGGGAATGGCGGCTTTCAAGTCCGCTACAGCTGTACGGATGGCAGCGACTGCATCCAGACAGGAAGTCTGGACGAGACACCGAACCGCGCCGGCAGCCACATGATTCCATTCCAGACCACCGAACGTGCCGAAGGCTGGCTCGCCGATGTGGCGGCGCTGGAGACGGCCTGCGCGGCGCGCCGCTGACGCTCAGCGCGCGGCGAGCGTTGCGGCGAGTTCCGGAATACGTTTCTCGACCTGCGCGGCGCAGAGCTGCGCCTGCTCGATCCCCTGCGCGAGCTTGCGCTCATAGCCCGGGATCATCGCCGCCTTGCTTTCGAAGAAGGCCTTGGCTTCTGCGGCCCCGGACGCCGAGCAGAGTGATCCGGCGAATGCAGCGACCTGCTGCTTGCGCACTTCCGGCAGCTTTTCGATTATCGCGTCAAAGTTCTGCTGGAACGCCGTCCAGACCTCGTTCACGGCGCGGGTGTTGGCGAAGCCGCCGCCGAGCATGGTGTAAAGTTCCGACGGGCTGACCGGCAATGTCGTGGCCGCGCCGCTGACGAGTTCGGCGGCGATGCGCGGTTCGGCGCGCGCCACGAGGGCCCGCAGTATGGCGCCGCGTTCGGTCTGGTTCTGCGAGGCGAGCGCATAGGCGAGGGCAGGCTCAATGAAGGTCCAGCCGCGTTCTTCGGCGGCGATGCCGAAGGCGTTGCTGATCTCGTGCGCCTGCAGGGAGTTCGGGTTCGCGCCCTGGCGATAGCCGATATAGGCCTCGGCGCGCCGGGCGAGGGCCTCGCGGGCCGCAGGCTGGTTGCCGATATCGAGCAGCAGCGCGGGCAGGGATTCGCGCAGCAGCGTTTCCTGTACGCTGAGACTGGCGGGGTTCGCGGACTGCAGGCGGCGGGCGAGCGGACCATAGGTGCGCTCGGTCCAGGCGGACAGGCTCTTCTGGCTGCCTGAATCGAGGCGGGCATGGGCGGCGCGCAGGAAGCCGAAGCTGAGGCTGATAGCGGCGGGTGATCCGTGCACGGAGGCCTCGAGGCCGGAGAGCAGGGCGGCGGGGCTGACCGAGCCGGCATTGTAGCCGGAAGTCAGCGCATCGACAAACACCATCTGCTCGCCGGCACTGAGGGATGTGTAGTTGGCGGAAAGCTTTTCCGCGGATGCCTCGTCCAGCGCGAAGCGCCAGTAGCCGGTGCCGCCGGCATTCGGCATCACATAGTCCGGGCAGGCGCCGACAGGGAGGGTTTCTTCCCGCGCGGTCAGCATCTTCGTGATCAGTGTACTGTCATTTCCGCTGACGGCGCGGGCCGCAAACGGCACCTGCCAGAGCGTTGCGGTGCGCTCGATCTCGGAGCCGAGCGGGGCATAGCGGCTCTGGGCGACAGTCATTTCGCCCTTGCCACCCTCGCAGCTGACGGAGATGTCGAGCATCGGGATGCCCGGCTGCAGGATGAAGGTTCGGAAGCTGGCGGTGACGCCGGTATCGCCCGAGCCCTGCTCGAGGCTTTCCATGAAATCATCGACATCGGCCACGCCGTCAGCGAAGCGGCGCATATGTACGCGGATGCCTTCGCGGAAGCGGTCCTCGCCGAGATAGGTCTCGAACATAGACAGGACGCTTCCGCCCTTCTGGTAGGTGATGCTGTCGAAGGCGTCGTTGATGTCGCCATTGGTGAGGACGGGGTTGCGCACCTGGCGGGCAGATTGCAGGCTGTCATTGCCCATCGCGCCGAGGCCGCCGGCGATGCGGGCCAGTGGCCATTCGCCGCCGGGATCGATGGCGGCCATCGTCTTGTTCGCCATCCAGGTGGCGAAGGCTTCGTTCAGCCAGATATCATCCCACCAGGCGGGCGTGACGAGATTGCCGAACCATTGGTGGGCGAGTTCGTGGGCGTGCGTGGAGTAGATGCTGCGGCGCTGGGTGAGCGAGGTGCGCTCGTCGATCAGCAGGGCGCCTTCGCGGTAGATGATGGCGCCGGCATTCTCCATGGCGCCGTAGGCAAAATCCGGAGCGGCGATGAGGTCGAGTTTGCCATAGGGATAGGCTGCGGCGAAATACTCTTCCTGCCAGAGCAGCATGTCGCTGGTGATGGCGAGGGCATCGGCGAGCTTGTCGCCCTTGCCGGCGGCGGCAAAGCCGCGCAGCGGGATGTGTGCGGGGCGCAGGCCGGACTGGTAATCGATCCAGACGAGTTCGCTTTCATCATACGGGCCGACCACGAGGGCGAGGAGGTAGGACTGGATCGGACGGGTGGGGGCGAAGACGTGGCGCTCGAAGCCTTCCCCGGCGGGTTCGGCAGCGAGGTGGATGCCGTTGGCGACAACCTTCAGGCCTTCCGGTGCGGTGACGGTGAGCACCCAGGGGGTCTTGAAGCGCGGCTCGTCAAACGAGGGTACCATGCGGCGCGCATCGATGGCTTCCATCTGTGTGGCGAGATAGTCGCGGCCGCCCTGCGTGACCTTGTAGAGGCCGGCGAGGCCGAAATTGTAGGGCGCCTCATAGCTCATCACCAACGTGGCGGTGCCGGCGGGCAGGGGCGTGTCGAAATCGAGATAACCGACGCCGCCTTCGGCCTGGTCGCCAGTGAAGCTGGCAGGCACTTCGCGGCCATCCGGCAGGCGGGCGAAAGCGGTGAGGATGTCCGGGCCGAGAGCATGCAGCCAGATGCGTGCGTGGGCCTTGTCGAGGGTGACGTCGATCTCGACCTCGCCGCTGAAGCCCGGTGCGGAGGGGTCTGTCCTGAGGTCCAGCCGGTAGACTGTCGGGGTGACGCCTTCGGGCAGCTTTCCGCCGGGCGCCTCCAGCTGCTTGACCGGGGCAGTATCGACGCCGGAAGGTGCGCCGCAGGCGGTGAGGGCGGCGCCGATCAGCAAGGCGGCGAGGCGGAAACGGACCATGGCGGGCTCCATGCAGGGGCAGCAGATCTGTGCCTCCCAAAGCACAGGCTGGGCGCTGCGAAAACCTCGCACACACAGCGCCGTTCCAAGGGGCACTCCGGACTGGTATCTCTCGCGGTAATGTCACAGGAACATGACACTCCCGAAGCCGTGCTGAAACGCCGCGCCCGCGCGCTGGGGTTTGATGCAGCTGGCATTGCCCGCGCCGATGAGGCCTGGGAGGCGGGCGCGCGGCTGGCGGAGTTCGTGGCCGAGGGCCGGCACGGCGAGATGGGCTGGATGGAGACGACGCTGGCGCGGCGCAGCGCGCCGACCGCGATGTGGCCTGAGGCGCGTTCGGCGCTGGTTGTGGCGATGAATTACGGGCCGGATCACAATCCGCTGGAGACGCTGGAGCGGCGCGAACAGGGGAATATTTCCGTCTATGCGCGGGGACGGGACTATCACGACCTCGTCAAGTCGAAGCTGAAACAGCTGGCGGGCGATGTGGCTGAGGTGACGGGCGCGGAGGTGAAGGTGTTTGTGGACACCGCACCGCTGATGGAGAAGCCGCTGGCCGGGCGGGCGGGGCTGGGCTGGCAGGGCAAGCATACGAACCTTGTGAGCCGGGAACTGGGCAGCTGGTTTTTTCTTGGCAGCGTTCTGACTTCGGCAGAACTGGCGCCGGATGTTCCGGAGACGGATCATTGCGGCAGTTGCCGGGCCTGTCTCGACATCTGCCCGACGGATGCTTTCCCGGCGCCCTACCAGCTGGATGCGCGGCGGTGCATTTCGTATCTTACCATTGAGCATGCCGGGCCGGTGCCGAGAGAGTTTCGCGCCGCGATGGGCAACCGGATCTATGGCTGCGATGATTGCCTGGCGGCCTGCCCGTGGAACAAGTTTGCCTCGGCGGCGTCGGAGGCGGCGCTGTTTGCGCGGGCGGAGCTGAAGACGCCGGGGTTGGATGAGCTGGCGGCGCTGAGCGACGCGGCATTCCGGGAAGTGTTTTCCGGCTCTCCCATCAAGCGATCCGGACGCGCCCGGTTTGTGCGCAATGTTTGCCTCGCCATTGGCAATTCGGGCCAGCCGGAGCTGGCGACCAGCCTGTTGCCGCTGTTGCAGGATGAAGCGCCGGTTGTGCGCGGGGCGGCGGTCTGGGCGCTGGCGCGCCTTGATACTGCCCGGTTTGCTGCAGAAAAGGCGCTGCGCCGGGACGCGGAGCAGGATACCAGCGTGCAGGAAGAATGGGATCTCGGGGCATGACGGACGTCATCGGGGAAACACAACCGAAGCCGAAGCGGGAGGTGCCGCTGTGGCGGCGCATCGCAGTGGGCGCCGTGCAGGCAGGCGCGGCGGTGTTCGCGGCGTTCCATCTCTATGCACTGGCGCTGACCATACTGCCGGCGCCGGGCACGATCCTGATGTCGCAGCGCGCGGGGCAGGGGCAGGATGTACGCCGGGACTGGGTGCCGATCGAGAAGGTATCGCCGCAGCTCGTGCTGGCGGTGATCGCGGCGGAAGATGCGCAGTTCTGCAATCATGGCGGCATCGACTGGGACGCGGTCGAGAAGGCGCGCGAATGGAACCGGAAAAATCCGGATCGCAATCGCCGGGGCGGGTCGACCATCAGCCAGCAGACGGCCAAGAACGTGTTCTTTTGGAATGGCGGCGGCATGCCGCGCAAGGCCGGTGAAGCCTGGATGACCTATGTGATCGAGGCTGTGTGGGGCAAGCGCCGGATCATGGAGATGTATCTCAACGTTGCCGAATGGGGCGACGGATTGTTCGGCGCGGAAGCGGCGGCGCAGGCGCGGTTCGGAAAATCCGCCGCTGATCTGACGGCGCGCGAGGCCGCATTGCTGGCGGCAGTTCTTCCGTCCCCGAACAAATGGCGTGCGGTGAACCCGGGGCCGTATGTCCGCAAGCGTGCAGGTTCGATTCAGGGCCGGATGCGCGTGGTGGCGAATGAGGGCTATGCGGCCTGCGTTCTGGGCGACGAGTTCCGCGTGACGGTGCCGAAGCCGGAGCCGGGCGAAGCGCCGCGCCCCGCGCCGGTATTCGAAGACCTGCCGGAAGCACCGGAGACGGGCGAAGAGGCATTGGAAACGGTGCCCGAGCCCGTTGCAGGCGAACCGGACCCGATCCTTGATGCTGCGGAAGAAGTGTTCAGCCGGCCGGATGCGGAGCCAGAGGTGGACGTTGAAGGTGAGGCGCAGGCGGAAGCTCCGCCTGCGGAGGAAGTGCCGATCACGGAGGTGCCGCCCCCAGCGGAGGATGAAGGCGGGCCGACGGTGATCACGCCGCAGTAGCGCTTCGGGCGCTGACAGGCGTGGACTAGACCGGATCGTAAGGGAAGACGCTCGCCGTGGCGCCGAGATCGGTGAAGTCGGGGCTCATAGCGGGGAAGCAGTGTTCGATCAGGGATTCCGGCGTCCAGCCTTCGAGGCGGGCGAGGGATTTGACCGGGCGGGGCTGGTCGAACAGGACAACTTCGTTGCCGCGCACGCCGAAGATCTGCCCACTGACATTTGCCGCCGTGTCGGCGCAGAGCGCCACGGCAAGCTGGGCGACCTGATCGGCGCGCATGCCGTTCTTCATCCGCTCGACACGCTGGGCGCTGGCTTCGTCTTTCACCGGGATCGAGGCAATCATCCGTGTCCATGCAAACGGTGCGATGACGTTGGAGCGGATCTTCTTTGCGGCGCCTTCCATCGCGAGGATGCGGGAGAGGCCGACGATGCCGAGCTTGGCGGCGGCATAGTTGGCCTGACCGATATTCCCGATCAGGCCGGAGGTGGAGGTGAAGAAGACATAGTTGCCATGCTCCTTCTCGCGGAAGTATTCGACCGCAGCGCGCGCGACGTTGAACGAGCCGTGCAGATGAACATCGATGACGGCTTTCCAGTCGGCTTCGGACATCTTGTGGAACATGCCGTCGCGCAGGATGCCGGCGGGATTGATGATGGCGTCGAGGCGGCCGAACGTGTCAAGGGCCTGCGTCACCATGCCCGAGACGGCGCTGTAGTTGGTAACGCTCTCGGAGTTCGAGGCGGCTTCGCCGCCGGCGGCGCGGATTTCAGCGGCGACCGTTTCGGCCGGGCCGGCATCGCCTTCGTCGCCGCCCTTCAGGCCGCCGCCGAGATCGTTGACCAGAACCTTCGCGCCCTGACGCGCCGCCAGCAGCGCGCATTCCTTGCCGATGCCGTTGCCGCCGCCGGTGACCAGAACGACTTTTCCGCTGAGCAGGCCCATGTTTTCCTCCGAAATGTCTCGAGCCGGGACAGTATCGTTGCAGGCGCAGCCCGCAAGGGCGCCGTCGGGGAAAATCAGGGTTTGAAATGCCGCGCCTGAGCGGCTAGTCAGCGCCTCATGTCACGCACGTTTCAAGCCATCATCTGGGATTTTGGCGGGGTGTTCACCTCCTCGCCGTTCGAAGCCTTCAACCGCTATGAGGCCGAGAAGGGCCTGCCGGTCGATTTCATCCGCACGGTCAATTCTCTCAATCCGCTGGAGAATGCCTGGGCGAAGCTGGAGCGCAGCGAAGTGGACGCGGAGACGTTTGACCAGATGTTCCGCGCCGAAGCGGTGGCGCTGGGGCATGATGTGCCGGGGCGCGATATCCTTGCGCTTCTGTCAGGCAGCCTGCGCCCGCGCGTCGTGAATGCGCTGAAGGTGTGCAAGGGCCATGGCAAGGTCGGCTGCATCACCAACAACGCGCCGGTCGGCAAAGGCGCGTCGATGACGCAGGATGACAGGAAGGCGGCGGAGCTCGCGGCTGTGTTCGACATGTTCGATCATCTGATCGAAAGCTCGAAGCTCGGCATCCGTAAGCCGGACCCGCGCATCTATGCGCTGATGTGCGAGGCGCTGGATGTGGACCCGAAGGCGTGCGTGTATATCGATGATCTCGGCATCAACCTGAAACCGGCGCGCGATATGGGGATGGCGACGATCAAGGTGACCGGCGAGGAACAATTGCTCGCCGATCTGGAAGCCGTGACCGGCTATGCGCTCCGCTAGTCTTGCCCTCATTCTTGCCGGACTGATCGCTGCCGCGTGTTCGCAGGCAGAGCCGGAAGTTGTTCTGACCTTGCCGCCGGTTCCGGATGAGCGCCTCGCCCAGCCGCCGCAAGCGCCGCAGCCGGTGGAGGTGAGTGTTGCGGCAGAACGCACACGCGATGAGCTGCTGCGCGAGGCGGGGAAGGGATCGCTGCGCGGGCTTGCGAACATCGCGGCGCGCAATCCGGAGTTCCGGTCGAATGTCGGCGGGCAGGATCATCAGCAATTCTGGGATCTGTTGCGGCGTACCGGCGTTGATCCGAACCGCAAGCTGCGCGACCTGTTCGAGCAGCCGGTCGGTGTGCGCGAGATTGATGGCCAGCGCTGGTATGTGTGGCCGGACCTTGCAGCGATGGATGCGGCCGATCTCATTCCGGAGAAGCTGTCCTTCAAGGACCGGCGGCGTCTGGAAGACCTGATCCGCGAGGATGGCATCGCGCGCATTCGTGCAGGTGAAGGCTATCCCGGCATGCGCACGGCCATTGCCGAGGATGGGACATGGATTTACTTCGTACTCGGACAGGATGGGGAGGAGTGAGCATGGGCGCAAGGATCGGAGCCGATGCGGCGCTGAAAGCGCTGAAGGGCTGGAAGACGGCCGAGGGCGAGCGCGACGCGATTGCCAAGACTTACAAGTTTACCGATTTCAAATCAGCCTTCGCTTTCATGTCCGGCGTGGCCCTGAAGGCCGAGCAGATGGATCATCATCCGGAATGGTTCAATGTGTATAACCGCGTCGAGGTGATCCTGACGACGCATGATGCAGACGGCGTGACGCAGAAGGACCTCGAACTCGCCGGCTTCATGGACCAGCTGGCGGCGCGGCTGGGCTGAGCTATTTCTTCCACGCCACGCGGTAAAGATCGAAGCGGCGATCCTTGAGATTCTGGACGGCGCCGGACTGGCGGGCCGTCAGCAGGTCGGACAAGGAAAGGTCTGCAAGCGCCACCGTTTCGGTATTCGGCGCGGTATCGGCGGCGACGCCGTCCCGGGAGAAGGGAAAGTCCGAGGGCGTGAGGATACAGCTTTCGGCATAGTGGATGTCCATGTTCTCGACATTCGGCAGGTTGCCGACGACGCCGGAGAGGATGACATAGCACTGGTTTTCGACCGCGCGCGCCTGGCTGCAATACCGTACACGGAGATACCCGCGCCGCTCATCCGTGCAGAAGGGCACAAACAGCATCAGCGCGCCCTGATCGACCAGGTGGCGGGCGACTTCCGGGAATTCGCTGTCATAGCAGATCATCACGCCGATCGGGCCGCAATCGGTCTGGATGACATGGTTGCCTTCGCCGCCCTTGATGTTCCACCAGCTGCGTTCTGACGGGGTAGGGTGCAGCTTTTCCTGCGTGTGGACAGACCCGTCCCGAAGGAAGACATAGGCGACATTGTGGATGTCGCCGTCCGCCATCATCGACGGGTGCGAGCCGCCGATGATGTTGATGTTGTAGGCGACAGCCAGCTTTTCCATGAAGGCAATGAAGCGCGGCGTGTATTCCGAAATCTTCTGGATCGCCTCGACCGGACCCAGCGGTTTGCTCTCGAGCGAGAGAAGCTGGAGCGTGAAGAGTTCCGGGAAGACGACAAAGTCTGCGCGGTAGTCGGAGGCGATGTCGACGAAGTATTCGACCTGCTGCTCGAAATCATCGATCGCGCTGATCTTGCGCATCTGGAATTGCACGGTGGCGACACGCACCCGCTCGGGCAGGGCGGTATCGCCAAAGCTCGGTTTTGCCTTGATCTTGTCCTGGGCGACCGGATTGCGCCACAGCATCTGCGTGGCATGGGTGCCGGACTCGAGATCCTCTGCCATATAGTTCTTCAGTACACCAACGAGTTCAAAGCCTTGCCGGAGCTGGAAGGAGAGAACCGGATCGCGCAGCCTGGACTCCCTGACGGCCTGCACATAATCTGCCGGGTCGGGATATTGTTTCGCGTGCCGGTGATAGCCGGGGATGCGGCCGCCGAACATTATGCCTTTGAGGCCGAGGCGTTCGCAGAGCTCCTGGCGGATCTGGTAGAAACGCTGCCCGATCCGGAGCCGGCGGAAGTCTGCATCGACCAGAACATCCATGCCGTAGAGCATGTCGCCGTCCGGATCATGCCGGGCCGCAAAGCCGCCGCCGGTAATCTCGTTCCAGGTGTGCGGGGCCATCGCCACGTCCGAGGCGATGACGAAGGTGACGCAGTGGCCGACCACCCGCCCTTCGAATTCCGCGACGAACTGGCCTTCCGGAAAGCGGTTGATCTGCCCGGCAATCTGATCGGACGTATAGCCAAGACCCACCCCGTACATCTTCTCATAGAGCGGCAGGAGCGCGGCAATGTCCCGGGGGAGGGCATTACGGATGACAAGTTTGGATTTTGAAGCGGTCATGGTGTTCCCCTAGCGCGCCTCGTTCGGCACGCGCAAGACGGCGCGCAGGCCGCCCATCGGGCTGGGCAGCAGGCGCACGTCGCCGCCATGCGCGCGGGCCGTGTCGCGGGCGAGCGTCAGGCCGAGGCCGGAGCCGGGCTGGTTCTGGCTGCGCGCATCATCAAGGCGGGAGAAGGGACGGAAGGCTTCTTCCTGACGCTCCGGCGGAATGCCGGGGCCATCATCATCGATGACGACTTCCGCCCAGTGCGGGCCATCGACGAGCAGCACCCGCGCATTGGCGGCGTACTTGACCGCATTCGACATCAGGTTTGCCACGGCGCGCTTGATGGCCAGCGGTCGGCCAGTGACCATCATCCGCTCGGCGCCGCTGACCGGCAGCTGCGCGCCCATGCTGGCGGCAACATCGCGCACGACCTGGGCGAGGTCGAACAGCTTGCGCTCATCGCCCTCCTCACCGCGGGCGAATGCGAGATATTCGTCGAGCATCATCGCCATGTCATCGAGATCGGCCCGGGCGGCGCGGATATCGTCGGTCTCTCCCATCATCGCGAGGGCAAGTTTCAGGCGTGTCAGCGGTGTGCGCAGGTCGTGGCTGACGCCGGCGAGCATGGCGGTGCGCTGTTCGGCAAAGGCGGTGAGGCGGTCCTTCATGCCGATGATGGCGCGGGCGGCATCGCGCACTTCAGTGGCGCCGGAGGGGCGGAAGTCCGGCAGGTCCTGCCCGCGGCCGAAGGCGCGCGCCGCTTCCGACAGGCGCAGGATGGAGCGCACCTGCTGGTTCAGGAAGCCCACCGCCAGCAAAACCATCAGCAGCGAGAAGGCGATGACCCAGACGATGAAGATGTGAGAGTTGATCATGAACGCCCGCTTTCGGTCGATGATGATCTCACCTGTTCCGTCTGCAGACGGAAAGCGGATATGCAGGCGGGAATTGTCCCGCTCGATGCCAGCGAAGAGGGGCGCGCCGAGGCGGCCTTCAAGTTCGGAGACCAGCGTGCTGGCATACGGGTAGTCATGCTTTAGCTGCGCTTCGGGAATGGCATATTCCGTCAGGTCACAGATGAAATAGGTTTCCAGCTGCATCTGGATGCGCGTGTGGTCGCCGTCGGTGTATTCCGTATTGAGGCAGGCGGCCTGGATGAGGCTGGCATCGCGGGCGATGGCCTGCGCCAGCTTGCGGTTCACTTCCGCGACATGGCTGGAATAGTAATACCAGGTCATGATCGACAGGATCAGCAGCACCGGCACCAGGATGATGAGCAGGCTGCGGGCATAGAGCCCGCGCGGTGTGATATCCCGAAGGCGCAGCATGGCCATCTCAGTCCGGCATCAGGCGGTAGCCGATGCCCCGCACAGTCTGGATATGGATGGGCTCTTTCGGGTTCGGCTCGATCTTACGGCGCAGGCGCGTGACCTGCACGTCCACGGAGCGTTCGAGGCCGGCAGAGGTGAGGACCGCCAGGTCTTCGCGGCTGACCGGCTCGCCGGCATTGCGGGCAAGGATGGTCAGCAGCTGCAGCTCGGCGTCGGTGAGGCGGATGCGTTCGTCACCGGATTTCAGCTCTCCGCGGACCGGGTTGAACACCATGCCGGACATTTCGATCTCGTCCGGCGGCGGAGCGGTCTTCTGCGCGCGGCGCAGGATCGCCTCGCAGCGCAGCACGAGTTCTTCCGGCTCGAACGGTTTGGCGAGATAGTCGTCTGCGCCGAGGCGAAGCCCTTCGATCCGGTCAGTCGTGTGGCCGCGCGCCGTCAGCAGGATGACCGGCGTGTCGCGGGCCGGGCCCTTGCGGATGCCGGCGAGCAGGGAGAAGCCATCCTCGCCCGGCATCATCACATCCAGGATGGCGAGGTCGAACGCCATGTTCTCCATCAGGCGCCGGGCGGAAGCGGCGTCCGCTGCGGCGCTGACCCGGAAGCCCTTCATGGTGAGGAAGCGCTTGGTCAGGTCGCGGATACGGTCGTCATCGTCGACCATCAGGATATGGGCGGGCTCCTTGACCATGGTTTTACCGGACCAGCGCTTCGAGCAGGCTGCGGGCGCCGGCCACGGCTTCGGGACCGCTGGCCCGGAAGGCGAGGCGGAGGCGTTCGCGCACCTCTATGGCAAGCGGTGTGGTCAGTGTTACCCCGGCATCCGAGAGGCTGAGCTTGCGCCGGCGGGCATCGCCGGTTTCGCTGGCACGCTCGATCAGGCCCCGCTCGTCCAGCTTGCCGATCAGGCGCGCGAAAGTGGGCACGGTCATGCCGAGGGCGGTGCGCAGCTGGCTGACTGTCTGGCCGGGGCGGTAGCGCACGGCCATGAGAATCTGCAGCTCTGGCTTGCTCAGACCGGCCTTCTTGCGCGCGGTTTCGGCAGCCCGGGTGAGCGCGGAGGCCCCGGAAATCAGCAGTCCCGCACTGCGGTCGAGTTCCTGATCGGTCAGGAATAGGCGGGGATCGAAAGGACGGTTCAGGTTGACGGACGGGGCCATAAGGCGGAAATGAGCCTGAATACGCAGAAAGTTCAAGCGAGGAGCGTTCCAATGGCTGCCATCCCCTATGATGACCGTGACGGATACATCTGGATGGACGGCCAGTTTGTACCGTGGCGCGACACCAAGGTGCATGTGCTGACCCATGCCCTGCACTATGCTTCGGCGGTGTTCGAGGGCGAGCGTGCCTATGGCGGCAAGATTTTCCGCTCGCTGGACCATTCTAGGCGCCTGCACAAATCGGCGAACATTCTCGGTTTCGACATCCCGTTCAGCGTGACCGAACTGGAGAAGGCGAAGCAGGAGGCGCTGGCAAAGTCGGGTCTCGACAGCGCCTATGTGCGCGCGATCGCCTGGCGCGGCTCGGAAATGATGGGCGTCTCGGCCCAGAACAACACCATCCACCTGGCTGTGGCCGTCTGGCACTGGGGCGATTATTTTGCCGACAAGATGAAGGGCATCCGCATGACGCATGCCCAGTGGCGCCGCCCGGCTCCGGACACTGCGCCGTGCGAGGCCAAGGCGGCAGGCCTGTACATGATCTGCACCCTGTCCAAGCATGCCGCCGAGAAGGCCGGCTACCAGGACGCGCTGATGCTGGACTATCGCGGCCAGATCGCGGAAGCGACCGGCGCCAACATCTTCTTCGTGCGTGACGGGGTGCTGCACACGCCGACGCCGGACTGTTTCCTCAACGGCCTGACGCGGCAGACCACGATTGCGCTCGCCAAGGCGCGCCAGATCGAAGTGGTGGAGCGCGCGATCTTCCCGGATGAACTGGCGACCTTCAGCGAGTGTTTCATCACTGGCTCGGCTGCGGAGATCACGCCCGTGGCCGAGATTGGCGAATATCGCTACAAGCCCGGCCAAATCTCCCTGTCGCTGGCGGAGGATTATACCGCGCTCTGCAACGGCAAGCTGGAGCTGGCGCTTTAGGTCAGGATATCGCTGGCGGGGATTTTCGCTTCGCGCCGGCTGATGAAGTGGGTCTCGAAGGCGACGACGAGACAGGCGGCGATGATGATCGCGGCGCCGGCCCAGACGCGCCAGCCTGGGATTTCCTGGAAGAAGGCATAGCCGAGCAGGGCAGACCAGATGAGGCCGGTATATTCGAACGGGGCGAGCGTCTGCGCCTTCGCGCGGCCATAGGCGAGCGTCATCAGCCACCAGATGCCGATGCCTAGGAAAGCCACGCCGATCATCGGACCCCAGGACTCGGCGCGCGGCAACGGATCCGTGAAGAGCAGCAGGAAGGGCAAGAGGAAGAGCGCCGGGAAGACGTTCATGAACGTCACCAGCGTCAGGCTGTCTTCCTCCTTCGTCCGCAGGCGGAGGAGAACGATGTTGAGGGCGTAGAGCACGGCCGAGCCGAGGACGGCGGCGGTGCCGTAGAGTCGGTTGCCATCGACCGGTGCGCCGGTGGTGTTGGCGGTGGCGGCGAGGGCCGCGCCGCAAAAGCCGATCAGGGAGGCCCCGACCGTGACCTTGCTGATCTTCTCGCCGAGGATCACCCGCGCGATAGGTGCGATCATCAGCGCGGCGGTGAAGCCCAGCACCACGGCTTCGGCGAGGGCGATCTGGGTCAGCGAGTAGAAGAACGCAAAGGCCGAAATGACCTGGGCAAGGGAACGCAGGGCATGGAAGCGGATGGCCGGCAGGCCCGGCATGGCCCGGCGGCTGGCCGCGAACAGTGCCACCATGATCACCGAGCCGAGGATGTATCGCCAGGACGTTGCCGTCAGCACACTGTTCCCGCTCAGCATCACATGCTTCATCACGGCATCCACACCGCACCCGAAGATGACGCCGAAACAGACGAGCAGGATGGGGTGGGGCAGGCGCATGCTGGTTAGTAGGCCCTTCAGACTGAAGCGTTCATGCCGAGCCATACAGTGTAGGCAACATAGGCCGCCAGCATGAGCCCCCCTTCGGCGCGGCTGATACGCCAGCGGGTTATGGCGACCGCAAACAGGAGCAGCGTGGCGCCGATCATCACCCAGATGTCGAAAGACGCGATCTGCGGCGGCACATCAATCGGTTTGACAATGGCCGTGACACCAAGAATGCCGAGGACATTATAGATGTTCGAGCCCACGATATTGCCAAAGGCGATGTCGCTGTGTTTGCGCAAGGCGGCCATGACGGAAGTGACGAGTTCCGGAAGCGACGTGCCGACAGCGACGATGGTGAGGCCGATGATCGTCTCGGAAATGTTCGCCATGCGGGCGAGGTCAATCGCGCCCGTCACGAGGAGGCGGGCGCCGAATATGGTCAGCGCAAGGCCGGCAATAACGAACACCAAATCCAGCAGGATCGCGCCTGGTTCAACCTTTGGCGGTGAGGATGTTCCGCCTGCACTGTTGGCAGCGGCATTTGCGCCGCGCTCCTGCTGGAAGGCATACCAGATATAGCCGGCCAGTCCCGCGACGAAGAGGACGCCAAGCCAGACTTCGAGCCGGCCGAGGAGCACGGCGCCAAGACACACCAGGGTAGACAAGGCGAGCACAAGCCCGTCGCGGCGGAACGTGTCGCGGGCCACAGCCACTGGGAACAGGATTGCCGAAACGCCAAGGATCAAGAGGATATTCGCCGAATTGGAACCCACGACATTGCCGACCGCAATGCCGGGTGAACCGGCAAAGGCAGCCTGAAGGCTGGTCACGAGTTCAGGGGTCGACGTGCCGAAACCGACCAGGGTCAGGCCGATCAGCAAAGGCGAGATGCGGAATTTCTGTGCCAGCTGGACAGCGCCGCGCACGAGCAGTTCGCCGCCGGCCACAAGCAGGATCAGGCCGGCTACAAGATAGACAACAGTCATGAGTGAGGTCCCGGGGCACCGCGCCCGGCGAAGGGTTTGGCTGATCCGCTGCCCGCCGGGAAGGGGGCTAAGGAAATATTCCGGCAAGCCGGCTGCGGCCCGCGCCCTTGCCTCGCAGGCCCGAAACAGGGCAGTCAGGACGGGCTGCCGGGACGCCACGTTATGCCTGACCCCTTGTGTTTCGAGAGAGTGCTCGCGGGGCTTGCCACGCCCGTGGTGGTCTTCGACCGGGACATCTGCTTTGCCTATGCCAATGAGGCCTATTGCCGGTCTGTCCACCGCAGCTGGGACGAGTTGAAAGGGCGCAATCCGGCGGACCTGTTTCCGGAATCGGAAGAGCGGATGGACGCGATGCGCGTCCGCATCCGGCGCGCCTTCGAGGGTGAAGCGTCCAGTTCCGACTCCGCACCCTATCAGATCCCGGGCCCGGACGGGCAGATGCTCGAACGCTACTGGCGCTCCCGCATTGTGCCGCTGGCAGGGCCGGATGGCACCGTGACGCATGTCATCCAGTCTGGCGAGGATGTCACCGACGAGGTGATGCTGCGCCGTCAGAAGGACGTGATCGCCGCCGAGCTGGAACACCGGGTGCGCAATACGCTGGCGATGGTCGGCTCTCTCGCGGTGGTGACCGGGCAGCATACGCCGAGCGTCGAAGCCTTCGTCGAGACCTTCACGGACAGGCTGGATGCAATGAGCCGCAACCTGTTCATGATCTCGGACAATAACTGGCGCGGCCTGGCATTCCGGACGATTGTGGAGGCCGAACTGGCGCAGGTTGTGTCCATCGACGACCCGCGCATATCCTTGGAGGGGCCGGATGTGGTCCTGTCGATACGCTCGACCAAATGGGTGGCGCTGCTGACGCATGAACTTGTCACCAACGCGGTGCGCTATGGATGTTTCTCCGTATCCGGAGGAACACTTTCGGTGCGCTGGCGTGTGGAGCAGACTTGTTTCGTCGTCGACTGGGTCGAGACCGGGCGGAAGGGAACCGGCGCGCCGCAGCGCAAGGGATTCGGCACGCAGATGCTGGACCTCCTGCCGAATGTTCACACCGAGCGCGACTTCCGGGATGAAGGGCTGGTCCTGAAGATCACGGTGACGGGCCCGTATCATGCGCCCGCAGGCACAGGCCGCTAGGATATCTTCAGGGAGCGGATGAACAGGGCCTGGCTGATCAGGGTCTTGACCTGCGACGGCCGGAACGGCTTCGGCACAAGGAATGTCGGCTCACCGTCGCGGCCCGTCAGCAGGCGTTCGGGAAACGCCGTGATGAAGATGGCGGGCACATTGATTTGCTGGCGCACTTCCGCGACCGCCTCTGTTCCCTGCGAGCCGTCGGAGAGCTGGATATCGGCCAGGATCAGGTCGGGCTTCGCCTGAAGGATGGCCTCCACGGCCTGACGGTGGGTTGACGCGATGCCGGCAACCGTGTGGCCGAGCGACGTGATGATCTGCGACAGGCTGGCGACAATCAGCGGTTCATCCTCGATGATGAAGATGCTGGCAGAGTGCGGTGTGGAGAGATCGTTGCCGGAGGCGTCGATCAGGTCTGCGAGGGCCGGCTCGGTGACGCCGAGGATGCGCGCGGCGTCGGCAGGGTTGAAGCCTTCCATCACGGTCAGCAGCAGCGCGCGCCGCCCTGCCGGAGAGGCCGGGATGGAAGCAGACGACCAGGCCTTTGGCGCGCTGAGGGTCTGTTCCAGCGCCTGGAAGAGGGAGACCCGGGTGACCGTTTCGGGCAGGCTGGAGAGCAGGTGTTCGAGCATTGTCTCGACTGCGAGATCGCCCTGCATGGCAACGCCGGTGACGGCGCGGGCATATCGGCGCAGGTAGGGCAGTTGCTGTTCGACCGTCTCGGATATCTGCATCTCACCCCCCCGGGTTTCAGGCGGACGTTTGCACAGCATCGCCGCCGCTGCAACGCACGGCCCGGGCCTAATTTTTCTTGCGCCGAGCCCGTCCGCGCAAACCGGACGGTTCGTATGCGGAGCGAACCGTAATGTTTACACCTTGTCAGGCTGCGGCGTTACGCGGAGATAGGGTTTCAGGGCGCGATAGCCCTTGGGAAACAGGCGTGCGATTTCCGCAGGGTCCTGCAGGGACGGCGCTATGATGACATCGTCGCCGTTTGTCCAGTTTACGGGCGTGGCGACCTTGTAGCCGTCCGTCAGTTGCAGCGAGTCCAGAAGCCGCAGCACTTCGTTGAAGTTGCGCCCGACGCTTGGCGGATAGACGATCGAGGCGCGGATCTTCTTCTGCGGGTCGATGATGTAGACTGCGCGCACGGTCAGCTTCGGATCGGCGCTCGGATGTATCATGTTGTAAAGGGTCGCGACCTTGCGCTGCGGGTCCGCGATCATCGGGAAATTCACGGCGGTGCCCTGCGTTTCCTCGATATCGGCGCTCCAGTCGCGGTGATGTTCCAGGGAATCGACCGAAATGACGAGCGCCTTGGCGTGGCGGCGGGCAAATTCGTCCTTGAGGCGAGCCGTATAGCCCAATTCCGTGGTGCAGACCGGCGTGAAATCGGCCGGATGCGAGAAGAACACGACCCAATCATCCCCGGCCCAAGGGTGGAACCGGATCGGCCCATCGGTCGTCTCGGCCTCGAAATCGGGCGCGGTATCACCGATCAAAAGGGTCATTCGCAGGTCCTGTCTCTTGATTTCCGCCGCGAAACTAGTGCCTAACGGGCCCCGAACAACCACAGCTGGCTGAAGCCGACGATGAGAAATCCTCACACTCGCCGGGGATCGATCCCAGCATGAAGCGCCTCATCCTGATGCGCCATGCCAAGACCGAGCCCTGGACCGAAGGGATCGACGATTTCGGCCGCGCGCTGACACCGCAGGGGCATGAAGACGCGCGCCGCATGGCTGAGGAGCTGGTGGCCCTCGGCTGGAGCCCGGAACTGATCCTGGTCTCGAGCGCGCGCCGGGCGCGGGAAACCTGCGCAGAGGTCGCCTCCGTGATGTCCGGAGAGAAAGTTCGCCCGATGGAGTCGCTCTACCTGACCGGTGTGCGCGGCCTCTCCGAGGCGGTGCGCCAGAATGACCGGCCGGACACGCTGATGGTCATCGGCCACAATCCCGGGCTTCACGATTTCGCGCTGACCCTGCTGAAGGAAGGCGGCGCGGTTGACCTGGAGGCGGCCGGGCGCCTGCACGAGAAATTCCCGACCAGCTGCGCCGCCCTGTTCGAGGCGCCCTCAGCGGGGCCCTTCGTGCCGGCCCAATTGAAACTGACCGGCGTATTGCGGGCGAAAGATTTCCGCGGCAGCAGCGACGAATAGGCCGTACCCAAAAAAATCCGCCTCCGGGCCTGGCGGGGCACGGAGGCGGCAGGGAGACGAACCGGCAACTCACGGAGCGTGATGGAGAGTGAGACGGTGGCCGCCGGTTCGCTGGTCTTGGGCCGAGATCAGCGCTGCTGTGCGTGGACTGCCGTCAGATTGGCATTGTCAATCTTGCGGATGGCCTTGGCGAGCGTCTGGTCGGTGCAGAACTTCACGGCATAGGTTTTCGCGAAGTTCATGCCGGCATGTTCGGCTTCGCAGCGTTCGACCACCTGGTCGCGGATACTCGCATATTCTGCGGCTGCGCCCGCGGTTGTGGCGAGATTGGCGCGCGAGAATTCGACATCCATGTTGAACTTGTCGCTGACGGCGAAGGCCGGCGTGGCGGCAGTTGCGAAGACAAGGGCGGCGGCGATGAGGGTGCGTTTCATGGGGCGTTTCCTTCCGGTCTGGAGGTTGGGTTTTGAAGGTGAAGTGCCGCCGGGTCAGGGGCATCCCGGGGGCACTTCGGGGGCTACGAGCGAAGCTCGCGGCGGTTCTGGCGGCGGCGGCGCTGAGCCAGGAGATCGAGGCGTTCACCCGCTCCGTCGTCATTTGCCGGCTTGCTCCGGGCAGGGGCGGCTCCGGTGTTCAGGCCGAACGCCGCGACGGGGGCAAAAACTTCAGCTCCGTTGTCGCTGTGACGGGCGCGGGGGGACATGATCAAAACTCCTTCTGGCTTGGTTGGTTTGTCCGTTTGTCTTTGGCGGGCTCATCCCTGCTGCCGACACAGACTATCTAGGCCAGGTCTTATTGTTTTTCAATATTAAATTATCGAAAAAAAATAATGTCTAATAAAATCAAGGACATATTTTCATCGAAAAACGATAATAATCGCTCTGAAGAGGACGCGCGCACGTTTATCGTTACCCGATATGGGAAAATTTCAGGAGGCGGGTGACCGTATCCCGGTCCGCCGGCGCTCAGTTTGGTGGCGGGGCGGGCAGGTCGAGCGATAGCTGGACCTGAGGCGCTGCCGCGCGGGACAGGCGGGGTTTTCGGGCCGCCACATGGGCCGCAGCGGCGGGGCGGGGGACCGGCATGGCCCGGGGGCGGCTGGCGGCGATACGGCTGCGTGCTTCACCGGCAGCTGCCATGTGGTCGACAATCCGCATCGGATAAGTCTGGCCGAGCACGATCCCGGCTTCCGACAGGGCAGACGGCGCCGCCTCCCAGGGAGCGTGGATCAGCGCATCCGGCAGACGGGCCAGTTCCGGCACCCAGCGGCGGATGAAGGTGCCCTCCGGGTCCTGTTCGCGCGACTGTTTCACCGGATTGAATACGCGGGGCTGGCCGGGGGCGGAGCCGCGGGCCAGCGTGTAGTGGATCGCCGGTTCGAAATCGAGGAGGCGCGCCGCCAGCAGCTCTGCCGGGCGCTGCCAGTCAAACCAGAGATGATCGGCGGCAAATCCCATCGCGAGGGCGCGCATGCGCGCATCGATCCATCCCGTCGCCTTCAGCGCGCGCATCGCGGCGTCGAGGAATGGAAAGCCGGTGCGCCCTTCGATCCAGGCAAGGAGGCGCGGATCGTCTGCCGCCGGCTGCGGGCGCTGGCCGTCCCAGGCGGGGAAGAGATTGCGGCTCTCGAAGGTTGTGCGGTCTTCCAGCTTCTGGACCAGCAGGCTGCGCGCGTGGAGGCGCGCAAGGAACCCGTTGAGGCGCGCGGCCGTGTCGAGATCTCCGGCGGTGACATAGCCTGTCACGGCGCGGTTTGCGGCCTGCCAGGCCTCGCGCACGGACACTGTGCCGAAAGCGAGATGGGCGGACAGGTGGGCGTGCGCGCCGCCTTCCTCCAGAAAGCGGCGGAGGGCGGAAATGCCGGCAGTGCGTCCGCCTTTCTCGCGGTCCGGGCAGTCATCCGGGCCAAGCGCGAAGTCTTCCGCGATGGGCCAGTGCTGCGCGCCAAAGGCCGGCGATGTCAGCGTTTCCGGTGCGCGCAGACGCGGGGCCTGCATGCGGGCCTCCCACTGGCGTGACCAGTCCGGCTGGGCGACATGCTCGCGCACGATGCCGGGCTGCGCCTGTTCGCGCAGTTCGATCCCGGCATTGCGAGCCCAGCGGCGCAGCTGCCGGTCTCGGTCGAAGCTCCATTGCAGGCCGGTCTCTTCGTTGAAGTGAATGGCGGCGAGGCCGAAATCGCGGTGCAGGGCGGAGAAGACTTCCGCCGCTGCACCGGTGCGCAGCATCAGCTTCGTGCCGCGCGTGGCCAGAGCCGCGTCCAGATCCTGAAGCGAGTCCAGAAGGAACTCGAAATGCCGGCGGGACCGTTCCGGCTGCGCCCAGTCGCCTGGCTCGAAAATGTAGAGCGCAATGACCGGGGCCCCGCTCGCGGCCGCAGCAGCGAGGGCGGCATGATCGTGAACCCTGAGGTCCCGTCTGAACCAGACAACATGAACGCCGGACATGGAACAAACATAGAACAAGTTGGAATCCGCCGCAAGAACCTTCCACATCTCGCCGCAGCGCTTGCAACCGGCGCGATTGTTCCGCTAATGAAATGAAAATTCCACAGGCTATTCCACAGCCTGTGACGTGGGGGTGTCGGCATGGCGGCCGATGGGAGTGGGCATTCCGAAAACCAGCGGCGGCATCTTTCGCGCGCGCTGACCGAGCTTGCGCCTGATGCGCGCGCGGCGCACCGGGCGGCGTTCGGATTCGATTTCGCGTTTCCGGACTTGTCCGCGCGCCGGATGTTTCCGCCCGGCCAGCGGCATGGCGCAGCGCCGCTCTATGCGGTGGCCGGGATTGGCGCGCTTATGGTGCCGGATCTTGCGATCCTGGCTGCTGGCTGGTCCGGGCTCATAGTGTTTGCAGCGATCCTTGTCTTCCGCGCCGCGCTTTACCGGATGGGCACGGGCATGCCGGCAGCCCCTGCATCGGATGTTGCGGGAAGCTGGCCGGTCTACACGCTGCTGATCGCTCTCAAGGATGAGGCGGAAACGGCTGCGCAACTCGCCGAAGCAATCCGCGCGCTCGATTACCCGGCAGACCGTCTGGATGTAAAACTGCTGATCGAGCAAGGCGACGGGCAAACCCGTGCGGCGCTCTTGGCGCAGGACTGGCCGGCAGGAACGCAGTTGCTCACTGTGCCGCCGGGATTGCCGCGCACGAAGCCGCGTGCGCTGAATTATGGTCTCGGGCGGGCGGTCGGCGAGTTTGTCGTCGTGTATGACGCCGAAGATCGTCCGCATCCGGATCAGTTGAAATCGGCGGTGAGCGCCTTCCGGGCGGCCGGTCGGGAGCTTGCCTGTGTGCAGGCGCCGCTGGTGGGGGAAGGGGCACCGAGCTGGATCGGCGGGCAGTGGGCTTTGGAATATGCAGTTCAGTTCGGACGGCTGCTGCCGGCGCAGGCGCGGCTTGGTCTTCCCGTGATGCTCGGCGGGACGAGCAATCATTTCCGCCGCAGCGCGCTGGAGGCCGCCGGCGGCTGGGACGCTTGGAACGTGACGGAGGATGCAGAACTGGGCCTGCGCCTTGCGCGCAGCGGACATTGTGTGGGCATGATCCGGCCGCCGACGCTGGAGACGCCGCCGGACTCGCTGATGGTGTGGATCAACCAACGCTCGCGATGGCTGAAGGGGTTTATCCAGACCTGGCTTGTACTGATGCGCCGGCCGGGAAAGGTCGCCCGGGAACTCGGCCTGCGCAGGTTTCTCGCGTTGCAACTGACGCTTGGCGCGGCGATCCTGTCGGCGCTCGTGCACGGGCCCTGGGCGCTCTGGCTGGTATGGAGCTGGCTTGACCCGGAACTTGCGATTGCGCCTGCATTCCTTGTGATCGCGACTCTTTCTTACATGGCAGGCATTCTGATGGCGCTGCTGGCGCCGGGCAGAGTGGACGGCAGACGGGTCAGGCTGGCACTCAGCCTGCCCGTCTACTGGCCGCTGCAATCGCTGGCGATGCTGCGCGCAATCTACGGCCTCGCGCGGTGCCCCCATTTCTGGGCGAAGACGCCGCACGGCGCAGCGTCGCAGGCTGGTCGTTACGAGTCCGAAACGTTCGGTGCCCGTTCCGGTTCTGACGTTAGGTGAGCCTTGCGCAAAGCGCTGCCCGGACTAGGGTAACTCATTCAGAAAATCCGCCCGAGGGAGCGCCGCCATGGCCTATGATGATGCCGAGCAACTCGAAGCCTTCCGCACCGACACGCGCAAATGGCTGGAGGCAAACTGCCCGCCTTCGATGCGTACACCGATGCCGGATGATGAAGTGGTCTGGGGCGGGCGCAACGCCACCTTCAAGAACCCTGACTCGAAACTCTGGCTCGACCGGATGGGGGAGAAGGGCTGGACCGCGCCGGAATGGCCGAAGGAATATGGCGGCGGCGGCCTGAGCCGCGGTGAGGCCCGCGTGCTGGAGCAGGAGATGCGCCGCATCAAGGCGCGCCCGCCGCTCTTCTCGTTCGGTCTCTGGATGTTCGGCCCGGCGCTGCTCGAATTCGGCAATCACGAACAGAAACTGCGCTTCATTCCGGACATCGTGAAAGGCAAGATCCGCTGGTGCCAGGGCTATTCGGAGCCGGGCGCAGGATCTGACCTCGCCGGCTTGCAGACACGCTGCGAAGACAAAGGCGACCACTACCTGATCAACGGCCAGAAGGTGTGGACCTCCTATGCCGACAAGGCCGACTGGATCTTCTGCCTTGTGCGCACCGATACGAGCGTGAAGCATGAGGGCATCAGCTTCATCCTGTTCGACATGAAATCTCCGGGCGTCGAAGCGCGCCCGATCCAGCTGATCTCTGGCGAGAGCCCGTTCTGCGAAACCTTCTTCACCGATGTGAAAGTGCCGAAGGACCAGCTCGTCGGGCGGCTCAATGGTGGCTGGGATATTGCCAAGCGCCTGTTGCAGTTCGAACGCTCCTCGATTTCGGCGGGCGGTTTCGGCGGTACGGGCGGCTCGGGTATTCTCGGGCCGGAGGATTATGCCAAGCAGCATATCGGCGTCGACGAGAGCGGCCGCATCGCGGACGGCGACCTGCGCGGGCGCATCACTGATCACAAGATGTATGCCAAGGCCTTTGCATTGACCGTGCAGCGCCAGACCGAGCAGGCGAAAGCCGGGCAGGCGGTCGGCCATACCGCCTCGATCCTGAAATACGGCGCGGCCAAGATGAACCAGGACCGGCACGAATTGTTGATCGAGGCGCTCGGCACAGAAGGACTCGGCTGGGAAGGCGAGGGCTTCGACAAGAATGCCAAGAAGGTGACGCGCCAGTGGCTGCGCTCGAAGGGCAACTCCATCGAGGGTGGTACTTCGGAGATCAACCTCAACGTCATCGCCAAGCGCGTACTCGGACTGAAGGATCATCAGTAGTCAGACTGCTGAACATCCACCCCGAGCTTTCAGATTCAAGATCAGGAATACCCAACATGAGTTTCGTCCTCACTGAAGATCAGGAAATGCTGCGCGAGACGGCGATGGCGTTTGCGCGTGATGAGATGCCGCTGGCGCACCTGCGCGCGCTGCGTGACAAGGGCGCCAATGGCAAGGACCCGGCGACGCGCCGGAAGCTCGCCGAGCTTGGCTTTTTCGGCGTGATCATTCCGGATGAGCCGGGCGGCGAGACGTTCGGCCTCACAGGCCTCGGCCAGATTCTTGAAGCGCAGGGGCGCACGCTGGCGGCGACGCCGCTCTTGCAGACGGCGCTGATCGCGGCCTCTGCCATCCAGCTGGGCGGTTCGGCGGCGCAGAAAGCCGAATGGCTGGCAAAGATCGCCGGCGGCGAGGCGACGTTTGCGCTGGCGCTGGACGAAGGCGCCCATTTCTCGCCCTACAACATCGCCACCGAAGCCGAGCGCGACGGGCAGGGCTATACGCTCAACGGCCTGAAGAAATATGTGCCGGACGGGCATCATGCCGATATGCTGATCGTGGTCGCGCGCACGTTTGGTGAAGCCGGCGACAGGCACGGGCTCAGCCTCTTCCTCGTGCCGGCGAACGCCAAGGGCGTGAGCGTGCAGGAACTGAAAACTGCCGACAGCCACGGCGCGGCGCATATCACGCTGGAGAATGTGCACGTGCGGGAAAGCGCGCTGCTGGGGCCTGCGGATGAAGGCGCGGATATTCTCGATCCCGTGCTCGACCGCGCCGCGATTGGCCAGGCTGCGGAGATGCTCGGCTCGGCGCAGGCGGCGTTCGACATGACGCTCGAGTATCTCAACAATCGCAAACAGTTCGGCCAGCTGATCGGCTCGTTCCAGTCGCTGCAGCACCGCGCGGCGAAAATGTTTGTCGAGCTGGAGATGACGCGTTCCTGCGTGGCGGCGGCGCTGAGCGCCGTGGATGCAGGCAAGAGCGATGTTGCGGAACTGGCAAGCCTTGCGAAAGCCAAGGCGAGCGAGCTGGTGCATCTTGTGTCGAACGAGTGCGTGCAGATGCATGGCGGCATCGGCATGACAGATGCGGCCGATCCCGGCTTCTACATGAAGCGCGCGCGGGCGCAGGAAGCGCTGTACGGCTCTGCAAGCTGGCACCGAGACCGCTATGCGCGTCTCGGCGGCTACTGAGCGGCGCCGGAAATCGCAGCCTTCAAGTCCGGTTTTGTTTCCCCTTCGGGAGGATGTGTGGAACTATGTGCCCAGACATCAGAAGAGAAGGAGAACCCTCATGGCTGTTTCACGCCGCGAAGCAAAGCCGCTTTGCACGAAAGCTGAATTCGCGCTGGCAAATGAAAGCTATCCGCCGGATATCGCCCGCTTCAGCGAACGGGAACTCCGTACACGGATTGGCCGCGCGCGCAAACTGCGCGACAAGTACAAGGACCTCGCCGCCAAACAGGCCCGCGAAATTCGCGGCAAGGCCAAGCCGACCCGCCAGAAACAGCCGACCGGCAATGCTGGCACGGTACTGAAGCGTGATTTTTTTGCCGAGACGCTGGAGCGTTTCGAGACCAAGCTTGGCATTGTCGAGCGCCGCAATGCTCGGGCGAAAGCCGAAGCCGAGCAGGCAAAGGCGCAGGCCGCGCTGCAGGCCGCGCTGGCGCGGAAGAAATCTGCCGCCCCCGCCAAACCCGCCTCCCGCAAGGCGGGCAAGGGCATGAAGGCAGTCGCCTCCAAGAAGCGCGACCAGTTCCCGAACCTGCCCACCATGCGCGGCGCCACGCGTGCGGCGCATGCGCGCGGCCAGGCGAAGCGCGACGGCCGGCGCTGATCTCCGCCCAAATGAAAACCGCCGCTCCGGCCATCCGGGGCGGCGGTATTTGTTTCCGGTAAGTCCGGGAGGGATCAGGCCTTCAGGGCCGCAGCTTTGCGCAGCTCCTTGGCAATCAGGTAATAGACAACCGGGCGATGCTTGGCGCGAACAGCGCGGCCATATTTTTCAACCGCGACCTTGATGGCGGCATTGCCCTTGTCTTCGTCTGCAACGCCGAGCTTCTTCACGATGAAGCTCGTCCGCACACGTTCAATCTCGCTCTTGTCGGAAGCGGCAACCGTCGCCGAATCGGACTTGTAGATAGACGGGCCGCAAGCCTTCACGCAGGCATCAAGCAGGGCCATGTCCGGGCGTGCTTCGCCCACTTTCTATTTAAGGTCAGCAACATACTTTTCGACAAGCAGTTCCTTCGCACTGGGCGCTTTCGCCATTGGGTTTTTCCTTTTCTGGTTTTGATGCCTTTGCCCTGCAATGAGAGCATGACAATGCGTTGGGAGGCGAAGCCTAGGCTCCGCCTCCCCGTAAGACGCCAGTTTGTCCTGTGGATCAACCTTTTTCTGCCCCAAGGAGAAGAGTGATCCGTAGACGGAGTTTACCGCTCGATCTGGTAAATCATGCAGACACTGGACGAAACAGATTGTTTGCGATCATCCGAAGGCAGGTTGAGGGAGTCGATATCTGCCTGGGTGATTGTCACTGTCTTGCCGCCGATCATGCCAGAGGCGACCGGAGGCGGCGGCGGGGGAGGCGGCGGCGGCGCATAAGCAGGCGCGGCGCGGTAATAGTCATAATCACTGCCGGCCATCGACGACCAGGAGCCGAGGCAGGGGCCATTGCCCTCCTGCACAACCATCAGCTTGCCGAGCTTGCTACCGCTGGCCGCAGCCGTGGCCTTCGCGCGCGCGGCGCCGTCTTTCACGGCGGTTTCATACGCCTGCAGGTTCAGCTCCGTGGTGCGTTCCAGATACGTCGAAAGGGCGGTCGAGTTTTCCGGACCGAGCGCGAGTGCGCCGGCGCGCGCGGTGCCTGCCTTGGACACATCTTCCACGGTGACGGTCAGCGTCACGCGCGCTTCATAGGCGCGGATCTTGTCGGAACGCTCATTGTCGATGCGGTTGCCGTCTTTGTCCTTGTACTGTTCATACAAGGCGGTGACGTTGACCGAAGATTGCACGATCGAGTCCTTTCCGGCGGCCTTCTTGATCGTGTCATAGGCGAGGCGCCCGCGTTCGACGGCAAGTTGCATCGCCTCCTTCGAATCCTTGTCGGTCTCGAGATAGGTGACGGAGAAGGAGGCCCGGTTCGGCGCAACCTGCATGTCGGCGCGGCCGAGCACTTCGATCACCGGAACACGTGTCCAGTAAGGCGTGGTGAAGGCCTCGGTCTGGAAGTCCGGCGCACCTTGGGCCAAGGCGGGCATCAGGCTAGCGGCAGTCGTGAGGGCGAGCGCGCCGCCAGCGGCGCGCGACAGGATTGAGCGTTTCAAGGAAGTCCCCTGTATCAAGAAAAACGGCGACGCGGCCGTGCCGCATCGCCGTCACTATCTTCCGCCAATCGTGTCTGCACAATGTCCGGCTGCGGGCCAGCCGCGGGCATTCGGGATTCTATTCGTTCGCTTCGGACTGAAGCAGCGTGTAGCGCTCGATGCCGATGCGCTCGATCAGCGCGAACTGCTTCTCGATAAAGTCGACATGCTCTTCCTCGTTGTGGAGGATCTTGCCGAACAGGTCGCGGCTCACATAGTCGCGCACCTTCTCGCAATGCTCCATCGCATCACGCAACACTGGGATAGCAATGTTCTCGAGCTTCAGGTCGCATTCAAGGATTTCCTGCACGCTCTCGCCGATATGCAGCTTGCCGAGGTCCTGCAGGTTGGGAAGGCCGCCAAGGAAGAGGACGCGCTCGATCAGCCAGTCGGCATGATGCATCTCCTCGATCGATTCCTCGTGCTCCTTCTTGCTGAGCTTCGAGACGCCCCATTCCTTCAGCATCCGCGAATGCAGGAAATACTGGTTGATCGCGGTCAGCTCGTTCTTCAGAGCGAGGTTCAGGTATTCGATGACTTTCTTGTCGCCTTGCATGGGCGGCTCCTTCGCGTCTGGGAGGGGTAGGGAAGTTTACCTATCCTTGTAGGCGAGTTAGCCTGGGCGCGCAATAAAAAATCCAATAAAATCAATTGCATATGCAAGTGCGATACAGTTGCAAGAGCGCGAACGCCTCGTACTTCGGAGGCGGCGAAGCGTTTGAAATTGCAGGGATTTGGGGCCGCTTGGCCAGTTTACTCGGCGGCGAGAACTGGCAGGGACGGAACGCAGCGGTCCATCTGCTCCGAGATCATTTCGCCGATCGACTGGGAGCATTTTCCGCAATTGAACTTGCAGCCATGATGGGCCTGTACGGCTTTCGGGCTGCGCGCACCGGCGTCCACGGCCTCGCGGACCGAGCGGCAGTTGATGCGGTTGCAGACGCAGATGATCATGAGAACCATTTGCAGCAGTTGCGAATGAGTGTCAATCTGCATCTTGCGGGCCAGGCTGCGCCAGGCCGTCGCAGGCCGGGTCATGCGCCGCGTGGCGGGCCTTCCCAGCCAAAAACCACTTCAATATCCGTGTCGAACACCCGGGCGATGCGGAAGGCGCTCTCCAGAGAGGGCGAGTATTTGCCGAGTTCGATGGCGATCACCGTCTGCCGGGTCACACCGATGGCCTCGGCGAGGGCGGACTGACTCATGCCGCCATGCGCCTCGCGCAGCTCCCGGATGCGATTCGTGATGGGCGGGGCCTTGGCCATGGCTCACACCCCGCGGCGGAACAGGTAAATCTGGAAAATGTATTCAGATATCTGCCCCGCCATCAGGCTGAGAAAGCTGAGATGGAACAGCATGTGCCCGTCCTGGTTCACCGAATAATGCCATAGCGCGCCGAGCAGCAGCACAGCCAGCACATAGCCGGCCCAGTGCGCCGCGCGGTCCGCCACCCGCCGTTCGCGCTCGTCTGCCGGCGCCTCTGCCTCACGCGGGGAAGTGGCACCGAGCGCCGTCATGGCGATAACTGAGGCGATCACGATCACTACGACATAGGCGATGACAAAGCCCATCCCTGGCGGCGCTGTCCGGCCGATAGCCTGCGAGGCACCGGCGACCATCTGGAAATAGAAGACTGCGCCCGCGATCAGGATCGCCGCCATCACCCAGGCGGTCTTCTCGCGGAACGGTGTGTTCCGGAATGCGGTCAACATGGACATGGCGAACTCCTGACGTGTCAAAGATTTTGTACTCCGACGTGTAGTCTAAGATTTTTGACATGTCAAATATCTTGAACACAGAATTTCCGCTTCGCTTGACGCCCCCCTGCAGCGCCTCTAGGTCCGCGCCTTAACCCTGATCCAGCCGGCAGAATCTCCGATGACCGACCTTTCAACCCTCGCCCAATCCGCCAAAGCCTGGCCGTTCGAACTGGCTCGCGCGCTGGAGAAGCGGGTGGCGGAGCAGGTGAAGGCGGGCGAACGGGCCGCGGATGCGCCGGTGATCTTCGAGACCGGCTATGGCCCGTCGGGCCTGCCGCATATCGGCACGTTCGGCGAAGTGGTGCGCACGACGATGGTGCGCCATGCCTTCGAAGTGCTCACCGCCGGCAAGTATGCCACGCGCCTGATCTGCGTGTCCGACGATATGGACGGCATGCGGAAGATTCCGGACACGGTGCCGAACCCGAAATCGCTGGAACAATACCTGCAGATGCCGCTGACCGTGGTGCCCGACCCGTTCGGCACACACGAATCCTAT
Source organism: Hyphomonas sp. (assembly GCF_046313975.1). Lineage (GTDB taxonomy): Bacteria > Pseudomonadota > Alphaproteobacteria > Caulobacterales > Hyphomonadaceae > Hyphomonas. The sequence continues at coordinate 19,977 of NZ_JBKBXB010000005.1, read as the reverse complement.
GGCCGGCATATGAACGCGCGCCTGTGCGCCTTCCTCGATCAGTTCGGTTTCAAGTATGAATTCCTCTCGGCGACGGATTGCTACAAATCCGGACGCTTCGACGCGATGCTGCTGCGCGCGGCGGAGAAATACCAGGCGATCATGGATGTGATGCTGCCGACGCTGGGCGAAGAGCGGCGCGCGACCTATTCGCCTTTCCTGCCGATCAGCCCGAGCACGGGGCGCGTGCTCTATGTGCCGATGAAGAAGGTGGACGCAGCTAAGGGTGAAGTGACGTTCACGGATGAAGACGGCACGGACGTGACGCTGCCCGTCACCGGCGGCGCCGTGAAGATGCAGTGGAAGCCTGATTTCGGCATGCGCTGGGCGGCGCTCGGCGTTGACTTTGAAATGTTCGGCAAGGATCATCAGGCCAACGCGCCCATCTATTCGAAAATCTGCCGCATCCTCGGCCACCGGCCGCCGGAACAGTATGTCTACGAACTGTTCCTGGACGAGAAGGGCGAGAAGATTTCAAAAACCAAGGGCAATGGCATCGCAGTCGAGCAATGGCTGACCTATGCGCCGGATGAGAGCCTCGCGCTGTTCCAGTTCCAGAAGCCGCGCGTCGCCAAGAAGCTCTATTTTGATGTCATTCCGAAGGCGGTAGACGAATACCTGACCTTCCTCGAGAAGTTCTCGCAGGAAGAGGCCGCCGCACAGCTGGAGAATCCCGTCTGGCACATCCATTCCGGCCGCCCGCCGCAATGGTCGAGCCCGGTTTCGTTTGCGCTGCTGATGAATCTCGTCGCGGTGGCGAACCCAACCGATGTGTCCCAGCTCTGGGCCTACATCACGCGCTATGCGCCGGGCGCCTCGCCGGAAACCCATCCGCTGCTGAATGATCTCGCCGGCTATGCCATGCGCTATTACCGCGACTTCGTGCTGCCCGCGAAAACCTTCCGTACGCCGACGGAACAGGAACGGGCCGCGATGGTGGACCTCTCGGCCCGCTTCAAGACCTTTGCCGAGGAGCCGACCGGCGAGAACCTGCAGACGCTAACCTTCGCCGTCGGCAAGGATCACGGCTTCGAGAACCTGCGCGACTGGTTCAAGGCGCTGTATGAAGTCCTGCTTGGTCAGGAGCAGGGGCCACGCTTTGGCAACTTCGCCGCGCTCTACGGCGTTGCCGAAACGGCCAAGCTGATCGATGACGCGCTGGCGCGTGGCTGAACGGTAAGCAGAAAGTAAGACGAAACCGGCGTATAAGGAGCCACCCCAGGGGGCCCCGTCCATGCGCATGCTCATACTCGCCGCTCTTGCTCTCACTTTGCCGCTCGGCGGCTGTCTTGCTTCGAAGATCGTGACGGTGCCGGTCGGCCTTGCCGGCGCTGCGCTGGAAGGCGCCGTCAATATGGGTGGCTATGCGGTTCGCGTCACGGGTGACGCGCTCGATGGGCCGGACGAGATGGTCCGCCTCGATATCACCTACAAGAAGGGCAAAGGCACGCGTACCGAGACGCGCGAGGTGAAAGCCAAATATGTCGAGCGCGAAATCAGAAAGATGAGCAAGAAGGGCAAGATCCTCGACGTGGAAGTCTCGCCGATCGGCTGAGGCCGATGAGAAAACGCCCCGGCCGCGCGGGAGCGCATGCCGGGGCGATCAGTGCCCGGGAGGGTGGGGTACCACTCTACTTTGCGGCTGCGATCAGCGTTGCTTTCGCCTTCGGCAGCTTGCCTTCGGGCCAGCCGGCCCAGAGTTCTGTCTCGTGCGCCTTCGCTTTCACCACGGCGGCTTCCTTCACATGGCCGAAGCCGCGGATGTCATCCGGCACGCGGGCGATCTCGATGGCGAGGGCATGGTTGCCGGCCGTGAGCTCGCCGGCGATGCGGCGCATGTTGGCGAGATAGATGTCACGCAGGTCGCGCTCCATCCTGCGCTCTTCGGTATAGCCGAAGAGGTCGAGCTTGGTGCCGCGCAGGCCTTTCAGTTTCGCCAGCACCTTGAAGCCCGTCATCATCCAGGCGCCGAAATGTTTCTTCACGAGATGGCCGTTCGCATCCTTCTTGGCGATGATCGGCGGAGCGAGCCAGAAGCGCAGCTTGCCGCCCTTGAACTGGCTCGCCAGCTGACGGGCAAACGTGCCGTCCGTGTACAGACGGGCCACTTCATACTCGTCCTTGTAGGCCATCAGCTTGTAGGCATAGGTTGCCACCGCCCGCGTTAGCGCCTCGCCGAGCCCTTTGGCTTCCTCAGCCTGGCGCACTTCCGCGACGACCTCGCGGTAGCGGCTGGCATAGGCGGCGTTCTGATAGGCCGTGAGGCGCGCCGCGCGGTCCTCGATCAGCGCGTCCAGCGTTTTCGGCTGGGCCTCGCCGCGCGGATCGCTTTGCGGTGCAAGGCGTTCCGGAGCGGCAGCAGCAATCCGGCCGATATTGAAGGCCGCCATATTGTCTTCGACCTTGGTGCCGTTGAGACGGACCGCGCGGTAAAGGCCGCGCAGCGAAACCGGCAGCTTGCCTTTTTGCCAGGCATACCCGGCCATGATCATATTGGTGTAGATCGCGTCGTGCAGGTAGCCGACCGCGAGCGCTTCGGCATCGATGCCTTCAAACTCTGCCGCCTGCCGTTTCACGCGCGCCGAGAGCAAATCGCTCTCGAAGCGTTTCGACCGGTTACGGATGAATTCCGAAGTCGGGGTGACGTCCGAGTTCGCATAGGCGGCCGTGCGGCCCGCATCCATCAGGTTCAACGCGTCGCCGCCAGCAGCCACAACCAGGTCGCAGGCGATGATCAGGTCAGCGCTTGCCGGCGGCACGCGGCCCGTCGAGATCGCTTCGGGTTCGCGCGCGAAGCGGATGTGCGACAGCACCGGCCCGCCTTTTTGTGCGAGGCCTGTCATGTCGAGCGATGAAGCGGCATGGCCGTCCACATGTGCCGCCATCGCCAGCACAGCGGCCACCGTCGTGACGCCCGTGCCGCCCACGCCGGTGAACAGCACGTTCCACGGCTCGGCAAGGCTTGGCGTCTCGGGCAGGGGCAGGCCGTCGGCGTTGAAGTCCTGACGCGGCTGGTCTTCCCAGGCGGGCTCGCCATCCTGGATGGTCACAAAGCTCGGGCAGAAGCCCTTGACGCAGGAAAGATCCGTATTGCAGGTCGACTGGTTGATGCGGCGCTTGCGGCCAAGGTCTGTCTCTACCGGTTCCACTGACAGGCAGTTCGATTTCAGCGAACAGTCGCCGCAGCCTTCGCAGACTTCCGTGTTGATGATCGTCCGCACACGGTCCGGCTTGATCATGCCGCGCTTGGAGCGCCGGCGCTTCTCGGTCGCGCACATCTGGTCATAGATGATGACCGTGACGCCCGGCGTCTGGCGCAGTTCGGTCTGCACTTCTTCGAGATGGTCGCGGTGGAAAATCTTCACGCTGCGGGGAAGATCCTGCACGTTGGCATAGCGGGTCGGGTCTTCCGTCACGATACGGATGGTCTTGACGCCTTCGGCTTCCACCTGCTGCGCGATCATCGCGGGCGTCTGGCCGGACTCGACATGCTGGCCGCCGGTCATCGCGACGGCGTCATTGTAGAGGATCTTGTAGGTCATGTTCGCGCCGGAGGTGACCGCGGCGCGGATCGCGAGGCTGCCGGAATGCGAATAAGTGCCGTCGCCAAGGTTGACGAAGACATGGTTTTCGTCCGTCGCCCAGTGCTGGCCGACCCAGGCGATACCTTCGCCGCCCATCTGGCTGGTCATGTCGGTTTTCCGGTCCGGCATGAAGTTCGCCATGTAGTGGCAACCGATACCGGCTAGCGCGCGGCTGCCTTCCGGCACCACGGTTGAGGTATTATGCGGACAACCCGAACAGAAATGCGGTGTGCGGACAGTCGGCGACGCATTCGTGCGCGCCGCTTCCCCGGCCCGCCCGACGCGGTCGAAGTAAGCCGCAGCGCGAGACGTGTCCCAACCCGAGGGAAGGGCGTGCATCAGCGCGCGGGCGATTTCCGGAATGGTCAGCGAGGCAATGTCGGAGAGGAGCGGCGCGCCGCTCGCATCCTTCTTGCCCTCGATCACCGGACGGCGGCTGTCCGGGAGGTCATACAGGGCGGCTTTCAGCTGCGCCTCGATCAGCGGGCGCTTGTGCTCGATGACGATCACGCGCTCGAGGCCGGCGCAGAACTCGCGCACGCCCTGCGGCTCAAGCGGCCAGGGCATGGCCACCTTGTAGATGGTGAGGCCAAGGCTGCCCGCCTCTTCCGGCGACACGCCGAGTGCGGCAAGCGCTTCGAACACATCGCGCGCGGCCTGCCCGGTCACGATCAGGCCAAGGCGCGGGCGCGGCGAGGGCAGGATCACATGGTCCAGCCGGTTGGCACGCACATAGGCCTGCGCCGCCGGCAGCTTCACCTGCCGCAGGCGCGCTTCCTTGTTCAGCGGCACATCGCCCCGGCGCATGTGTACGCCGTCTTCCGGCAGCGCGAAAGCCGGGCGCTGGATGGCAAAGCGGTTGAGGCTGACATCGACCACCGATCCGGAATCCATCGTATCGGCCAGCGCGACAAGGCCGGTCCATGCGCCGGAGAAGCGGCTGATCTCCCAGCCATGGATTCCATAGTCGAGCACGTCCTGGATCGAGGCCGGGTTCAGCACCGGGATCTCGGCATCCATCATCGCGTATTCGGATTGTGAGGGCAGGGTGGAGGACTTGCAGTTATGATCGTCGCCGACCACGGCCAGCACGCCGCCCAGCGCAGACGTGCCGGCCGCATTGGCATGCTTGAACACATCGCCGGTGCGGTCGACGCCGGGCGCCTTGCCATACCAGATGCCGAAGAGGCCATCGAACTTGGCGCCCGGGAACAGGCCGAGCTGCTGGCTGCCCCACACGGCGGTGGCGCCCAGGTCTTCGTTCAGGCCTTCCCAGAACTTGATATCATGCGCGTCCAGCCATTTCTGCGCCGCGCGCAGCTGCTGGTCGTATCCGCCGAGCGGAGAGCCGCGATAGCCGGAGATGAAGCCCCCGGTATTCTGGCCTGCAGACCGGTCGAGGCGTTTGCGATCCAGCGGCAGGCGGACCAGCGCCTGGATGCCGGTCATATAGGCCTTGCCCTCGACAAGATCGTATTTGTCGTCCAGCGTTACTTCGCGGTGTTTCATGAACGGCGCATCCTCGCCTGAGCCCTGGTAGATTATTGGGCAAAACGTGCGAAATTGCTTGCCTAACTTGCGCATCTTTTGTTAGTTTGTGGAATATTATTCCATAAACAGGCGGGTTGTAGGTTAGTTGTCCCAAGAACTAGATAGCGTGGATGCACGCATCCTTGAACTGATTCAGAAAGATGCGAGCCTGTCGGTGGCCGAAATCGCCGAGCGGGTTGGCCTGTCCTCGTCGCCCTGCTGGCGGCGCATCAAGCGCATGGAAGAGGCAGGTTTCATAATCGGGCGGGTGACGCTGATCAACAATCATGCGCTGGGTCTGGATTTTGAAGTCATCGCCAGCGTGAAGCTCTCCCTGCCCAGCCGTGAGAATCTCGAAGCCTTCGAGGCGCTTGTGCAGAATTGGCCGGAGGTTGTGGAGTGCATGACGGTAACCGGCGCGGTCGACTACATGATGCATATCATCACGACCGACATGCACGCCTATGACAATTTCCTGCGCGACAAGCTGCTCGGTTCCAAGCTCGTCTCGGATGTCCAGTCGCGCATCGTCATCCGCGTCGCCAAGAAAACAACGGCGCTACCACTCGGGCTCGTCCGCCAGAGCACGAAGTCCAGCGAATAAGTCCGTCTCAGAGCAGGTCGAACGCGGACTGGAAGGCGGAGTAGCCGGTCACTTTCACACCGTGCAATATTTCGCCGCCTGCCTCTTCGTGCAGGCTGATCCCGTTCTGCAGCGCCGCGCCAATGTCCGTATCCGGATCATCCGCCACAGCGAGCACCATCGCGATGGGGCGCTGCGGCGCAGATAATTCCGGACACAGGGCCTTGCCAGCAGGGCAGGTAACTTTCTGCGTGCTGTAGCCGAGGTCGAGGATGCTGGCGGGTACGCTGCCTTCCTCGCAGGGCAGGTTTGCGCCAATGGCGCTGCTGAGGGCCAGGCCGCGCGCGCGGGACAGGAACGTGTTCTGCGCCGCCGTGCCTTCGACGGACGCAGCGCCAATGGCGATGACGCGCGAGAGCGAACATATGCCCTCACCAAGATCGAGCTTCGAAAAGGCGGTCTCCACCGGCGCATGGAGGCCGGCGACGAAGATCGAATCTGCGCGGGCGAAGGTCCAGGTCTCGTCGCCGACGAGGACATAGGCCGTGAACTCGGCGCTGCGGCCTTCGCTGTCCGTGCCGGTGAAGCGTGCCGTCTCGCGCCAGCGCGCATCGGAAAAGAGCGGCGGCGGCTCGGCTTCCGGCTCTGGTTCAGGAACAATTTCCGGTTCTGGCTCCGCCTCGATCACCACAGGCTCCGGCTCAGGTTCGATCACGGGTTCGGCGGCCTCTGGCTCCGGCGCGGGTGCCTCTGGCAGGGCCGCCGTCCTGAGATAAGGGTCGTCGACTATCTCTCCGGGACGCAGGCGCAACGACCAGATCGTGGCGGCGAGGCCCAGCAGGAACAGCAGCAGGAACAGCAGGACCAGCCAGTCGGGGTTGAACTTCTTCTTCTGCTTTGGCGGCAGCGAATAATAGTCGGCCATCGGGCAACTCCCCTGTCTCCCGGTACATCCTAACCCGGAATGGTGGCTCGGGTCACGCCTCGGCAGAGGCGTGCAGCATGGGCCGGTATCCGGCACGCAGGGCATCACATGTTAGGCGCGGCGTCAGGCGCTGCCCGGACGCAGGCAGCGCCCCGGCAGGGCCATAGCCCTGGAACGACCAGCGCCGCGCGCCTTGCGCCGTCTTCAGATAGGCCTCGCCCGCATGGGCATAGAACGCGCCGTCCGGTAGCGAAGTGGGGTCTACGGTCTCGCGCTCAGCCGCGCCCTGCAGCACGGGTTGCAGCTCGCCGGCCGTGTGTGCGTCGATAGCGGCAACAAGATCACCGGGCGCCAGCTTGCCAGCACTGACCAGCGCGCTCCGAAAGGCTGTCGCCTCCGCGCGCCGGCATTCGAAACAGGGCCGATGCCCGCCCGCCAGCGCGGTGGCCTCATCCAGAAAGAAAAGCTCCGTGTACAGACCGGGCTGCATCAGCGGGCGCCGTCGCCCCTTGAACTCCAGCACACAGATGATCCACTGGCGGCTCGCCCAGTGCCGGTCTTTCAGCGTCTGGTCATCGCGGTGGAAACACCCGCCCCGGTTGCCCATGAACAGGCCTCGGTCGGGAACCGCGTGGAGAATGCCGAAAGGATCAACCCGGTTCTGAAGCGGCATGATTGCTCCCCGAACGAACAAGCCCGGATAATGCGGGGCTGCATCATCCGGGCCTGTTTTCAGCCGGTCCGCCGATGCAGGATCAGACCCGCTCGACCGCCATCGCGATGCCTTCGCCGCCGCCGATGCAGAGCGAGGCGACGCCTTTCTTGGCGCCGCGGTCTTCCATCGCGGCGATCAGCGTGATCAGCACGCGCGCGCCCGAAGCGCCGATCGGATGGCCCATCGCGCAGGCGCCGCCATTCACGTTTACCTTGTCATGGCTGATGCCGAGCTCTTTCATTGCGATCATCGGCACGACGGCAAACGCCTCGTTGATTTCCCAGAGATCGACATCCTCGGTTTTCCAGCCGGCCTTCTTCAGCGCCTTCTGCATCGCCGGCACAGGCGCCGTGGTGAAGTATTCCGGCTCATGCGCATGGCTGGACGAGGCGACGATCTTGGCGAGCGGTTTCAGGCCGCGTTTCTTCGCTTCGGATTCCTTCATCAGCACCAGCGCGGCAGCGCCGTCCGAAATCGCCGAAGCGTTTGCAGCCGTCACCGTGCCGTCCTTCGAGAAGGCAGGCTTCAGCGTCGGGATCTTTTCCGGCATCGCGGTGCGCGGCAGCTCGTCCGTGTCGATGACGATGTCGCCCTTCTTGCCCTTCACAGTAACAGGCGTGATCTCGCGCTTGAACTTGCCGTTCCTGGTGGCGTTCTGCGCGCGCGTCAGCGTTTCCAGCGCGTAGGCATCCTGCTGCTCGCGGGTGAACTGGTACTCGCCGGCGATCTTGTCGGCGAACACACCCATCGGGCCCTTGGCATAGGCATCCGTCAGGCCGTCGAGCGCCATATGGTCCTCGGCGCCCATGGTGCCGTACTTGTGGCCCTTGCGGACGTTCAGCAGGTGCGGCGCATTGGTCATCGATTCCATCCCGCCGACGATGACGATTTCCGCGTCCCCCGCGAGGATGGCGTTGCGGCCCATCACGGCTGCCTGCATGCCGGAACCGCACATCTTGTTGATCGTGGTCGCCTCGAGGCCCTTGTCCTCTCCGGCCTTGATCCCCGCCTGGCGGGCAGGGGCCTGACCCTGGCCTGCCGGCAGGCAGTTGCCCATGATGATCTCGTTGGCTTCACCAGGTTTCAGCTTCGCCTCAGCGACCGCCGCCTTGATGGCAAGCGCGCCCAGCTCGTTTGCCGAGAAGCCTGCAAGGTCACCCAGCAGGCCTCCCATGGGGGTGCGGGCCATACCGACGATGACAACCGGATCTTTATCAGACATGGGGCGTTCCTTCCTGAAGTTTCTGAGCGGGTGCAAAAAAGCAACTTAGGCGCCGCCGATGCCGTTTCGTCAAGGTGACGCGCAGGTCAGCCCTTCAGGATGGCATCAATGTCGGCGGCAAGGTCCTTGTCTTCCGGTTTCACCTTGGAGCCATAGGCCTTCACCGGGGTACCGTCGCCCTTGATCAGGATCTTGTGGAAGTTCCAGCCCGGCTCGGCCTCCTTGCCGATGGTGGCCTTTGCGGCCGTATAGAACGGGTGCGCGTCCTTGCCTTTGACATGATACTTCTTGGTCAGCGGGAAGGTGACGCCGTAATTGATCTCGCAGAAGGTTTTCACTTCCTCTTCGGTGCCCGGCTCCTGGCCCATGAAGTCATTCGATGGCACGCCGACAATGACCAGGCCCTCGTCCTTCTTCTCCTCGTACAGGGCCTGCAGGCCCTTGTACTGAGGGGTGAACCCGCACTTCGACGCCGTATTGACGACGAGCACGGCCTTCGCGCCGAGCGCGGTCAGGTCCATCGGCTTGCCGTCGATGCTGGTGAACTGGGTGGCGGACATGGGAACTCCCTGGGTTGAGGCGGCAGGCGGTTCGCTCGCAGCAGGCGCGCCGCAGGCGGCAGCAGCGATGCAGGCGGCAATCAGGGCAGGCAGAAGGGGTTTCATCAGGGGAGCTCCGGCTATCTTGATGCGCAAGATATATCCCTAACGCGCCCGGCGTCATCCCCGGACACGGCTGCGCCCGCAAAAGTGATGATGCGGAGCCGGAAGGCCCGGCCCGGCTATTTCTTCTTCTTGCCGTTGCCGCCCTTGTCGCTGCCGGCATCGACCTCGAAGGTCATCTGCATGTTGACCCGGTACATGTCGATCTTGCCGTCCTTGATGGTCGTCGACATCGAATTGACATGGCAGGAGGCAAGCCCCCGCACGGTCTTCGAAAAGCGGCTGACAGCGGTCTGGATCGCATCCTCGAAGGATTTCGAGGATTCCGACAGGATCTCTTCGGACTTCATGATGGCCATGGATGTCTCCCTTGCATGGCGATAGCCCCCCGTTTCAGGAAGCGCCTGCATGTAGCAATTGGCAAGGGGACTCGCGCGAATGCGCCGGGGAGGGGCTAGCTGCGAAGACGCAGGCCGGCTTCGCTGTTCTTCTGCCAGACCACATCCGCCACGCCTTCCAGGCCGATTGCCCTTGCGTTCAGGGTCACGACAGCGGGCAGGCGTTCATTGCTCGGAAAGCGCAGGCGAACGCCATTGTCCGCATGGTCCAGCACGATGCCTTTGCGGCGGTAGCCGGACTCGTAAACCACATAGGCCTCGCGATACGTCATCGCCCGGACCGGGCGCGCGCTGTCGGGCTCGGCGTTCACGACCTGGGCCAGTCGCTTCGGCTCGACTTTCACGGGCTTTTTGCCGAACAGGGCGGACAGCAGGGACATGGTTAAGAACTTCCGGCGAGCAGGATTGGAACAGCTCGCCTGGGAAGATGCATAATCTGCGCCAAGTTAATGCGCCGTTTCGGCCGTACACCCTGTTTTGGGCGTACGCCTTGCTTCATAAAGGTTTTCTATCGTTACCAGATGCGGATACGCTCTTCAGGCGGAAGATAGAGCGCGTCTCCGGGCTGCACATCAAAGGCTTCGTACCATTCGTCGAAGTTGCGCACGATGCCATTCACCCGGAATTCCGGCGGCGAGTGCGGGCCCTGCTGCAGCTGGCGGCGGAGGGCTTCGTCGCGGTACTTCGCCCGCCACACCTGGCCCCAGGCCATGAAGAAGCGCTGGTCGCCTGTCAGGCCGTCCAGCACGGGGGCTTCCTCGTCTGCGCTGACGACACCGTCGCCATTCGTGTCGAGGCTCAGGCGGTAGGCCTTGTGGGCCATCGACAGGCCGCCGAGGTCGCCGATGTTTTCGCCAAGGGCGAGACGGCCGTTGATGCAGGTCTGGCCATCATCCAGCGGGCAGAACTTGTTGTACTGGCCCACCAGCGCGTCTGTCAGTTCGCGGAAGTTGGCTTCGTCTTCCGGCGTCCACCAGTTGCGCAGAACGCCGTCGCCATCCGATTTCGAACCCTGGTCGTCGAAGCCGTGGCCCATCTCGTGACCAATCACGCCGCCGATGGCGCCGTAATTGATCGCGGGGTCAGCCGACAGGTTGAAGAAAGGCGGCTGCAGGATCGCGGCCGGGAAGACGATCTCGTTGCGGTTCGGCGAGTAATAGGCGTTCACCGTCTGGGGCAGCATGCCCCATTCCGTCTTGTCGATCGGCTGGCCGAGCTTCGAGATCATGTCATTGTAGGCCCATTCGCCCGCCGCAGCTGCGTTGGCGAAGGCGCTGTCGCCAACCACCAGCGCGTCATAGGTCTCGAATTTTTCCGGGTAGCCGATCTTCGGCGTGAACTTGGCGAGCTTGTCGCGTGCTTCCGCCTTGGTCGTGTCGCTCATCCAGGTAAGCTCGTCGAGGTTCGACGCCATTGCCTTGCGCAGGTTGGCCACCAGCTTGTCCATCTCGGCCTTGTTCTCGGCCGGGAAGTAGCGCTCGGCATAGACCTTGCCGACGCCTTCGCCGAGCGAGCCTTCGACTGCCGTCACGCCGCGGCGCCAGCGCGGGCGCTGCTCTGTCGTGCCAGTCAGGGCCGTGCCGTAGAAGGCGAACACCGCATCATCGATCCGCTTCGGCAGCACGTCTGCACTGGCGCGCAGGTAGCCGGCAGCAAGCCAGGCTTTCCAGCTGTCCATCGGCGCTTCGGCCATGATCCTGAAGATGCCTTCGACACCGCCGCCGGCGACCTTGGCAGCATCTTCTGCCGACAGGCCGTTCTCGGCGATTTCTTCCGCCGTCGGAGTAACCTGGCGGACGACAAAGAATTCCTGTCCGCCTAGGCCCGATTCCTCCAGCACTTTCGCCGTCGGAAAGGCCCCGCCGAGCGCGATCAACTCGGCTTTCGACAGCTTGTTGTAGGTGAGGTTGCGGTTGCGTCCGATGGCGCGGTCCCAGTGCGCTTTCGCGATCGAGGTTTCAAGCTCGAGAACACGGGCTGCAGACGCTGCCGGATCGGCAAAACCCGCTTCTGTCAGCAGGGTCGTCAGCATCGCCACATAGGCCGCGCGCAGCTCGATATTCTTCTCGCTATCGACGAGGTAGTAATCACGGTCGCCCATGCCGAGACCGGCCTGGTTCACATAGAAGATGTACTGGTCGGGCTGCTTGGAATCGACATCCACAAAGCCGCCGAACGGGGAGGGCACGCCATTGGTGGCGAACAGGACCGCAAGATCCTCGCGCGTCGCCGCCGCCTTGATCTGCGCAAGCACCGGCTCTGCCGGCGCGATGCCTGCCGCTTCGATCGCGTCGGTATTGGTATAGGCATTGTAATAGGCGGCAATCTTGCCTTCCAGCGTTGCGGCATCCGGCGAAGCGGCGCTCAGCTCCTCGATGATCTTGCGCACGCGCTGCTCGGATTTCTCGCCGAGAAGATCGAACGATCCATAGCGCGTCCGGTCAGCGGGAATTTCAAACGTCGAAATCCAGGCGCCGTTGACATAGGCGTTGAAGTCATCACCCGGCTTCACGTCCGTATTGCGGAAATCGAGATTGATGCCCCATGCGCCCCACTCGTCCGGCGCGGACAATTCAAGACCCTCGGGCGTCAGGTATTTGCCTTCCGCGGTCATCGCCGGGCCGGCCGGCTTTGCATCTGCCTGTGCCGGTGCTGCAACATCCGTGTGATGTGCACAGGCCGTGATGAGCGCGAGCGACGCTGCGCCAAGCATGAGACGTTTCATTGTAATACTCCCTGTATGGCCCCACCAGACAAGCGGAGCGTCCCTGTAAACTGCAACTACTCTACGCGGTGGCTCTGAGGCCGGATTACTCTGCAGGCGACGGACGGGCGGTGCCGTGTCCGGCGCTGGTGCCGATAAGTTCTTCCTCATCGATGGTCGCATGGCCGCTATAGCTCTCGCCGATCTGGCGGTAAGGTTTGCCGCCCCAGGTCCAGCGGAAGATACGACCGATCTCGACACCGACCGCATACATCGCCGGCACCATCAGCAGCGACACGAACAGCGCGAACGCCACCGCATAGCCGAGCGACACGATCATCGGCTGCAGGAACTGCGCCTGCACCGATTTCTCGGCGAGCAGCGGCAGGATGCCGACAAAGGTCGTCACCGAGGTCAAGAGGATCGGGCGGAAGCGCGAGACGCCGGCATCCACCAGCGCCTGCACCGCGCCTGCACCTTCGTCGCGCCTGCGGTTCACATAGTCGATCATCACGAGGTTGTCGTTGATCACGACGCCGGCCGCTGCCGCGATGCCGAAGAAGGCGAACATCGCCATCGGCGTACCGGTGATGGCCAGTCCGAAGATCGCCCCGCAATAAGCAAAGGGCAGGGCTGTCATCAGCAGCACGGGCTGAGCGTAGGAGCGGAACGCAATCGCCAGCAGCATGTACATTGCGCCGAAGGCAATCAGCAGCAGCCGGTTGATCTCTGCGAAGAATTCCTGCTCCTGCTCGAAGCCGCCGGCCTCGCCGCGGATCACGTCCGGGAACTCTTGCCGGAACTGTGGCCAGAAATCCTTCTCCATCGCTTCCATGATGCGGCCGCGCCCGCCATCGCCGAGCACTTCGGCCGTGACACTGACCGAACGCACGCGGTTGCGGCGCACGATGCGGTTGATGCCGGGCGCATAGGTGAACTCCGCAACTTCCGTGACCGGAATCTCGCGCCCGTCAATCGTCCGGATACGGATGGAGGCGAGGCTGTCGAGATCGTTGCGGTCTGTTTCCGGCAGGCGCACGCGTACTTCCACGTCCTGACCATCCCGGGCCATGCGGTCTGCCAACTCGCCGAAATAGGCCTGGCGTAACTGGTTCGATACGTCCTGAAGCGTAACGCCGAGCGTCTCCGCGCCGGGTTTCATCCGAATCTGGATTTCCTCGGCCGCAGAGGAGAGGTTGTCGGTAATGTCATAGACTTCCGAATAGTTGGCGAGGTGCGCCTTCATGTAGTCCGCCGCCGCGCGCAGCCTGTCGAGGTCCGGATGGCTGAGCGCGAAGGTCACGCCCGTATCCGGGCGGTTGAAGGTGAACTCGAAGTTGATTTCCTCCGCGTCCTGAATATCGCCGGTCGCTTCGCGAAGCTCTTCGGCGATGTCCTTGGAGCGGATGTCCTCGGGGCGCTCCTCCGGCGGCACCAGGCCGATCCAGGCCTGAACCTGGCGCCCGCCAGCCACGACAGACGCGTCTCGGATAAGCCCGCCCTCGATTTCCGGATGCGCGCGGTCCGTGGAAACGCGGGCCGCCTCGATGCCCGCATGCAGCTGGTCGCGCACCTGCAGCACACGCTCGAACGGCGTGCCGTCCGGCATCTGGATGTTGACTTGGATCAGGTCCGCCTCGATCTCCGGCATGAACTTGAACGGCACAAGTCCGCTCGACTGCAGCGAGATGGCGAGCATGAAGAAGGAGATGAACAGGGCCACCGTCGCATACCGGAACCGGATCGCGAGTTCGAGTACCGGGCGGTAGATGTGATTGGCAAACCAGAGCAGGCTGTCCGCGATGCGGCGCTGCAGGGCCATGAACTTGCCGACCGGCCCATCGAACTTCTGCTTCTTCATGTGCGCAAGGTGCGCCGGCAGGATGAACATCGACTCGATGATCGAGATCAGCAGCGCGGCGACCACAACGAAGGTGATCTGCTGCGTGAACATCCGCGTCGGGCCGGTGATGAAGGCCCAGGGCAGGAAGGCGATGATCGTGGTCAGAACCCCGAAGATCACCGGCTTGATGACCAGCTGCGTGCCGATCACGGCGGCATCGATGCCGTCGCGCCGCCCGCTTTCCACTTCCCTGTGTATGTTCTCGCCGACAATGATGGCGTCATCCACAATCACCCCGATGACCAGCAGCACCGCAAAGGTCGACAGGATGTTCCAAGACACACCGAAGGTCGGCAGCAGCATCACGGCGCCGGCAAAGGCGGTGAAAATGCCGATCGTCACCCAGAAGGCCACGATCGGGCGCAGGAACAGGATCAGCACGAGCATCACCAGCACGGCGCCTTGCAGGGCGGAGGTGCTGATCAGGTCCATCCGGGCCTGGAAGGTTTCGGAATCGTCCCACAGGATGTCGATCTTCACGCCTTCGGGCAGGATGCCGTTGGCCGGATCATTGGCGCGCTCGATATAGTTCCGGAAGCCTTCCGCATAGCGCGTGATGTCCATTGTGTCAGGCTCGGGCATCATCACGAACACCGAGGTGCGCCCGTTGAAGCTCGTCTGCAGGCGGTTGCTGACGAAGCCGTCGATCACGGTCGCCACATCGGCCACGCGAACGGTGCCTTGCTCCATCGACTGACGGATGATGATCTCGTCGAACTGCTCTGCCGTATCGGCGAGGTTGCGCGCGGTCAGCGACACATCACCGACAGGCGATTCAATGCGTCCGCCGGAGGAGTTGAGCGAGGAGCGGCGCACGGCCTGCGCCACGTCGCCGAGGCTGAGGCCGAAACGGCGCAGCGCTTCCTCGGAAACTTCGATGCTGACCTGTTCGGCCTGCGTGCCCTGCAGCACGGCGAGTTCGCCGCCCGGCAGCTGGGCAATGTCATCGCGCACCTTGTCGCCGATCTTGCGGAGCGTGCGCGCATCGAGGTCGCCATGCACGGCGAGGCCCATGAACCAGTTGCGCTGCTCCCAGCGCGTCACCTGCGGCTGGAAGGCCGCCTGGGGCAGGTTGTTGATCTGGTCGACGCGGAGTTTCACCTCGTCGAGGAATTCCGTCATGTCGATGTCGTCACGGCCGCGGATATTGACCACGCCGAAACCTTCGCTCGCCACCGACGTGATACGGTCGAGGCCGTTGATATCGGCAACGGCCTCTTCGATCCGAGTGACGATCTGGTCTTCGATGTCGCGCGGGGAGGCGCCGGTCCAGGCCACCGACACCGAAGCGCCCGAGACCTTCACGACCGGGAACATCTCCCGTTCCATCGCGGAATATCCGAAGACACCGCCTGCGAAGAAGATGAACATCAGCAGGTTTGCCGCAACCGAGTTGCGGGCAAACCAGGAGACGATGCCGTTCATTGTGCGGCTCCCTCAGCATTGGCCGCCGTCTTGGTCTCCGCCGGGTTGGCCTTGTCACTGCCGGCGGCCTTGGGTGGGTTATGCACTTTCACGGTTCCGTCCGGCATGCGCTGCATCACCGTCAGGCTCATGCCGTCGAACGGCGCCTGGATCGGGCTGATGATGGCAAGCTCGCCGGCCGCCGCGCCTTCGTGGAAGTAGGCGCCGTCCTTGTCGGAGAAGGCCACGTCCACGGTGCGGATCGACAGCTTCCCGCTTTCCGGGTCGCCGATATACAGCTTGTCCGTGCCGCGCAGGGCGGCGCGCGGGGCGATCAGCACCTGATCCAGGCTGCGGCCCTGGATTTGTGCGTTCACGAACAGTCCAGGCGCCATCGGTGCGCCATTGTCAGCGCCCTTGCCGAACGGATCGGGCAGTTCGGCGATGACATTGATCTGCCGCGTCTGCGGATTGATGGCAGCGCCGGTGCGCACCACCGTGCCGCGCCAGCTGCGCGGCTCGCCGCCGACCGTGGCCGTGAACACGACTTCCGGACCCGGTGTCGCCTCGCTCGCGGCAAACGCAATCGGCAGGCCGAGGCGGCCCAGTTCGGCATCCTTCAGCGGCAGGGAAACCTCAACCACGTCGGTGCCGAAGATGCGGCCCAGCGATTGTCCCGGCGCAACGACCTGGCCGATATCCACGGCGCGTTCGCGCACGCGGCCATCGAAGGGCGCAACCACGGCCGTGCGGGCGAGTGCCAGTTCAGCGTCCTGAAGCTGCGCCTTCGCCGCTTCCAGCGACGCGCGGGCCTCTGCCAGCTGCGGCTCGCGGCGGGCGAGGGGAGAGGCGTCCGACATGCCGAGGTCTTCAAGGTCCTGCAACGCCAGTTCAGACTCGGCGATCTCGCGCGCAAGGCGCTGCTCTGCCGAGGCCACGGTCGAACGGGCCCGCACCACGCCGAGTTCATAATCCTGCGCTTCAACGCGGATCAGCACCTGGCCGCGGCGGATGAAGCCGCCATCGATGAAGTCCGGCGAGACGAACGAGATACGCCCCGAAATCTGCGGCGCGACGACAATCTCGCGCCTCGGTTTCACTTCGCCCTGCGCACTCACCGTCAGCGTCAGCGCGCCTTCGCGCACCGGTTCTGCAAATACGTTGAGGCCGGCCCGCGGTTCCTCATTCTTTTCCGGCTCCGGTTTCATCGCCTGGATGGCAATGAAGCCACCGACGCCGAGAATGGCGATGATGGCGATCGGGGCGATGATGGCGATAAGACGTCCCATAATTACTGGCTCCTGCCGGGTTCTGCGGCATCTGGTTCGAAGAGGAAGTCGTCAGCAGCGGCGACGGGGACGCCTCCGCCAAGGGCGAGATGGTAGGACACCCGGTTGCGCGCCCGGCTGGCACGCGCCGACATGAACTGGCTTTCCGCCGTCAGGCGGCGCGTCTGGGCGTCGATGAGGTTGAAGATGGTGATCGTGCCGCTGATATACTGGCGCTCCGCCAGGTCTTCGGCATACCGCGCTTCCTCGAAGGAAGTGAACTGTGCCGCCTCCTGCTGGGCCAGCAGAACGTCTGCGGTCAGAGCATCTTCCACTTCGCGCCAGGCCACCAGCACGCCGCCGGCATAGGACGCAACGCTCGCTTCCAGCCGGGCCAGCGCGGCTTCCTGCTGCGCCTTCAGGCGCCCGCCGGTAAACAGGGGCTGGGTCAGGTTCGCGATCAGCCGGGCCCCGATCAGCGCCGGGTCGAACACATCCTGCAGCTCGGTTGCATCATTTCCGCCTGACGCCGTCAGCCGCAGGGCCGGCAGCATCGCCAGACGCGCATCCTCGGCCCGCAGGCCGGCGCTGACCACCTGCGCTTCCAGCGCGGCAATGTCCGGGCGGCGCGACAGGAGCAGGGCAGGGTTGCCTTCCGCTTCCATCGGGCCCAGCTCCGGAATGGTCGCGCTCGCGGCAATCTCGGCGCGCGGATAGCGGCCGAGCAGCACTTCCAGCCGCCGCGCCGCTTCGGTCGATGCCTGACGGCGCGATGCAATCACGGCTTCTGCCCCGGCCAGCGACGACCGCGCGGTGCGCAGCTCCAGCGGGCCCAGCACACCGGATTTCACCCGCCGCTCGGTAATCGTCAGGACACGCTCACGCGCCTCGTACGAGAGCAGCGCAATGCGCTCCTGCGCGACCGCTTCGTTCAGCGAGATCCAGGCAATCGCCGTCTGCGCTGCGACCGAAAGCTCGGTTGCGGCGAGGTCGGCATCGCTCGCGGCCAGGTCTGCGTCCGCCTGCGCGATCGAGTTAGACACCCGGCCCCAGAGGTCCGCTTCCCAGCTGGCGCTCAGGCTGAACCCGTAAGTCGGGTCATTGAACCGTTCCTCCTGCCCGGCCACGATCAGGCCGGTCGAGGTGCCGCCTGCCGTCAGCGAGCCCGACAGGCTCGGCAGGCGCTGGCTGCGCGAGGCGCGCGCCGCCGCCCGGCTCGCCCGGTTCAGTGCCGCGCGCGATTCCAGCGTCGTGTTCTTCGCCAGCGCTTCGGTCACCAGCTCGGTCAGTTTCGGATCATTGAACTGGATCAGCCAGTCGGCCGTCGGCGCCTTGCCGGCCACGCCGCGCGCCGCCCACTCCGCCGGGGCATCCGGCAGCGTGTCGACCAGCGCATTGCGGCCATCGATGAAGCGTTCCGCCGGGGCCGGGGACGTGGCACAGGCTGCCAGCATGGCGGAGCTGAGAAGGAGGAAGGATTTATGCATGAGGGTAGCGCTGGGCCCCATATGGTTTTCGCGTTCCGATACGCCCGCTCTTGCCGAGCGTCAATATGAAATTATCGAAATTCAATAATTTACATTGAATGACCCGGACATCGGACAGCATACACGCCGGGGGCAGCCCTTGGCAGGGGCAGCTGCAGAGGGTAGCGCCAGTGTATTGAGCCTTTCTCAAAACTAGGGCGCGGTGCCGGGAAGTCATGGATTCCAAACACGAAATTCAGGCAGAGCCCCCGGTGCGCCGGCCGATGACCGGGCGCGCGCGGGATTTCACCGTCCTGCTCGGCACCACCGGCCTGGTTTTGCTGATGCTGGCCGCCTCCAGCGCGCTCGGTTTCGTCGAGGCGATCAGCGCGCTGGGTGTCATCGGCTCGGTGGCCGCTGCCTGGTATGTCGGTTCGGGTGCGCGTGTTCCCGTGGAACCGTCCAGCCCGGCCCCGGCCGACACTGCCCGCCCCACCGCGCCGGAAACCTCCGCCACGCTGCTGACCGCCCTGCCGCTACCTGCCATTGAAATCGGCCCCGGCCAGAAAATCCTCGCCTGGAACACGCCGGCGGACGAGGTCTTCCAGCTCGGTAACCTTCCGGTTGCCCGCGCCAGCGCCGTGATCCGCTCGCCCGCGCTCCTCGCCGCCATCGACGAAGCCCTCGCCCGCGGCGCGCCAGCGCCCGTCACCACCGAGCTTGAAACCGGACCCGACGAAACCTGGCGCGCGCATGTCAGCCGCATCCCGGCCGGCAGGAACGTCCTCGTCCTCCTCGAAGACCTCACCCCCGTCAAACGCGCCGCCCGTGCCCGCGCCGACTTCCTCGCCAACGCCAGCCACGAGCTGCGCACGCCGCTCACGGCCATCTCCGGCTTCATCGAAACGATGCGCGGCCCGGCGAAGGACGACAAGGACTCCTGGGGCCGCTTCCTCGACATCATGGCCGGCGAGTCCGACCGGATGAGCCGCCTGATCGCCGATCTCCTCTCGCTCTCGCGCATCGAATCGGCCGAACACGTCCCGCCCAAGGGCCGAGAGGATTTTGCCGAGATCGTCTCCGCCTCCATCGCCGCTCTGCAGCCGATCGCGGCAGAGAAAGGCATCACGCTGAAGGTCGAAAGCGCGGGCGCGATGCCCACCGTCACGGCTCACCGCGACGAGATGATCCAGGTCGTGGAAAACCTCGTCTCCAACGCGGTGAAATATTCCGTGTCCGGAGCATCCGTCACCCTGCGCTACGGCCCGGCGCCCTCACTGGCCGAGGCGCGCACCGCCGCCTCCCAGCGCTGGGACGGCGCCCAGCGCATGACGCTCTTGCAATCGCTCGCCCGCACCGCCGCGCCGGAGCCCGCCGTCTGGCTGCGTGTGGAAGATGAAGGCCCCGGCATCGAGCGCGAACACCTGCCGCGTCTCGGCGAACGCTTCTACCGCGCCGACCAGTCGCGCGGAGGCAAGATCACCGGCACCGGCCTCGGCCTCGCCATCGTCAAACACATCATGGCCCACCACCGCGGCGGCCTCGCCGTAGAAACCCGCCTCACCGAAGGCACC